>JACRKG010000051.1 GCA_016215315.1 Candidatus Woesearchaeota archaeon | reverse complement strand
CAGGTGGTTGTGCAGTTACTGTTGGATACAACGAGTTTGCAACTGTTGAGAAATATATTCAGAATCAAGAAGAGCATCATGCAGCTGCATAAAGGCCTCGCAAGGATACCTCGACCTTTAGGTCGGGGAGGAGGTCATTTTATCAGATTTATTAATTTCAATTTATCAGTTATTTTTCCACTGATTGAAGTTGGTTTATCATTGGCTTTAATTTATTATGTATTTTTAAAAAGAAAAATAAGAAATAAAAAAATAATGCTATTTTTTGCACTTATTTTTGGGCTAATCTTATATCTTACTCCGCATGTATTTACATACTATGCAGTTAAAGATGCTCTTAAAGTTTATTATGGGGGAGTTGAAAATGTTGAACTTAGTGTTGTTGATTATGTAAAAATCAGAGCGTCTTTAGGTGTTACTGTTAAAAGAGCTCTTTCGAAATCACAAGAATGGGGTTCGTTTGGTTTTTATTTGTTTGAAGTAATAGATTTTTTTCTTTTAGTTGGAGGTATAGTTTATGGAATGTTTGTTATTGCAAAAAAACCTTTCTCTGAAAGACACCAAAAATTTTACACTGAGACCGTTATTAAAAAGAATGTGCCTGTTTTTTTAGTTAAACAATTAAAAGCACATATTAAAAAAGAGCCTAATTTTAGCAATGTTATAAATATTTTAAGAGATTCTTTTGAGAAATATAGAAATTTGCCAAATAAAAAAGCAAAAACACTAGAAATCATTGCACCTCTGGAAAAAGATGAATTTGCAGTAGATGTTTTTGATGACTATTATATCCTAACCCAGTCTGAAATAACTCAATTAAAAAAGATTTTATAGAAAAAAAATATTTTTACAACCCGCCTCTTTTTATGATTTCTTTTACTAAATGTATTAAGAAACCTACTGTTCCGATAAGTATTAGTCCTATTCCTGAAATTTTTACTGTGTTTTTTAGTTCTTCTCTAGTTGGTTTTCTTGTGCTTTTCAAGACTCTTTTGCAGTCCATCCAGAATTGTCTTACAAAACCAACAGTTCCTGGTGGTTGTGGGGTAAATTGAGGCGTAATTTCTTCCATAAAAGCTCAGAATTGGCGTCAGTTTTTATATTTTTCTTAAATTTTTCAGCAAAGCTGAAAAATTTACACGAACTCTATTCCTAATTCGTTTTCAATTTCTGCTTTTTGTGTGTCTGATAGTCTTTTTGATGGGCCGAATATTTGTGGGCTTTTTACTCCTGTAACTATTAGCATTACTCTTAGTGTTCTTCCTAAGTCTTCATAAATTTGTGCTCCCCAAATTATTCTTGCATCTTCGCTTAGTTTTTCTGTGATTGTTTCTACTACTTTTTTTGCTTCGCTTAATGTTAGTTCTTTGCTTCCAGAAATATTAATTAACGCACCTGTTGCTCCACCAATATCTACGTCTAGCAATGGGTTCTGTACCGCTTTGCTTACTGCTTCTTCTGCTCTGTTTTCGCTGTCACTTTCTCCTACTCCTATTAGTGCTACTCCTCCATCTTGCATTACTGCTCTTATATCTGCAAAGTCCAAATTTACTAGTCCTACTTTTGTTACTAATTCGGCAATTCCTTTAACTGCATTAGTTAGTATTTCGTCAGCAATTTTGAATGCTGTTTGTAATGGTAGTTCAGGAGCGATTTCAACTAGTTTATCGTTAGGAATAATGATTAAGGTATCTAAGTAGTGTTCTAATCTTTCTAAGCCGTATACTGCGTTTTGGTATCTTTTGTTTCCTTCCATTGTGAAAGGCATTGTTACAATTCCAATTGTTAATGCTCCTGCTTTTTTTGCTACTTCTGCAACTACTGGAGCACTTCCCGTGCCTGTTCCTCCACCTAAACCGCAAGTAATAAAGACCATGTCTGCGCCGTGAATTACATTTTTAATGTCTTTTTCGTTTTCTCTAGCTGCATCTTCACCTACTTTTGGATTGCTTCCAGCTCCTAAACCTCTAGTTACTTCTTTTCCTATCAATATTTTTTTGTCTGCAGTTGTGTATAATAAATCTTGAGCGTCAGTATTTATTGCAATTGTTTCTGCTCCTTTAATTCCTACTTCAGAAATTCGATCAATAGTATTATTTCCTCCACCACCGCAACCAACAACTTTTATTGTTGCTTGGTGTGTTGCAAGTAACTCTTGCAATTCATTGTCAGAACTTGTTTCTACATTACTAACTGGTTTAAACTCCATCCAAGACACCTTTTTATTTTTGTTCTTCCGAACTATTTAAGCTTTTATGTTCGCTAGTAACGAAATCAACTTCTTTAATATCTACTGCATGTTTTAAGTAATTTTTGAGTTCTTCTTGTGCTTCTTTTGGTAATTTTGCTTTTAATTTTATGCTTGCTTTTTGTTCTTTTAATTCAACTTCATTTTCCATACCTAACCGATCTAGCATGCCTTTTATTTGTTCTTTTGCATCAGTCACTATTCTTTTTATTTCTAAATCATAATGAACTTCTTTGCCTGATAATGGATGATTAAAATCAATTATTGTTCTTCCCCCACTAACACTTTTTACCAATCCAACACTTCCATCAATATCTAATTGTAATCCTACCATTGGTTGTATCTTTTCTTTTAACAATTTAGTGGTTGGTATTAATCTGATCAGGTCTGTTCTTTTTTTTCCAAAAGCATCTTCCGGTTTTAAATCAAAACTGTACTTGCCAGGTTCTTTTCCTAAAATTCCATTCTCAATCCCTTTAAGTAATTGTCCTTGTCCAACACAAATTATTACTGCGCCGTATTTTGCATTAGGATTGTGAACTTTTTCTTTTTTAGCAAGTTCTTCATTAGTAGTATCAAAAACTTGATTAGTTTCTTTAAGCCTTCCAGTGTATTCAACTTCAATGAATGTTTTTTCTTTAATCATCAAATTCTCTAAGAATTTGATCGACTTTTTAAACTTTTTCTAGATTTTCCTTCGGAAAAGGTCAGTAAGTATGTGCTGTCTTTGACCTTGCATTTTCTTTCTATGGCCTAAATCTTTATCCTTGCCGACCGCTACTAGTTTGTAGTTTGTGGTTAGTAGTAAGTTTGGGGCAGACTCCCCAGCTTTTAGCTTCCGTTTTTAACGGTGGGTGGAATGCCCTGCACTTTAGTGCTGTCGCTAAAAAGCGTTAGCTTTTTCTAGGAGTAGTTTTTGTATTTTTTTTGCACAGCGGATTT
>JACRKG010000053.1 GCA_016215315.1 Candidatus Woesearchaeota archaeon | reverse complement strand
AGGTGGTTGTGCAGTTACTGTTGGATACAACGAGTTTGCAACTGTTGAGAAATATATTCAGAATCAAGAAGAGCATCATGCAGCTGCATAAAGGCCTCGCAAGGATACCTCGACCTTTAGGTCGGGGAGGAGGTCATTTTTAAACTCTTCAACCTCAATAAATATTCTTACTTTTTCTTGCTTCCTCTTTTTTGCTTTTTCGAGGAATTCGCACAAATCTTGAGGAATTCCTAAAAGCCAATACTTCCAAGACATTGGATTATATTTGTATTTGATTCTTATAAAGCTTTGTCTAAAAGTGGTGGGCCCGCGGGGATTTGAACCCCAGACCTCAACATTGTTATTCGTCGGTAGTGGGTTGTTGGTCGTTAATTGTTCGGAACTTTTCGTACCTGTTTTCATCTTATTGACCTCCAAATTTTGCACCTATAAAAAGTATGCAAAACAATAAAAATGAACCCATAAAACAAAATGGATAATGAGATAAATAATTTGGCTGGCTCTGAAATTGATAAGACAATACCACTCGCAATTATAGATGCTCCGGCACCAATAAAAAGATCTTCTAAAATATCTAAAAAAATTTTGGAATACTTGTTTTTGATCTTTGAATAAATAATATAAAGACTCCTGAAAAGAATGAACACCGAGATATTCCCTAAAATAATCAAAAAAAACATTAATATTTTGTTAAGTGTCATAAACCAGTTCACGTTAAGAAGCCAAAGGACCAACGGAACAAGAGGTAGTGCACTTAGAACAAACTTTAATAGCTTCCGCAAACATTTAACGCAATTGTTCATATTCTAATCTCTTTTGATCGCTTGTTGATGATTACCAACGACAAACCAATAACTACTCGCCATTCTGTACTGCTTTAATAAAATTTGTTAATTTTTTACCTATTTCGTCAGTTTTATTCATTAAATTTGCAAACTCTTCAGCAGTTAAATAGTTTTGTTCTTTAGCGAATAATAGCAAATTTTCGCATTCTTTGACGCTACCCATTGAGTTATACAAGAATTGGCAGAAATCTGCATTTGTCCTACGACCACAACCTTCAGCGATATTGTTGCTTATTGACAATGCAGCTCTTCTTAATTGGCTAGTCATACCATACATTTCATCTTTAGGAAATTTAAAAGTAACTTTGTAAACCTGACTAGCAAAATCAAAAGACAACTTCCAAATTTGCAAATCCTTAAAATTTTGAGGCATTTTTACACCTTTGTTCTAGTAGTTAGTTCATCAATCAAGTGTTTTTCTTTTATTTTTTTCAAATTGTTTTCATATCTCTCTTGTTCCTCCTGTAATTCATTTATAGCTTCTCTAGATAACATTTTAGACCCCCACATATCTGCAGTGATTGTTGACGCTTGTCTACCTTCAACCATAGGACTGGGTAGAACATCATGATTTATCTTTAGCTCGCTGTAGCTTTTTTTATCATCAAATTTCTGAACTCTATCTATATTAGCGTGATGTAACACTGCAAAAGTCTTTTCGTCGTGTTTAGGAAAAATGTAATTTAATAAGATATTCATGGAAAGTCCTGTTTCGGATATGACAACTCCTCTTCTTTTATCTTTTTTAACTACATAGGTCTTGTCAGATAGAAAGTTCCAATATTCTTTGAACTGGGTTTTTCCAACTATTTTTTTATCGATACATTCTTTTTCCAAACAAGTACAATTAATTCCCAACTGATATTCTGCTTTGCTCAAAATATTTAAAATGAGAGATAAATTTCTAAAAACACCTTGTTTTTTAGGATCAGGATAACGCTTAAAAAATTCTGTATTGACTGCTACAGGAATATCTCTTGAGTCTTTAACTTTACTAATTTTATTTATTTTATCTAAAAAAGTTGTGTCTAAATTCGTCAAATTTTTTTTCTTCATAAAACTTCCTCTAAAATCTCACCGACCTAATTAGGTCAGTATTGTAAATGGTATTTAAACTTAGTTATTTTTAAGTATGATTATGGCAAATAAAAAAGTAACAATCTCTTTACCTGAGGACTTAATCAAACAAGCAAAAGAGTTAACTGAAGAAAAAGGTTACACATTCAGCGGAATGATCCGGGTAGGGCTAAAGAATATCTTAGAAAAATAAAGAGCTTTAATAAAATGTATAAAGAAATATTATTAACAGAAAAAAGTGAAAATTTGAACGTTACTAGACGTTACAACGTCATTTTAGAAGAGATAATCAAAGCACGTTTCAAAACAAAAGCAAAATTTGCCGAAATTTTAGGAGTTGGCAGATCATTAATAAGTCAATTCGTTCATGGTCACAAAGAGCCTTCTCGAGAAATGAAAATCCAACTAGCTAAAAAATTAGGCGAGGACAGTAGGCTCTTTTGGAAATAAAATTTTAGGAGGAAAAAAGAAAAAGAAAGTAATCACGACAAAGCTAAGTAATTGTTTCTTGTTTAAATAATTTTCGACAAGGAATTCTAACTTAGCTACCGCTTTCTTTTTCTAAAAAATAAGAAAATGGCAAAGAAAAATAAGAAAGAATTAGAACAATTTGAAGGAAAAATAACTGCAGTAATATCCCCTGCAGGAGATACACTGGATGATTTAGTGTACGAACCCCTAGGCAACAAAGAATACGTTTGGAAAGCAAAAGACGGAAGAAAAGGAATTGGAAAAGCAAAACAAGTAGAAAAAGACGAAGAAACAATATGGGTTGTTGATTTCAATGATGAAATATACAAACTCAGAGACGCACCGTTAACAAACCTATTCTTTCAAATACCAAGACAAGAAAAAATACAATCTTGGCTTGACAACAAATATAAGCCAAAAAAAGGTTTAGAAATTTACGAAGAAATAAAATCCAGGTTAAAAGTTTTTGTTGATCTGCCTGCAGAACAATACTATGATACATTAATTCTTGGTGTAATTCAATCATGGCTAGCAAATGTACTACCACATGTTTTCTATTTGGGGGTTACTGGAGGTTTTGGTTGTGGAAAAACGGCCTTATTAGAATTAATAGAAAAACTATCTTATCATGGATTCCAGTCTGGAAACATAAGCAAAGCTGCGATACCAAGAATAATACAAGCACAAAAACTTTCAATCCTTGTTGACGAAGTAGATGTGGGTGGGGAAGATAATGACAATGAATTATATTTAGTGTTAAGACAAGGATATAGAAAAAACAATTATTATGTAAGATGCAATCCTAAAACATTAATGCCTGAACGATTTGATGTTTACGGCTTTAAAACATTCACTTATCATGGAGATGTAGAAACTGCGCTAAAATCAAGAACCTTGCCAATTCATATTGCTGAAAGTGATGATGCTAGACTTTCAGTAATAAACATGTACAAACACGTTTTGAAAGACGTTTTTGAAGATTTATTCTTTTTTTACATGGAAAACATTTTAGAAATTCGTGAAACTGTTGACAGTGTTGACAGTGTTGCTCCTGTTGCCAGTATATTCGAAGGGTCAACTGACAAATCAAGAGACATATTGTTCCAAGTAGCAGTAAAGAATTTCACACAGAATGAATTAAACTTCTTAAAATCTTTCAAGGGCAGAAATACAGAGTTAGGTTTTGTTGGAATAAAGATTGCAAGAGTAGTTGGTTTAGAAATACTTGATAGTTTGAAAGAAAGTTTTGAAATTAAAGATGAAGAAAACGAGACTGACAATTACTCAACTCTTGCAAGAGTGAAGAAAGAATTACTTGCTAGATATGAAGCGGGACTTAAAACTACTTCTAGAAAAGAAGGAATTGTTTGGTGCACTTATGGAGAAATATATGAATCTTTGAATGAGTTCAGCAAGGAACTGGGACAAAAAGACATTACTTCGCAAGAGTTGAATAAACATTTAAAGAATTTAGGATTTATTCATCGTGTTAATAAGAAAAAAAGCAGTGTGGAGAATAAAGGAACTGTTCTTTGTTTATTCTTTGATAATAAGGTTGTTAAAAAAATTAAGCCCCTTGAAGAAACGAGCAATACGAGCAACAACGAGCAACAGAGCAACACGAAAGAAGAATTAAAACAAAAAATACTATTATTGGATTACTACGATGGAGCAGACGAAGAAAAGTTAAGAAAAGAGTTCTTGAATTTTGACGAATTAATTGATGTTTTGAAAACTTCTGGAGAAGTTTACTCTCCAAAATCAGGTAAGTGGAAGGTGTTGTGATGAGCCACGAAGTATTCCTTCCACAAAACTTTAAATGCAACCATGAGAGTGGTTGCGATCCAGTTTGCAGATTATCACATCCGAGAACTTTAAATTGCGATAAAAAAATTGATTTGATAAAAGTTTATGATCGTAACAGAGCATATTTGTTGTGTAGTGTTTGCGGTGAAAAAGTTGACGAAGTAGCTGATGACAAAATATGCGATATCACTAAAATATGCCATCACTCGCATAATGCTGTCACAGAAAAAAGTATTAATGAAGCTACTTATGAAGAAAGATTAGAAGCACTAAAATTAATTATAGAAGTTTTTGACAGAAAGCCAAGAACAGAACTAGAAAATTATTTTGGTAAAGATATTATTCATAACTGGATTGAAGAAAAAATTATTTGGGAAGTTGATCCAAACATTTATAGTTTAACAAATAATTCAGAAGTTGAAAAAATGCAAGTTGATGAAACTCCTGAAAAATTGGATTTTAATGATGATTTTAAGAAAGCTTTTAACTTAATAGAGAACACAAAAAGAAATTTATTTATTACCGGCAAAGCAGGTACAGGGAAATCGACGCTACTGAAATATTTCACTGCAAACACTAAAAAAAATGTCGTTGTAGTAGCACCTACAGGGTTAGCAGCCGTAAATGTTGAAGGGCAAACATTACATTCTTTCTTTAAATTTCCCCCAACTTTGATAACTAAAGACGATATAAAAAAGAACCGAGGAAACGTATACAGGTGGATAGACACGCTAATAATAGATGAAATTTCTAATGTTCGAGTTGATATTCTTGATGCGGCTGATAAAGTTATGAGACAGAATGGTAGAAATAAAAATGAGCCTTTTGGGGGTGCACAAATTGTATTCTTTGGTGATCTTTATCAATTACCTCCCGTTGTTGACAGAGCAGCTTCACCATTTATAGAAGATAGCTACGGAACACCTTACTTCTTTAGTTTAAATGTTATAAAAGAACTCGATCTGAAAATTGTAGAGCTTGCAAAAATTTACAGGCAAAAAGATCAAGAGTTCATTCACATTTTGGATAAGATTCGTACAGGAAAATTAAGTGAAGAAGATTTGAACAAATTGAATGAAAGAGTGACTGAAGAAGTTTCTTCAGATGAATATGTTAATTTGGTTCCAACAAATTACTTAGCTAAAATCATAAACTGTAAAAAATTAGACGCGTTAAGTGGAAGTATTTACACTTACAAAGCAAAATTAGAAGGAGAGTTTAAGCCAACAACAAATAATTTACCTGCAGAACTCGAGTTACAATTAAAAGAAGGAGCTAGGGTTATCTTTGTTAAAAACCACCCTCATGAATTTTGGGTTAATGGCACTATGGGCAGAGTCATAAGTCTCGGTCCTGATTGGGTGAAAGTTAAACTAGATGGCACTGAAGAAGTGGTGCAAGTTACCTCTGCAACTTGGGAGAAATACAAGTATGCCTATGATTGTGAAAGTAAAGAATTGATTAAAGAAAAAATAGGAAAGTTCAAGCAAATACCTTTACGTTTAGCTTGGGCGATGACAATTCATAAGAGTCAGGGGCAAACATTCAATAAGTTAGTTCTTGATACCTCTCCAGGAATTTGGGAAAGCGGACAATTATACGTCGCATTAAGCAGGTGTAGAACTTTAGAAGGATTGTTCTTGAAAACACCAATATGGATGAATGACATAAAAATAGATTCAAGAGTTACAGAATTTCTCAATAATTATAAAGAGGTTGACAAATGAAAACCGCAGCACTATACGTGAGGGTTAGCACTACCAAACAAGAAGCCGAGAACCAATTATTAGAGTTACATGAGTTTTGCAGTAAATCAAATTGGGTGGTTTTCAAAGAGTATGTTGACATTATTAGTGGAAGTGAAGATTCTCGTCCTGCTTTTGACGAAATGTTTCGAGAAGCTCATCAGAAAAAGTTCAACATCGTTTTATTCTGGGCTTTAGATAGGTTTAGTAGAAGTGGAACTCGTTTCACCATAAATAAATTATCCGAGTTAGAATCGTTAGACGTTGCTTGGAAAAGTTATAGTGAACTGTACTTTGATAGTGTAGGACAATTCAAAGATGTAGTATTGAGTATTATGGCGACTTTGGCTAAGCTTGAACGTGAGAAAATTAGTGAGAGAACCAAATTAGGCTTAAAACGTGCTAGAAAAGAAGGAAAAAAACTAGGCAGACCGAAGATTTCCAATTATCACAAGCGCAAGATCAAAGAATTGTATGAAAAATATGGTAGCATGAATCAAGTAGCTAAAGAGCTTGAAGTTTCTTATGGATCGGTGTTTAATGTTATCAAAAAAGGGTTGTGAAAAAACTCTATTTGAACTGTGTTAAATATTAGTTATCATTTTTCGGTCGTTTTTTGAGACGGAAAAATATATTAACCTAAAAATTTATTATACATAATGTATTGCAAAAATGACAAAAAGTAAATGGAGAGCAATAACTGTATATTCAAGAGTTACTAAAAGTAACAAGAACTATCATAGAGAATATCGAAAGATTCAGAATAAAAAGAGAATTCCAAAAGGAACTAAACGTTTAATGTTAAAATGCCCGTTTTGTTGCAGCTTGAGATTTCCTGCGAGTTTCAAGTTTACAGCACCAGAGCTTGTCTTTCGACATTTTCTTGGTCGAGGCAATATTAAACATTCAAAATGTAATGACACTCAAAAATTTGATTTGTTTGTACAACAACTAACAAAACAATGTATGGATTTCCTGCAAACGTATGGAAATCCTGAAGAAGTTAAGAAATTAATGGGTGGTGATAAGATATGGTTGAAGAAACCTGCAAGTTTTACAGAACCGCAAAGGATTGCTTGGAGTGGGTTGAAATTGGAGAGACCAACGTGCTTACAGTCTCCTCAGAGGCTAAAAAATGCAATCCAGAATTAGCTGAAAAAGCAAAAGAAATATTGAAAAACATGAAAGTTAATGTTTGAGGTGAGAAGATGAACGAAGATATATTTGACCAATTGGACGAATTCAAAATAAAAAGAGCCATACTTTCTGGTGAAGTTGATGAAGCAATAGATTTAATTCAACAAAGACAGAAAAAAAGATTGGCTCAAGAAATGTTTGAAAAAGAGTTTGAAAAGCCGAAAATACAATAAAAAATTAACAAATATTTGAAAAATAAAGATTTGGCGGCAATTAAATTAATAATTTTTAAAAATTTCAACTTTTTTAGTAATCAACCAATCTTATTGCAAGAAAAAGAGTATTTCCTAAAATAAGTTTCATATAAACCCACTCTTTTGAATTCCTCAAGTCGCTCATTTAATTTTCTATCTAACAATTTTAAATACATTTTTGTAGTGGGGTTGCTTATGTGAAGTTTTCTTGAAATTTTTAATCTTTCATCTATAATTGCTTCGAACCGCTCATAGCTCAAACAAGTGCTTTTTTCATTTGTTAAATTATCTAGCTTATTCATACTACGATATTGTAGTATACTTATTTATAAATGTTTCTACAATTTCGTAGCATGGAAAAAAGAGGTGCATTAGAGATACAGCTATTAATCCTCAAAATAGTTCATAATAAACCAGGAATAACTTTTTCTGAATTAGAAAGAAAAGTCGGCACTAATCCTACTTCGCTAAAACAACATTGTGACCATTTAGAATATTTTAATCTAGTTAAAATACTGAGAGAGCCTAAAACTAGAAAATTAGTCCTAACGAAAAACGGAGAAAAAATAAATAAAAAAAATAAAAAGATAATTTTTTAAGCTTGAATCTTCACTTAATCAAGCTTACAACTAAATCTGCACTGCCATGACCCTCGTCGATATTTTCCGCCTGTTTGCAGATTAGCGAAGTGTTTGGCTCCACAAACTTTGCAAATCATTTCCCCTGTTAGGGGGTTTAATAATTTCGTGACTTTTTTTGTCATTTTATTTTCCTCCATATAGCTTTTTAACTAATTGGAGGAGTAGAAACCAACACCAACGCAAGCCCTCTCCTCGACTACATTATAGCACAATACTTTACTGCAATCGCAAACAACGCACAAAAATTGTTTGAAGTCGGTGTTATTTACAAGTAAATCAAAATCAGTTATAAATTTTATTCATTCTTCATCCTTTTCCATATCTTGAAGAATTCAACTAATTCTTCTACTTCATTTTTTTCTTCTACACTCACCTCATTTGTTTCGAAGACTTCTTGCATTGTTTTGTCTATTTCTTCTTGTGTTATGTTAATGTAGACTTGTGTGCTTTTGAAGTCTTGGTGTCTTGCTAGTCTTTGTGTTATTACTGGGTTTTTGCATTTTTTGTAAATGTGGGTTATGTAGTAGTGTCTTAGGCTGTGTGTGGTTAGTCGGTATAGTGTTCTTCCTTGTCCGTCTTTTCTTCTTATTTGGTTTGGTTGGTCTTCTGCTTGTCCGTATGTTTCGTTAAGGTTTGCTAGTATGCATATTTCTCTGAATTCTTTACGTAACCAATGGGGACTTATGTGGTTTCTTTTGTGAAACAGACTTTCGCTGAAAAGTATGTATCCTTCGTGTTCGCTTATTTTTTGTTGGAATTTTTGAACCCAGTCTAGAAGGATTTTTCGTACCCTGTCATGTAAGTATAAGAAGTCTGTTGTTTTTGCTTTTTCTGTTTCTATTCTTATCTTTCTTCCAGTAAAGTTTAGGTCAGTTATTTTGATGTTTACAACTTCTCCAACACGCAATCCAAGATGTGCCATCAAATAGAATGCTAGTCTGGCTTTTTTATGCGTACAACAACTAAAGAATCGTCTTAATTCACTATTACTAAAGCTTCTGCTTAAATTACCATATTTCGTGATTTTATTTCGCTTAAATCGCTTTTTCCTAATCTCAGAAAGCTTGCTAATCAAATTTACTAACCTATCTTTAGAAATAGTTTCTAACCCAACAACTTGAGCCTCTTTTTCACTACCAACAACCAACGACTCACTACAAACTAAAATAGTGGGCCCGCGGGGATTTGAACCCCAGACCTCTGACTCACCTAGTCCTAAATGTTTAGAACGTGGACATATAAGACCAGCGCTCTAACCAGGCTGAGCTACGGGCCCAGATAGTTTATAGTTAACAGCAAGTAGTTAGTGGTTTAAAAAGTTTATTGAAAAAAGAAGGTATTATTTTAACTATTTGTGCTTTGCTTATTTTAGGGGCTAATCTGGTTCGATTCCTTTACTGTCATCTCTTAAGTAGAATTCTGGGTGTTTTGTGAATGGTTTTTGTCTTCTTTTGTTTTTTACTGGTTCTTTTTCTTTTGGTTTAGATTCTTCTTTTAGTTCTTCTGGTATTTCTAAATGTATTTTTTCTTCTTTTGGTTCTTCTTTAGGCCATTCTATTGGGTGCCATTTTTCTCTGTGTCTGTAATAAAAAAATGCTGCAAGCATTATTATTAATGCAACTAAAATCAATATTGAGGGTATGAATAATTTCTTTTCTTGTAAGTAATTTATTATTCCTGTTTTGCAATTTTTCTTTTCTTCTTTGTAGTATTCATTCCATGCTGTTGTGCATGCACTGTTGTCTTTATTTTCTGAGGTCGCTTTGTTGAGATCGTCAACGAATGTTGCAAATGTTATTTCTTCTTTGCAAAAATTTTCTTTTTTATTTTTTTTTGCTAATTCGTTACATTCTTGAATAGTTAGAACTTCCTTTGGTTTTGGTTCTTCTTTTATTTTTTCTTCTACTACTTCAACTTCTTTAGGTGGTTCTTCTTTTACTACTTCTTTTTTAGGTTCTGGAACCGGTGCTGGTTCTGGAATTTTTATTTCTGGTTTTGGTTCTTCTTTTTTAATTACTGGAGTAATTGTTTTTTCGGTTGATAACTTTAATTCGTTAGTGCAGTATTGTTGAGTGCAGATTTGCATGCAATTAATTAATTGTTTTTCTGTAGATAAAGCTCCTGTTGATAAGCATTGAGTTATACAAGGTTCGACAGGTCTTTCTTCTCTTAATTCACAATGATCGACTGCTTGTGTGCAAGCTTTTGCCACTAGTAATGCATCTATTTCTTTATTTCTGTATGTTTTTATTGAATCTGTTAAAGACCAACATCTGTAAGAATCTTCATTTTTAAGTGTATTTAATTGAGAATTGTCCCAGTTAACATTTGGAATGCTTTCGTGAACTGCAAAAACGCTAATAGAAAGAAGTACTGCCATTAAAACGAAAATCGATAGTTTTTTCATAACTCACGCCCTTTGTAACCTGATAAATTGATGGATTATTTAAATATTATTGATCATACTAGTCTTGACGAAAACCTTATAAACAGAATGGCGCTTCCAGAGCTCATAATTTGCTCCTGTAGTCTAGTCCGGCCCATGATTCGGCACTTTCGATGCCGTGGCCCGGGTTCGAATCCCGGCGGGAGCATTTTTTTGAATTTAATGCGGATTTTTTTTTGAAATAAAAAATTGTGGGGGGTTAAAATGAGTGGCGAACTTATTTTAGGCAATTTTGTTAATGGTGAATTTGTTACGCCTAAAAATAATCTGGTTTTTAAAAGTTTGAATCCTTCAAACATTGAAGAATGTTTAGGTGAATTCTTAGCAACTCCTGAAGAAGAAATAACTGATGTGGTGAGCTCAGCAAAAAAAGCTCAGTTGTTGTGGAGTAAAAAATCTCAACCTGAACGAGCAGAATACATTCTTAAGTTGGCAAAGATTTTGGATAATGAAACTGTTGTAACTCATTTAGCAACAGTTATGGCAAAAGAATGCGGGAAACCATTTATTGAATGTGTTGGAGAGGTTGTTGAAGCAAGACACATGTGTGAACATATGGCAGGTTATTCGAGGCAGCATTATGGTTACATGTTTCCATCACAAGTAGATACTAGAGAAAGTGAAGTTTTAGAAATACCTAAAGGAGTTATGGCATGCATAACTCCTTGGAATTATCCAATGGCAATACCAGTATGGCATATGATGCCTAGTGTGTTAAAAGGAAACACAGTCATATTAAAACCAAGTGAAGAAACTCCTTTATGTGCTCAGGAAATTTTTAAGTATATACAAAAAGCAAATTTTCCTCCAGGGGTCATAAATATGATTCAAGGAGGAAAAACAACTGGAAAATTTTTAGTTGAAAATAATGTTGATGCAATAATATTTACTGGTTCTACAAATGTAGCACAAAAAATTCAAGCCATAGCAATTCAAAAAGGAAAGACTGTAGCTTGTGAAACTGGTGGAAAAAATGCAATGATTGTGTGTGATGACGCAAATTTAGAGTTAGCAATAGAATCCACCGCATTAAGTATTTGCAAAACAACCGGTCAACGATGTGTGAGTGCTGAACGAGTAATAGTGATGGAAAATATTTATGACTCTTTTAAAAAAGGTTTAGTTGAAAAAATAAAATCATTCAAAATTGGTGATCCATTTGAAAAAGAAGTTTTGATGGGGCCACTAATAAATCAGAACGCAGTAGATAAAGTAACAAAATACAATGATCTTGCAAGAAGTGAAGGAAGAGTATTGCTAAATGGGGAGCGAGTTGGAAATTCTAAAGGATATTTTATTTCAACAATGCTTTATGAAATGGATGCGGAACAACAAAGATTTCACAATTTGTTAAACGAAGAAGTTTTTGGACCACACGCTGCAATAATTAAAGTGAAAAATCTTGAAGAGGCAATAAAAATTCATAACGATACTGATTTCGGACTTTCTGCAGGATATTTAACAACAAATATAGATACTGCAAGAATTCTTGAAAAAGAACTAAAAGTAGGAGTGGGATACTTAAATGGGCCTTGCATAGGTGCTGAAGTTCAACTTCCATTCGGAGGACTAAAATTATCTGGAAATGGCAATCCTTCTGGCGGTTATTTGCTTAATTTTGTAGTGCATCATGTTGCCAGAACAAGATGTTATGGTTCAAAAATAAAAACTGCATACGGGATTGAAGACCCAAAAAAAGGTTAAAAAATGATTTTGCAAAGAAATCTAAACAAAGAACTTCCAGTTGCAGTCTATTATGAAGGAATTTATATTCAGGATAATAAAGGGAAAAAATATTTAGATGCTGGCGGAAATGCTTGTGCAATAAGCATAGGACACAACAATCAATATGTTATTAATGCAATAGAAAAACAGCTAAAATTGTTAAGTTTTGCACATACTGCATCATTTAATAACGAACCGGCAATAAAGCTAGCCAAATCTTTAGAAAATTTTTGTGGTGGAAATTTAAAGTATTGTTTTTTTTCTTGTAATGGAAGTGATGCTGTTGAAAGTGCAATAAAACTTGCACATCAATATCATTCTGAAAACGGATACAAAGATAAAAAAATAGTAATAGGAAAAAAAATAAGTTATCACGGAAACACAATCGAGTGCTTAAAAGCTTCAGGATTTAATAAAAGAAGAGATCTTTATAGTAAAAAATTTGAAGGATTAGAATTCAAACTTGATCACGTAAGTCTTTACAGAAGTGAACAACCAAAGGAAGAAATAAAAAATGCATTAAAAAAAGCAGAAGATTTCTTGAAAATTTATCACAACTTAACTTCGGCAATAATCATTGAACCAATTTCTGGAGCATCAGGAGGAGCAAATCCATTTCCTTATGATTACATCGAAGAAATTTTTCATATTTGCAGAAAGTACAATATTTTGCTCATAATAGATGAAGTAATGAGTGGTATGGGAAGAACAGGTCAAAAATTTGCATACCAAAACTATGATATAAAACCAGATATTGTTGTAACAGCAAAAGGATTAAGTAATGGCACACTACCACTTTCAGCTCTTATTTGCACTGAGAAAATTCATGAAACAATAAAGAATGGTTCTGGAGAATTAGTGAATGGATTTACTTGGAGTGGTCATGCACTAAGTTGTGCAGCAGGATTGGCAGTTATGGAGTATATTGAAAACAACAATTTAGTAAAAAATTGTGAAAAGATGGGTGTTTATTTAAAAAAACAACTAAAACAATTATATAAATATCCTTTTGTTGGCGATGTTCGAGGTAAAGGATTGTTGTTAGGACTCGAGTTTGTCAAAGATAAAAAAACAAAAACTCCTTTTGATGCTAAAGAAAAATTTTGTTACAAACTAAAGCAGAAATGCATGAATAATGGTCTGCTAATTTATCCATCTCAAGGATGTATAGATGGTTATTCTGGTGATTGTATGTTGATAGCACCTCCATATATAATAAATGAACAAGACGCTGACAAAATAGTTGAATTATTAGATCAAAGCTTTAAAGAGATAAATTAGAACATAATTTTTAAATAGCGATTTGTTTTTTTCTTTTTTAATGGATAAATTAATAATTACTTGTGCAATTACGGGAAGTTTACCTAGAAAGAAAGATAATCCTGCAACTCCAATTAGTTCTCAAGAACAAGTTCAAAGTTGGGCTGAATGTTATCTGGCCGGTGCAAGCATTCTGCACTTTCATGTTAGAGATGATACTGAAAATCCTTGTTTAGATAAAAATAAGTTTCAGCACGTTATTGAAGTCGTCAGGAAATCTATAATTATTAATGATACTATCCTTCAACCATCAACAGGAGGGCGTTCTGGCGCAGGAATTCAAAGGGGTTGTTTTCTAGATTTGCAGCCAGAAATGGCAAGCTTAACACCTAGTAGCGTGAAATTAGATGCGTTTTCTAATGGAGTTTATGAAAATCCTTCTGATTTAGTTGACTATTTGGCGAAAAAAATGCTTGAATACAATGTAAAGCCAGAATTAGAAATTTTTTCAGAATTTCAGATAAATGACGCTTTAAGGTTAAGAGATAAAAATTATATCAAAGAACCAATTCATTTTCAGTTTGTCTTCGGAATAAAAGGACCTGATGCTTTAGACGCTAGCGAAAAAAAGTTAGATCAATTAATAGCTAAACTTCCTAATGGTTCTACTTGGACCTGTGCAGGTGTTGGAAGATACCAATTAGAAGTTAACAAATGGGCTATTAAACACGGTGGTCACGTGAGAACAGGTTTTGAAGATAATATAAAATATGATAAAGATACTCTGGCTAACAGTAATGCTCAATTAGTTGAAAGAATAGTGCGGTTATCAAAAGAGTCTGGAAGAGCTATTGCAACCCCGAAAGAAGCTAGACAAATGCTAAATTTACCTTATTAAAAAACCAGCTTCTTATATTGAAAAAATTGTAAATTAATCGAAACATTTAAAAGACCGTTACCACTCCTTATTTAAAAAATGAAGAGAAGTTCACGTCGTTGGAAGAAACGTTGGCAAATGCGTTGGAAGTGGCAACGTAAGAGAATGAAGAAAGAAAGACGTAGAAGAAGATTAAAAGCTACGGCTTAGTTCTAAATGGTAAGTCTTATAAATAATTTGTATTTTTTCTTTTCTTATTAGTATTAAGGGGCGATAGCTCAGCCCGGCAGAGCACTACGCTGAAGCCGTAGACGTCGCTGGTTCAAATCCGGCTCGCCTCAGTTATCTTTATTGCTGACTGTCAGCAACGGGTATCGTTTTGGTATCGAAATATTTGTAGGTGTCAAAATGTGTTGTAAATTTTTTACGAGTTTCTAAGTTTAATTTTCTTGCAGAATAAAGTTAATTATTTGTTAATGCGAATTTTTTGATTTCTTCAAAGTATCCGTTTAAGTTTAAGAAATTAAATTTTGATTCTTTGCTTTTTCCATTTTTCAATTCTATTTTCCATTCTGTTCCGCCCAGTCTGTACAATAAGTGTAATTTTTTGGTTTTTTCTTTAATTTCTTTTTCTAGCTCTATGAGTTTTTTCATTATTTCTTTTATATCATCTGCTGAGCTTTTGTTATCCATATATCCACCGCCGTAGAACATTTCGAGATAAATATTTTCCCATTCGTTTGCTTTGGCAAAATAAATTCTATAACTATTAATTCCGTGGCCCCAAAAGCCTAAACAAAAATATCCGTTGGGTAAATTTCTCGGGTTTACTTTTCCAAAAGGAGCTGCAGGACCTACTTTTTTTGCAATTGGATTAAGAAGTACTGGCATTCCTTCATATTCTGAAAGTTCAACATCTTCAGGTATTTCAATTGGAAATTCTAAAGCGTGATCTTTTTGTTTAAATTTTTCTAGAAATTTTTTTATGTCTTCTTTTGTCATTTTTGGTTCTAATCTATTATTTTGTATCCGAAATAACTTAAAGTCCAAAATTTCATCAGACCTCTGAGAACTTTTTTCCAACAAAAATTAATTCATGCATTATTTTTTGTAAATCTTTTAAGTTTACTCTTTTTTGTTCTGTTGTGTCTCGGTCTCTTATTGTTACTGTGTTGTCTTCTACACTTTGGTGATCGATAGTTATGCAGTAAGGTACTCCTACTTCGTCCATTCTTGCATATCTTTTTCCTATGCTTCCTGAATCGTCATAAAACACGTCAAAGTATTCTATTGTTTTTTGTACTTCTTTTGCTTTTTTTGTTATTTCTTCTTTGTTGCTTACTAAAGGGAATATTGCTGCGTGTAATGGTGCCAAGCTTGTTGGTAATCCGAGAACTACTTTATCATTTAGTGTTGTTAGACTATTTTCTAGCACTGCATAAAGTGTTCTGTCTACTCCTATTGATATTTCCCATACATGCGGTAATACTTTTTTTCCATCAGGATAAACATATTGCATGTCCTGTTTGCTTCCTTTTGCGTGATTTCCCAAATCATAATCTGTTCTGTAATTGTTTGCTATTAATTCAAGCCAACCTATGCTTGTTTTTACTTCGAAATCCCATCCTTCTTTTGCGTAGAATGCTCTTTCTTCGTCATCTAATTGTCTAAATCGAATATTTTCTTTTTTGAATCCGTATGCTTCATATAATTGTTGGGTTCTTGCTAAATAATAAGCAATTAATTTTCCGCTGACAATTTTTTTCTTATGTAAATCATTGCAACTTATTTGTTCTACTTTGTCTTTGCCAACTAGTTGTACACACACTTTATAGTTCTCAACATCTTGCCAGTTTTCGACTTCGTCTATTTTTTGAGAATCAAAAAATACTTCTGTTTCCATTTGGTCAAACTCAACTGTTCTTAGTATTGTTTGTCTTGGGCTTATTTCGTTTCTGAATGATTTTCCTACTTGACTTATTCCTTGAGGCAATTTTAGTCTCATAGTTTTTATCATTCTTGAGAAATCTGTAAATATTGTTTGGCATGTTTCTGGTCTTAAGAAAATGTTTTTTGGTGTTACTCCAACTTCTACTTTGACCATCATGTTTAGTTTGCTTACATCGCTTAATTCTCCTTTGCATTTTGGACAAGCTACTTTATGCTTTCTTAATGCTTCAGTTAATACTTCATTATTCATTGCTTCTTTGTAATCTTCACCTGTTTTTTCTTTTAGTAAATGGTCTGCTCTGTGAAATACTCCGCATTTTTTGCATTTAGTTACAGGATCATTAAAATTAGTCATGTGTCCTGAAGCTTTGAATACTTCTTCAGGCATTGCTATTGCTCCGTTAATTTCAAAGAAACCTTCTTTTTGAACTAATAATTTTCTCCATAACTCAACTACTTTTCTTTTTACTGAAGCTCCGTAAGGGCCATAATTGTAGAATCCTGAAGGACCATTATAAACTTCACTAGCAGGATAAAAAAAGCTTCTTCTTAATGCAAGATTGATAACATCTTCGTATGTTGCCATAAATAGTTCAAAAAGCGATGAGTTTTAAAAAGTTTTCTAGGAAAATGCTGTGTATTTTCATTCTATGGAAGGCGGTATTGGTTCGTTGTGTTTTTTTAGGCTGACTAAATATCCTTTAATTGCTTCTTTTGCATTTTTCATAGCTTCTGCTCTTGTTTTACCTTGTGAAACACATCCGGGTAAAGAAGGACATTCTGCTACAAAAATTCCATCTTCATCTTTTTCTAGCACTATTCTAAATTTCATACTAAACACATAATTTGTTTCTGCGTTTAAATAATTTGCGCCTTGGGCATTTTGAGTGATAAATTAATAAATTTTGCTTTATTTTGGCGATTTATGTTAAATGATTGTAACTCTCTTACTGATCTTTGGAAGCATGTTTCTGTTTTGAATAAAAAGCATTTCTCAGAAAACAAATTAATGCCCATTCTTGGTGATGGTAAAACTTCTAAGCCTAAATTCCTGTTTGTTTTTATTAATCCCACTGCCAGAAATATTAGTTCGGATAAGAACTGGAATGGTCCGCGGTTTCCTTTTGTTGGGACAAAACAAGTTTGGAGAGTTTTTTACAATGCAGGTTTGTTTGATGAAAAATTAATGATAGAAATAAATAACAATTCTACTTGGTCTGTGGATTTTACTGAAAAAGTATTAAATTTTTTGAAGAACAAAAATTTTTATTTTACTAATTTGGTTAAGTGGACTGGTCATGATGCAACTTTGCCTGATTCTGAAAAAATAAGGCTCTTTCTGCCTGTTTTAGAGAAAGAACTTGAAATTGTTAAACCTGAATATGTTGTTACTTTTGGTTTGCTTCCTTTTGAAAATTTAGTTAAACAAAAAATAAAATTATCTGATTACTATGATGAAGTTATGCAAACCAAAAAGGCGGGTTGTTTTGAAATCAATGTTGGTAAAATTAAAACAAATGTAATTCCTTGTTATTTTCCAATTGGTCGAGGAAATCCTAAGAGGGCTGTTGAGATTCTCAGATTACTAAAATTTTTATAAATTTTACTTTCTTTTTATCATTTCTAGACTTAGCTTGCATGGTTTTCCTAGTTCTTCTTCTACTCTGGAAGTTAGTCCATACATAAAACCAGTTAAGAACATGTGTGTTTGCATTGAATTATTGTTTAAAGGTTTTATTCTGATCGCAAAGTATTCTTTATTGTCTCTTCCTTGTACTGTTGTTTTTTTGTCTAACACTTTATACCAACTTTCAGGTAATTCTTCAGCAAATGCTTTTGTTATGTATTTTTTGACTTTTTCATCATTACTTTTTCCCACAACATAATACAAGTCTGTTTTATCTGCTCCTCTGAAAGGTCTTTCTCTGCCAGTTATTGGATGGGTTATATCTGGTAATGCGTTAAACCATTTGTTTGCTTGAGCGTCATCAACGTATCCTGTACAGTATCCTAAAATTTCTTTTGCACTTTTCTCTGCTTCTTCTGTGCTTAGTTTGTAATTTTGGTGAATGTAATCTATATATTTTTTGGTAAATTCTTTTATTTCTTCTTTTTCTTCTAGAATTTGTATTGCTCTTCTTCCCACATCGAACCACGGACCATCAAAAGAAGGGATTATGTCTTTTATTTGGAATGGCGAAGGATGTTTGCTGTTCTTTGTTTCTTTTATCACTCGTTCCAGAACTGATTCTTTTGCTTTCATGAATATTGATTTGTGCTAGTTTTTTAAAAGCTTTTTTGAAAACATTTAAAAACAACAAAAATAGTTACTGTTCTAATGAAAGAGGATGTGGTTGTTTTAGGTTTTGTTTGCATTGTTGTTTTGTTAGCTTTAGCTTTTGTTCTCGATCCTTATGTTAATTCATTTTTTTCTGTAACTGGTGGTGTAATAAAATCAACTGTTGAAGATGTTAAAGTATTTCAAAACTCATTAAGTTCCGTAAAAAAAGACGGTGTTGAAGTATTGAGCATTAAATTAGGACCTCAAGAGCGTATTTATCCTGGACAAAATTTTAAGGTAACTGCACAATTTAATTTTACTGGAAAACCAGGACTAATCAAAGCAAGCATTGTTGATTGTCCTTTAGATGGAAATTTAAATGCAAGTGTAGAATCCGAAAGCATAGTTTTTGATGTATTCGCAACAAAATCAGGACTTTATTCTTGTAATTTACTCTTGAATTACCAAACCCTTGATGGAGAACAAACAAAAAAACAACAATTCTCACTACCAGTTTATTCTGAAGAATCAAAAGCAAATTTATTATGGCTATTTTTAGGATTAGTCATATTATTAATTCTGTTACACTTGATTGGGTATGATTATAAGAGAAAGAAGAGCAAATAAGTTTGGAGTTTATGGTTTGGAGTTTGAAGTAATTAAATGCTATAAACTACAAACTATAAACTATGAACTAAAACGGCGACTGAAACTGAGAAATTTTTAGTTAATCAACAACAACCTATTTAAAACTATTTTAGTTATTTCCGTTGTATGGTTCAGAATATTTTAGGCGATAAGAAGAAAACAAGTTTTGATGATAACTTGGCTGATTACGTGAATAGTATTTATGACAAAATGCCTGATGTTATTGTTCCTGAGAAAAAGATTGTTGTTTCTTCAGGTAATTTTTCAATTGAAGAACTTAAAGATGTTTACGTTTTACGTGGTGTTGAATGTGGCGATGAATTGGGTGCTTTTACTTGGATTAAAAAATTATTAGATGGTGGAAAATCTCATACTCAAGAGGAGTGGGTTAAAATAACTTACGAATTGCCCGATGCAAGAGATTATTACTTGAGTCTTTTAGCTTTGTACAAAAATAAAGATGGTCCTCAAGCTGGGCTAGTTGAGCAAGTAAGACGAATGTTTGCTGAAGACTTCAAAAATTATCTGATGATGACCAGTTCGAGAGTTAATTACAAACCAGGAACAAACGATGAATTAATTCATAATTATGGAAGTAGTTCGGAAGATTGTAAAGATATTGCTTTTGTTGGACCTTGCGGATACGTCGGTTCTGAAAATAAATTTGAAGATAGGATAAATGCTTTATTTGGAACAAGAAATTGTAAAGAAGTAAGTGATGTGTTCAACTGGGTAACAAAAAAAGCAACATACTTGTGGACGCCTAATAAAAAACCATCTTCAGAAAATACGCGGACTGTGGTGTTGGGTGTCGTCAGCATAGGCGTCGGCTTCGGCATCGATGCTGTCGACATCGGCAGCAGCAGGCCTGCCCGTGGTGTTATTGCTGTGCGAGAATTGTTTGTGAAAAATAAAGTAAACTAAAATAAATCTAGGCTTGATCTCATTCCTTCTTCAACCAATCTTGTTCTTCTTCGTCTAATTCTAGTGTTTGTGTGAAGTTTTCGTAGAATTTTTTGCTTTTGCAGGCTAATTTCATGAATTCTATTTCTTGCATTGCTTTTCTTCTTGAACAATGTGTTTTTTTTGCTAGCTTTTCTGCAATGCTTTTTCTCTTTGCATACTTCATGTTTGCTTTCCAAATCTTAAGAATCTTTGTAGTGGGAGTGTAACTTATGAATCCTTTATTTTTTTCTTTCTTACTAAGAGCTATTCCTACGCTTAAGAATGCGTTAACATAAACTAGTAATCTCCAGTATTGTTGTTTTCTTATTCTTGACAAGAAAACATCTGCCAAGCTTAATTTATCATATGCTTTGAATAAGTCTTCTTTATCTTTGTATTCTTTAGGTAAATTCTCATCCAACCACAACATTACTTTTTCGTAATCTTCGTTTAAGTTTTCAAATGCGGGAAGTACTGTGTCAATTTCTTTTCCTTTGAATACTTTCAGCAAAGCGTTAAGTATGCTTTCTACTTTATCTCTTGATTCTATTGTTTCAACGCTTCCTTTTAAGATCGCACCATTAATTATTGTGCTTTGTAAATCATTAATTGCCGCTCTTAAATCTCCACCACTCCTTAAAGCAATTGTGTTAAGTTCGTCATCTGTGTTTTTTACATTTTCTTTTTCACAAATTTCTTTGAGAATGTTTCTTATTGTCTTATAGTTTAGTGTTTGAAATTGTATCATTACGCTCTTCATTCTTAGTGTTGAGAATTTTTTATCCCAAGGATCATTTGCTGTTAGTATTATTGGGAATTTGCTCTCTTCTATTAGACTAGTTAATGCTTGCACTCCACCTCTGTCTTGATTTCCTGCAACTCCATCAACTTCATCCATTAAAATTATTTTTCCAGAATAAAACAAGCTTTGCTGTTTTAATGCATTGCCTAAAATTTCATTAATATTTTCACTGTTTCTGACATCGCTTGCATTGACTTCTATTAATTCTAAATTTAGTTCTTTAGCTATTGCGTAAACAGTACTTGTTTTTCCGGTTCCTGCTGAACCATAAATCAATGCAGCCTTTTTCTTTTGTTTTTTATAGTCTTGAATAAATAATTTTAGTTGAGCACTTGCTGTCTTTTGAGGCAAATCAGCAGTATTTTTAGGTGCATATTTTTGGGTGAATAATTCATTCATTTTATTGAAGCTACAATGTATTGCTTAATAAGTTTTCCTAAGTTTTTTGAACGAGTTCAAAAAACTTTGCGAAACCTTTAAAAAAACCCCACCCATTCTATTTTTATGACCTTAGAGGAAAGAAAAGAAGCAATAGAAGAGTATCAAAAGTTAGCAAAACTTCACAGTTTGCCTAGTTGTGAAGAATTGGAAGAAGAATTAGATGTGAGACTTGATAAATCTCCTTCACTGCCTTTTTTTTTAAGATGTGTTCATGAACGTATTTCTAATTCTTTAGCTCATCTAGAAATAGTTTTGCACCCTTCTAGAATGGCTGATATGATTGAGACAAAATTTCATTCTGATGAAGAAAAAAATGCAATTTTTAATTTTTATAAAGAAGCAATGAGTGTTCTTCACGAAATAATTCTTGCAGTTTATACTAATAAAAAAGAAGAAATTGTTTGTTTCAAAAAAACTTGGGTTTATTACTTAAAAACTGTTAAGCCGTTCATGCAAAGCTTCCTTAAAAAACAAATTGAATGCTGGCAAAAAGAAGCTGTCGAAGAAAAAGTAGAAGCTAAGCAACGTTACGTAAGATGAACACACCAAAACTTAAAGAAAAAACTTGGACAAAAGAATTAGAACAACCTATTTATCAAGCTTGGAAAACACAAAAAGTAAATGCGTTCAAGAAAGATACTCGTCCAATATTTAGCATTGATACTCCTCCACCTTACGTTAATGCACCAGTTCACATTGGTCAAGTAACCACTTATAATTTGATGGATATGTTTGCTCGTTACAAAAGAATGCAAGGCTATAATGTTTTATTTCCTCTAGGTCTTGACCGCAATGGATTGCCTATTGAAATGGCTGCTGAAAAAGAATTCAAAGTAAAACTGACAGATATTGCTAGAGAAAAGGCATTAGAATATTGCAATAAAATTCTAGAAAAAGCAAGTTTGGCAAGTGTAGAATCCTTTTTGAGATGTGGTATTAGTTTTAACAGTTGGGATATAGGAACTGGCATAGGAGAAATTTACGAAACAGACAGTGCAGATTATCGTGCAATGACTCAAGAAACATTCATTGAATTATTCAATAAAGGACTTATTTATGAAGATTCAAGAATTAACAATTTTTGTCCTGGATGCCAAACAACTCTTGCAGACTCAGAAGTAGATTATTTAGATAAACCAACAAAATTCAACGATATAGTATTCAAAGTTAAAGAAACAAAAGAAGAATTAGTAATTGGAACTACAAGGCCAGAACTAGTTTGCACTTGTGGAATGGTAATTTATCATCCTGACGATGAACGATATAAACATTTGAAAGGCAAAACAGCAATAACTCCTATTTTTGGCAAAGAAGTACCAATCAAACCACATCCTTTAGCAGACCCTAAAAAAGGTACTGGATTAGTAATGATGTGTTCTGCAGGAGACTTAAGCGATATTCGTTTTTTCAGAGAAATGAACTTAACCCCAACAATTGCAATTAACAAAGATGGAACAATGAATGAACTTGCAGGCTTCCTTAAAGGATTGAAAGTTAGAGACGCTAGAGAAAAAATGCTTTCAGAATTAAAAGAAAAAAAGTTATTAATGAAACAGGTAACGATCGAGCACAGAACACCAATATGCGAAAGAAGTAAGGATGAAATTGAATTTATTTCGATGCCAGAATATTATGTTAGACAAACTGAAGTTTTAGAAGAAATGAAAAATTATGCTCACCAAATGAACTTTTATGACGACAAAAGCAGACAAATACTAATTAATTGGATTGAAGGTGTAACAATAGATTGGCCGATAAGTAGAAGAAGATTTTACGCAACAGAAGTACCGTTATGGTATTGCAAAAAATGTAAAGACGTAATAACACCTCCTAAAGGAAAATATTATCAACCTTGGAAAGAAAAACCACCCATTGATAAATGTCCAAAATGCGGTAGCAAAGAATTCAGAGGAGACGAAAGAGTATTTGACACTTGGTTTGACAGCTCAAACACCCCACTATACATACTAAAATGGAATCGTGATAAAGAATTCTTCAAAAAAGCATCACCCTGCTCATTAAGACCGCAAGGTAAAGAAATAGTAAGAACCTGGCTTTACTATACCGTTCTAAAAAATCACTTGTTAAACAAATCCTGCATTTTCCGTGACGTCTGGGTAAACTTTCACATTCTTGATGGCAAAGGAGAAAAAATGTCCAAGAGCAAGGGCAATATTATAGATCCTAAATTAGTTCTTGACAAATATGGTGCAGAAAGTTTCAGATTGTGGATTGCTACAGAAGGAAACTTAGAAAAAATTGATTTTATGTGCAGTTTTGAAAGAATTGAAGGAGCAGGAAAAACACTAACAAAACTATGGAATGTTTCAAGATTCATAAGTATGTTTGATATTGTTGAAGAAAAACCAGAATTATTACCAACTGACAAATGGATTCTTCACGAACTAAACCACATAGTTCAAACAGCAAAAGAAAGATACGACCGTTACGACTTCCATAATTCAACAGTAGAACTAAAACACTTTATTTGGGAAACACTAGCATCACATTATTTAGAATTAGTAAAATCCCGCGCTTACAATGGCGAAGGAAAATTTTCAGAACCAGAACAAAAAAGCGCATTATACACGTTACACAGAGTTCTTCAAAGAACTTTAAGATTGTTAGCACCAGTAATACCTATGTTTGCTTACAAAGTTTACCAAGAAATTTACGGAGACGATATACATTCATTGAAATTCCCAGAAATAGGTGATGAATACAAAGTTGCTTTTGAAACTGCAGAGTTAGAAGATATGAATTCCAAAATTTGGAAAGCAAAAAAAGATGCGGGAAAAAGCCTTAAAGATCCAATAACAAAATTAGTAATTTCAGAAAAATTCAAAAGCATAGAACAAGACTTAATTGTTACTCACAGAATTCAAAAACTAGAATATGGCGAAGAGTTAAAGATAGAATTATGAGCTATTTGTGTTAGTTACAGAATCTCTTGAAGTCACTTTGTTCTTTTGAGAGATTCTGGTTTTTCGCAATTCTTATAAAAACTCCTTGTTTTCTCTCACTTATGTCATTAACTGAAAAGAAATGCGTTCCTTGTGAAGGAGATGCGCAACCATTGAATTTACAACAAATAAGTCAATTACTTCCACAACTAACTGATTGGGAATTACAAGAAGACAGAATACTAAAAAACTTTGATTTTAATGATTTCAAACAAGCAATAAAATTTGTTGACAAAGTAGCAGAAATAGCAGAACAAGAAAACCATCATCCAGACATAGAAATACATTACAGCATGGTAAGAATTACATTATGGACTCATGCAATAAATGGATTATCAGAAAATGATTTCATTCTCGCAGCAAAAATAGATAAAATAAAAGCAGATAATGAAATTTTTGTTTGAGAACCAAAAATAAAGCCAAATGTTTATATAAGATTACTTCTAGATTACTTTTATGAAAAAGTGGTTGTTTTTTATTGTATTGCTTTTTGTCCTTTCTTGCACTCCTACACTCACTGGAAAGAATATTGATCCAATTCAAGAGTTCTTGAATGGTGACGGTTTTGTTGTTAATAGTACACCTGACTTGGTTACACCTGTGCCTCAAGAAAATAAAGTGGTTGAAAAAGAAACTTTCAAAGTATTGACTTCTGTTTGTGGCGACTATTTTTGTGAACAAAATGAAGATAAAAATACTTGTCCTAATGATTGCTTATTAGGTCCAGAATTAGTTAAGCAAGTTGATAAATGCGATTCACCAGAACAACCTCAAAAAGAAGTATGGGAAGTAACAAAAGACGTTACTTTATGCTTGAAAGACTTTGATTTACCTAAAGGAATAATAATTGAAAACGACGGAGTCGTTTTTGACTGTAACAATGCAAAACTCACAACTGAATTTAGTGAAGATAGAATTGTTTTTTTAGAAGTTTTGGCGAACAATGTTCGAGTCAAAAATTGCAATTTTGAAAACTTATTCTTAGATGTTGGTGGAGTTTATTATCCTAAAAAATTATTCTACAAAAAAGTTTATGGAGTCAAAATAGAAAATAACAATTTTAACACAAACAGCATTCCAGGATACACCGTTCCTATTTATGCAGAAGATAGTACAATTAAAAGCAATAACTTTTTGAGCGGAGCAGGGATTTCAATAAGAAATTCAAACAACATTAAAGTTTTAAACAATGATGCAGATTTTATTGAAATGACTTCTTCTGAATCAAATCAATTGTTAAATAATCTTGTGAGAAATTTTGTTGTTTTAGACAAATCAAATAAAAATCAAGTTTTTTCAAATACTCTTCTTGGAGATAATTTCCTAGGCAGCATAACTTTGCTAAATTCAAAAGAAAACAATGTATACAGTAATAGTGTTGGTGATGGAGGTTTTAAAGACCAAAGTCTTAATTGTGAAGACATTCTTGATTTAGGAATACCATTATTTCCTATAGGAATTTTGGGCGGGGAAAAAAATATTATTAATGAAAACTGGCTAAACGGGTTTAAGGCAAGTTGTGGCATTTATTTAGCTCAAACAAAACACAACAAGGTAAGCTTTAACAATATAGAAAATTTTAATGAAGGAATCTATTTAGTGGGAGGAGATAAAGCAGAAAGCTTTGATAATGAATTTAGATCAAACACGATAAAAAACAATCAAGTGGGAATTTCATTGAAAGATGTAGTTCAAAACAATGTTTTTTCAGAAAACAATTTTTCAAAAAACGAAAAACAAATAGTATACAATTCCTCAGTTAAAAACAACTTTGAAAACAACTTTTATGATGATTACAAAGGAGAAGGTTCTTATTACATTCATACAATAACTCCCACTCATGAAAATGGTTGGGTTCCATTTACTATAGAAGATAAGAGTCCGAAACAGCTAAGCTCAAATAAATGATTAGTTTCTAAAATCTTTCTTTCTAAATCTGACTTTTTTCTCACTAGTTACTTTTTTTGTTCTAGAGAAAGGTCTTTCTCTTCTTAAGAAATCTCCAATATCAAAAACGTTTCTTACAGCTATTCTTTTTCTGTCCTGAAAAACACCATATCCTAGACATTCATCATGAATATTCATTACTAATACTGTACCGTCTTTGCTAACTACTCTTCTTTTTCTAGTCCAGCTACTTCTGTAAATATCTTTTCCGCAAATAAACATCCATTCTCCTTTGCCATCTACGTAAACTTTTTGTTTGGTTCTTTTAGATACCCATTCAAGAAGCCATGAGCTAGGATGGAATTTTTGTTCCAATGCTCCTAAATAAATTCCTGCATAGAAAGGTTTGAGTTTTGGTATTTCTTTAACTAAAAAATATTTGTTGTCCTTTTTCCAAACTACTCCTTCGGGAAATTCTTCAGTAAAATGTTCAACAAAGTCTTTCAGCATTTTCTCACCTTTGCAACAAAGAATGATTGTGTTCCCATTTTCCAAGGCCAAAAACGAATACATTTTGCTATTTCAGGGTTTAACTCTTTCCCAAAAACTTCAGTTAACCCGGGACTTCCAACTCCTAAATCTATTTGTTCTAGTTTAACGTCAAAATTATCAAGCAGCCATTGAATATTAAGTTCATTTTCTTCTGGCTCTGAACTGCAAGTAGAATAAACTAAAATTCCATCTTTTTTTAGTACTTTAAGGCATGCTTTGAGAATTTTTTTTTGTTCATCAGTGATTAATTTTAAAGTATCTGGGTTTCTTTTTTCAAACCATCTTTCATCCATGACAAAATTACCGCTACAAGGAGCATCAACTAGTATTTTGTCAAATTCTAAACCAAATTTATAGCAATTCATTGCGTCCCCTAAAAAAGCTTCAACATTAGTAACTCCCATTCTTTCAATATTGCTGCACAAACTCTTAATTCTAGGCTTTGTTTTCTCGATAGCAATAATTCTTCCAGTATTATTCATGTATTGGGCTATTTGTGTTGTTTTTCCTCCAGGTGCAGCACAAGCGTCAAGGATTGTTTCATTTTCTTTAGGATCAAGAACTTGCACCGCTACTTGTGATGCTGGTTCTTGCATGTAATAATAGCCTAACAAGAATTCAGTTATTGCTCCAACACTAAATCTAGATTTATCTATCCAATAACCATTTCTTAAATAACTTATTTTTCTTAATTTGACATTAATTTTTGCTAATCTGCTTATCAAGTAGTCTTCAGAAATTTTTAAGGTATTAATTCTAAGCGCGTGCTTTATTTTTACTTCTTTAAACTCTTGTCCTAATTTTCTATATCTTTGTATAAAAACTTGTTTGTTGTTTATTTTCATGATATCTTTATATTCCTTTAAGGTATCTCAGAATATTTATAAATTGTACTATCGCTTAGTAAGAGAAGATTGTGCTTATTTTCCCAAAATAATCCTTTTTATCTCTTTCTCCAGCTCAAGAATATGTCTTTCTTTTGGTTCTTCTTTAGCAATAGGTTCTTTTAAGAAACCCTCAATATAGTTATCAAAAAGAGGAATGTGTGAAATAATTTCTTTTTCTTTGCCTTGTTTTTTTAGTGTAATGATTTCTTGAATTTTTTGAAGAACTCTGTCTGGCAATAATGACTTTGTTGTGAAGGTTTCATTAAATGCAATTGGAGGTATTTTGTTAAATCGTTTTACGAAAAGTGCATTTACTAGTCCTCTGAATGCATACAGGTATTTTTTGAAACTCACTAAGTTTCCTGACTTTATGTATTTGGTATAATTTTGGTTGCATAAGCTCTGATAATGATAGATTAAAGAAATTGGATTAAAATTCTTTTCTGCAAAATTCTTTAAAACTTTGTTTTGTTGGCCGTGATAGGTTATGTCTGTAATAAGCCACTCTATTGCAGTTGGATTGGATTTGGCTAACAATCTTACAAATTTCTGAATATCAAACCCAACCATATCAATATAGTTTTCTTTAACTGGACAAGGTTTGCATTCTTTATCAAAATATAATTCAATAACGTCTTGCTTAGTTTTTAAGCAGAAATAATCCTCTATTGGTCTAACAAAAACAAACCTCACATCATAATCACTATTCTCAGATTCCATACGCCAAGCTCTGCTACCATTTTCTATTGCAAACAAAATTTTGATATTTTGTTCTTTCTCAACTTGCTTGCAAAGCGTAGCTATTTTAGGAAATAGTGGTACGGTTGAGGGATATTTTGGTTGCATGAATCGATCAGAACTTGTTTGAATATAAACTTTGTCTTAGAAAATCTCTTTTTTTCTTATGCTTCACAATCTAGTTCCCTGCATAATGCATCTTTCAGGTAGATTAATCCATCTTTTTCTTTTCTTAATGAAACACCCAATAACTTGAATTCTTGTCCTGTTGCTAATCTTTGTTGAATTTCTTTATGCAACCAATTTTTGGCTTGCGTTGCAAATTCATCATCGTTCTCAATAACTGCTTCACAGACAGTGTACCTTAAACCATCAACTATGGCATCGTACAAATGAGCATGCAATTCTTGTTCAGTTAATTTCACTTCTTCTTTACTGACTCTTTGTGAGTCTTGAACTCCCGTATAAACAAATCCTTGAAGATATAAACCTGCAAAATGTGCAACCACCCAAGCAAAATGACCTTCTTTAGTATCAAGTCCTGCACTTGCCAAGAACTCATTATGCTCTCTTTCCTGTTCTTCTCGAAGCTTCTGTAAGTCATTATTAGTTTTGATGGCTTCTTCATTTAAACTATACATTTTAGTAGCAATATAATTTTGAAACGTCAAAAAAAAGTGTTCTAAATGCATTTCATCTAAACGTTCCTTTAAAGCAGAAACAACTTCTGAATTATTTTTATTTGCATCATTATAAATTTGTTCAGCTTCAGCTCTAAATTCAAAAAAGTCTTTAACAATCCAAGAATCTATTGTGAGATTACTTTCTTTTAAATAATTCTCGAACTTAGCCAAGTCAACTTTTGGAAACATTTTTTCGTATCTCTGTTCTAATAAAGCTTCTAAACTTCCTACCACTTCAAGAGTTTCAAGCGCAACTTTAATATTTTCGGTTGCTGGAGTCTTATCTAATTTTACATAATTAACAAAATTCTTTGCAACATACAATCTATCCATATCATTTACCATTTTGCATCACCAAACTAATGAGAAAGCAGTGTTTATTTTTAAGTCTATGTTTATATTATTATTTGTGTTCAATTTTATACTTGCTTTGCACTTTTTGATTAGTTCTTGTGTTTTTTAATGAGTTGAAGAAACATTTATATACCTGTATATTCATGTATCTACAATGGATGAGTTTTATCTTGATAATTAAAACAATAGAACGAGGTAACTAAGATGGAATGTCCGATCTGTAAAGGAAAAATGGAAAAAATTGTTGATGAAATAAAGCAAGATAAAGTTGGTTTTGAAGCATTCAAGTGTTCTTCTTGTGGTGAAGAATTAGTAAATATGAAACAATTAAAAGAACTATCAGACAAATACCGAGAATTAAGAAAATCTAAAGAAACAATATTTGCAAAATGGGGCAACAGTTTAGCAGTCAGAATACTCTGTTATCCGGAAACTGCTAGACATCTGAAAACAGCTAGACATTTTTGAGTTCATTCCATATTTCTTGTGGTGTTTTGTAGTCTAGGCTCATGTGTAGTCTTTTGGTGTTGTAGTGTTTGAAGAAGTCGTTAATGTTTGT
>JACRKG010000054.1 GCA_016215315.1 Candidatus Woesearchaeota archaeon | reverse complement strand
GGCAAAGTTTTGAGGATTAGCTTCTCCTTTCGGAGTTGCATCCCATTGTCTTTACCATTGTTGCGCGCGTGTAGCCCAGGAGATTCGGGGCATACAGACTTACCGTGGCCTGCGCCTTCCTCCTTGTTTCCAAGGCAGTCTCTGCAGTGTGCTCGCTCAGGATTGCTCCCGCGTTTGCAACAGCAGACACAGGTCTCGCTCGTTGTCCCACTTAAGAGAACACCTCACGGCACGAGCTGACGGTGGCCATGCACCACCTCTCGGCTCGTCAGGCAAGCCCTTCAGACTGGCCATCATACTGCCGTCGCCCCTGGTGAGATTCTTGGCGTTGAATTCGATTGAACCGCACGCCGCGCCCGTTGTGGTGCTCCCCCGCCAATTCCTTTAAGTTTCAGCCTTGCGACCGTAATTCCCAGGTGGTGAGCTCAACACCTTCATTTCGACACCACGCAATCTCGAAGATTACGTGACATCTTGCTCACAGCGTTTACAGCTAGGACTACTCGGGTATCTAATCCGGTTTGCTCCCCTAGCTTTCGTCCCTCACCGTCAGACCCGTTCTGGTGGAATGCCTTCGCCATCGGTGGTCCTCCGAGGATTATAACATTTTACCGCTCCCCACGGAATACCTTCCACCTCTCCCGGTCTCAAGACTGCCAGTCTTCTCTGCACGCCGTTACGTTAAGCGCAACGATTTCACAGAAAATTTAACAGTCAGGCTACGGACGCTTTAGACCCAATAATCGCGATTGCCACTTGTGGCGCTGGGGTTACCGCGGCGGCTGGCACCAGTCTTTCCCACCACTTATTCTCCAAGATATTTGCTCTTGGTAAAAGCTCAGGTGTTACCTAAGCACTTAGGATCCCCTTATCACGCTTGCGCGCATTGTAAAGTATTCCCCACTGCTGCACCCCTTAGGGCTAGGAAAAGTGTCTCAGTTTCCTTCTCAGGGCAACCTCTCTCAAGGCCCTTACGGATCTTCGGTTTGGTGAGCCATTACCTCGCCAACAGCCTAATCCGCCGCCGACCCATCTTATAGCCTTGCGTTTGTGAAAAAGTACATTCCAGTATCTTTTTCCTATCTGGTATTAGCCTCAGTTTCCCAAGGTTATTCCAGACTATAAGGCAGGTTATCGACGTGTTACTGAGCGGTTCGCCGCCAACCATCTTGCGATGGTAAGCTGACTTGCATGTGTTAGCCGGAGCCTAATAGCAGCAATCTTCCGCAGGATAAACGGATATTATTTATTGCGGTCGCATCACGTCTTTTGCTTAAAATTTACTTAAACTTGAATTGTCGGGTTTAACACAGAATTTTCATCGTAGATGAGTATGAATTCATCTATTCATTTTTTGCTGTTTTTTTCCTCAGTTTTCCCGAGGACAGAATGTTAGTGTCGGGTTTGTATGCCGACGATTCGGTGATGATTTAATGTAGTAATTAGGGTTTATTTATAAAGTTTTCCATAATCAAACTGTCACTAAATTTTCTCTCTCGACACTCAGTAATATTTCTACGGCAAGAAAAAACCTTTGATGTCTCTCAGATTATATATTTTCTCGACGTCATGTAATATTTTGACACCAGATGATAACTTTTGACGTCCCGTGATTTAAATGCATTTGTTTGCTCCTTTGCAGAGTATTCCTTGTGCGATTATGTTGAATGCGATTATGATTATTGCAGATATTATGCAGTACATTATTGTGCTTTTTGTTAGGTTTTTTCCTAGTTCATGCATTTCGCTTAGTTTGTCTTCTCCGTTTTCTATTTTGTTTGCAAGCATTGTTAGTAAATATACTATTTGTACAACGTATATTCCTACGACGAGTTGGAAGTAGTATGTTGGTATGCCGTCTCCGAATAGGTCTAGTATTCCTGTGAGTCCTCCTTGATCTTTTACTCCGAATTGTTGTACGTTTTTTGATAGTGTTAGCAGTATGAATGTTATCATTGATGTTATTCCGATTACTATTGCTGCAATTATTGGTGTTAGAAAACTTATTTGTGATTTCATGTCGCTAATTATTTCTGCGAGTAAATCTTTTAGTCTTTCGTTTACTCTGTGTATTTCTTTTATGTATCGACTTACTATTGCCATTGCGTTTGCTGCTATTAGTGGTCCTCTTTTTGTGCTTTCTACTAGTACTTTCATTGATGAGTGTATTATGTTTGATGGGTACATTAGTATTGCTCCTGTTTTTTTGTTGAATATTGCTTGTTTTATTCCCATTCCATATTTTCTTATATTCATCGATACTGTTTTGAAGAATAATCCTGTTGCGCTTTGTGTTGTTACTTCGCTTACTTTTTCAAAAGCTATTTCTGCAGGTAATCCGTCTTGTAGTCTGTTGCTTAGTTGAAATAATGAGTCTGCGAATTCGTTTTCTAATTTTTGTGTTTGTGTTCTTATTTGTATTACTTTTTTGCTTCTTGTTTTGAAATATAAACCTGCACTTAGTCCAAATGCGAGTGGAAAGAATAGGCTTATTAGTGTTGATCCTAGTCCGTATGGTCCTAATTTTTTTGGTGTATTAATTTGTTTTTCTCCTTCTGGAGCCCATATTGTTGTTGTTTGAAATTGTTTTGTACTGTTTTTGTATCCTAATAATTCGAAGTCAAAAAATTTTAGGTCGTAATTTTTGTTTACTGTGTGAATTAGTAATGGTGAGAGTGCTATGCTAAAAAAAATTAGGAATATTATTGTTGCAGGTATTATTGGGTTCATATTTATTCCTAAAAATTTTGTGTTTTTGTATTTTTTTAGTTCTGGATTTATTTCTGTTATGTCTGTGTCTCCGTATCCTGAAGGTCTTTTTGATAAAACATTTTTTGACATTATGAATACAATTATTGGTAGTGTTATGTTGTAAACTACTGCTATGTGCCACCATTGAGCACTTTCACTGAAGCTTACTATTAGTGGAAGAATTACTAGTCCTAATATTGGAAGTACTACTCCTAGCATGTGGAGCATTGTTATTGGACTTTTGAGTTCTTGTGCATAGTGAGTCATTTTTTCGCTGGTTTCTTCTAGTATTCTTTCTAGTGCTTTGTCTAATACTTCTTGTCTTTGTTTTTCTGATGGTTCGTATAATGATGATTCTATTAGGTGTATTGATTCTGCAAATTCTTTGTTCCATTCTAGCCAAGTGCTCAGGTATATTTCTAGTGAGTCTTTTATTGTTTTATAATTTCCATTTTCTACATCCCATAATATTTTTTTCATGTCTAATGCGAGTGGGGGTATTAAGTGTTCGCTTGCGAAGTGTATTGCTCTTTCTAAGTTTGAAGTGTGTCTCATGTATGTTACTAAGTAAAAAACACATAGAACCATTTGATTACTGGTTTTCATTCTCCAACTAGTTGCTATAAATTCTGGAATTTTTTGGAGCACAGATATAAAAAATATTCCGAAAAATAAAAAAAATATTGATAAGAATATTGAGCCTACAAAGAAACTAAATGCTAGTCCAAAGATTATTAACAGAAATGATGCTATGAATGAAAATGATGTTGTGTCTTCTGGAGTTATTTCTAGGTGACAAATTTTTAAGTATTTTTCTAATTTTTCTCTTTTTTCTTCTGGTAGTTTTACTGATAATATTTTTCCAAATGTTCTGCAAGTTTTTTCATACCAAGTTAGTGTTTTTGGCATGAATGATTCTTTGTATTCTTTGTATTCTTTGCTGACTATTTCATGAGTTGGCAATTCATCTATGTTCAGCATTTCTCTTAATCTTTTTTCTTGTTCTTTCAGAATATCTTTGACGTCAGCCATAGTATTTTTTTATTGATTTTTGCAACCATTTATTGAATTCTTTAAGAACTTGTTCTGGCTCTGCATATCCTACTTCTTCTTTTATTTGTTCTGTTATTCTGTGAAATTCATCATTTGCAATTACGGAAAATTCTGCTTCTAGTATTTCTGGAATTTTTTCGCTTGCATTGATTAATTCTTGTTTTATGTTTGTTCTTAATTTTATGTTATCCCAGACTGCTTCCCAATTTCCTGCCCATTCTTTTACTGTTCCTGCTATTGATTTTACTACTTCGCTATCTCCGCTTAATAATTCGTCAGTTGGTTCTAATTGGTCTGTTTTTGGATTGTACTTCATTAAGTCAACAAATCCTTGTTCTCTTAATGGATCGTCTTCCCATTGTTTTCTTACTTCGGTTATTTGTAGTACTCTTTTTTCTCTGTAAAGTCCTCCAACTGTTTTGATTGGTTTTGCAATCACAATTATGTCTGTTGCTTTGAAACTAGTTCTTGGTACTTTTAAGTCGTTTACAACACGATCAAATACACCGTAAGGACTGTCGCCGTGAATTGTTCCTGCTACTAAGTTTGCTAATGCACCAACTCTCATTGCTTCGTATAATGCTGTTGCTTCTGTACTTCTTATTTCTCCCACAATCAAACTTGAATCTCCCATTCTTAGCGTTGTTCTTATTCCTTCGTCAGCGCTTACTTCATTTGTTCCTTTTGTTAGTGCACTTGCTACTTTTAATTGTTGAATGTTGTATCCTAAATTTCTTAGTGCTTCGCAAGGTAGTTCAAGAGTATTATGCGCTAATATATTATTGCAAACAAAATTTTCGCATTCTGGAACTGAAACATCATAAACATAATCTGCATAATCTTGAATAATTTTTATTTCTTTTATTTCATCAAAGAAAATGTCTGACTCGGAAAGCAACCGTAAGTTATATAACAATTTATTTTCCACTGCTGTTTGTTGTAATAAATAAGTCATTTTTGTTCTTCCTATGTTGTTATTTCTGGAAATATAATCTTGTGAGTTAAAATTTTTAATGATTTTTGATAATTTTTGTTTTGTTTCTTTTTTCAAAGGTATTATATCTGTACTATCATGTGTTGAAAACTTGTTTGCTAGTATGTTTAGTTTATGTTTTTTGTATTCTTGAAGTACGCCTATTTGCTTCTGGAAGCTTTTTATTGAAATTAAAGCACTTATTGACGAGGCATGAGTATTATCTTTTCTTTTTTTGCCTATTCTCATTATTATTCCAAAATTAAGCATTAATGTTTGTATGTCTTCCAATAATTTTCTTGAAGATAAATGTAAAAGTATTTCAGAATTGGATATACACCCGTCTCCACTGTAAATTCCTTTAATCACATACGAAATTTGTTCTAACGACAATCCATATACAAGTGAAGGAATTCTTTTTGTATACGCATTACCTTTAAGTTCTAGTCCTTCTCTCATCAGCCATTTTAATGTTTTTGAGTTTAACATTAAAGTCCATTTGTCTGAGTGAAGTTTTACATTGAAGTTATATTTTTCTGCAAAATTATGTATTATTTTTCTATCCTCAACATTTGTAGATGAGATTAGAACAGAACATTTGTCATATGTTCCATCTGCCAACCACAATCCTGCAAGCGTTAGTAAGGTTTCATCCAGTTCAATATTTACAGGTAGCCATTTAAGGGAATTCGACCCTATTTTAAAGAAAATATTTTCTTTACTTATTTTATGACCTAAACAGACAAGATCATCAATTATTACTGCCGGTAAAATCTTTGATCTATTCCAATGCTGAACTGAAGATTTGTGAAAGTCATGTTCTTTTGCCAATTGTTTTATTTGAGGCTCGTAATTTTTTAGTGCTTCTTTTATAGACTCTCCTTTAAAGTAAGCTTTTTGATTTTTGCATATTTTATCAAATAAATTTAAATATTTTTTTTCTAAATTGGAATTTTCAATCTTCCTCGGGGTTACTAGGAAATCTTTTTCTTTTAATTCGCTCACTTTTGCTTCTTTTATTTCCGCTTCTTCATCGAGTGTGAATAATGAATGATCTCCGGTTACTTTTATTTTCCTTCCTGTTCTAGTGGTTAATTCATATATTGGTTTGTTTACTTTATGTCTGATAAATTTTGTTACTTTTGAAAAAGTTATTTTTCCTTGCTTATTTAGGCAGCAAATTTCTATATCTTGTTTATTCCCTGCAACTTCATGTCCGCTTAAATTATACCAACAACTATCCGTGACTATGTCATCTATTAAATTTCCAATTTGCACTTTTTGTATAATTCCCGCTTTTTTAATTAATACTTCAGAATCACCAGTTACGCTATCCTCAATTGTTATTATTCTTCCTTTTCGTGTTAGTTCTGTCATTAGTGCTCCTAGTAGTGATGTTTTTCCTGAGCTTCTTGTTCCTGCAACTAGCATTGTTCTGCTTCCATCAACTAAGAAACCGAGTAGTCCTGCTGCTAGTGTTGTCATGTATTTTGCTCCTGATCTTTTTATGTTGTGTAATTCTTTTTGTTGTTGCGCAAAAAGATTTAATGTCCATGGTTTGTCTCTGTGCCTTCTTAGTGCAAATGCTATTCCTGAAGGATTTAGTGGAGAAGTTATTGCTGCAATTCTTGCTCTTGCATTTGGAAATGATAATTCAGTATCTAATACAGGGTTTGCTTCGTCTAGTGGTCTTCCGCTGAGTATTCTTAATTTTGATGCCCAGCTTTCGCTTTCTCTGTATGTTGGGACTATGTTTGTTGAGCATGCATCAAATTCTGAATGAACAATGAATACTGGGTTTCTTCCTAGTGGTGAGTTGATTGTTACGTCTTGTATTTTTTCGTCTTGTAATAATACTTCTATTAGTCCGAATCCTACTGTGTATCTTACTAGTATTTCTGATAATTGTTCTAATTCTTTGCTTCTTAGAGTTATTCCTTTTGCTTGTGCTAAATGATCTAGTGAGTCTTGACTTATGTTGTAGAAGACTTCTCTTATTCTTTCTGGGTCTGTGAATTCTCCTTTTTTTGGTTCAAACTTTTCTAGTCCTGTTCTTGCTAATTCTAATATTTCATACCTGTCTTCGTCTAATTTTAGTTCGGGAGGTATTATGTGGTATAATGGTTGTACTTGATTTGGTAATTTGAATATTGTTACTTCAGTATCATTTACTGTGTAACTGTCTAGTTCTTCTCCTTCTGAAGGAAATTCTGCCATTAATTTTGTGTACATGAAATTTGGCTTTATTGATGGAGAAAATACTTTCCTGTAAATTATTCTATCACCTATTTTGTATTCTCTTAAGAATGGAAGTGATTGTTGGATTAATTGTGATTGTTGTAATTCTCCGACGGTATTTTCAATCATCCTGTAATAAGTTTGCAAACATCCTATTCCTTCTGTGCTTATTGCTTTTGTTTTTATTAATTGGTTTTCTCTTTCACTGATTCGTATCAACAACATATACGCTTGCACGGGATCGCTTTTTAAGTGGTTGAATAAGATGTCTTGTATTTCTGCAAATCTGGGTTCTACATATCTTCTGCATGCTTCTTTTTCAAATAAATTGTATGCTTTTTTTTGTCTGTTTAGTTTTCGGTATAATTTTGCTACTTCTAATAACATTAATGTTTGTGTATAGTCATATTCATAGTCTCTTTTTTGTGCAAGAACTATTTTCGTCGCACTGCCTGCTTCTGCAAGAATGTCAATTACTAATGCCATCACTCTAGGATTGTCTTCTATTGATGGAAAGAAAGGGCATGATTCACAGTTTATTCTAATTATTATTTCTTCTCCTTCTCTATTTACTTCGTAACTACCACACTCATTACTAGACATTCTTAAACCTCCTTTTTTCTCCCCTCTTTTGGTTTGCAGTACTAAATTCAGTAACTTGCAATGAACTCTGCAGCCCTCTCGACACCAAGTAATATTTCGACACCAAACAGATACCATCGACATCAGGTAATATCTGGTACCGCGCGCTTGGGCGCGCTTAGGATATATTTATAAATAATAGTATATAAAGTTATTTGTATAAAGATGGTGGAGAATCAGTTTTTGGATAGGGATTTACTTCTTAATCTGAATGCTAGACTTCGCACCCTAGAAAGTCGTTTTGGTGATTTTAGAGAATTGATTAATTTTTTGAGAAGCAATATTCAAGATTTAAGAAAGTCTTTGAATGAAATTAGCAAGGATGCAGGTAGTGAAGTTAGAACTGTTGAGAGGCGTTTGGATGATTTTGAAAGATCTTTAGAAGTTTTAAAAAACGAAGTTACTCTTAGAGCGCCTAAAGAAGATTTTGATGTGCTTAAGAAATATCTTGATTATTGGAATCCTACAAATTTTGTAACAATCGATCAGTTGGATGAAATATTAGCTGATTTAAAATCAGAAAAGAAGATTAAAAAGTAATTTAGTTCAGAACTTCCCGAATGAGCATAGCGAATTCTGGAAGTTCAGTTCAAAAACGCAACAATTATATATTTTTATGCAACAAAAATAGCGAGGTGAAAGGTTTTTGGTAATATCTCAAGAATTGGTGGATGCCATTTTAGAGATGAAAAAAGAGGGCTATAGTAGAAGTGAAATTATTCGAGCTATGAGTAGTCAAGGCTATACTCCGCTAGAAATTGAAGAACACTTAACTAGAGCTGAAAGGAGTGATGATGAAGGACTTTATTATAAAGAGCCTAGACCATTACCTCCTCCAGTTAGTGCTCCGCCGCCAATGCCAGAACCAGTTCAAATGGAAAAAGCTGAAGTTGATGAAGAACTTATTGAATCAATTGTTGAAGATAAAGTTAGAAACGTAACTAAAAACGTTGGTGAATTCGAGGGTTGGAAAGAAAAAACAACAACAAGACTTGATAAGTTAGAACAAAGCATGGACGACTTAAAAGAAAGACTCGATAGTCTAAACAAAGCATTAATCACAAAGATTGAGAAAGGAGAAGAACAAATGATGGAAGTTGGTACTGAAATGAAAGCAATGCAAAAAGTTTTCAAAGATAGCATTCCAGAACTAACAAAAGCAATAAGCGCATTAAAGATAGGAACGAAGAAGAAACAAGTTTCTTGATTGTTCCTGATTTGCAGCTTATGTTAAAATGTCAGTGTTAAAAACTTTGATTCTTTCTATGTATGTTGAACTTTTTCCCCTAGCCCGAACGCAATATCATCGTGCCTGAATTATATTTTCCCGGTTTTGCGTTCGGAACATTGACGCCGCGCTGCGGAAATTGATAATAGAAAAGTTTAGCGAGTGCACTTACAAAACTCATCTACTTTCTTTTTATCATTTGTACTTGTTGTAGTTTACAGGACGTACTGTGAACTCCAAACCACAAACTACAAACTATTTAACTTGCTTCTGCGCTTAGTCTTTGTATTGCAAATACTGCTATTAACATTATAACAATTATTCCTAATACTTTTGGATGGAATATTGTTTTAAAGAAATCTTCTTTTTCTGAACCTGGCTCAACTAATTTTGATGCATCAATAGGAGATACACTAGGAGTTTGTCCTGGAACCGGACTTACTTTTCCTCCTGTTTGTAATTTTTGAAAACCTTCTTGTTCACTTATTGCTGACGTTAAGCTTCCAATAAAAATTAAAGCAACAATGATAAGTATCACCCAAGAGAATGTTTCACCAACTTTATCTCCGGTAATAACATTAACAATTGAATCCTGCTTGATTCCGAACGTTTGATAAACGAGCATTAGAATAACTATCAAAATAATGAATAATACTAACCATGGCGCCATTAAATTAATCGTTCTTACTAGTATTGGTGAAAGCATTGCCATGATTGATAATACAAATGCAACAATGGCAGAAAATGCAGGCCTCTCTTTAAAAATATCAAATCTTGAAAACACAGCATACAAGAATACCATTAAGAACAAGAATGGAAATATTTGCTCAAAAGGCTTCAATAATCCAAAGTCGAGGAATGTTGCCATAATTTATTGTTTAGGTGGAACCCAGGTAAATGTTGGAGCTGCAGCGGCAGCAGCTTTTGCTTTAGCAGCAGCATCTCCTCCGCCAAATCCTTTTGTAATAAACAGAACTACTAATCCGAATGCTAATATTGCTACAACAAATGCTTGTAATTGAGGATCATTTAAGAAACTTGTACTTGCACCACCAAGATCAGGGTTGATTGCTTTAATCATCAAAAATCCAACTATTAATGCTGAACCTAAAGCAGCCCATTTACCTAAAGTTGTTGCTAATTTATAATTTGCTTTATCAACTAACAATCCAGTCATTATTAAAACCATTACTACTGAAATAAGAACTAATGCTATTTGAGGAAAGAACTGATTGATTATTAATACAACATCAAATCCTTGTGGATATCCTCCAGAAACATGAGGAATTATTGCCAATAAAGATGTTGATAATGCTACAACTATGTTTACTCCATCGTTATGAAAAATTTCTGTTTTTTTTAGAATTGAAAAAATTATTGCAAATATTAATGCAAAAGGAATTAGTACATCCCAGACTCCCCAGTATTGTAATTGTCTTAATGCGTCTTGAAATACAAAACCACCATATTGAAATAGCATCATTTCACCTCATTTATCCATCTTTTTTATCCTTCTTTTCTTCAGTAGAGCCACCTGAGCCTCCACTATTATCTGATTTGGAAACGTATCTTATAAATATTACTATTAGGATTATTAAAACTATCGATGCAGTTGCTGGACTACTGACTGCTTTTCCTGAACCTTGAAAGATCCATTCAAGCCAAGTCTTTCCTTGCCCTGCAGGTAAAGCATTAAGAAAAACAAATGCAATTGCTAAAAAAATAACTACAATAAAAATATTTTTAGCCCATTCTTCCTGTAAACCTTCTTTGCCAATTTTTCCTTCGCCATAAAAAGAACCAACTAATAACAAGAAGAATACAATTAATAAAAGTATTACAAACACGTGAGCAGAAATTTGTGAGATTGCTTGAACTAATTGTGAAGAAGCTATGACGAGAAAACCTATTATGAAAGCCGCCATTGCGTTAAGATTCTTTCTCGAGTACGATTTATCACCGACTTTTTCTTCACCAAAAACTCTAGTTTTTTCAAGAATTGCAAAAACAATAGTAAAAACCAACAAGAAAGGTAACACTACATCATAAACGCCCAATTTTTCTAAAAACGTTATAACTCCTCCTAACAATGATTCAGGCATTCTTTAATTCACCTTTTTTTCTTTTTTTGTTTGCAAAAAAAGTCAACAATATAGTAAAAATAGCTAGTTAATTATATAAAGGTTTCCCTGATTTTTTGCTTTGCAAAAAATCCAGGACAAACTTATTTAAATAACCTGTGTTTTGTATTTTTTATGTTAGATAAAAAATACTTTGAAAGCTTGCGTAAGAAAACTGAAGAATTTGATGGCAAACGCGAAGAAGTCATTAAGTTAGCTCGCGTTATTTTAAAGAATTCTAAAAAAGCAATATTTGCATTACACAGAAATGATAATAAAGATTCAAGAAAACTTTTAGATGAAGCAAAAAAAGTCATTAAGCAAATGGAAGGATTAATTGATAACAATCATGATTTAATGATGGGTTTACACGGCGAAGCTTTAGAAGAATATGTAGAAGCAGAATGTTTTTATTCTTTTTTGCAAGCAAAAAAGATACCTTCACACGAAACACTAGAAGTGCCTATCGAAATTTATTTGCAAGGACTTTGCGACTTAACAGGAGAACTGACAAGAAAAGCAGTTAATGATGTAATTAATGGAAATAATAAATCCGTCATTGAAATCAAAGAATTCATTAGTGCATTATATGAAGAGTTACTTCAATTCGACTTCAGAAATAGTCCATTAAGAAGAAAATACGATGCAGTAAAATACTCGCTCGAGAAGTTGGAAGATTTAAGTTTGAAGATAAAACTCAAATAAATTTTTATATAACTGCAATTTACTCCATTTCTGTGAAGATAACAATACCAAAACACATTGAAATCAAAATATCTTGCTTATTTTTAATTTTACTAATTCTTGCGTTTTTTATTCCTATTCAACACAAAGTTCACTGCCAATACTTATTGCATCTCGAAGAATGCCCAAAAGAACACACTTTTTTAGGTTTTTTTGTTGGAATTCATCTTTTTGAAGTTTTTTTCCAAATACTCATTCTTGAATGGTATCCTCTGCTTTATCCACACATTTACATTATACTATTTGAATTCATTTTTGGAATTTTAGCCAGTAATTTTTTAATTAACACTTTATTAAGAACCCGGTTTGCTAAATTTACTAATGCTTTTTTAAGAAGAGAGTTTTTGTTAAGAATAAACCTAATTCCAAATAAGCAAACTCTTTTGAATGTTTTTTTACTTATTTTTTCAATACTAATTTGTGTTATTATTTTGGAAGTATTCACCAGATCATATCTTCCACAGGGGGTTCAATTAAAGGGTGAATTTTCTCAGGAATCACTTAACCCGGTGATGCCTGATGATATAATTGGTTGGATAAATAAGCCCAATTATTCTTTGATGAAAACCGGAGAAAATGCATACATTGTAAAATCAAATCATAACAGTTTAGGACTACGTTCTGAAACTGAGTTGATCAATAAAACTAAAAAAAGAATTTTGTTAATTGGAGATAGTTTTATTTATGGTGAAGGTCTTGATCAGAATGAAACGTTGGATTATTTTTTGAAAAAAGAACTAAATGATACTTATGAAGTAATAAACTCAGGAGTTTCGGGGTATTATACCTTACAAGAGTACATGCTTTTAAAAAGATCATATGATGCGACAAAACCAGATTTTGTTGCAGTGAGTATTTTTTACAATGACTTAAGACACAACATTTTTCCTTCATTATCTGGGACAAAAAAACCATATGTTTCTTTGAATTCTGATGTCATAAAATTAATCGATGAACAATACAAAAGAGAATCAAAAAGAGTGACTCCTATAATTAGAAAAATATTTGACATTCTTAATAAAATTTTTGAAAAACCTAAAGATTTCTTGTTGAGATATTCTCAGGCGTTTAACTTTGTTTACAAAGATCGCTTAAGATTTTTGGCAATTAAAGACGAGTCTTATACGGGGGACGTATTCGTTTTTTCAAATAAAAAAAACAAAATAATCGATTACGCTTTCTCCACTGAATGCGAAATTCTAAAGTTATTTGTTTCTTTCTTTAAAGAAAAAAATATCGATTATGTATTTTTTTATATTCCTGCCAGAATTGAAATTGAGAATAAAAGTATTGCTGCTACGTTCAATCAATATTATGACTTACCTTTGGAAGAGGCAAATTTTGATCGCCCAATAAAAGAAATAAAAACTTGTTTTGTAGAAAATTCCAAAGAAGAAAGCAGCATTTTTTCTTTAAAAGATAAATTCTTAGAAGTTAAAGAAGGTCTCTACAACACTCACGGCAATCATTGGTCTCCTAAAGCAACAAACTTAACGGCGAAAATACTAAAAGAAGAACTACAAAAAAGAAATTTTACATAAGTTTTTTCTGTCCTTTGTCGCTTAAAATCTTTTTGTATGTCGCCCACGTCTTTCTGAATATTTCAGGGTATTTATCATAATTTTCTTTAGCGAACTTGACTGTTTTTTCGTCAGCAGGATAACCGCTGCCAAAATCTATTTTGTATTTTTGTTTTATTTTTTCTATTTCTCGGTCTCTTGTTACTTTTGCTATTATTGATGCTGCGCTTACTACTGGAAAATTTACGTCTGCATGATGCGCGCAAAGCACTGGAATCTTTTTATTAAGTCTATCTGAAAGATATTTTTGGTATGCGGGGATGTTTGTACTTGGACAATCAACTATTACTTCATCCGGTTTTAATTCATTGATTATTTTTGCTCCTGTCTGCGCTTCAAGCCAGTTTAAGTTTGTATCATCAGAATTTAATGCATCATCTATTTCTTGAGGTGTTAGCATTATTATTTTATGTTTTTCTGCAATGTCTAAAATTTTATCAAATAATCTTTCTCTTTGCAATGGAGATAATTGTTTGCTGTCTTTTACTCCTATGTTTCTCAAATTTTCTTCTTTTGATTTTTCAACTACTAAACCCACCATTACTAGCGGTCCTAGTAGTGGACCTCTACCCGCTTCTTCAAGCCCGCAAATTAATGTCATGATTTTTTTAATCTTGACATTTTATTTAATGCTTTAGAAAGATTTAAATAATGCTTTAGCAAATTATTTGTTATGAAAAAAGGAGGATTGTTTTATTTTGCTATTTACGAACTACTGATTAGTTTGCTTGCAGTAATAAACGGTTTGTCAAATTGGGTTATATTAATTAATTCAATCATTGGTATTGTTGGTGCAATTCTTGTTTTTTGTGACAGAAAAGAAGGTTTTGCTGTTTCATTGCTCTGGAGTGTTTTGCAAATTCCAATCTTGCAATTAGTTTTTTCAAGCGGAACTTCGCTCTTGTTTAACATGCAACAAGTGCTTACTTTGTATTTTTCTTTTTACGTAACTAGTGGTGGAATAAAATACTTAATTGGTATTAACTTGATTGGGTTAATCTTAACCTTAATATTATTAACCATAAGAAAAAGACAGAAAAAAGAAAATACGGATAACAAAAATAAAAAGAAGAAAAAATAAAAATTAATTTTTATTCTTCTGTAAATTCTTCAAGTTTAAATTCTGGTTCGCCTTTTAGCAATCCTTTGTTTCTTAAGTATTCTCTAGCCAATAAATAGAATATTATTCCTAGACTTTTTTTCCCTTTGTTGTTGCATGGAATAATCAAGTCTAAATTATTTGCTTGGTTGTTTGTATCACACAATCCTATTACTGGTATTCCTACTGCTATTGCGTCTTTTATTGCGTTTCTATCAGGCCAACTGTCAGTTACTAGCATTACTTTTGTTTCCATGAAATTATCTAGGAAAGGATTTGTTAATATGCCTGGAGGATATCTTCCTGCAAATACTTTGCATCCAGTGTATTTTGAGAATGCTTTAACTGATTTCCAGCCGCTTTCTCTTCTACAAACGATTAATACATCTTGAGGGTTGTATTGTGCAATCAATCTTCCTGCATACTTTATTCTTTCGTCAATTTTTTGCAAGTTAAGAACGCTTAAACCGTCTGGTCTTGTTTTGTAAATGAATTTCTCCATATACTTTGATCTGAATTTTGTACCTATGTGAATTCCAGACTTTAAGTACGTGTCCTGATCTATTAATAATTGTTCATCTGCCATATTAATCCTCCTTCTGCGTCATTATAACCCCCGCAGCAAATGACTAGCCCGTAGTCGAACTAATCTAAGGGTAATAACCCCCAGAGAGAGGGATCATTTATAAAGCTTTGCAATACCTTTTTATCTAGAGAATTTTCGAAGAAAATTCTATGTATAAGAAAAGAACAATTTACCAAATTCTCGTTGAAGCGGGTTTGGTTAAGTCAAAAAAGGAAGCACTTGATATTGTTAGAAGTGAAAGAATAAAAGTAGAAGATAAAATTGTTACTTCATTACATTTTCAGCTTAATCCTAGAAAGAAAAAAATAACATTAGATGATAAAGAAATCAATTTAGAAGATAGAAGAAAATATTTTGTTATCAACAAACCGGAAGGAGTCATTACTACTAAAGAAAACATGCTTGAGTTTTTGAAAGATTTTGTTGGAAAAGAAGAACTTTATTCATTTTATCCTGTTGGAAGGTTAGATAAAGAAACTACGGGGTTGCTAATACTCACTAATGATGGTCGTTTTGGTGATAAAGTTTTGAACCCAAAACAAAAAATACCAAAAACTTACGAAGTTACAATTAAAGGACAAGTACATCCAGAAGCCCTTGAAGATTTAGAGTTTGGAGTTGTTATAGAATTAGAAGAAAATGGCATAGTAACCGATTACCAAACTTTACCTGCAGACGTAAAAGTTTTAAGCAGCGATAAAGTTATTACTAAAATAGAAATAAAAATAATGGAAGGAAAAAAAAGACAAGTAAGACGAATGGTAGAAGCATTAGGCTATGAAGTTCTAAACTTAAAAAGAACAAAAATAGGAAAACTAGAATTAGGAAACTTAAAACCCTGCGAAATAAAAGAAATACCTAGATATGAAATTTATAAAAAGCTATTTGAATAAAATTTCTTCGAAATTTTACGTGCTTAACTCATATTCCTCAATCACTTTATAGATTGGCCCTTGAGGCGTCAAATTGCTTTCGATTAATTTAAAAGAATTCACAGGCCATTCTGCATTCAATCTTAAAGACTTAACTAGTTTTAATATTTCTGCTTTATCATTTACATATTTAAATCTCGCAAGTGTTACGTGAGGTATGAATTGTTCTACTTCTTTTGTTTCAATAAATTTTAGTTGTTGATCGACATGAGCATATAACACATTGAATTCTTTTTGTGGTTCAGCAACAAACCAAGCAACTCTCAAATACAGTTCGTTAGCAAAACTTGCACTAGTATTAATTTTTGCAATAAACTGTCTAAAATTTATTTTCTTGAGTGCGTCTTTTACTTCCTGAAGTTTCGCGCTCGAAACTTCTCCAAGAAATTTTAGCGTTATGTGCTGTTCTTTTGATGGTGTGCATTTAGCTTGTTCTTCAGTAAATTTTAATTTATTCTGAACTTCAGAAATTTGCTTTTTTATTTCTTCGGGAATGTCTATGGCTACAAATAATCTCATAAAAAAAGAAAAAAAAGAAAGAGTTAATAATGTTTTGGTTTAAGAATCATCTTCGCCAAAATCTTCAGAGTCTTCAGTTGATTCTTCAGAAGTATCTTCTTCGTAATCGTCTGATTCTTCAGAAGCTTCTGGTTTTTCACTTTGCTCTTCGCTTGCTTCTGGAGCTTCGCTCGCTTCTGAAGATTCACTAGGTTGACCTGCGCCAACAACTTCAGCAAAAGCAAACTTTTTGAACAACTTTGTTACTCTTACTTTTACAGTATCTCCTTGCTTTGTATTTGGTACAAATAATACAAAACCATTCTTCTTTGCGACACCGTCGCCTTTTTCTCCAACAGATTCTACAGTGACTTCAAATTCGTCACCAATATTGAATGGTGCTTTAGGGGGAAATCTATCGCCTCCGCCACGTCCGCCACCATAACCTCCTCTACTTCTTCCGCTTCCGTACATACTTTTCTATCCTCACAATACTTTATTTTTTTTTACAGCTTTCTTCTAAGAATTCTTAGAATGCCGTGTAAAAACGATGATTTCGGTTTTAGTATTTAAAGTTTACTGAAAAAAAAGAATAAAAAAATCTGAGCAATGCTCAGTTGTTGATATTTAAGTATTCTCAAGTTAAACATCAATAATTCCTTTTTCGCTTACTCCGAATATTGCTTCACCTTCTGGTAAGTTAGGTGAGTCAACCATTTTAGCTACTCTAGTGTCCTTTTTTCCTCTTCTCAAGTAAACTCTGTATGTTGAGTTGTGGGCTACAATGTGTCCTCCTACTGCTTCTGTTGGGTCGCCAAAGAACATGTCTGGTTTTGCCATTACTTGGTTTGTTACGTAAACTGCAAGATTGTACGTATCTGCTAACTTCATTAGTGTGTGCATGTGTCGGTTTATTTTTTGTTGTCTGTCAGCGAGTGTTCCTCTACCAACAAATTCTGCTCTGAAATGAGCTACCAGAGAATCAATAATTAGCATTCTTACTGGCTGTTCTTGTTTTTTTATTAAATCTTCGACTTTTTCTGATAACAAAATTTGGTGTTCTGAATTGAATGCTCTTGCAACTTTGATATTTTTTAATACCTCATCAGGATTCAAATTTAGTCCTTTTGCTATTTGTATTATTCTTTCAGGTCTGAAAGTACTTTCTGTATCCACGAAAACAACTACTCCACCAGCCCCTCCTTTTTCTACAGGCAATTGTGCTCTTACTGCTAGAACGTGAGCTAATTGGCTTTTTCCTGAACCATACTTTCCAAAAAATTCTGTAATCGCAGCAGTTTCTATACCCCCGCCTAATAATTTATCTAATTCTTTACTCCCCGTAGTTATTCTTAGTACTTGTTGTCTTTTTTCTAATAATTCTGCTCCACTTAGGAAGCACATTTCCATGTTTGCTCGTGCAATATGAATTACTTTGTTTGCTGTAACTTCGCTTATTTCGCAAGCTCCAATTAATTCTCCTGGTTTTGCTAGCGCTAAGCTCATTAAATCGATGAATCCGGCTTTTTTTAGTTTGTCAATTGTTGCTGCGCCCACTCCAGGTAAGTCGTCAACAACATTAACTTTGGTTGTACTTTGCACTGCAGACACTTCTTTTACATCTGTATCTAACTCTTCTTCAGCTTCTGCTTCTTCCATTAATAGTTCTTCTTTTTGTTTTTCTTCCAATCTAGCGTTTGCCATGGTTAATCACCTTTTTATGTTTTATGTTTTAAAAAAAAATAAAAAAAATTTATTTTTTTTATTATTGTTCTACTAGTGAGTCTCGTTTCATTGAAAACTCTTCATAGACTTTGTCTATTAAGAGTCTTGCTTTTGGTAAGTCTGCAAGTCTGAACGAACTAGCATGCTTCCAGTTTCCACTAGGATCCTTATACGACCTATCTAAGCTTACAGAGTAAGCTTCGTAAGCTTTTCCTTCTTTGCCAACTTGGCTATTTTTCCAAACTGTTGCGCTTATTGCGCCTGCTCTTAACTTTTTTTCGGGTTGTATATTTTCCATTTTTTGTTTCCTCCGTTCCTATTCGGTTTTTATTTCATCTCTCCTGAGATCCTTGGAGAGGGAGGGGGTGAGGTAGCGCGGTCGAGGTGTGTGTTTTTTAGGGCCTAAATGAGGTGTGATCAAAAAGGCAGGAATCAGGTTTTCAGCAAATGAGGGCACTTCATTGCTGTTTTCCTTATCCTTTAACCTTAACATACTAAGTTCAAGAGTTATTTAAATAGGCTACGCGTAAATGTCCAGTGTCCAGTGAACGCCATTTTCGGGGTTTGAAGGCGTATAAAGCTAAAATTTTGCGTTTAAGCCGTGTCCAGTGAAAAGGTTCATAGTTTGTGGTTCGGGGTTTGAAGTAAGTGATAAGCCATCAAAGGATTCATATGCCCTGCGATAGCAAGTAATATTTCGACACCATAATGATGCCTAGTGATTACTAGTTGATTGTGTTTTTTGTCATCATTTATTTAAACTTAAAAATTTATTTTTTATTAAAATGCAGGATTTAGATAAGAAGATTCTCGAATTAAGCTCTCTTTACATCAGCAATACTGAAAAAGATTTTATTGCTGGAAGTGGTTTAAACAAATTAGGTTTAGGAGTTTATACTGATAAAAAATTTGTTTACAAGTTCGAACCAGATACTTCTGAACCTGAAGCTCTCGAGCGAGCTAAAGGAATTAATGGAGCGCAACAATTTGTTGCTTACGAAAAAGGCGTGCTAGTCTCTGAATTCGTGAATAAAAAAAAATTTGTTGTAGGAACTGATGTTCCAAATAAACATCTTGAGAGTTTGATCGAGACTTTGTTAAAATTAAGAAAGAAAAACATTTCTTTCAGAGATTGTCATAGAAAAAATTTGTTGTATTCTAAAAAAGAGGGTTTTACGCTTATTGATTTTTGTAATGAGGATGAGAAATTAAATGATCCTTTTTTGCCAATTCATAATTTAGCTTTTTTCATGGAAGAAAAAAGAGCAGACGAATATTTCTTGAAAACTTACGCACGTTTGTTAAAAACACTTTATCATGTTGAAAAGAAAGCATTTGAGAAAACTCTGAACTATTTTATTAATCGTGATGATATTGAATATTTGTTTTCTTTTAAAAAATTAGGAAAAAATTCTTGCGGATATTCTCAATTAAGAAACATCTTTGAATTGGGAGGAATCAGAGTAGATAACATTAGTTATAACAGGTATGCCGGAACTTTCAGAATTCTTTAAATACTTGATTTGGCCAAGTTAATTACATGCTTGCAAGAACTCATTTTGTTTTTGGACTGCTTTTTGGAGTTATTTTCTTGCCTTTGCTAAAATTTGGCAATCTTTTTGATTATTTTATTTACTTTATTTTTATTGAGTTGGGTGTTTTATTTCCTGACCTTGACCATCCAAAAGCCAAAGTTCATAAAAAGATTTTTGTATCAAAAATTATTCCTTTAATATTCTCTCATAGAGGTATTTTTCATTCTATTTTTCCTCCAATCATTTTAAGTGGAGGATTGTTTTATTTCTTGAAAGAATTTTATGCTTTGCCTTTTTTTGTTGGCTACTTTTCTCATTTGTTAGGTGATGCATTAACCATTCAAGGGATTGCATTCTTTCAACCGTTTTCTAACTTCAAAATTCACGGCTTACTTGTTACTGGTAGTTTTACTGAGAAAATAATATTTTATTCAATAATAGTTCTGATTTTGTTCAGAATTTATTATTTGTTTTGACATTAATTCGGTTTAGTGTATGCCCAGCTAGGCGTATAACTGAAAGGACCGTCTCCGGGTTTTAAGTATAGCTTATTATTGTATGACGGGATTAATGCAGTTCCTTCTTTATCATATTGTACTCTTACTCTAACACTGTTTTCTTTTAAGAATACTCCTGCAGGCAATAATATTTCTCCATTCCATTCACCATCTTGAACAATACCCAGTGATACTCTGAATAAATTTTCGAAATTGGTATCACTATTTCCTGGGCTGTAAAAATATCCTGCAAATAAAGAATTATCATTAACTGATGGTTGTTGAGTCATTAATTCATGGATTATTGCTAAAGGATCTAGAATGTTTCTGAAAACACTTTCTTCGTAAGTACTTATGTGATGTTCGGTTTCTTGTCCAGTTCTCGTTACTGTTTGTTCTACAGTAAAGTTTTGTCTATCATATTTTGTTATCCATCTTTCAGTGTGATTCCCATCATGCAGGTCTGCTATCGATAATACCGGTCTTTTTGTTCCGTTTTCGTTTACTAATATTGTTTTGAAAGCAGCTTGATCCCAAAAACTAGAAACTGCGTTAGCTACTTTGCCTACATCTCTTACTTGAAAATTGAAACTCATTGTTTCTAATTGTGAAGCATCATAATGTTGCAATATTTGCATTAATTCTTCTTCAGAATTAGGAAAATCATTCATTTCAAAATTTTTAGCATTAACATTAACATCTCCAACTTTAAAACCTAAATACTTTAAAGAATAATCGTGATTTCTATAAGTACTTCTTTGGTGCTCAACAACTGCTTCATTATTATTTTGTTGTGCTAAAGCACAAACAGGACTTATTGCTATTGCTGCCGCCAATAATAATCTTTCTAACATTTTTTATCCTTCCAATTTATTTGTTTATAAAGTTTATTCATTTTTCATTTGATTAGTCTAAAATAGCCTCCAAGAGTATACTTACATGAATGTGCATGATCACAAAAAAGGCGATATTTTTCTAAAACTGTTCTTATTTTTTTAAAATCTATTTGAGTTGCGCTAAGACCGCAAAATTCAGGAAAAAACGAATTCTCTGAAAATGAAACACAATCTTTCAAAAGATCTCTAGCGACTTTAGGATTTAAATCATAAAATAAATCTAACAAAGTTAAATACCTGTCTAAAAATTTAGGACCACTACAACTCATACAAGACGCTAAACGTGGCACTTCAATATCTGGTTTTTGGGGCAAACCTAAATAATAAAGATCTATTGGAAAAAAACCGAGTTCTTGTGAGTGCAATAAATTACCTTCATAAATGTCTGAGAATCCAACACTTTTATCTCGTAAAGCTAAAAGAGTTATTAATAATTTTTCTAAATGCTCTCTTTTCGGTTGAGTGCCTTTTTTGAAATGTTTTGCTTTAATAAGCTCTGTAACTAAAACATGTCCATCATAAACAACTAATTGTTGAACATTTTCTATGCCTTTAATTCTTTCCAAAGCATTTACTTCTGATTGACCAAAATTAAATTTGTAAACAAGCTCTCCATCGGCATAAACAGATCTTACTTTATCAAAACCTTTCAATCCAGTTCTTTTAATGAAAGCAGTACGACTTAATTCGTTGTGAAGCTGCCAAAATTCTTCCAACCTTTTTTCTAAAATTTGATCCTTCATTCAGGCATTACCTCTTCATTAATCAAATGTTCCAGTCCTAATTCTTTTATTCTGTTTTCCTTGGCCTTGAATAATTCTTTTGATTCTCGTAATTTCTTTACAGGAAGGCCAAGGAAAACATTGATCCAAGGGTAACTCATGTAAACTGCTAATGAAGGTATTTCATCGAGCAAGGTTAAAGATCTTGAAGCAATCCAATTCGTTCCTAATAATTTTTTTACAAAATAATATATTTCTATCACTCTTTCTTTTTCATTTTGGTATTTTTGTTCTTCTTCTAAAAGTGTGGGTGCTAATTGGTAGGCTAAGTCTAGTTTTTTTGCAAGTGGTAAAATTCCAGAGTATAGAACTACCCCATTACTATCCTTATCCTCCCCAACTGCCCCCCATAATCTTAAGTAAGGAACGTGAATAACTTCGCTAAAACCAGAATCTCTTCCGATTCTGTCTAAAGAATCCAAATTAATTTCTCCATATTTTTCTTTTAATTCTTGAATTTTCTTGTTCAATATTTCTTTTCTGTAATCGGGAATTTTCATTTTTCCTCCTTTGGTTTTCTCGCTTGAATCAATCCTTTTTTTAGTCCTAAAGGTATTGCTATGCTCCAATATGCGGGAAATGCCATTAAGTCTGTTAGTGCTGATGCCATTGCGGGAGATTTTCCTAAAGCAAGCATTGTTGATTGTCCTGCTGTTTTCATTCCGATATAAGATAAATCAAATGTTAAAAATGTTTTAAGTGCAGTCAAAACTCCTTTACCTATTTTTTTGGCACTTAATTTACCGTTTTCATTAACGTATTTTTGTTTGTTTGAGTAAACTTCTCCAATCATAAAAGTAAGATATCCTGTAATCATTTGTGCCAGTAATGTTCCTAAAGAGTTTGTTACATACTGAACTATTTCTGGTGTTTGCCCCATGTGTTTTTGTATTAAAACATGCATTCCTTCTGCTGCAGGCATTCCTATTAAAAAAAATGGAGGAACTGACAACAAATTGCTTTGTAAGAATTTAACTCCTGGTTCAGTATCTAATTTTTCTCTTAAAGATTGTCTTGCTTTGTATGTTGGACTGTTTTGTGTTGTTTTTTCCCAATTAAAGAATTCAGGAGTTTCATAATTAAGTTTGTCACATAAACAACCAGTAGCCTTAGAAACACCTCTAGCAACACCAATAGGTGCGCTCATAAATAAGTCAGCATAACTTCCTAAAGTATATTTTGTTTTGTAAAGCTTAGTCATCTTCAGGCCTCAAATAATCATATTCTCCACTCAAAGGATCTTGGTATAATTCATTCAGTGATTCAAAAGCAGAATAAATCAACAGTAAAGGATTTTCTGAGAATCTTTCTAATGATTCTTCATCAGTCTTAATGTTTTTTTCTTTGCATTCTTTTTTTATGGTTTCATAATTTTCTTTTTTTCTTTCTTCTTGTAATTTTTGAAGTGATTTTGCGCTTTTAACACTTCGCAATCTTATTTCATAGAGTTGTTTTCTTTCTTCGTAAAAGTTTGCTAAATTTTCTGCTTTTTTTCCTAAGAAAGGAATGTGTAAATAGGCTATTCCTGAAAAGAATTTTTTCATTGAAGAGGAAATTCTCACTCTCCATTCTAAAGAACTAACATCTTCTTTAACTAGGTTTTCTATGCTTAAAGGATTGTCTCCTTCACCGACTATTTGTGCATCTATAAAAAATTTATCTCTAGAACATTCAACTACTTCTTCATAGCAAACCAATTTTTCTCTTAAAAACTCAATATTATTGGTAACATAAGAATGTTCTTCATCACTCAAACTTTTTTCTAAAAGACTTTCACCTAATGTAATATAACGATTTATTCTTTTCACTTCCGCTTTCGCTTCCATAAAATCAGGGAGTTTCATTTTTTGTATTTCCCTCTTAAATCTTCTAATTCTAAATAAATTTCTTGCAATAACTTTTGGAAAGTTTCAGCGTCTTGCTTTAGCCAGTCATCAATTTCTTCTGTATTGATTTCTTCTTGATCAATAACTGTTTCTGTTGCTATTTGTTCAAACATTTCTTGCGTTAATCGTTCAATAGTGCTTTGTTCATGTTTTAAATCCATTTCCATAATTAACAAACCTTCCTCAACCGCCCGTCTATCGTTGGGCGTCAATCTGGTTTCTAAGAGATCGTGAGCTAAAGGAATGTATTTTTCTAAATTCTTTATTTCAGTTTTTGATTGATTGTAGAGTTCTAGGTCATTCATTTTCGTTCACCATATTCTCTAGTTTTGCTTCTAAATAACATCCATTTTCTTGATTTATTCCTGCCTTGATTACTACTGGTTCGTAATTTGCTAAGAATCCTTTGTGTTGTTCTATTGTTAACGGGTGATCTTTAGCTCTTATTACTTTGATTCTTTCATAACCGTTTTGTTTTCCCCACTCCATTACTTTTTTCAGTAAGAAAGTTCTGGGACTTGTTCCTAATCTTGTCGTTAACATTCCCCAGAATTTTTCATTTTTAACTCTCACGACTTCGTTGTTCATTCCTTCGCTAAATTGTTTCCCTTGAATTGTTATTATGTAAATTTCTTTTTTTGTTGTGTCTAAAAAAAAGCTAACTTTCACAATATAATTTGACCCACGTGGATGACCTGAGCATTGTTTTCCTAATGCTAAAGTAATTCCAAAAAAGTCTTCACACAAACCGTAACAAAATGCCGTGCTTAAAGCGGTATGAAACCCTTCAACAAAATGCGCGCCATTATTTGGGTCTACAGGCATTTCAACTCCTTTAACTGGAACAAATTCTTTAACATCATACTCGTGAGCAACTTTAGCTCTTATTGCTAAAGTTTCATGAATTATTCTAGAATTATTTCTGATCTTGCCAACAACTCCTTCTAAAGTTCCTAGTTCAAGTCCATGTAGTAAGAAGTGCGGATAACACAAATTATAATCTCCGCTAGGAAATGGTTCTGCGAATTCTTGCATTGCTTTAGCAACTGCTATCGAATAATCTCTTGATCTTACATCACGCAACGAGTCATAACCTGTTTTTAGTAAGCGTAAAGCTAATTCAGTGTTATGACAAAAACAAACACCTTCTTTTTGGTAAGGAGTGCTTAAAGATTCTTCAACAAGTCTCATCAAAAAATTTTCTCTATCAAAAGAATAGGCAATATAATTTTCTACATATCTGGCAAATTCAGGAATGTTTATTTTAGCCATCGACTAACCTCCTTAAATCATTAAGAGTTCGTAATTGTTTTAGTTTAGACCATAATTGTGGATCGTTTTGGTATTTTGCTGAAATATACACACCTATTTGCCTAGTATACATAACTCTAGTTTCGAAACCGGGTAGTTCTTTTTCCAATTCCAGTTCAGCTAAAAGAAACGCTTGTCTTGCGCTTCCTATTGAAGGAAAAACTTGGTATTTTGGATCTTCATATTCTCCTTTATTGTTTAAAAAAAGTGAGTTAAAAACAAAAGATCCTGCGTAAGCAACACATTCATGCAAAAAGATTATTTTATGAAATTCTTTTTTTGCCTTTTTTCTCTCATCTTTACTACAATTATTATTCTTTGAGGCTGCCGATTTGTATTTTAAAGTCAATTCATGTTCAAGTTCATAAGCTCTATGTAGTAATTCATGAAATAAATTGTGTGCAGTTATTTCAAAACTACATAATGCTAGTTTTATATTTTTAGATTCCGAATTAAACTTACAAATTCCTAAAATTTCAGGGTGATCAGATCGCTCTTGTTCAGAGAACAACCCAACAATGTTTTCCAAGTTAGGTATTTCTTCTCCAGTAAATCTTTCATAAAAAGGCTCAACAATAGGTACAACTTCTCTCCAGTCTTTCACTACTTCCGTATTTGTTGTTCGATTTATCATTTTATATCCTCTTCTCAATTAAATAAAGATTCGTTTTCGAGTATGCAGGAAGTTCTACATATCTTGTTGTTAGTCCTAAGTCCATTAAGTCTAACGCGTTTACTCTTCCTACTTTTAAGTGTAATAATTTTGCATTTTGTTTTGCGTGTTTGGCGAATAATTTCCAAACGTTCATTTCATCTTCGTCCCATAAAAATCCGTAAATTACATCTAAATCTCCAAAATTTATTCCTAATTGTTGGTATGGGTTTCCTTCTCTGAATGGAAATATTACTGCAGGATCTTGTCTTCCTAAGCCTTCAACTAATTCTTTTTTTTCTTTTTCACTAACTAAGTCTTCTAAGTAATAACTTCCTTTACCAAATTTGCAATAAACATTTTCTGGCATTAAACCTTTACTTCTTAACTCTTCTAATTTTTCGTGAGCTAATCTAACTAATTTTTCATTTATTTCAATCCCGTAAGCGTTTAATCCAACACTTGCAAAAAGCATCGTCATTAATCCATTTGCTGATCCTAATTCCAAAATTTTATTTCCTTGTTTTAGTATTCCTTGACTGATTAAGTGTTGTAGTTCGTTGCGCATTTCTCTGACTGCTCTGCATTGACATCCTAATTTGAAGTGTCTGCAAGTATTTCCCCGACTTCCTAATTTTCTGTCAAAACCCACAATTGAAGGATGAAAACCAGTACTAAGTGTGCCAGCAATCATTGAGCGCTCTAAATAAACTGAGTCAGTTAATGCTGTTATAAGTTCTTCAGTATTAGGATTCATTTCGAGAGCCTCTTTTACCATGAAATTCTCTAACATATGAATGAGGTATTTTGTAATCCCAAATACTTCTTAGGCCGCGCTTTAAGTGTTCTAAATCTCTAACTCCTTGAGGTAATTCTCCTCTTGATTTAGAAACCATTTCTTCAACTTTTTCATCAAGTCTTGAATAAGGAACTACTAAGATATCATTCGGTTCTTCGTGAGCTAAATTAAATGCATCCATGTACTGGTGGAATGCTCCATCAACTATAATGTCGCTTATTACTAAAAAAGTGTGTTGATTAAAAAAACCAGGATAATCTAAACCCCAAATAATTATTCCACTATTATCTCCAGTTATTTTTTCACCCCTACTTACTTGATCCATAATTAAATAATGTTTTGATAACTGATTTCCTAAAATGTGCGTAGCTAGTCCGCAAACTCCTTTTGATCGTAAAGGATTTTGTCCTTGAAAGTGTCTTTCAATTAATGTTTTCTCCCATAATGGTTTGTATGTTCTGCATAATTCTTGGATTGATTCAACATCTGCGTTCATTGTGAATCCTCCACCATTTGTGCTATTCCATTTGGTAAATCAAGATTATCTGATTCGTTCAATTGTTGTCTTATTTTTTCTCTTCTAGGCTCATCATAATATCTGATAAAACCAAAATGCCAAAATAAAGCTCGGGTAAATGCTTCTAATCCATTTCTTTTCTCTAACTGATCTCGAACACCTAATTCTCTTGCTGCCAAGTACATTCCTGTTTCTTCACAATAAGCTCTTCCTTGATATCTCTGAAAGTTATCATCAATTTTCCCGGTCTCTTGAATTAATTTTTTTGTTTCTTCATATACTGTTTGTGTTACTCTTCCCCCAACTGTGGCGTCTACTGCATATACTCCCATAACACTTCCAACAATTGCTTCAATGGCAATCAATAAATAACTATCCGTATTGCACATCATTCCAAAAGTAACAACTGGCGCAGCATAACCTATTAATGTGAATTTATTTGCTGCAATACATTTTAGTCTTGTTTTAAGAGTCATTCACTAACCTCCTCAAGTCATCTAAAGTTCGTAATTGTTTTAGTTTTGACCATAATTGTGGATCGTTTTTGTATTTGTCTCCTAAGTAAGCACCAATGATTATGCATTCATGACGCTCTTCTACTCCTTCTCGTAATTTTTTAACACTGTATTTATTCACATAATTATCAATAACAAAATTTGAATCTGACTTTAATGATATTTTATCTTCTTCAGGCATGCTTTTTGCAGAATTTTGAAATGCAAATACTGCCTCAACAGTATAAGCAACACATTCTTCTAAGAATAAATGACGCCAAAAAGGTTTTAGTGTGAGATTGTCAAAAAAAGATAACTCTTCAGGCGTGCCTGTACGAGCACTAACACTATTTTGTCTGTGTTTTACACCGAGTCCAGAATTTTGTTCGAATAAGTAATGTGCTCTTTCATGAAAAAATGTCTTGGCCACTTCACGCATACTTTGAATTGCAAGCTTCATTTCACCAGTTAAAATATTACTCATACCATGAGCAACTAATTCCTCAAAAGGAACCATCTCAATACTCAAATCTTCAGGAACTTTCTCACCAAAAAAACCCTCATAGAACGGTCTTACAACAGGTAGAACCTCTTTCCAATCTTTCACCATTCTCGTATCAAGTGTTTGTTCGTTCATTTTCTTTATCCTTTTTTATTAATAACTGTAAAATTTCCAGTTTCTGTTGCTTCTAAGTTTTCAAAATTCGATCTAATGAAATCTAAAACTCCGATTCCTGGATGTATTAGTCTTGCTGAATTTTTTGAGTGTTTTTCAAACATTTCATAAATTTTCTTTAATTCTTCAAAAGTATTGAAAGCGTAAAAAACATCTATTTCAGAAAATTTTATTCCTAGCTCATCATAAGCTGCTCTTCTTTCTGCAGAATAATCACCCGCAACAAACCTACAAAGAAGACCATCTGGAACTGCTCCTTCTCTTTTGAGCTGTTCTAAAAATTCTCCGGATAAACCAACTAAGTCTTTATTAATATCTATTCCGTATGACTCAAATCCTGCACTTGCTGCCAGTATCGCTACAACACCATTACCAGAACCTAACTCTAAGAATTTGGATTTTTCGTGAGCTTGTCCTGAAATCTTTATTTCTTCAAATAAATTATGCAATTGTTCTAAACTAAATAAACCTCCAGTAAAAAAAGAAGCCATATAACCTGTTCTGTCTCCAATTTGGATGGCTCGATCTACTAGCGCATCATTACTTAATTTTTCTAGTAAGGACTTATTCATTTACTAACCTCCTAAAACCTCATTATTTCTTTTATTTCTCCAGATTCTTTTATGTACCATAAATCAAACATAAGTTTGTAGTACATTTCTGGATCTTTTTCTTTTAATTCTTTGAACGTTAAATTTTGATAATTTTTGCGAGACAATACGGTTAATTCATCTTCTAAATTTTCTTTAGGAACAACTAAATCAAGAACAACTTTTCCTTCAGGAGTTGTTAAGCTAGCTTGCGTTAACAGATTTTCCAAAAAAGATTTAACATTTAATTCAGCAACAGATTGTGCAATATTTTCAGATGAAGGTTTAAGCTGTTCATACAATCTTGCATAAAAATCTAGATCTCTGCTGCATAGTTTCATTTTAGTACAACACTCCAACAAGTACTTTTTTTATTTGTTCAAATCTTACTCTTTCTGGATCTTGAGCATCGTTATTGTCTCCTTTTACTATTGCATACCAGCCTTGTTCGTCTTCATTGATTTCTACAATTCTATGGATTACTCCTTCTTTCAAGTATTTTGATTGGTAAGTAATTATGTCTCCAACAGCTAATTGTTCTGCTTTTTCTGGAATTACTTGTATTGCATTGCTTCCAGCATCAAATACTGGGTCCATTGAATTTGTGTCAGTAAATTTAGCCCATCTAGCGTTAGGTAAATCAATTACTATTTTGTCAGAATAAACATGTATTTGGTCTTCTTTAATCCAGTCTTGTGGTGAAGGTTTTTCTCTATCTGTTAATGTGATTTTTTGAATGTTTTGTGGTTGTGCTATTTCTTGAGCGTAAACACCACTAGAAGAATCATTCAGTTGCCATCCTGCAAAAAAGAACAGGAAAGCAATTACTAATCCTAAACCTATTTTTACCACTTGCATGTAGTAATATTAGTATGTACTAGTATATAAATGTTTCGTTTATTTACCACTGATAAGTGGCTACAAAAGCTAAAGCTTGATATTGCCAAATGTTTTTGAATAGATATCAAGAACTTCTAGTACTTTCAGAGCTTGGGTCGCCACGCAGAGTGTGTTTGCAGAGTTTCTTGCTGGTTTTGGCGACATTAACAGTCCATAAAAAAGAGGCAAATGATTTTTTTAAGGCACTTCAAAAACATGACCTTTAGAAAGGACAATAAATCAATAAGTACGACCTTTCAACATACTAAGAAATTTAAAAACCTGATTTTTACAATAATTAGCAAAAAGAAATAAAAAAATCAGCCTTTCTTATGATAGCTTACATGAACTTTTCTTATTTGGTTTCCTTTTATCTTCATTTGATTCTGTCTTTCGTCCACTTTTCCAGTTGGTTGTTCCACAGATTCTTTGTCTACAGTAGCTTCCAAACCACCTAAAACATCCCCAAAAAACATAGCCAAAAATGAAGGCCTAACATAAGGACTTTCGTTTTGTTTATACATTTTTATTTACCTCGCTTATTTTCTTTTATTTTTTCATTTAATATCATTATTGCATCTAAAGGTAAAGAAACAACTTTTCCAACTAATGAAGCTGTTTTTCCACCAGTTTCGCTTAAACCCCAAGTTTGAATGTCATGATTGTAAGACGCTTCTCTGCAAAATCCTTCTAGTGTTGCAAGCATTGCTCCTGCAAGACCACCACATACTGCGCCCATGCCACTAATATCAGTGCCCATTCCTAAGTGAACTCCTAGACCGGCATAAATCACTGCATTAGTCCAGTAAGATGCTTCTGTTGCATTTCTTGCACTAAAATTTTCGCTGCCAAGAAAGTTTTCTACTTCTTCTTTAACACCACTTGACAAATTGCCAAGTAAAGGATAAGTTGCTTTACAAAGTAATTCATTAGCCATTTTATTTGTTCTCCTGTGATTTAGCTTTACTAGTTTCTTTATCATTTGTAAAATAAAGATCGCTAATTAATTGATAACCTACAAATAGTGCAATTACTCCTGCAGTTATTTCTTTCTTGTATTTGTCCATGAAAAATAATGCATCCATTGTATCAAGCATATCGCACCCCTAAAACTAATAATGTTAAAACTATTTCAGTTTTGTAATCTAATAATTTGTTAAGTATTTTATTTGTCATTTTGTTCACCAATCTTTTTCTGTTTTATAATCTCCTACTGTTTTTTGATCAATTGATCTCATTCCCCAAACATGTTCGGTTGATAGAATATGACCTTCTCCTTTTGTAGCTAATACCATTTTGAGATGTTCATTTTCATTATCTGAATCATCAACTATAATGTCCTCAAGCTGGTCTACTCTTACAGCTCCAAGAAGATGTAAAGAAGCAGGATTAAGTTGCACAGGATTAACTGTCCCAACAAAACTAACTGGTTCATCACCCTCCATAACAAGAGTGCAAGCTTCAACTAATTGACCTTTAAATGCCTCATATTTATGAATAAAATCCATTTTAATTCCTCCAAAATATTAATTTTAGTAATACTAATAGACACTAATATTTAAATGTTTCTATTTTTAACCACTGTTCAGTGGCTACAAAAGCTAAAGCTCGATATTGCCAGATTTTCTCAAATTATTGTTAAGAACTGCTAGTTTTTTCAGAGCTTGGGTCGCCACGCAGAGTGTGTTTGCATAGTTTCTTGCCGGTTTTGGCGACATTGACAGTCCATAAAAAAGGCAAATAATTTTTTAAGACACTCGAAAAACTCAGCAACATTTAGACATCCGGAAATTATCTACTTCATCTTCGGCAGAACAACATAAGCTGCTATTGCGCAAATTATTATTGTTGTCCAGAAATAGAAGGGAGTTATTTTTCCGAAACTGAATAATAGAATATTAATCACTAACAGAATTGTTAAAAAAATGCTTAATATTTTTTTCATCTGAAAACTCCAACTTTAAACTGCAAGCCATGAACTGTAAACTGTAAACTACTAACTACTTTGCAACTTTGCCAGTTCTTCTTCTGGGTTTCCTGGTTTTAAGTCGTATGCTACTAGTTCTATTCTGTTCATTACTTCGTTCTTTTTTACTTTTCCCGTGAATTTGTATTGTTCGCCCAATAAATCGTTTTTTATTGTTTCAAAGTTCATTGGGTTTGTTCTGTACTCTAGTATTTCTGGGTTGGTTTTTTTGAGTAATTTTTGCGCTTGTTCGTGGAATAATACTACTCTTATTGTTCCGTGGCCGTCATCTAAGTAAACGTTCATTACGTATCTGTATTCTGGAGTTATGCTTCCGTGTTCTTGGCAGTTGTATCCTGCTTCTGTTGCTTTGGTTCTTTTGCCGCATTTTGGGCATACTTCAAAGAATACTGGGTCAAATACTTGTCTTACTGTTCCGAAGACTTCTACTTTTGCATCGTTTTCTGTTATTTCGTTGAGTTTTTTTCTTTCTGCTACTGCAGGGATAGTAGTTTTGCTTACTGTTTCTACTTTTTCTCCTTTTGGATCTACGACTATTTTTGCTCTTTCATTCATGTGAACTTCTAAGAACCCTCTGTTATTTTCTTTAACGTATCCGCCTTTTATTTTTACTATACTTCCTTCGCTTAATTGTTTTATTACGTCTGCTTGTGTTCCCCAACAGACTATTCTCATTGTTCCTGTTTCGTCACCAATCATGAAACTGCCTACTTTTCCGTTAGTTCCGTCTTGTCTTGGAAATTCAGTTATGTTATAGAGGGCAGTTACTTTTCCTAGCACTTCTACGCTTCTTAGGCCTGTGCTTATGTCTTTTATTTTTCCTGAATTTTCAAAGAGTTTAACGCCTAATTCATTTGCAACAATGTTTGCTGCTCCTTCTTTAGAAATTAGTCCTGATAATTGGTTTAGTTTTTCTTCTATTTTTTGAAGTACTTCTTTCTCTGGAAGTCCTGATTGTTCTTTGATCTTACTAATTACTGCTTGTAAATCTTGATTTAACAAAACTACCACCCCGAAAAGCTAAAGCTCTGATTGATTTATAAAAATTTATGTGATTAAAAACAACATTATTAGTTTACAGTTTACGGTTTGCAGTTCACAGTACTTCCCGTAAACCTCAAACTACAAACTGTAAACTAAGTTAGTAATATTATTCGACACATAGATATTTAAAACTAGTTCTTTTAATTATTTTATGTTATCTGATTATATTGAACAAGCTTATGAGGCCATAAGTAATGAAGATTATCTTAGTGCTAAAGGCAAATTAGTTCATTGTTTGGAATTTGAAGATGGTTTTAATATACGATATGGTCTTGCTGTTTGTCAGTTTAATGAATTTTTAAGTGATAAAAGAATTCACAAGCTTGATTTGGCGATTCAACATGCAACAAAAGCATTGGAATTTTTTTATGCCCATTTTGATGTTCATTTTTTATTAGCGCAATGTTATGCAACTAAATACAAAAGTACTAAAAATAGAACTTTCAAAAAGTTAGCTTTGAATGAGTACAGAACAAGTAAAAGTCTTGCATCTTCTAGACCTGATGTATCTTCTGATGAACTAGAAAGTCGTGTTGAAGAATTGGTTAAAGAATTACATAATTAAACTAAACAATCATACAAATTAAAATTTACTTCATAATTGCTTCTACAGGTATCATTGCTTTTTCTTTTTTTGTCGGTGCTAGAATAAACTCAGTATTTTTTTTCATAAATCTTTTAGCTATTGTTTCTCCCCCTATTTTTCTTTCAATCTCATCAGCACCCATCAAGTGTCCTCTTAAAGCATCTTTCTTTATTACAATCACTTGTCCGAAACTCTTTGCAGCAATTACATCAGTAGTAAGAGAAATGAATGGGCTATTAGAACTTCCATGGCCCATTATGTGTTTTAGTAAGCTTTCTGAGGTGGGCTCTGCATCAGGATTTCTTGCAGTCAAAGGTTCTCCATTCATTAATTTTTTATAAATTAATTGATTAACCCCTCTAAATAATATCCCTTTATCTAGTGCTTCTTTAGGTGAATATTTTAATATTTTTCCTAATTGTTTTGAGGGAATATATCTTATTTGCGGTGCTTCTAGAATCTGGCTTTCCAAGATCAATATTTGGTCTGTTAATTGTTTTGCTTTTTCAAAATTATAATCTGCATCAATATCTTTTTTTGCTTGTTTCGCTAGTTCTTTCACTGATTTGCATTTTTCTAATAAACTAACAGTGCTAACATCTTTTCTTGCTTGTTCAATTTCTTCATCGCTAAACTGTTCTATTGTTACAAGTAGTCCATCAATAACTTCTAAACTGTATTTTTCTCCATTTTCTGCTTTTTCTATTTCTGTTTTTGCTTGCTTCGCTAGCGCTATTATTTGTTCAACATAATCTTTTAATGTTTTTTCTGTCTTAAACGGCCACATTATTTCTCATCCTCGCTCTTTGTCCAAGGTATTTGTATTGCGAATTTAAAGTTTATTTTTATTTCTTCATTTAATGAGCTCATGTCTGAGTTTACGTCAAAATAGAATATGTTGTTGCTTCTTGATTTTTGCACTGATACTTTACCGAATTCTAGCGGGAATTGTTCTGTGCAGTTTTCTAATGATTCTGTAGTCTTGTATTCTCTATCTGAACAGAATATTGCCATTTTTTCTATGTTTGTTCTTAATTTTTCTAAATTATTTAGTTCATTAGGAAAATCTACTTTGAATGATGGTTTTATCGTGTATTCTCCGAATTTCGGGCTTCCTACTTTTTCGTCAAAAACAGTTATGCCCATGAATGTTGCGCTAACTTTTTTTTCTGGTAAGAATAATGGATAATTCCAATTTTCTAGTGCTACTCCATGAATACTGTCATCAGTTATGTAAAACTCAAAGTTTGTTTTTTTATCTTCAGGTAAGTACTTGTTTATTTCTATGTTTAAGTATTCTGCATAATTTTCGTGAATGCTTTTAGTGCACATTTTTTTAGAATTTTTTTCATCATTCCATAATTTGTAATCTTTTGCCGTTCCACAACTAGTTCCTAAAGGTAAACCGTTATTTTGTGCTAATCTGTAAAGTGCATTTCTAGCTGCTTTTTCCACAATAAAATCTAAAGATAGTAAGTCTTTGCTTGCTTGATCATTAATATTTAGTAATGCTGCCGAATATTCTCCCATAGTGAGGTCTTGTGCATTTACTTTAATCATTACTTCATAAATCAAGAATCCAGTAACTATCATTAATACTGGAATCATTAGTGTTAAGTATTCTATTCCTTTTTTTGAGCACAAAAAAAGACCAGAAAATTTACGAAGTGAATTTTCGCTGCCTTTTCTTGAATGTGACAATTTTCTGTTTTTCATGAAACTACCTCAAAAGTTATTTTTGCATCTTCGCCATAATTTCTTGGAAATGTTAATTCTATTTTTTGAGGTATTTTTTTTATTTTCTGGCATCCAACATCTTTTTCTAACTCGTCTATTGTAAGTTTGCATTGCGCGTCTTTTCCGTAAACACTTTTAACTGCTTCTTTAAATCTAGGAGTTCTATCATTAAGTAGATCTCTTACTGTTGGAACAGTAAATAATGAAAGCATTTGTTGTTGATTCTCATAATTAATTGTTTTAACTTCTATTTTATTACCTTTGCTTTCAAAAACAGATGATAAACCCAAATAAACACCTAAAAATAATATTAATAGTAGACATACAACTATTATAAACGAAAACAACCATCCTACTTCTGCTTTTTTATTGTTGATCATCATAGACCTGTTCTATTTGTAAAACGTTTTGTCCTTTGAAAACAACGTTTCTTTTTTGTTCAAATGCTTTGAATCTTATCGGGGTTAGTGGTTTTGCGTACTCAAAAAATTCTTGATTAAAAAATATTTCATTACCACTAATTTCTAGCCGGAAACCTATTTTTTTATTTTCGTTGAAAGAATTTTGCAAGACATCTGAATTAAAATTAGTTATTATTCCTTTTTGCAGTCTTTTCGTGTACAATTCTGTGTTACTTATTTCGTTATAAATTCTTTCGTTATAAATTTGGTTTTCTAAATTGTTTGTTTCTAAAGAATATTTTAAAGTATTTTCTGGGATTAAGTAAATTCCCGCAAATATTAAGGAGGTTACAACAAAACAAACCACAATATATACTGCTTCTTCACTTAGTGCGCCTTTTTTTGATTTTAGAATACTAAAACGGTCGTATTTCATTTTAGTCCCTCAACAATTGCTTGTGCTATAAGGATCATTTCTGCGTCATTAGGCGGATTTCTTACACTACCTGCTTCAAGTATTAATCCATCTTTTTCTTGAATAACTGCATCATCTTCACTGCTAGTGTGTTCAGGGTTTAACGGAATTATGACAAGCCCATCAATTTTTTTATCGTTTTCGTATAACTTTTTTCCTATGCTATTAAGCACTTGGCAAGCAATCGCATAACTTTTTTCATAATTTTGTGGGCTAACATAGGCTTTTAAGTAGAATTTTTCATCGTAATCTCCAAATTTCAAAGATAATAGTAGTTGTGCTTTTGAGGATTTAATTTTTGCAATTCTATCTAGCAAACTTATTGGTGCATCCATGTTTGCTTGTTTTCCTTCGGTTGCTCTTTCTAGAAATCTTGTCTCTTCTATTGTTATATCTGTTGCAGAATTTTTTATTGCTTTACCTAACTTTAAAGTTAAGTCTGCTTCAGAGATTCCCGCGTAAGAATTTCCTGGATTGTGAAATTCTGAGTTGGGATTTGATAAATGCATTGCATCAATTATTACCGAATTAATGCTTTCTTTTGGTTTGTAGCAATTTAATTCGTCTGGAAATCTTTTTTCCAAAACATTTTTGATGAGTAAATTATTTCCGCTCTTAATTATTTTTATGATATTTGGTTCTGAAGGTTCTATTGTTACTGGTTCAAAATTAGTGTCTTTTTTTAAAAAATAAGGAAAATAATTTTCTCCTACGTCTTTCATAGTAACTTTTTCTTTGTCTACTTTTAATGTAAATTTTGTTTCTGATTCTGGTTTGTCATAAGAATAAAGAATATTTGAATTTCCTGGTAAAGAAAGCACAGTATCGATTAGTAATGCAATATCTCTCGAGTAATATTGTCTTTCGAATTTAGTGTTGCCGCCTATTCCGTTGACAAAATATAATAATGTTAGAAGTACAACTCCTAATGCAAGTAATGTTCGAAAAGTTGGTGTTAGTACAAAGCTAGGAACATCACCTTTTTTTGAGTTCAAAAAAAGACCAGAAAATTTGTGCAATGAATTTTCTCTGCCTTTTTTGTTTAGCATTCTCCACCCAGCTTTACAGAGTTACCAACAGCGCATAAAGGAATTACCACTCTTCCTTCACCTTCTTTGTGAATTACTTCAAAAACACTAGACTCCAAAATGCACAAAGTGTTTGGTGGGCATTCTTTAGTTATTGGTTCGCATTTTTGTAATTTTTCTTTTTCTTTAATGCAAGCGCAAGAATAACCTCCGCATTCTTTCGGAGCATCAGTTGAAGCGTATAACGCTATTGTGTAATCATTTCCATTAGCATAAATTTCTAATCTTTCATTGGAGCTTAATGTATCAATTTCTTTCATTAATCGTTCCATGTCTTGTTCTGCTATTGATTTTTCTTTAAAGAAAGTACTTTGTATTGCTGTTTTTATGTCATCATAAAAACTTATTAAAGCAACTAAAATAAGTAAAACCATTACTAGCCCAACTAAGTATTCTAAACTAATATCTCCCCTTCTTTTCATTAATGTGCTTTTACTTACTATTTTTATAAACATTTCCATACAAAACAACTAGTTTATAGTTCATAGTTTGTAGTTTACAGTTTATAGGACGTCCTATAAACTACAAACTTTAAACTTCAAACCAGTTCTGTAAACTAATAAACTTTTTATATTAGATCGTATTTGTTATGTTTAGGAGGGGTTTTAAATGAGGTTAGTATTAAATGATCCTACTTACTTAAAGGACAGTATTACAGTCATTTCTGACTTAGTCAACGAGGCAAAATTCAGCGTTACTGATGAAGGTTTAGAATTGGTGGCTATGGATCCAGCAAACGTTGCAATGGTCATTTTTAAGTTGTTAGCCAGTAATTTTTCTGAATTTAAAGTCGGAGATAAAAAAGAGCTCTGTTTAAACTTAGCAAATCTCAAGCAAGTACTTAAAAGAGCTAAAGCAAATGATCAATTAGTTCTTGAAGCGGGCGGAGATAATAAGTTAAAAGTTCAATTAAAGTCCGGTGCAACAAGAACATTCCACTTACCATTGTTAGACTTAGGAGAGGGCGAACAAAGAGTTCCAAATCTTAGTTTTCCAATAGTTGTTTCAACAAGAAGCGACGTATTAAACGAAGCAATAGAAGATTCAAGCATCATTTCAGAAAGTGTAACATTATCTGTCGAGCCTGAAAGATTCACAGTATCAGCAGCAGGAGACACAAGTAATGCACACATTAGCATTCCTGCAGATGACATAACCAAAATAAAGTCTGAAACAAAAGCTGACGTAAAATCAAGATTTTCTTTAGAATACCTAAAAAAAATGATGAATGCAAGCAAACTAAGCAGCGAAGTACATATTTATTTAAACCAAGATTATCCATTAAAGATAGAATATAAAGTAATGGACAAATTATTACTAAGCTTTATTCTTGCTCCAAGAGTAGAAAACGATTAAAAAATTGAAATCTCTCTCGAAAGATGAAAGAATATGAATTGTTATCTGGAGAAAAAATTGATTTTTCTAGTTTATCTGATGCTGAACAAGAACATGTTGGTGAAGTTGAAAAGTTAATTGCCGAGTCTGTTGATTATTTTGAAGTTTGGCGTAGAATAGATCAACCCTTAAAACAAGGAAAAAATTTCACATCAGAAAGTTTGAGAGAATTATACAATTCTCCCAGATATAAATTACTAGTTGATTTATTAGAACGATACAGAAGAAAAACATACTTAGAAAAATAATAGTGATTGATTAAAATGAAATTAATGATTATTTGCAACAAGTTCTTTAAACCAAACATAGCTTTCTCTTGTTTTGTCACCAGTATTATTATCGCAATCATAAAATAATAGATAAAGTTTAATGTTTTTTATGCATTTTATTAATTTTTGTGCGTCTATTTCGGCTTGTCTCCAATCATCATGTCTTTTTCCTTTAATCCAAGCATGATACGCTTCATCATGTAAAGAAACAACATTCAAGATTTCTGGATTTGTAACATATTTTTCTGCAAACCTTCTAGCAATAGTACCGTGATGGTTTTCTCCAATTCTTTTTTTACTTTCATCAACTTTATACTTAAACGCATCATGAATTAATGCAATAATTCTCAGATCTTCACGAATTTTTTTATCAACACCTAATTTATCTATGTTATCTAGAACTTCTTTAACATGAGCTGCCACTATTCCTTCAGGATGTCCTTCTCTAGGCTCACCCCAAAAAATTCCTTCTACCCACTCTGTATCTCGGGCTATTTTTCTTTCAAAAACATTTTCTAACTTAAATGGTAGCTGCATCATCATATTAAATCTCTGGAGGTTTATAAAACGGGAGTAAATATTGTTCTGGTGGAAATTTTCTGAAAGAAAATTTTTATAGGCTTTTTAGTGCTTTAGAAAGTTCTTTCTCTTTATTTTTTTTGTACATTATTATTAGCGTTGAATCTTCTTTAACTTCTTTATCTGCTCCAAAAATAAAGTCTTTGCCTGAATAGAATGTTAATACTACAAAGAAATCTCCGTGCAATAAACTTAATTTTTTTCCGACTAGGTTTTTATAATCTGAAACGGGAGTTTGCATTATATTATAATCCCCTGCATGAGTCTCAACTAATTCAGCAACTAATGGTTTATTCAAGTGAAGTGTTATGTCGTGAGCTGCAGTAATTTCGGGGTTCAAACCTTTAATTTCTATTGCATTTAATAATTCTAGAGTATCGGGATTTACAGTTCTTGCATGTAATTTTTTGACGCCCTTATTTTTAGCATACAAACAAGCTAAAACATTAACTTCTTCTTTTTCAGTTGCAGCAACAAGCGCATCACAATTTTGTAAATCTAACTCATCAAGAGTTGCTTGTTTTGAAGGATCGGCATTAACAACCACAATATTACTATTTTCAGTGCTCATTGTTACTGCTGTGTCTTTATCTTTTATAACTATAAATACTTTGTGCTCATTTCCACTTAATTCTTTTGCCAATTCTTTGGCAAACAATGATGATCCTAAGATTACTATATGCATAACTGATCTAAATTAGCACCTATTTAAAAAATTTCCCAAAAAACTTTAAGAAACCCTTCGGGATTAGCCTTTTTACTTATTACCAGGCATAACGCTTCTTAGCAGTATTAAAAAAGGAAATATCTCTATTCTTCCTAAAAGCATGTGAAAAGCAAGCAATAATTTTAGCAAAGGATTCATTCCATAATAAACTGCATCGGGTAAAATATTTAATCCAACATTTCCCTGTGCTGATGCAACTATAAAAATTGAATGAAGTGCTTTATATCCTGAAAGCATAAAAATCATACTCCCAATAAAAAGGACCGATATGTATAATAACGTGTATGCAGTTACTTTTAGTGCTTGATCATCACTTATATTTTGATCACCAATTTTTATTGGAATGATTGCGTGTTCTGGCAAAAAGTTTCTAACGATTTCTCTCCTAATAATTTTTCCTACAATCAATATACGCCATAATTTTACTGCTCCTGAAGTTGAACCGTAACAAGTTCCCGAAATCATTAAAAAAATTAGCACTATGATAGATACAGAATTGAAAGTAGACATTGCTAAAGGAGTACCCGCGCCAGTTCCTGACATTGCAGAAAAAATATAAAAAAAAGCATCATAAAAGAATTTTGCTTTCATAAACCAAATTTCACCAAAAATTATGATTGCAGAAACAAAAATTAAAAAAAACATGAATATAACTTCAGGATTCTTAAAAAATTTTTTGTAATTGCCTCTTAATATATCATAATGGTTGTTAAAACTAGTTGAACCTATTATCATAAGAATAATCGCAATAAGCATAGGCCAAACACCATAAAGTCCTATGCCAACAGAATTAGAAGAAAATCCTCCTGTTGAAATTGTTGACATTGTATGCACTATTGCGTCAAAAAAAGGAACTCCTGAAATCGTTAAAGCAATTATACCTAGAAATGTATAGAATGAAAAAATTGCCACTACAATTCTTGCAATTTTTTTAAAATCTAAAAGAAAGTTTTCAGATCTTCCTTCTGCTGAGAATAATCTTTTTGCAGTTGTTGGCTTTGCATAAACTAATAACGCTAAAATAATTATTCCAAAACCTCCAACCCATTGTATAAAACCTCTAAAAAAATTAAGTGATGCGGGAACTTTAGAAGGATCTGGAATCATTGAAAGACCCGTGCCAGTCCATCCTGAGAAAGATTCAAAGAAAGAATTAATGAAAGACATTCCTGATTGAAGGAAAGGAATAGTTGAAATTAAAGAAACAAGAATCCACGCAAGTGCTAAACAAATAATTGCGTGTTTTAATCTAACTTCGTGAAATTCTAAAATATCTTCTAACAAAAAAAGTACTCCTGAAGTACCTGCAAAAATAATGATTCCCGTAAAAAAATAAGAAATTGCCTGACTAATATCACCCAATAATAAAGCAACAACTGTAGGAATAGCTAACGCAGCACCATACATTCTCAAAAGAGTTGATAATACTTGGATTATCAATAACCAATCGACCTTTTTTAGTTCCATCCCAAGCAACTAATTAAATAAGAGTTTATTAATTTTACCCAAACTTTAGCAAAGTTTGAGCAAAACAGCGGGTGCGCTGCGCTTACCCACTAAATTAGCACAGTAATTTTTTCCTCGCAATCTCAGCAATCTCTCTACTTCTTGCTGCAAGATATTGTTTTCCTATTTTTCCTTGGCCGTGATAATCTATTCTTGTTCCATCTAAGAACTCAACTACTCCACCAGCTGCTTCAACTACTGCATGAGGTGCGCATAAGTCCCAAGTACTTACCATGTCATCTCTTTCAGTAATTCTTAGGTCTGCTTTATTTTCAACAAGCCTCATAAGTCTCAATCCTTCACTACCTGATTTTATCACTTCAGTTGGTTTTAATCTTGCGATTAGATCAGCAACATCTATTTTTTCATCATAACTATAGCTAACCATTAATCTTAGGCCTGGTTTTTCTGGATTCATTTTTAACTCTCTCATGAATTCTAAACCAACTTTGTAAGCTCCAACACCTTTAACTCCGTAATAATATTCTTTTGTTAGTGGTTTGTAAACAACTCCCAGAACAGGACTTCCATTTTCAACTAAACCAATGTGTACTGCAAAATCTCCATTTTTTCTTATGAATCCTTTAGTTCCATCAATTGGGTCAATGTACCAGCTTCTTTCGCCATTTTTCCCTTTGACTTTCTCTTCTTCCTCACTAACAATATCATCCAAGGGGAATTCTTTCCTTATTCCTGCTAGAATTAATTTGTTCGATTCTTTGTCCGCAATTGTTACTGGAGTATTGTCTGCTTTTACTTCAATACCAACATCATGCGAATCGTGATATTTCATTATTAGTTCTCCTGCCTTTAGGGCTAGGCCAACTGCCGTTTGTAATTCTTTTTCGTATACCATAAACACAAGAAGAATAGGCTAATATTTATATATTACTATTAATTTTTTATTATTAATGGATGTTTTGAAGCAATTAGGATTAAATGGATACGAAAGTGCAATTTACGAAGCACTGCTCAAGTATGGCAGGAGTGATGCTAGACAGTTAAGCGAACATTCAAAAGTTCCTCCAACAGCAGTTTACCCAAATCTTAAAAGTTTAGTTCAGAAAGGATTAATTCAGCAGTTTGAAGGAGAAATTAGCGAGTATGAAGCTATCAAGCCTTCTATTGCTGTTAAGAATTTTATTGAGAAAAAAATTGATGATTTAAAAGAATTAGAAGAAGTAGGCATTCCAGAACTCGACCATTTAAGGTGCGACCATAAAGTTTTGCAGAAAACGCAAGTTGTTAGTCTTTCTCACGGCGTTGATGCTTCCGTAGCAATAACAAAAGAATTCATTTCTAAAGTCAGGAAATCTTTGTACATTTTAGGTTGGAGAGCTAGCAGCGGGCACAAATACACTCTTATTGATGAATTAAAAAAATTAAAAGGATTCGATGTTAGAATTATAATAACTAGAACTCCCGTAAATCAAGAATTAATTAAGGCATACAAAAGAATAGGAATAAAAGTAAAATATTATCCTTTGCAAAATTTTTCAGTAATAATAAAAGACGGCAATTCTTGCAAGATAACACTAAAAAGTCCTGAAGTAAAAGAAAGATTTAACATACTAATAAAAGATGAAGACTTATCTAGCTTCCTTAATCAATACTTCTTAACTATTTGGGAGAAGAGCGAAGAGATAAAGTAGTTCATAGTTTACGGTTTGTAGTTTATAGTAAATGAACTAAAAGATATTTAAGTTTTCAAAAGGCAAATAATTTTTATAAAAACACAATTTCTTTCATTTTGCTTACGAAAACTTTAGCATCATCAAAAATACCTTTAGCGGTTTGTACTCTTGGCAACTCTTTTAATTCATAATTAACTTCATTTCTCAAGGTTCTTGCCCTTCCCAAGCTTTCAATTAATTTTATTGCTTCTTCTTTGGCATTTTGAAGTTTATCAAATAATTTCTCCTCTAATTTTCCCGAAAACAAATAATAAAAGTACATGGAATTTAGTGTTGCTTCATGCGGATTGTCCTCAGTTATTTTTATCCCAAGTTTAGCTAAAGCTCCTTTTGCCGCATGAAACATACTATAATAACTTATTATTATACCCCATTCAGCGGCAGAAAAATCGTTCGGTAACCCGTGAATATCCTTCAATCTTTTTTGTTCAGTAATTGTCAATAATAAATTGGCAGTAGCTAAATTTCGCTCAGCCTTTGATAAGAATAGTCTACACTGACTCTTAACAACTACATCATTCTCAACTATTTCTCCTTTCTTAACGTGTTGCTGAACCGCTTGTTTGACTTCAAATTTAAGTTTCATTTTTTACTAGTTCCCAAAAGATTTGTGAATTATAAAACAGTATGTGTTTTTTAATTGTTTCCTTTCCAACATTAATTTCTTGTTTACTACTTAACATATCTCTAAATTCATTTTCACTGATGATTATGGGGCTAATAGTTACATTTGTTGTTATTTGCATTAAGTTCATCTCTTTAATAAAATTGTTTTTTTGTTTTATGTCTGGCAAAATCATTAATAAATCCAAATCTGATCTTTCCCGGGCTGTTCCTGAGGCATATGAACCAAAAACAACCATGCAAAAAAAAGAAGTATATTTTTTAAATTTAGAGATCAATTCAAAAAGCAATATTTTGATTGAACTATGCTTTTTTTTAAAAGATAATTTCCTCAATTCCTCTGCCCCAACAAGAGAATCTATAGTTTCTTCTTGTTTTAAGTCTAAAGAACAAATATCTGACCTTCCAACTCTTTTTTTGTGAATTATTTTATTCTTAATTAGTTCCTGGACTGATTCATAGGTATTTCTATAATTCTTTCTAAGTACTTGCGAGATTTCACGTATTGTGTATTCTCTAGTAATATCACTCGCAAGCAAAGCCACAATACTTTGCTGAAATTTAGTTAACATCATTGTATTATTGCAATAATATGATTGTAAAATAACAATAATATATAAATGTTGCGTTTTTGAAGTTTCAAACACTCAACAGCAGAAACTGCCTTTTTCCATTTCCTGCCAAATTATTCACATACTTGAAGAATTTTTGTACTCCTTTTTTTCTTTCTACAATAGTTAGAGAATTTTTCAGTACAGGCATAGTGTAGTTTTCTCCAGATCCGTCTGAATAAATTATTTGTCCGCCGCTTTCAGTATTCCAGTTTTCAGTAAAATCAAGAATAATATCTATTCCCGGTTTTTCAACGCAATCATCATTTAGTATTTTGAAGTCTTTCCATTCTAGTTTGTATACTGTGAATGTTGTGTTTGTTATTTTTTTGTTGAGAATTTTTGATAAAAATTCTCTGAATTCGAGAATATCTAATTTTAGTTCTGCCTTGCTAAGCCTGTGGCTCAATAAGTTAGTTTCCTTTTCAAATTTTGATTTGTCAACTTTTTTCTTTAGTTCCTCAAAATTAATTAAAAAATTATGTAGTTGTATACTAGGAAAATATTTATTTGTATGGAATGCTTTTTTTATTTCTTCTATTTTAGTCAAATATGTTTTGTTTATCATTTAATATATCCGTCGTCCGAGACTTCAAACCCCGAACCACAAACTACAAACTATAAAACCATCCGCCGATAGCTATTCTTTGTTCGTCAACAATCACTTCTTCTACTTCATGAAAGGATATTGGCGAAACTTCAAAAAATGCAAGCGTGCAGAATTTTGGAACTATTTTTTTCAGGATACCTGAAGGATTTCCATCGACACCCGATTCCAGCAAGTTTAGGCTTCCACCTTTTTTTTCTTCCATGTTTGTTAAGTAGAAAAGATAGGCTATTTTTCTTCCTTCTAATTCATCATCATGACATAATAAGTAGTCTGTGTTTTGGTATAGTGTTCCTGCAATGTCTGCTTTGTTTTTGAATTTGAATCCTGTTAGTTTTTGCATGAAATCAATGAATTCTTTCGAGTACAAGAATTGAACAAATTCTTTTATTACTTTGTTTTGTGTTTTTCCTAAATCATTTGTTTGAGAAAACTTGAATAAGTCCGCTTCTTTGTTGAAAAACTTTTCTTGACTTAATGCTTTGAGTAATTCTATTGCCCTGTTTTCTTTCAGAAAACATTTTAGCTCTAAGTAAGGGAAAGGTTTGTTGTTTAGAAATTCTTTCTTGAATTTTTCTGGTTGCAGATATTCTGGATCAATAAATTCTTTAAGCACGTATTTAGCAATAAACAACATATTAAAAAGCTTACTTTTGATTAGGAGAAAAGTTTAAAATGAATCACTGTTTCTTTGATTGTTATGACTGAAAAAAAACAGAAAACACCTCAATTGAAAGTTGAGGAAATAAGTTTATTTAAAGTGGAATCAGCTCACTTAGAAAATTTTGTTGAACAAGTTTATAATCAAGAGTTTAATTTTACCGACGCAGAAGAGGTTAGTGACGATGTTTCTAAAGAGTTTCATGAGATCGACGGAGTTATTGAAGAGTATGATAAAAGTGATTTAGAGGAATTCATCAAAGACGGATCATACAAATATGCTACTCGCGTAATTCTCAATGACCTTTGTAGAAAAGGACTTATTAAACCAGGAAATTATTTGGTTAACGTTAGTTAATAAACCTACTAGTTCGTAGTTTACGGTTTATAGTTTACAGTTAAAAAAATTAGCAAATATCAAACAATACTGCCTACTTTCTTATCTCGTAATTATTTATAATAGATACCGTTGATCCCCAGTAATATTTCGATGCCAAAACGACCTCACGTGATGTCTCGTGAAAAAGGACACCCCTCGGGTTTGTTTTTTGTGGTTTATTTTTTCTGCTCGGTGTGGTTAGCCAATGACGTCTCGCTCATGCATTAGCGAGGTATGTTTTTATTCTATTGAAAACCTTTGATACGCAATTTCTTGATCTCACGGGGTACACTTGCATGCTTTCTTCTTCTGGAGCTATTCTTACATGTCTTTCGAGTTTTGCTCCAGTTATCGTTATTTCTATGCTTTCTGGCTCTGATTCTTCAAAACGATCATCTTCAAAACAACCATAATCTGTGAGGCGAGTGTCCATTTTAACCATCCCTCACCCAACTAAGAAGTCTTAATGATAATTATATTTTTAATTCTGGTAATTATAAATATTTCTAAAGTGCAGAATACAATTACTTGAGAGTAAAGAAAGCTTTTATGAACGCTTTTTATCTCTCAAAGTCTTTAAGAGTACATTTCGTGAAGTCCTTTGAAAAGAGTGTAATTACCCCAAACCCACGAAGCTACTAAACTTGCCATACCTACAAAGCCCAGAATTGTTGCAAAAGATCCTGTAACACCAAAACCTTCAGACAATACTAAAACTGCACCTACAAAGTAAGCAATCATTTGTAATTGTCCTAGTTTTGCTTTGCCTAACAACCAAGTGCCAGCACCAGGCCAAACAACAATATTCAAAATCAATGCTACAACGTGTTTCCAGTTAAGTTTTTCTTCACCCAAAAATATCTCCTCCTTTTATTGCTAAAGCCATTATTGTCGGGGGTGTTTATAAAATTTGCTTTTTTGTTAAGCAAAAATCAATCTTTGTAAGTTTCTCCTGTTTAACGTTAGTTTCAGACCGTCCGCAGATTGATAAAAATTTCATTGTGGCGGACGGTCTTCAAGATCATTATTGATTATTATTTCGAAGACTGGCCGGCCAAAGTTCATATCAATTTGCCGGCCAGTCTGAGAGTAAATGTCCGTAGGACTGAAAACTGGAAAAAATTTTTAAAAAAAACAATAAAAAAAATTGAGAAATAGTTTATTCCTGTGCTTTTTCTTGCGCTTTCTCTACTTTCTTAGGTGCAGGTTTTGCTTTAGCCGGAGTTGTTCTTTGTTTTTTAACTCTGGGTTTTTTCTTTGGCCTTTGTGTTTTCTTTTTTGGTTTTGTTTCAAGAACTTTAAAGCCTAAAGGAGATAATACTTTTTTTACTTCATCGTGAGAAGCGCCTTTTTTAATGCTAATAACATCTTTTAATGGTTCTAAATGCATAATGTTGCATTTTCTTCTTCTTGTTTCTCCATCAACTAAAACTAAATTATTTTCTAGAACATCAACAACAACACATTTTTTTCCAGCATCTCTTCCTGCTGTTTTAACACATAATCTTCCAACTTTAAACATTTTTTATTCCTCCAATCTCACATTTTTGAGGTCGTCGCCGATTCCTCGCGAGATCATTCTAAACTGTCAATTATTTTTTGTCTCATACATTTGGAGCACAAAACTCCGCCGTATGGTCTTTCTGGTCTTTTTTTTGTTTTAGGCATATTCTGCATTTCAGTAGGCCTTCTTCTAGGCACTGCATGTAATTGGTGACCGCAATTTGCGCATTTTGGTTTTTTAGGAAGTCTTAACTCGTAATGAATCTTTAATTCTCCACCAGGAGTTCTTACTTTCATTCTCCTGTACGTTCTTGATTTTCTTATTCCTGAAACCATAATAAGGTAAAATGCGGGTTGTTTTAAAAATCTTTCTAGATTTTTCTGCGAAAAATCTAAAAGATGATAAAAATAATATTTTGTAGCAATATTTTTAAATAACAAACCCGCATAAGAACAGTAATGCAAAAAACGAGGTTATTATTGCTTTTATCCTTGCTCCTCTTAATTCTAACTATTGTTAACGCAAAAATACTTGTTTATGAAGATGAAGAAAATCAATGTCCAATAGTTTTAATGCAGCAAACAAGTGTTCCTAGGGAAAGAGAAACTGAACCTTTGATTCCTCAAGAATTGGTATGTTGTTATACTAAAGATGGGTACGCAAAAGTATTTCAAGATTATTGTATTAGCGAATTAAGAGGAAATATTGCTTCTGATGCTATGTGTGCACAAGTTTGTTGTCAGCAACAAGTTAAAGGAATGAGTGTGAGCAGATGGGAGAAGGGCTTAGCAGGTAATTGCCGAGCAGAAGGACTCTTCAGTCATCCAGAAGAAATGTGTAAAACTTCTTGCTGTAAAATTAATACGCCTGACGGCCCCGCATGGCATAATAAAGTTTCTGGGGACGAGCCAATCAGCATTGGATTGTGTCAAGAAATGGGTGGAGAAGTTCTCCTCGAAGAAGCATGTAATGATGTTTGTTGTAAATACAGAAGTCCAAAAACTGGTTTGGAAATTCTTAGTGCTTTAGGTCCTACTGCTTGCAAAAGAAATGGTGGAGAAAAAATAGACATTCCTGTTGAATCTTGTAACTCGTATACAAATGAATTACAACCCGGCCTTACTGATATTACTGTATGTTGCAAAGTCACTACGTCTCAAGCGGGAATGAATACAAGACACGAAAAAATGACTCTAAGTAATTGCAAAAATTTAGCAATTAATGGAGTAAGCACCGAAGTTGCTTCTCTGGATTATTGCAACGAAGAATTTGGAGCGGGGAAAAACTCTCTTAACACTTGCGATTTTGATCCTTCTGCAAAAGATAATAAAAAACCAAGTACAGAACCAATAAGTACTCTGAGAGTTCACATTGGAGAAACAATCAGATATCAATTTGAAGGCCCACCATCAGAAACCAGATGTTTTAAATGTGCAAAAGGAGAACCATTTAATTCGTTAGACGAAGTTAATTGTAGAAGAACAGACTTAAGAGGTTTTGATTGGGATAAAGAAAGAGTTAGAACTAATGATCGTTACAGATTCGGAATTTCTAATGCATGCATATTTGGCCCAACAATAACTGGAGAGCCAGGAAGTACTGCAGTTACAATAAATTTAGAAGAATCAGTAAGATACACTTATCAAAACGGTGTTAAAGGCTGTTTCACTTGCTCTTATCCAGAAAGCGGTGATTGGGTTCCTCAGCTTAAGTCAGTTAATTGTAATGAAGTTAGTCGTGCTTATGATTTAAGTGCGGAAAGAATGGAAGGAATAACTCCTGAAGGTTTGAGAGGATCTTACTCACCAATTACAGGTCAATCATTTAGAACAATCAAAAACAGCAGTACTGGTTTCTTCTCAAAGATTGCCGCTTTTTTTTATCGGATTATTAGTTAGTTTACGGTTTGTAGTTCACAGTTTACAGGACGTACTGTAAACTGCAAACCGTAAACTATGAACTAGTTTGTTATTGTTAATATTAAAAGCTTATAAAATCTACTTTCTTAAATAAACAAATGTTCAAAAGAATTGTAAGTATTGCCGCGATTTGTACTATTTTGGGTATTGGAGGCTATTATGCTCTTGACAGAGTCAAAAATCACAAATTTGAGCCTGAAACACATGAAATAATTCAATTACCAAAAGAAACTAGTTCTGAAATTGTTGAATACAAAGTAATCAAGCTTAATGAAGTTTTACTAAAAATTCTTACAACTAATCCTAACTCAATTAATGAAGAAAAAATAAGAACATATCTTCAATCACAAGGAAAAGATGATTTGAAACCAAACCCTAAAGAAGACAGCTTAAATTTGATTAGCATAATAAACAATGATTTCAATGAAACAGATTATGAGAACTCAATAGTTTTTTGGAGCGGCGCATGGAACGAAAACGAAACAACTTACAATCAAGAAAGCGAATCATTCCATTGTACTCAAATATTGTTAAGATCACTAAACAGACCTTATGTTGCTGCATACCAAATAATTCCTAAAGAATATACTGATAAAAACTTTTTGAAAAATTTACCGGAAGATACACAAATACCTGTATTGTTAGTTTTTGATGACGGTTTTGATGGAAAAAGCGATGAATTACACGAAGGAAGTATTTCAAAAAAAGATTTAACCTATTCTTGTTTTGATCTTTCTAAATTTAAAGGAGAAGTTATTTTTGATAAAACCAAAAATAATGAAAACGCAAAAAGCTTAGCAGAATTATTAATCGCATCAATAGAAAACGGACCCTCCCGCGTTGCAGATGATTGTATTAAAAGATTATTTAATAAACAATACTAATTCGCGAGATATCAGAAGACTTCAATCAGGTATCAAACATTACGGGGATCGGATGGCAAATAAGTTCTTTGATTGAATTTAATTCAGAATTCGGACAAAACTTTCCAAATCTTTCATTTTTCTCATCTCAAAAGGAGTTTTTGCAAAAGAACAGATGCTTAAACTAACTCCATATTTTCTGCACAATTTAATGTTTTGGATTAGTCTGCCAATTATTACACTTTTATTCTCAGGTAATTGTTTTAGTAAGTCCGAAAAAGGAAATAAAATCTTTATATTATTTTTCTTAGCTATTTTGCAAAGAACTTGATTTAAACCAGAAGCTCTTTGGTGCATGAAATCTTTTCTTCCTGCAAACTCAAAACCAAACATGAAATCAGGCTTGCTTTTTTCTAAAGCAAAACGATCATCTTCTCCACTTTTAACAATAACAAAATCAACAAATCTTTTTGCACTGTTAACTTGTTTTGGACTTGCTAATAATGCAGTTTTGACTCCTTCCATTTTTTTAACCATCTTAATGTCAGTATAAACAAAAACCAGATTATCAATGCTTAATTTTTTGGCTGTTTTTGCAAATTCCTCTTCATTATTGTTTGGAAAGACGAAGTCCATGCTCTGAAAGTAGGTACTAGATTTATAAACATTGCCCTCTTAGTTCACAGTTTACAGTTTGCAGTTTACAGGACGTACTATAAACTGTAAACTACGAACTACAAACTAAAATGGAACGAGTTCAAAAAATAATTGCTAGAGCGGGAATTGGAAGTAGACGTCTTTGCGAGACATTAATAGCTCAAGGTAGAGTCAAGATTAATGGAAGAACTGTAATATTGGGAGATAAAGCCACACCAAAAGACTCAATAACTGTCGACGGTAAACCAATACAATTACAAAGTCCTGTTTACATAATGCTGAACAAGCCTCAAGGATTCATTTCATCAACTGTAAGTACTGAGCATGGCGAAAAAACCATTATGCGTTTAGTTAGAATAAAAGAAAGAGTTTTTCCCGTTGGAAGATTGGATAAAAATTCTCAAGGATTAATGATATTAACTAATGACGGAGAATTAGCAAATAGACTAACCCATCCCAGTTTTGGTACTGAAAAAGAATACTTAGTTTGGACTGCACAACCATTTAACATTGAAGATATTTCAAAATTAAAAAAAATGAGAATAGAAGGTAGAAAAGTAGGAATTAAAAGAATAACTTTAGAAACAGATAAAAGGTTAAGAATAATACTTCACGAAGGAAGAAAGCACATAATAAGAGATGCATTGAGTACATTAAAATACAAAATTCTAAGACTTAAAAGAATAAGAATAGCAAATTTAGAATTAACTAATGTTAAGCTCGGCACTTGGCGCTTCTTGAGCAGCAGAGAATTGAATAGGTTGCGTGAATCTTTTAAAGTCCTGGAGCAAACTACAAGGCCTGCATAATTCTCCAGTTGTAACTTCTCCACATTGAATGCAAAAATTATTAATCATATCGCCCTTACATTTCTCCTGTAATAAAGGCATTTTTTTCAAGAAATAATTAACAATGTTTTCTTTAACATTATGATGTACTTTTTCCAATTCATTGAGCAAATCCTTAATATGATTTCTAAATCCTTCAGTTGAACAAGGACACTTGCCGTAATATACTGGAAAATCCATCATTTTACTATAATCAACTATATCTTTTTCAGCAACCAAGTATAATGGTTTTACTCGAGTAACTAATAAAGAATTTTTTACAACTCCAGTTGTAACACCCATTCGTGCAGATAAATTATTTTTGTTTTTTAACAAATTCATCATGAATGCTTGAGCAGCGTCATCTAAATTATGTCCCATAACTAATTTAGTTGCACCAACTTCACGAGCTCTTTTATTTAATAAAGATCGTCTAAGAACTCCACAAACAGTGCAAGATTTTAAGTTCAAACCATTCTCATTCAAAGTATCTCTGATATAGCATAATGAAGCGCCAAAAACTTCTCTAAAAGGAATTTCGTGCAATTTAACATTTACACTAGCGCACATTTTTCTAATGTTTAACAAGTTTTGTTCAGTATAACAACCAATGTGTGCATCAACAGTTACGCACTCAAAAGAATAACCTAAACTTTTCAAAATGTGAACTAAAACAGTACTATCCTTACCTCCACTAACTGCGACAAGAATTTTATCATCCTTATTAAAAAGTTGATATTGTTCAATAGTGTTTTTTACAGTACTATCTATTTTATCAATAAAATTCTGATCATAACTTACATTTTCCTGATATAATTGAATACCGCATGCGCCCATAAAGACAGAGGAAGAACGGAGGTATATAAATCTTAGTTTACCGTTTGCAGTTCACAGTTTACAGAACTGCATCGACTGTAAACTGCAAACCGTAAACAGTGAACTAAAAGGTTTTTCATTTTGACACAATTAGTAACAAAAAGTCAGAAGAGTGTTAATATGTACAATTTTTGCGCAAAATATATAAATAAGTTCTTTTTACCTATACATTATGAGTAATCACACAACTAATGTCACAAAATGTGCATTTACATTATTAGATATTATTGTGTGTGATTATCGCTAAGAGCCACACAATAAACAAACAAGTTAAAGTGAGGCTCTTGGCAAAGACGAATTCTTACTTTGCTGAAGAGCCTCAAGGTATAATATGGGCAATTGTAACATATGCAATGAGGCAATAACAAATCCGGTATGCAGCGAGTGTCTGCAGTTAGAAATAGCACAATGGCTGTCAGACTTTCAAGCAGGAGAACCTGAAGAAGTTAAAGCAGTAACACAATTATTTGAGCACTTCAGTACAGGAGTCAATTGCATAGTATGCAAGAAAGAACTCAACGTATGTGCTCATTGTTATTGTGAAGAAGCAAAAAATTTTGTACCAAAAAATCACTCAGAACAATTCAAAAGAACATTCGATTTTGAACTCAACAATTCACGCTAATCTGGATATTAGGCCCTCCAGATGAGAACAAAAGGGTAGCAGTGGGATTCCCTCTGGTAACGAAGAATCCCACAAGCCCCTTTTAAAAAACAAAGCAAGATTTTAAATTATTCAAATGCTTTGAAAACATTTAAAAATTCTTATAAAAAAAGTTAAAATTAGTATTTTTTTGATGTTAGGCAATAATTAATTTGTCTCTGACTTACTTGAGCTTTTTGAATACTTAAATTTTCTCCTTGCCGACCGCAGATTAGTTTATGGTTCGCAGTTTATAGTTTACAGGACGTACTATGAACTACAAACCATAAACTATAAACCAGAAGGCGATCGGAACATTGACACCCGCTGCTGCGGGAATTGATAACAGAAGAATTATTCATGTGCACTGACAAAATTCTTTTATTTTTTTCTGGACTCATGATGCTGCCGCCACCCACATTAAAAAACTTTTCTTGCACATAACTCACGGCGGCCTGAGCTCCTAAAATAATGGTGAATCAAAAAGAAATTCAAAAATTACAAATCAATAAAATTAGAAAATCGCAAACGATCAAAGCTGAAAGCTAAACTAGTTTGCCCTTAAGCGTTTTGTCGACCATTTCTTTTGCAACCTTGTAATGTACTGCAAATCCAACTCCTTCAAATCCTTTTACTTTAAGAGTATTTATTCCTATTATTTGTCCTTGTTTGTTAATTAGTGGTCCTCCACTGTTTCCAGGATTTATAGGAACATCACTTTGAATATATAATATTCCATTAGGTCCTGGTCTTTCTGTTGCGCTTATTATTCCTTCTGCAACACTAAATTCCAGTCCTCCAGGGTTTCCTAAAGCTAAAACTCTTTCTCCTGCAATGATTTTATCAGCGAATTCTAAGTAATGAAATTTTTTGTTTTCCGCAGTTATTTGCAGTATTGCCAAGTCGCTATTTGCATCTGTAGCTACAATGTTTATTTTGTGTGAGCTTCCGTCATAGGTTGTTAAGTCTGCAAGCATTGCATCCTTAATCACGTGATAATTTGTTATTACATAACCATCTGGATGAATTATTACCCCGCTTCCAACACCAGTGTTTGCTTTAATACTTACTACTGCAGGAAGAGTTTCTTGTATTAGTTTAGAAAAATCTCCATTGCTAGTGCTTACTTCTTCTTGGACTTTTTTTATTTTTTCAAGACTTTCTTTTTGCACTCCTTTTACTTCTTCACTTATTAGATCGAGATTTTTTTGTAATTTGCCAAAATTTTCATCAGAAACATTTTTTAATTCTGTTAGTTGTGTTTCTAGTGTTTTAATCTTTAGCTCAAAATAATCTGATTGGTCTTTTAGTTGAACATTTAATGTTTTTATTTCACTGTTTGTTACTGCTAAAAAAATTCCTTCAACCAGAATTAGAATAAAAAGTATTGTTAATAAAAAACTCTCTTTTTTTTCTTTCATAAAAATTATTTGCCGTAATAAAAGAATTTTTCTATTTTAACGTCATCAGAAGTTAAGTTGCCTTGTCTAGGATGAGTTTGTTTTGGTTCTTCTGGTTTCTGAACATTATTTTGTTGTGGTTGTGCTTGTTGAACTGGTTGTTGAAATTGTTGTGGTTGTTGCACTATTGGTTGTGTTGGTTGCTGCATTTTAGCCACTTTTTGGTGTAGTTTAGATAGTTCTTGCTGCAAGAACTCAACAGTATCTTGCAAGTTGGTTAAGTCGTCTTTAAGAGTTTTTACTGATTGTGACAAAATTATTTGAAATTTCTTTTCAAGAAGCAAAACACTAGATCCATTCTGGTTGTTTGATTGGGATTGTAATACTTGTGAAGCTTGTTGTAAATTTTGAGAAGGCTGAGGTTCTTGCATTGTTTGTAAAGCTTGACCTTGTTGTAGAGAACCCAATTCTCCAAAAATGCTTTTTGCTTCGTTGGTTGCTTCTTCAGAGCTCATCGAAAAATGGTGTGCTCTTAAGTTTTTTGAGATTTCATTGATTTTCTTAATTTTTTCTATGTCCATTTTAAAATTTCTGTTTAAAGTTCTCCTGTATGAATGTTAACATTGCAGTATTATTTGCTGCTTTGTATGCTTTGAGAGCTAAAGAGTATAAACCTTCTTTTAAACAATTATTTCCTAATTCATTAAGTCTGTTAGTATTATTTGCTAATTCATAGGAAGTAAATGATTCTGCATATTTTCTTTCTTGTAAACATGCATCTCCAACTAAAGTTAGCTTTTCGCTATTACCCATCGCTTTGAATACTTCAATTGCGTATTCCCATTTTGCTCTTTTAACACATTCTTCACCAACTCTTGTTAGCATTAAATGATCATTTAGTAGTGTAAAACACTTTATTGCTTCGCTGAATCTTCCTTCTGCCAAACATTTTTTTCCTAAATTGGATAATCTTGGCGTGTCTTGGGATAATTCATAGCATTCAACAGCATTAGAAACTTGGCCAATTCTTTCATAATCTTGTCCAATACTGCTTAGTTTTTCTTGATTTCCTGCAAGAACAAAACTTTTTACAGCTTCATGAAGTCTTCCTCTCCTCGAGTATTCTTCACCTAGAACGTTTAATAACTGGCTTTTTGTTTGATCATCAAACATTGATAAATCAATTTTATCTATTCCTTTTTCTAATAATGTTGGAAGTAAATTCTTAAATTGAGAGAACTGAGTTGTATAATTGTTGACTTGGTTAACATTACTTAAAACTTTGCTCATAACTTCTTCGTTCATCAATCACACCTTCTTTTTGTCTTCAACAAAAAAGACATTACTTTCTTACGACTAAGTATAATAAGAATAGCTCTCTTTATAAAGATTTCTTTTCTGGAAAAATATGATTTCCAAATTTGTTTTTTTGGAAATTATATTTTTCCAGCAAAAGATTTAATAAGTAAATAAAAATAATTTATTACATGGACTTGAAGAATTGGATCCTGGGATTTTTGAAAATGAAAGACTATTCTTCTAATGATATTCTTGAATTTAAAGAGAATAATGAAAACGAAATAATAGTCAAAAGAAAAAGCAAAGACCAAATAGTCCTAATACTTCCTGATTTAGTTTTAGAAAAAATTAGCGAAAAAATAAATGAAGACTTAGCAATAGTTACTCTGAACAAAACATCAAACATAGACTTTGTTGTCAAAAATTGGAGTTTATTAATAAAAAATAAAGAATTAACAATTTTCTTTGTAAACCTAAATTCTTCATTAGATATTAAATGGGCGATAAACCCCCACACACATGACATAATTTGTGATACAGCAACACTAAAGCAAGGATTACTCGCGATTGCAGAAAATGTTGATTTAGTGTAATACTTAGAATTCAAATTTTTTCTTGATCCTGTTTAACTTTCTCAGTTTCAGCCGCCAAACAATTGTGTGCATACAGAGTCTAGTTATCTCTTGCGGCATAGACAAATAATAAAAAAAGAATCTATTAAAGCACACAAAGAACTCACCCACCCTCCGACCGCCAGTAAAATCTCGACACCGATCGAAAGCAATCGCACAAAGTACTCAATGAGGATTTCAACGAGCAAAGCTTTATAAACAATAAAACCAATAACAATACAAAAAAGGGGTGTATTGTTTGAGTAAAAATATCATAATAATTGGTGGAGGGTTTTGCGGTGCCCAGTGTGCTAAAATACTTGATGGAAAACTGCCAGATAATCATAACTTACTCTTATTTGACAATAAAGACTATTTCCAATTCACCCCGTCAATACATAAACTATTAACAAAACTGAGTTATGAAAGAAAAATAAAAGTTCCTTACACCGACTTTCTCAAAAGAACTAGAGTAATTACAGAACCCGTAAGCAGTGTCACCAAAAATTCAGTAAAAGCAGGCAGTAAAAACTATCCTTTTGATTACTTAGTGATTTGTTCTGGAGCTCACGTAAAAGATTTACATAAATCTAAGAATGTTTTTTTACTAAAAACAGTTAATGATGCAAAAGAAATTCATGAGGAACTAAAAAAAGCAAATCACGTCACAATAGTTGGTGGAGGACTTACTGGAACGGAAGTTGCTGGAGAATTAATAAATAAAACAAAGAAAAGAATAAACTTAATAGAAAAACACGATCGTTTATTATCCAGACAAAACATAGAAGCATCTAGCGTCGCTTTTAATTACTTACAAAAAAAATGCGTTGACATTTTCTTAGGGCAAGAAATAATAAAGTATGCATATAATTATGTACTGACATCCGGAAGAGAAAAAATTCCAACAGACTTAATAATTTGGTGTACTGGAATAGAACCAAACTTATCTTTTTTAGGTCCGGGTTTGAAAAATAAAAAAGATAGTAAAGGATTACTCACAACACTAAACTTAAACCTTCAAGGATTCAAAAATATTTTTGTTGGCGGAGATATAACAAATTTACCTGAAGAAAAATGCGCCCAAAATGCAGAATATCATGGGCAAACAATAGCAGAAAACATACTAAGATCAATAAAAAAGGATAAATTAGTAGCATATATTCCAAGACCTAGAATAATGGTTATTTCTTTAGGAGATTATCACGCCATGTTAACAACTCCAGAAAACGCTTGGGATGGAGTAATTCCTGCAATTTTAAAAAAAGTAATAGAAGTAGTGACTGTTGGCAAATACAAGCATTCAAGATTATTCTTTAAGCTGATGTTAAAAATTGAAGAATTAGTTAAAAACTTAAAAGAAACAGCCAAAAAACAACATAAAAGAATTCTAGAGTACGAAAAAAACCTAAAAAATGGAAAAATAGACTACTTGTCAGTAGTGAAAAAACGAAAGATTTATAAATGGTTTACTCAATTACTAACTTATGAGAAGCTTAGAACTGCCTTTGATTACTGGCGAAGTAAAATTATTAGAGCGAAGCTTGCCTGGATTGGCAGAAGTAAAAAACCCACCGAGCCAAAAAGAAATAGAAATATTTCTAAAACAAATAGAAAAAAATAAATGGCTACTGAAGTATTCCCATCATGTTAGGTTTGCAGAACAAGTTCTTTGCACAATAATAGATGATTGTGAAGAAATACCCGGACAAAGGGAAGTAAGCTTTAAATTATACGATAATAAAGGATTCGGATTAATAGAAAACACATTAGCTCTTCCGGGATTCTTATTAAGTCCTTCAGAAGCAAGACTTTCTTTAGATGATGAAATCAGAAGAACTTGCGATTATGTTCTACACAAATATTTAGCTAAAGTTAATGATCCTTTGAAAGTAATCAATGTTGGAAGAAACACATATCAAATTGAAAGAATAACAATTAATTCAGTTAAAGATGATAAAGCAGAATTAATCGTTGAAGCTAAAAAAAGAAAAAACGATTCTCACGTGATGGGTGATGTCAATTACTTTATTCAAGAAACAGTTCCAGTACTTGCTGGAGGTTATCAAAGTCCAAGAATTAAAGTATTAACAGAATTCATAAGAATGTTTGCAAATACAAATCCAGAAAGTTTCACAAAAAAACCAACACAAATGAGCGAAGAAGATATTAACAGATTAAAAGCTACTCGCGCTTTACACACCCTATCAAATGCATTGTTAGGAAGCGGTGAACCAGAAACATTCAAAGTTTATTCTGCTAGCCTAATTGATGACAAAACAGGTTTGTTCAGTGGAAATGTTGAGTTAACTAACTTAGAAAAAGAATTATTCAGAACTAGAACAAGATATAGAATAAAAACTTTCTATGAATTAGGAATTACAGGAGAACATCCTGAAGTTCAAGAGCTTCAGAAAGAAAGCTTTCTTGAAGAAATGAGTCAGGAAGATAGAAAATTCTATGAAAAACAAATAGACCAACTAAACACGGATTATCAATTAGGTAGACCATTAAGATTGAGAATTGTTTCGAGGATAAAGAATGAAAAGAATTAGTGAAGTATTTGTTAGAGGGAAAAAAATAATAATTCCTAGACAATCAGAAAAAGTAATAGTTCCACCAACCGATGAAGAAATAAAAATCTTTTTAAAACAAGTAGAAACAAATGGCTGGCTAAACGATTACCGCGTTAATAGAGAAATAAAGAACGGTAATTTAGTGGCAATAATTGATGTCTGCATAGATCCGCAATTTGAAGGCAGAAAAGAAGTAAATTTTGAAATACACAGAGAAGGAAAAAGAGATCCTAAAGTATTGTTTCCTCCATTTTTACTTGCAGAAAATGCAAAAGATATTAGTGTTGATGCAGAAGTTAAAAGAGCAACAGATTACTTAACTAACTCATTACTGCCATTTCACGATGAAAGAAATACCATTAATGCTGACGATTTTGTTTACGAGATAGAACGAGTTGTAATAGATCGTTGCACAAAAAATGGAAAAACATACAATGCAGATCTAACATTAAGAGTAAGAACTAGTAATGGAAAAAATAAACGAGCTCATGAAGGAAGTCTTGAATTTTTTGTTAAAGAAACAAAACCATTACTGGAACCGAAAAAACCAAGAATAAAAGCATTCACAGAATTCATGAGTGCATACACTAACAGCAATAAAAGTTTCAAAGAAGATCCATTAAAAGTACAAACTTACCACTTCATTAATAATATATTAGCCATGCTAATAAATACAGGCACAGGATTCACACCTTCAACTTACGCTTCAGAATTATTCAGCATTAACGGCCAACCATTGCCTAAAGGCAGAAAAGTCGTTGCATTAAGTCTAGAACAAAAAATGTTTGGAAACTGGTTTAATTACACACTAAAAAAAATATATGAAACAAAAGATGCAAAAGGCTTCGCAACACTATCAAAAGTGTTTCCAAAAGAAGCACAACAATACGGCCTAAGAACAGACTTCTTTGACAAAGAATACTTAGAAATAAAACTTTACAATGTTCCTTTGGTGATTAAATAATAATTCCTTCTTTTGCTGCTTCTTTAACTATGCCTAAAGATTTCTTCTTCCTTTCAAATTCTTCTTCAGTAAAACAAAGAAAATCAACCGGATAATCTAAATCCCATTTTAGGTGAAGTGGTGGAGACCTTTCAAGTAGGTTTTTTTTGAATTTTTGAGAAACTACCACTAAATCTACATCGCTATGCTTTTTTTGTTTTCCCTTAGCAAAACTTCCAAAAAGTATTAACTTCTTCAAATCATAACTTTTTTTTAATTTGTTCTTAAATATTTTTAGTTCTTTTATTAGTTTTGTTTTCTGATCCATATCAAATTTTTTACCTAAAAAGTTATACTCCGCACTATTTAGATCTTCTTCAGCCTGAGCTAACCACTTAATACGTTCTTTACTCATATATAATACAATTCATAAACTGATATTTAAATAATTCGTTTTCGAGTTTATAACACTATAAACTAAGTATTTTACTGTTCTTAAAAATTTTTACAATCGTATGAAAACACAGAAAAAAAATATATGGGCACAAAAATGTTTAAACTTTTCGGCCATTTGTGCCCATAAGACCATCTCGGTACTTTTCCACCATTTTTTGGCATTTTTCTACCAAAAAATTTATAAATAAATGGTACTTTCCCACCTAAATGGCTGGACAAAAAGTGCACTTTAATAAAATAAAAGAACATCTGCAAGAGCTAAAAGATGCTAAAACACTAGGAATAGAAAATAGACCTGCAACTATAGGCTTTCATACATCTGCTTGCTCAATAGATCTTTTAGAACTTTACTTACACAAAGTTAATCTTCTGGAAATAGGAGCGCAAATAAAACATGATTGGTTCAAAAGGCCAAAACCGGGACAAAAAATTATTCCCCTAGTAGAAAGAAAACTTAAAATCAATTTCCTAAATAAAGAAAAAATATTGGAATTTCTTTATTATTTAGAAGAAAAAAGAAACAAATTAATTTACGGAAGTTCTACAAAAATAGAAATCGAACAAACCATCAACATATTTGAAGAATATAAAAAATTACTAAAAGAAATGTTGAAAGAAGCCGGTGAAGAAATTGAAGAGTGAAACTGCAACCACAATAGCCTTCTGCTACAACATGTTAAGCTTTGCATTTCAAAATAAAGAAATTGCAGAGAAAACAAAAGCAATATACTTGTTTGGCTCAGCAGTTAGAGCAGAACTTACTAAAGAAAGTGATATTGATCTATTTTTTGATTGTGATAGACAAGACGAAGATCATGTGAAAAGATTAGCTGATTCAGGCACAGTAAAATTTGAGCAATCAAAAGATTTTGAAAAATGGAAACTTTTAAAGTTCAAACATCCTTTTTCTGTCCAATCAGGAAATTTAAGCGAATGGGAACTAAAAACAAGCATAGCTAGCGAAGGAATTTTATTGTACAGTAAAAAAAAAATCTTGGAAGAAGGAGAAAGAAGAGCAATCTTTATGATAAAACATCCTAAAGAAAAAAAAGAATACATGAAAATAAAAAGATTGTTATTTGGAAGAACTGAAGAAGAATACAAAGAAAAAGGATTAATACAATCAGTTAAAGGAGCAAAACTAAGCTCAAACGTGTTCATAGTTCCAAAAGATGAACAAACAAGAATCAAAGAAACACTAATCAAAGAAAAAATAGAATTTTCAATGAAAGAAATTGTTGTTTTTGAATAAATTTATTATTTGTCATTCCTAAAGATTATGACTTTGGTTTGTTCGAAAGAAACATCAAGAACTCCATTATTTCAGAAAATGCCGATATTAATATTGCTGTTGACGAAAGTTTGCATGAAATGTGGAACAACCCAAAAAAGCTCAACGTAGCTAATGAATTATTAAAAGGACACATAATTTTAAAAGGAGCTGAATTTTTCTTAGAAGCATTAAAGAAACACAATGTTGGATAAAAAGAATTCAGATATTTTTTGTGCCATTCTAGAATTAAGCACATACTATTTACTTTCTCAATTTGCTTTTAACTTCCGAAAGGTTTATATATCTGTATAGATATAACATTATATTCAGCTAGATATACATGTTATCAAAAACCGAGTTGAGGATTTTAGAATTATTATTCAACGATTTAAGTAAAGAATATTCCATTCTCGAATTGGCTAAAGTTTTAAAAATTCCTTACGCCCAATCACACAAAACAGTAAAATCTCTTCTCAAAAAAGATTTAATAAAATGCGATAAAGGCGGTAAAGCTATTTTTATTAGTATAGATTTTAAAGAAGTAAAAAAAGAGTATATCTTAACTGAATTAATGCGTAGAGATAATTTTTTTAAGAAATATCCCGTTCTCAAACGCGTTTTTCAAGATTTAGAAAGAATTAACAAACTACAATACATTTGCATAATCTTTGGCAGTTATGCTAAAGGTTTAGCTAGGAAAGGTTCAGATATTGATTTATTATTTGTCATTCCTAAAGATTATGACTTTGGTTTGTTCGAAAGAAACATCAAGAACTCTATTATTTCAGAAAATGCTGATATTAATATTGCTGTTGACGAAAGTTTGCATGAAATGTGGAGCAACCCAAAAAAGCTCAATGTAGCTAATGAATTATTGAAAGGACACATAATTTTAAAAGGAGCTGAATTTTTCTTAGAAGCATTAAAGAAACACAATGTTGGATAAAAAGAGCACAAATATTTACGGAAGAAGTTAAAAATATAATAGATAGAAATACTAAAAAATAAGAATCAAAGATCAAATTTCAGCTTGCGCTTGAACATCAACTTCAAGGACAATCTGCAGGACAAGTATTAATATCTTCTCCTATTCCTGGATTGCAGACTCCATCTCCACAATAATATACTGGAACTGGAGATAATCTTAACCAACCTTTTAACCAGTTCCAGAAACTAGAGCTAGGCGGAGAAGGTTTTGGGCAATCAGCCACACAAGTCTGCCAACTTTCACCATTCGCGCCATCACAAACTTGATCTCCACAAATAACTTGGCAATCTTGAGAACATAAGTATTGAGCAAGTTTAGGATTTGTCGCATCAGCTTCTCTAGGATCACAGACACCATCACCACAAACTAATTGAGAAACTGGAGGAACAACTTTGGCAGTACAATCTTGAGGACAACTAATATAGGTTTCTGAAAAATCACAAGTACCATCGCCACAGACCGGCGGGTTACTAACACAATTACTTCCATCCCAACAATTATTAGGTCCACAGTCACAATCATCAACAATTACTTGAGCGCACGCGTAAATCAAATTACATGAATCCGCACAGGTGTTTCGAAATTGTTTCCAAACTCCACCACTATTAGCACATGCTTGTTGAGGTTGAAAAATTATGGGTGATGGACTTGCAACTTTGCAATCTAGTGGACAAGTAATAGCATCTTCTGAATTATCACAAACATTATCTCCACACACACAATCATTAATACAATTTTGTGAGTTTTCTCCCACATTTACATCGCAAAGGTAATCACCACAGTAAGATTTTGGCTTGCAATCTTGAGGACATCTAACTACATCTTCATTTAGTGGTTCACACACTCCGTCACCGCAATAAACACATTGTTGTCCAAAACATTGAGCTTGAGTTGTTCTAGGACAATCTTCTATGCAAGTCTGCCAACTTTCACCATTAGCACTATCACAAACTTTATCACCACACATTACCGGACAATCCTGAGGACAAGCATATTGAGCAAGAGTAGGATGTGTTGGCGCCGCTTCTCTAGGATCACAAACACCATCACCACAAACTAAAGCACTTACCGAAGGGACTATCTGTAATTGTTGACAATCCTGAGGACAAGAAGTTGGGTTTTCCGGCTTGTTGCAATTTCCATCCCCGCACACGGGTTTACAATCTGAGGGGCAAGAAACCCCGTCTTCTGGAAAAAAACATTTTCCATCACCACAAATACTACAATCCTGAGGACAAATATTAAAATCTTCCCCGTAATAATAATCACATAACTCATTACCGCATTGCGGACAATCTTGAGGACAATTAACATTATCTTCATCACCATTATCCCAATATTTAGCTTCACACAAACCATTACCACAAGTACTTGGTGGCGTTACCTGAATTTGTGCAGCCTGCATACCAGTAAAAGAATTTAAAAAACCAAAAACGCCAAACAAACCTAACACTAAAACTACTGCCAAAACATAATATTCTAGTTTTAACGCCATTTTACCTCTTTTAACTCTATTTTACATTTCTAATTTATAAATATCACCCCCCCCCGAAATATATTTTGTAGAATATAATAAATTGCAATAAGCAAATATTAAAAGAAATATTTTTGTGAAATTATTTAAATTCTGTCAAAAATTCTTCTTTTGATTTTTCTTTCACTTGCGTTCTCTCAAGGCTATCACTAAGTGATTTTAACAATCTTAGCTCAGATTTTTTATTACTATTTCTCAATTCAACATCACCAAACCATTTTTGCCAAAACCAAGCACCATTCAATTCCTGTATCTCTTTATTCAATTCTTTTTGTCTCAACTTAATTTTATCTAACATTTCTTGTTTTGTATCCTCAAATAATTGCAATCCTAAGCGTTCTCCTTCAATCTTAACAAAATCAACAACCTTCTTAACAAAAGTATTAGCACTGAAAGATACTTTTTGCCCTTCAAAATTAACTGGAACAGAACCCCCACCCAAGGCAAGAAGTAATTCAAATTTAAATTCTTCTTTCCCTTCAGCAATCAAAGGAAAATATTTAATCAAGTACTCAGATGAACTCATCCTACTAGTTTCGGGATTAAAAATTTCAAGATCTTTTGTGTCTTTTTTTAGATTAGGATAATTACTTTCTAACTCGTATACTTTAGAGCCCTCGCTATTTCTTGAAAGATAAGAATAAACCTTCTCACTTAAGTGCTCAATTACAACCTCTGAGCCATCAACTATTATTGGCTCATTGATATCTGATTGATCAAAACCATTTTCGGTTTTTATTAAAAGTTTATCGCCCTTAACATATATCTTAGCTTTCGGCGCAAGGTCAATAACTATATCGGGATTGTTATACACTTCAGTATAGGATTCTTGAATTGGGTAATCTGTAGTTGAAAAACCTCTACTTAAAAAATAGTCATACTTAACTTTAATAGTTTTTGGGCTGTAATCAACGTCTGGCTTTAATTCAAGAATACGAATAATACTTTCAGGATCTAACCTGTACTGTACTTCTTTTCCTTCAAAAAAACCATACTCTCCAACGAGGTATGACATTAATTGAGAAAAAGTAATTTTTTCTCCGGTTCTTATATTCTCAACAGTAAAATCGTGATGTGCAGGAATTTTGCGTCGTTGATCTGAAAGAAAAGGAGTTGTTTGAGAACCGTGGAACGGCTTCGCAGATACGCGAAGAAATCCATCAATCAACATTCCTTTTTTTTGCGAAATAACTTCCGCGTCATAACCTTTTGAATCTGACAGCAACTCCCAATACTCTAAAGCTTGCCCCATCAAAGAATTCAATCTGTCTCCTATTTGTTTATGCGTAATTCCCCTTCTTTTAAGAGTCTCTGCATCTTTTTCTATAACATCTCTAAGACTTTCTGTTGGACCTAAAAAACCAGACTCGGACAATCTACCCGGCCTCATCTCTTCTTCCACAAATTCAATTGCATCTCTTCCAGGAGTTAATAACTGCTCTTTTTCTGAACTTGTTACTTCAACATTCTCTTCACGAACTTGCAAGCCTTGCTTTTTTAAATTATCAATTTCTTGCGCTTTAAGAACAAAATCAAGATACTGTATTTGTTTTTTATAATAATCGATCTTTGACGGATCATTTGTTTCTTCAATCTTACGCCGCCACAAATTCATCGAATCTAGTCTGTATTTTCTGACTTCTGTACTAGTCCAAGGTCTTAAAAATTTTTCTTCAAATTCACCTTCTACTTCTTCGTGAAGATCTTCAGGAATTTTTTTAAATCTCAAAACACCCGTATTCCCGGCGTATTCGATTTCTGCCGTTTTTATTTTATTCTTCAACCATTCTTCAAACACTGGCAAGATCATTTCAACTTGCTTTTCATTAGATAACCATAACGCACCATATAATGATGTCTGTCCTTCTTTAGGCCATTCACACTCACTACAATTGTCTTCATCAGCAAACGGAGAAACTTTGGCTTTTTTTGGTGTTTCTTCAGGTTCTAAGTCTTCTTCCAATATTGGCGGCATGTTTCCGAAAGGCATTTTTATTGCTTCGGGAACGATTTCTCCTAAAATTTTTCTTGCTTTTGCTTGGATTTTTTTTAGTTTGCTTTCTAATTCTTCAACTTTCAAATCAAACAATTCAGCTCTTGCAGTATCGGATAATTCTGCTCCTGACGCTTTCATTAAATTTATTATTTGATCTATCAATATTGTTCTAGATTTTCCTGCTTTAACTTCTTTAACATTAACTGCTTTCCTGATTTCTTCCTCGCTTTTTGTTGAAGTTGTAATTATTTCCAAATTCTTAAGTGAGAATTCTTCAGTTTCCCCTTCTTCCAACTTGACAATTCCTATACCTCTGCTGTCATAATAATTATGAAGCGCTCTGCCTCCGTAGCTTTTAATATTTAATTCGGTTGGAGTTGTTAGAATATACCCTGTTAAAAAATTATTGGCAACAATATCAACACCCATTTCTTGTGCTTTAAGTATCATTGCTTCATCAAGAGCAGAAATTGGAGTACCTTCCGAATAGTACATTCTTTCCACAATCATTACTGGTTTGTTATCCGTCATTCTTAACCTAACAATTCTTCTAGCCACAATTTTTCCAGTAGAATCTTTTAACACTGCCACTTTGTTTAATCCATTAGCAACATAAGCCATTAGTCCTTCATTATAACTTCCTCCAGCACATCTTTGACAAGTTCTTAATGGTGTTTGTCCTATTCTTAATGAAGTTAAAAAGTCATCAGTAAATTCCACTGTGAAACCACCAGAAGTTTCAAATAAATTATTTTGTTTCCATAATTCTTCAACTCTTTTAGCTAAAGTGTTTCCTATTCTTTCTTTTTCATCTTTATCCTTATCGCTATTTCTTATTTCTTCAAGTAATGCTTCTAAGTCTTTGCTTTTATATTTCCAGTCTTTGAATGTTCCATCAATGTGAGCAAATAATGCATCGTGAACGTTTTTGAAAAATATTTGATCTTTTTTATCTCTTAAGTATTCTTTAATTGACTCCGCCAACATACCAAATTCTTCAGGTTTTGATTCAAAAAAATGTTTTAGTTTTGTTAGTTCTTCATCTCTAGTCTTTTCTGAAACAGGGAATTTCTGAGTTAAAATACCGTAAAGAACTATTGATTCTAAATGAGACAATTCATCAGTTAGTTTAGCCAACGAATCAACATCATACCTTTCTTGATCTAATTCATCTAAGAATTGGCTGATTTTAACTTTTAAATCTCTAGGCAACAACTCATTACCCATGTTTAGCACTATTATGCTTACATCCTCTAACTTTTGGTTAAGGTCTTCTATTGCAGCTCTTTTCTGTTCTCTCGCTTTGCCTTCATAGCCTTTTGCGTAGTACTTATTTATGACAATCCAAGTTATTTGCTGTAAAGTATCTTCGTTTGCTTTGTAAGTGTTAAAGTTGCTCACTAATCTTTCTTTTTCGTTAATCCAAGTAAATACTTTTCCTTCTGAGAATAAATCGTTGAAGAACTCAAAGGGTTTAGGGTCGTATTTACTTGAAACAACGAAATACTTTAGCATGTCTGGAAAGAATTTGTAAGGAATTGCTCTTCCTTCTGTTTTAAAATATTTCTCAAAGATTTCTTCAAACATAACTAATTTTTCAGGCCTTTCTAAGAACACTTCGATTAATTTTTCTGTTTCTAAACCAACACCTTCTTCACCCGCATCATACAATTCTGTAGGCAACTTGAATTTATCTTTTGGTTCTGATTTTAAATTAGTGATTAGGTTATTGAGTTTTTCTAGTACTTCGGATAATTTAAGATCTTTACTTAGCCATAATCGTCTGATATCGCTTGCCAGGTCATCACTTAAATCATAATCATACTTTGCTTTGAAATAAATTTGGACAATATCTCTAATCAAATTGTAAAGGCCGAGTTCAGCAAATTTTTCTTCGCCTAATTCATCTCTTTGATTTTCTAATGCCTTTAACTTGTCTAATAATAAAGGAACTATTTGAGGACCTAATGCTTCAAGATTATCTTTGGCTTTAGAAGGTAAATTTGAGAAAGAGAAAATATTACTTGCTTTTACTTTCGTCTCTAAAAAGAAATCAAACACAGCTCTAACTGCTTTTTCATCACCAGACTTTTGAGCTATCTTCCTCAAACTAACTAGTGCAGCTTCAGTAGGTCTAAGATCCTCTCCTGATTTACCTTTAAGCTCAGAATAATATTTTTTTAGTGCTTTAATTAATTCATCAGTAGCAGTACTGCTTCCAATGTCGCCTAAGATTTCTAAGAATTGTCCTGGTTCTCTAAATTCTGTACCGATTGCTTTAATTATTCCAGGAACTACTGGTTCACCCATTTTGATTAAAATGTTTTTTACGAATGATCTTGCTTCATGGTTAAAACCACTCTCAGATAAAACTCTGGTGAGTTCAGGAACTATTTCAGCACCTTTAGCTAGAATTGATTTTTCTAATAATTCTATAACTTTCTTGTTGGGATTTTCTCTTGTCACGCCAAAATCAGAAGAATCTCCCCATTCCACAATGTTTAATACTTTCACTAGTAGTTCATTAGGTAATTCTTTAGGATCATAACCTAATTGTTCTAACGCTATTGCGGCTGCTTCTCTAGACTTTGAAAGAGCTCGTTTTTCCTCTTTTTCTTTACGCCTATCATCTTCCCACGTTTTCGCTTTAATATATTCCAAGGTTAATTCTTCAACAAGTGCAGGTATTGCTTCTTTGAACCCTAATTTGGCCAGACTTCCAATAATTTGCTCTCTAGACCAACTTCGGATATTTTTACTTTTTAACAATTCCGCAATAGGAATAACTGCTCTCGGATCACCCATTTCAACTAGTGCATTCATAGTGATTGCTCCCGTTAAAGAATCATCTTTATTATAGTTTTCAATCATGATTTTTATCAGGTCAGGAACTGCTTCCATAGCCTTTATTTTTCCCAAAGTGCTTATTAGTGACCCAGTAACTAATTCTTCATTTTTTAGAGCATCCAAAAATGCGGGAATAATTCGTTCATCTTTTGTTTCTAGATAAGCGTCCCCTAAATGTTGAGCGGCTTCCTGTCTCAAAGAATACTCCTTTGAAGATTTTAAAATAGCAATTAGAACTGGAATTTTGCTTTTATCATTGATTTTTGAGAAAGCGCTTAAAGTCCAAATTGCATAATGTCTATCAGTATCATCACGATGAGAATATGGTTTGGAAAAAGCTTTTATTAATAAATACACTGCAGGCTTACCTTTCTGTATTAGTTCATCATGAATTTTACGTATCTCAGGACGACGCTGTCTATCTATTGCCTCTTTTAAATCTGCCAACAATTTTTTAATCTCAAGCTCTTCGTTTGAAATAAGTAATCCTTCTCCTTGCAATAAATTATGTATTTTTTCCTGAATACGCCTTTCAGATTCATCCCGATCTTTAGGATCAACATCATAATGAAAAAGAACCTCTTCAGGGAAATCATCATAACTACTACTTGGCAGATAAATTGTCAATAAAGGTTCTTTCCGAGTTCTAACTCCATATCCTAATTCATATTCTTCTCCTTCTAATAATTTTGAAAATGCTTGTTGTTTTTCTTCTAATTGTTTTATTTTAGGAAGCTTCCCTTTAGCGTTTCCCAATTTTGCATAACAGGATATACTTCCAGAAACACATTTTACATCAGAAACTTCTTCCTCCTCAATCATTTCAGTTTCTGCTGCGTCTTTTGCTTTCTTGAAGTTTATTTTGTTGTTTGATGCCGCGGTTTGTAATTCTATTAATGCAATGTCTTTTTGGTGTAAAACTGCGTAAGGAGTCAAGTCATCTATTCCTTCACCAAAGTCAGTTCTAATTTTTGCGGCCAAATCATCTGTTTCTTGCAGTATTTCTTTTATGTGTTTTTTCAAATTCTCTTCAGTTGGATTTGCATTAAATTCTAGAACTCTTAAGCCATTGATTATTGAAAATTCTCCTATTCTATCACGCATAGATCCTTTTTTGAATGCTTCAGTATTTTCTTTATGGTTAACCATTGTTGTCAAATCTATTAGTTTTATTTTTCCTTCTTTTGTTAGCAAAATATTTCTTGCATAAAAGTCTTGATGAGTCAAAAATCTATCATTTAATTTCTTTCTCAGATCTCTCACTTGATTTATTACTTCAGTTATCACATTACTATCTGATTCAATTAATTCATCGAGTCTTACTCCTTCAACATACTCTCTCAGGATTCCAAGATATTTTCCATCTCTACCAACAACTTTTGTATAAACTTTCATTACTTCAGGAATGTCTTTCATTAGTTCGCTCATTTCAAACTCTTCTTCATCAACTCTTTCTAAAACATAAGTTCTACCCAAATAATTAATTTTGGCAGATTTCATAGAGCTGATCGTTTCACCAGTTCTTTCCACGCCATCTTTTCCAATATACTTTACTGGTCCGGTATTTAGCGAATCTAATAATTTTAAATAAGGCAAATCACCAATAATATCTCCTAAAAGAACTCTTTCAGGCAAACTCTTCTTAATAATCCAATGCTTCATTACTTCTTTGTTATCTTCAGATACTAAATCGCTAAGCAAACCTTCAGCTTCACTGAATTTCTTTTGCCCAACTAAATCTTCTATTTGTTTAACTACAAGTTCATCAACGTGCATGGCCCCCGGGCCTGTTAAGACTGGAGCTTGTTCTGAAATTGGTTCTTCGTTTAATTGTTCTATTTCTTCTTCTCCTTCTTCAGGAATACCCAATTCTTTTATTGTTTTTAGAACATTTTGTTCTGTGGCTTCAAGATTGTTTTCTTTCAAGAATTTTAAGACTTTGTAAGTTTCACCATCTTCCGCTCCATTTTTTCTTAATAATGCCTTTATGTCTTGGTAAATGGTAGGTTTTCTTTCACCGAAGATCATTCTGAAATATGCTTTAATCAAAGGATGTAAACGGTCATAATCTTTTTCGTAAAATTCAAGATTAGTTGTGAACATTTCTGAAGACTCACCTCGTACTCGAAGGCCTTTATCATAAATAGGCGTTACGGGTGTTAACAAAATCGGAGCAGCAAATGAGTAACTTCTTTGAAACAATTTTGATTTCTTCAAGAATGAATCCGCTTCAGAACGACTTATTATTTGATTTGAACTTAATCCTATATGTTTAAGTTCTTGAAAATATAGTTGCTCGTGCAATTTATAAGCTTCCTTGTTGGGATCCTGTGTTTTATCATAAATCAATTCATAACCGTATTCTTTTGCTAATTCGACAAATTTTTCTAATTCTTCAGAAGAAATATCTGTTGCTATAGATTCGCTAGATGTTAAAAAAAATCCATGACCAAATTCATGAACTGCTATAGAATCTTCTGAAGGATAATTCAAAAATATTTGCATCCGTAATGAACTGCTGAGTCCCCACTTTTCTCCTTCAAATGATCCTGCAAGTTTAAGTTCTCTTATTGGAAATGTTTTTTCTCTTATTCTATCAGGACCGAATATTCTTAATGCATAATCAAATTTTATCAGTATTTCAACCACACCAGGTATTTCTGAAAGAGGTATATCAACAACAGTAACAAGAAAGTCTTTATCAAAATATGGTTTTGATTGGATGGCATACCAGGGAGCAAATTTAATATTTAATAAAATACCATAAACTTCCCTGAAATGTCTTTCGGCTTCCTTTAAACCTTCTTTGTCGAGGCTTTTTATTTTTTCATCAAGAGGTATTTCCTGACTTAAAGAGCTTAATTTAGGTTGAAGTGCCAACATTTTTCTTTGAACTTCTTGTCTTTCTTTCTCAACATCAATAAACCATTTTTGCCAAAACCATAAATTGTTCAATCTTGAATATTCTTCATCAAGAGCATCATACTCCTTTCTTACCACCCAATAATCTGTTTTTTCTTCTAAATTTACTTCAGAAATAGTTTCCCGAACATGTATTCCTAACTTTTCACCATCTTCCCTAAATTTATTGGCGTTCTCTATTCCTTCTTCTTTTAGAATTTTTTCGTAAGCACTTGAAAGCGAAGGCTCAACTCTAGTTTCAAAATAATTTTCGTCAACATAAACTTTAGTATTTTCAGGGGGAGCTCCACTGGCAAAAATAAATTGCCTCAAAACATCTTTATTCTCTCCAGCCATAACTCTGTCAAAATCACCAACAACACCAACTTCAAAAAAACCTTCTGGAGCAACATCGCCAAGAACAACATTTTCTGCATCATCTTTATTCTGAACACTTCTCAAAGTTAAGCCAGCAACGCTTAAAACGCAATAACTGCACGGACTGACAAATAATTGTGCTTGAGCGGGCAAGTTTATGACTTTTGGAGCTTGCTTTGAGCCAGTATAATATCTTTTTAACAATTCAATTAATTTATTTTTTCTTTCTTGTGTTTTTTCTTTTAATCTGTTTATTGCTTCTTGGCATAATTGGTCTTTGCAGAAATCTTTTGATTCTTTTTCTATTTGAGCTAACTTTTTATCTGTTTCTTCGAGAACATAATCTGCTTGATCTAGCACGAAAACTAAATCAATTTTTTCTGGCATTCGTTTGTTTTCTAAAGCATCTAAAAACTTACTTAATTGTTCTGTTCTGTACACCATTGATCTTTGAATATGATCAAATATGCCATAAATCGTGTCTGAATGCAAGCCTGCTCTAGGATTTTTTATTTGGAAATCTGATGGAGCAAATACTGCATCCGATACTGCTCTTACTCCTCCAACTTCATTAATTGGCTCGTTTAAATCGCGCATGCTTAAACTAAACAAGCTGTAGCCTAATTTTAGTACTACTTTTTTAGCAAATTCATAAGTTGTTTCTTCTGAAGGAACTTCTACTTTTCTTGCTTTGCCTAAGTTTATTCCTTGTAAGTCTTCCTTTTTTCCAACAACATAACTTCCTTCAGGTAATTCATAATTTCCTAAAACAAAAAAGTCAACCGGGCTGAAAGAAACTACTCTGTCTTGTAAGTGTTGGTACGGGATTATTATTGCAAATTTTTGTCCTTCCCAATCTCCAAATTCATGAGATGTAACTATTGAGTTTGCCGTGAAATGAATTGTTTCTCTAACTTGTTTTTGTGGATCTCCAAATTCTGCTGTTTTAATTAATCCATTTTCTGGAGCAAAATCGGTCATACGCACTCCAACAAGTTGATCTGGTCCCATGACATTAATGTATGGCTTGCCTACTGGTGTTAAATCGTTTAATTGCAAGAGTTTTTCTTCAGATGTTTTAGCTTCCCTGCTTAATTTTTGTTCAATGAATGATTTAAATTTAGGAATTAAATCAGAACGATATGATGATTTTACTTTGTCTTTTATTGCTTTAACTACTTCAGGTTCTATTAAAGCATTAGAGCCTAAAACAAATACAAATCTTTTCATTGCTTTTGGATTGCTTAACAAATATTCTAATTCTCCTTCCGTAATACCTGGCGGAATTTCATAAATTCCTTCTACATTTGTTGGTAAAAAGAAAATACCTATTTTGTTCTTTTCAGCTAACAAGTTTACAACCGCATCTAAGTCATGAACATCCGTGCCTTTTTCCTTAAATAAATCAGAATCTAACTCATTCCATGTTTTAACATTCACCATTTCAGCTAAGGCGTAATAAATTGTTTCACTTAAACCTAAACTATACTCATCAGTAAATTCTTGACGTCTTTCTAAAAATTCATTAACAGTAATAATTTCTCTTGCGTTAGCTTTTAGCTTTTCTAAATCTTCAGGTTTAAGCTTGAGTTTTCCTAAGTATTCTTCAAGATTTATTTTTCTTAAAGGATAGTCCATTGAAGGCATTATTAAATCAATTCCTAATTTTATTTTAACATCTTCAGTAAATTTTTCAATGAATTCTGGCTCTTTTGCTTTAATTACAGGATAATATTTTCTGAGCAGTTGTTCAAGTTGTCCGCTTTCTATTGCTTTAGGATCTATCCAGACTCTAGGAAAAGTCTTTTTAAGAATTTCTTCTCCATACTCTCCATAAGATTGTCTTAATCTATCAGTGCTATGTTCATCAAGCACCCTCTTCATGTCTGCTATTCCTAAATACTTCACTCCTAAAGCAACACCATCAACAGGATCAAAAACAATATGTTGAGGATTCAATAGTCCTTCGCCAACCATTTTTGCAGCAAACTCTGCAAGATTATGAGGGCAGGAACTGCATGGAGAAATCGCAGAAAAAGCGATTTCCGATATTCTTGCACCCGATTCTTTTCCCAAGTGTTTTTCATAAATTAAGTTTCCTGCGTACCACATTCTTGTTATTGCTTCTTGTGGTACGCCAAGTACTAAGTTTTCTTCTTCATATTCTAGAATGCTAACTTTGTCTTTTATACTTTTTGCTTGAACTTGATTTTTATCAATTTCTATTAAAACATCTCCGCTGCTAAAGCCACCCCAATAATTAACTTTCTGAGCTCCTTTTGCACTTGAAGAGAAACTTATTGTAGCATCCAAAACAGGATCTCTTTGCGTAAGTCTTATCCAGAGATATAAAATTCCTTGAGGTTCTCTTGCATCAAGCAATGAAAGAAGTTCAAAATAATCTTTTCCTTTTAAATCTTCATCTGTTAGTGCTTTAGAGTATTTTGTGGCTCCGAATTTTTTAAGTCTTTCAATAATTTCTTGTTTTACTTCTTCAACATTTCTTTTTGTTTTTAACCCATTACTTATCCATTCTTTAACTCTCCGAGTTTCTATCCTGCTATTTGTTCTATATAATCTTCCAGGAGTTCTTTCAGGCAATTCTTCAAGTGTTGGTACTTTTTCTAACTTGCCTTCAGCCAATAAGTCTAGTCTATTAATTGCATTTTGTATTACTAACCATTCAAGCCAATCTTGTTTGTTATCAGATGAAGGAATGTTTTCAAATTGTTCATTTGTTGCAAGAGTTCTTGCTTCTACAAAATTGTTTTGATTGATTGAGTTTTCTATTTTCTTTATTACATCTCTAACGCTATCAGAATTCATTTGTTGTGGCAGAGAGTTTAAGATCTTCATCAAATCCTGATTTGTTGCCAAGAATTCATTAACTTTCTTTTGAAATGCTTCTTTTAAGTCATCACGAAGTATGTTGAATACTATTTTTACTTCACCAGTTTCATCATTTGCTTCGAAATAAACTAAAGGCTTATCTGAGTGATCTTTTTGTTGTGGAGGCATTGATTGTTCCTTTAATACCTCAGTAAGTATTTGCGAAAATTTTCCAGTACTTTCTTCAAAATCATTTAATTCAGTAATAACCTTTTGAGCATTGTCAAATACTCCTAATGAACACATTACACTTCCAGGACCGCATTTTACTTTAGTTGTTGCTGTAGCGACTTTTCTTTCTCCAAATACTTCTCTTGAAAGTCTTTGTGTTTCTTCACTAAGATAGTCAGCAGATATTATTATTCCTGCTTGTTTTTTGGATGGTTCTTCATGAGTGTATTCTTCTTTCATTGCATCTATCTGTCCTTTCAAGTCAATGACTTCAACGTCAAAATATAATCTTCCCCCTTTAATTCTAAAGTGTTTGTCAATTAATTCTTCTGCTTCAATCGCTCTTCCTTCTTCAATCAGTACTTTTATTTTTTTAATTATTTCCTCTCTACTTTCTCCCTTAAATACTGATTTAAAGAATCTAGCCACAGCATCAATAATTCCTTCACCAGGTAGTTTTTCATAAACTTTTAAAACGTTTTCTTCGGTTATTTCTAGTCCTCTTAGTTGTAATTCTGTAATCAAGCTAATTGCAGATGATTTGAATAATTTTCTTTCGCTCAATATTTTGTTCACTTTTTCTCTGCTAGTGGTTTTTCTTTTGCCGAATAATAATTCAAAATAGTCTTTCATCGCCTGTGGAAGAGAATTATAACTATGTAGGTATTTTTCTAAGTTTGTCGTAAATGTTTCTTCTGGAGTGGCTCTTATTACTAAATTTGACGGGTCTACAAATGCGTAAAGCACAGGGAATAAGCTTGATTTAGAACGTATTTCTTGTAGTTTCTCGTTATCATTTATTGCCTTGGTTCTTTCATTTATTTTTTTCGCTCTTATTGCCTCAGTTTCTTCTTTTCCAATTATTTCTTCTAATGATTGTCCTGGTTTTAATCCTAATTTTTCTAGTTCTTTATCATAGATTTCCTTCAACAACCAGTAAGCTCCTTCTGTTTCAGACTTGTACGGGAGACTTTCTGGAAGCTTGTAGCTTTTGGCAAATTCATCAAGTTCTTCTCTTGAAACAGCCACACTAACTTGTTCATCATCTACTAAAAATATTCCATGACCTATTTCATGAATTAACAAAGATTCAGGCCCTGTTAATGGCATCGTTAAACTTCTTTGAACAGGCTCATAAAATCCTCCCCATCCTGCAATATTTTCAACGAGTCTAATCTTTAGTATTCGGGTATTTTTTAAGAGCATATTTTGATCAAATATTTCTAGCGCATAATCAAATTTTATTAATTTTTCAACAACTTCTGTTAATCTGCTGCCTAAATTACTTATTGGAGTCATAGTGTAAGAATCATCATCTTTTTCACTGTCTTTGAAAGGCCCTTCATTTATTGGTATTGTTATTTCCATATCATATTTATCTTTGAAGTGTAATTTTGCTATTTCTAGCATGAAATTTTCTAGTAATAATTTTTGTACAAAATTGTCTTCTAGTTTTCCTTGGCTTTTTTCTGAATAAATTTGTCTTGCAATGTCTAATTTCTGTTCTAGAGTTAGTTTAGAGAATAAGTCTTCTGCAATAAAGTTCTCTCTTTCTTGTAAGTTTCTCTTCTGAGTCCATTTAGCGATTAGTTCTTCGTGTTCTAATAATTGTTTTCTTACGTTTACTCTGTTTTCTAAAGCTCTTCTCTTGAAAATTTGCGATTCTAATTCTTTCGCAAGAGCGTCATTTTTTTCAGCTACCGCTTTACTGTATTTTGCATCTAGCTCGTCAATAGTTCCTTGTGTTTTTATTAAGACTTGAAGTATTTTTTCTTCTATGTCTAGATTTCTTTGGAATGTGTCTTGTTCTGCGTTTCTTTGTTGTTCTTCTTTTTTCTCAATGAATTTTGTGGCTATTTGTTCGGCTAGCTCAGGAAATTCTTTCTGTAATGCTGTTTTCAAGTCTTCATAATTTAGGTTGTAATTTTTTTCTAAGAATTTTGAGACTTTTTCAAAGTCGAATAAACCGTTTTTCAACATTTCGCTAACTGTTCTGCTGACTATTGTTTTTCTTTCGAAAAATATTGAATAATATTGTAATTGGTTTAGTGCTCCCCTTAATATGGAACTCGAGAAAGTATCACTTGAAAAGACAGAATAAAGACTAGTTAGTACTCTTCTTGCTTCGTTTAGTTCTTCTAGATTAAATGATTCCAATCTATTTTGTAAACTAATTACTGCCCAACTAAATGTACCAGATTCTGTTGCTAGTTTAATTAAAGAATCATAAAATGCTTTTTTTTCATCAAGATTTAGTAAAATTCTTGCAACACTACTATGAAGATCAGGTCCTAGTGATTCAAGCAAGAGACTTTTTAAGTAATCTGTAAGATCTTTAGCTATGATAGGATCTGTTCTTCCTTTTAATGGGTCTGTTAAGAAAACCACCGGGTCTAACGATTTTTTGAAATAAGCTGGATTTTTTAGTGTTTTAGAAAAAAATCTTAATACTTCTTTTATTGTTTCATAGTTAACTCCATCAATAGGAGTGCCTAAAATTACATTAGCCATTAAACTAATTCGCTCAGGAGTTAATTCTTCTTGTCCTTCGTTTATTCCTTTTATACGCGCAAGGAGATTATCATAAACTTGCTGTCTTCCTTTAATTTCTCCCTGTATGTCTTTCATTAATTTCCTTTGTTCAGCCATTTGAGGAGTTTCTTTTAATTCTGGAAGTTCCATTTCTTCAATACCTAATGGCACCAAATCATGGAAAGAATTAGCAATCTTATTCTTTTGTAATACTTCCTTTTCTACTCTTTTAACGTCTTTAGAAAATGAATCATATTCTGTAGGATGATTACGCCTGAAATTGTCATCTTCTAAGGCTGAAACAACGTGATCAGCAAATTCAGTATCTAAAAAGTTAGGATAAACCCAAACATCGAATTTGTTTTCTTCTACTTCTTCAGGCGGTGCTCCGCTGGCAAAAATATAACTCTTTAACCTAACTTCATTTTCTTTATCAAATACTTGATCATAATGAGCAATTCCTAAATAAATCCAGCCTTTTCTTTTTTCAAAACTAATCTTGAAAGCTGAATCTTTATTACTACTCTTAACAGCCCAGCCTGCAACTGTTGTTGTGCAGGAACTGCATGGAGAAACCTGCTGTTTCTCTGCACTCACTGCTTTTAATTTCTCCAGTTCTTTTTCAAATGCGCTCAATCCTGCTTCCTGCACTTTTCTGAAATTTCTTAGATCTTCTAGACTCTTAGTTGCTTTAACAAGTTCTTGAGGTTTTCCTGTGAAGAAATAAAGGATGGATTTGAAGAAGCCTCCGTGAAATTCTTGCATTTGGCCAAGGAGACCTTGTTGTTTTTCTATTCGTTCATTGAGTTTTTCTAGTTCTTGACGCAAGGATTCTTTGCTAACTTCTAAGCTCGCTTCAATGTACAAATTCCTTAGACCTGGCAGTTTAGGGATTGAATTGACATTGTAATTTTCTACTTTAGTTGGTAAAGGTTCAGATTCTAGATCGAGCAATGCTTTTATTGTTCTAGATAACACTGTTTCTTTGGATAATTCTTCTCCATTAACAGTTATTACTTTCTTGTCTGCAAATAATTTTTCTATATAGTCTTGAAGCTCTTTAAAGACTGCTTTGCTTGTCGGATTTTTGAATTTTTGCTCAGGAGATATTTCTTCTTTTTCTTGAACTACTTTTGCTTTATTCTTCTTGACATTAAATACTAGTTTTAGTAGTGTTCCGTATTGTTCTGGTTCGTCAACCCATTCGCTTGCTTCTTTGTCATCTTGGGATAATTTTCCTTCGCTCACTAATTCGTCCATGCCTTCTTTTGCTTTTTCTTTTGCAGTTAGAAGTTGTTCTGTTGTTAGTGCTTTCGTTGTTCTTCTGTAACAATAAGCGCTTGCCACTCCTTCGCAGTCTGCTTTTCTTTCTATTCCTAGAAGTGTTCTTAGTGAATCGAGTCTTGCTAAAACTTCGTTTTGGTCCTCAATGAATGAGTCAGTTTCTACTCTGTGTTGAATTAGTGTTTCTCTAGCTACAGACAATCTAATCAAAGGTATTGGCAAGCTAATTTTTCCGAATTGCAGTCTTGCTGTTTTATCACCTAAGGCTTGTTCTGTTGTTTCGTAATATCCTTTTTGTCTTACTTGTTCTATTCTGTTTATTGTTTGTATTTCTTGGTCGGTTATTCTGTTGGTGAATTCTTGTTTTTCTTTGTCGTCATAAAATTCTTTGTATGTTTGTTTGATTTCATCTTTGAACCAATTGATTAAAGAACTTTTGAGTTCTAAATTGTTTAGTTTTAGTAATTTTCTATCAAAAGATTCGTGTAATAGGAACTCGAATGCTTTTGTCAATAGTCTGTTTTTTAGTTCTTCATATTTTCTTTCGATTTGAGAATATCTTTCTTCTTCAATATTGTATAATAATCTGTGCGGAGAATTATTATCTATGAATTCAGATAATGTTCTTATCAGGTCGAGTTTGTTTTTTAATTCGTATAGTCTTCTTCTTATTTCTAGTCTGAATCTTATTTGTTCTTGAGAGAACTCCGTTTTCCCTACTTGATTTATTTTGTCAGCTTCTTCTTTGCTGAGTTTTTCTCTTACATCTGCAACGTATTGATCAAATATTTTTCCGTTGATTCTTATTTTTCCTTCTGATATTGCTTTTAGTGTTTCTTCATCTGTTAAGTCTTGTGATGTTAGTTCTCTTTGTTCTTTTGTTTTTTGATCAACTATTGTTAAAGTGTTTCCTCTGCCTGCTAGAATATTTTCTATGAGCGGTAGCAGTTGTGACCATGATATGTCTAGTTGTTCTTTTTTCTCAACTAAATTTTTGATTTCACCTAGTAATTGGTTGTATTCTTCATCGTCAAAAAATATTTTACGGAAGCGTTCATGATAAACATCAACTATTTTAGGTTCAAGCAATTGTTCTAGTCCTATGCTTAAGATGTATTCTTCAGGAGATAATGTTGATGGTGTTTCTTTTTGTGTTTCTAACTCTTGTACTTGATTTCTTAGTTCTATTAGAATTAATTTTTGTTCTGGAGGTAGTTGATAATATTCTCTTTCTTCTCTTAGTCTGTGATTTAGTAGTTTTTGTATTAATTGTTTTTGTTGCAGGCTAACGCCTGCATCTTTTAGTGATTGTAAGAATAGTTCTGCTAGTTCAGGATCAACATTCACGCCATATCCTAATGCAACATAGAATAATTCTGCTATTTTGTTAGAATTTTCATTTTCTTCTTTTAGTAAATATTTTAGGAATCGCGTTCTTAATTTTTGTAATTCGTCTAGTTTTCTTTTTCCCTGCAAATTTTGCCAAATTTGCAATTGTGTGGTTTCTCCTTTTTCTTTTAAGTTTTTTAGTCTTGTAGTGTACAAGTAATCATCTGAAAATAAGTTTCTGTACCTTTTCATTAATTCTATGTATCCTTTGAAATTTATTTCTGATTTTATTTCTGGTTTGAGGAATGGATCAAATAGTCCTAACCTTATTGCTTCTTTAAAGTCGCTAGCGACTTTATCTTTTAGTTCTGAAGGAACGTTTAGTATAACTACTAAGTTGTTTCCTTCTGCATTTAATTCTCTTAAGTGTGTTTTGTAAGGTTCTTCTAAGGGGTAATCTTTGCTGGAAGCAAAAATTTCAATTGCGTCTCTGAAGACTTTGTCTTCAACTAATTTTGATATGTCAATTTTGAAAGAACTCAGGTCTAAACTGCAATCAACGCTATGTCCTCCTTGGCAGTTTACTGGTACTGGAACTTCTGGTTTTTCTTCTTTATTTTTGTTACTGTATTCGCTAAGTATTTGATCCATTTGTTCTTTGCTTATTGCTGTGCCTGTTCTTGGTGTGTCTATTATTGTGTAACTGTGGCCTCTTCCGTCATACCATGGATCTGCATTTGTGTAGCCCGGTCTTGGTTCTCCAGCTCTTGCTATTAATTGTATTAGTAAATTGATTTTTTCTTGTTCTGTTAATGTTTTATCTTTAATTAATGAGTTAAAAGAAGTTTCTACTGCGCTGCCTAAGGCTTCTTTTGCTTTCTCAAGTTTTTCTTCGAAAAACTTTATTTTTTCTAATTCTTTAATTAATTCTTCTCTTGCTTTTTGTTCTGCTTTGTCTATTATTTCTCCCAATCCTTTTAGTTGTAGTTTTGTTTCAGGGTCTGTGCTTATCACAAATCTTCTTATGTTTGGTGAATCTGGCTTTGTTGGATCTTGTTTTGAGAAATAAATATTCATCACAGAGTATCCTAAGCCTCTAAAGTATTCTTTGAATAACGCGCTTTCGGGGTTTTCTAAAAATACAAAATTAGTAGTTATTGTTTGCCCAGTTTCTTTTTTAAGAATTATTTTTTCTTTTCTGGCACGTTCAAAGTCTTGTTTGAAGCTTTCTTGGTCTTGTTTTATGTAATCTTTAGATTTTTTTATGTCATCATTTAATTCTGTGTTTTCAAATATTTTTGATGCTTGATATTCGTCTGCTAAATTGATTAGTTTTAATTCTTGGATTCTTTTCAGTAAGAAGTCTATGAATTCCATTCCTTTTTCTAGTCTTTTATCGTTGTTTGGTATAAATTTTTTCTGTGCTGGATCAAAATATCCTCTATAAGCAAATAGTATGCCAGTCATGACTCCATAAGGAGTGTTTTCCATATTTTGTGCTTTAGGCAATCTTCCGAAATCAACTAAGTCAACATATGCAGCCAATACTTCTGCTCCTTCTGGAAATTCTCCGTGTTGTAAGAAGTATTTTGCTAAGTAAGTGGATGTTATTGAATCAAAGTCGGGGTTTTCGTGAGAAGTTAATTTAGTGATTGGCTTTTTGTTGTGCCAATCAATTATTAGTTGAGGATTATCCAGTACTGTTCCAGTTGCTGCTCTTTCACTCCCAATAATATGATGATGGTCTATTACCCCAGGCACTTGTTTGTTACCCGCGTCTAATGCAATAACTCCTTCAACAGGTTCCAAAACTGCTCCGGCTTTGACAAATTCAAATTCTTTTACTTCAGTTCTTTGCTCTGGAGGAATTAGAATTTTTTCCTCAGAAATTTTTTTAATTACAAATATTTCGAACTCATCTGCTTTCTCACTCGGAACATTTGCAGTGAATTCTATTGTTCCTATTTGTTCTTCTTGTGGTAAGTTTTGTGTTTCGGGGGTTATTATTATTTTTGGTTCTACTTCAAGAGGAGTTGTTTTTCCTTCTTCAATACCGAATTCTTTAACAAAATTTTCGAGCTCTCCTGCTGTTTTTGTTGGATTTAAAACATTTGATAAAACGCATCCTGCGCTTCTTGTTGGTTGGCAGTCTGCTTTTGTTTTTATCCGTGGTACTGCTACTTTTTTGACCCCATATTCTTTTCCATCGAACTTTTGTTTTAAGAAATTATATAATTCGCTGTATGCTTTTCCTGCACTCGGTTTTGTTTTTTCTAAATTCTCAATATGTTTTCTTAATTGTTCTCCTTGTAATGTGTAGTGCATGAATGATTCTGCAAGGAATTCGTTTAATGAATCACTCATTCTTCCAGCTCTTTCTTCTTTTCCTAGACCATAATCAAAAGTGAAAAAATCTGATTGAGATATTTTTTCTCGTAATTGTCTTAATTCATCACGTTCTTTTTGTGTTAAAGAAACTGCCAAAGCATGTCCCGATTCGTGTAATACTAATGCGTCTAAGTTTCTTTCTGGTCCAGATAATGCGAATTGTAGTATTTGAAGTTCTTTGTATTGTGAATTGAATGCGCTTCCTTTTGCGCCTCCAACTCCTTCATACCCTCCAAGAGTTATTCTTTCTAGTGTGCCTAAGTCTAAAATTGAGTCTGGAAGTAATTCTAGTAATTGTCTTATTCTTTTTATTTTTGATGATAAGTGAATTACTGATTTTTCATTAGTTTCAAAATCTTCAAGATTTTCTGTGAATTCCAGAGTTATCTCGTGCTTACTTAATAGCGCTTTTAGTTTTCTTAATTCTTCTCTAGCTTCAGAAAGAGAGAGTTCGGGCAGATAATTGTATTTTTTCCATTCTTGGAATGTTTTGTATTCTTCTTCACTTGCGGGGGTGAGCTCCATAGTTCCTCCGCCTTCTGTTGACTTTTCGTGTTTGTACTCTCCTTTACCCCACTCGTTTATCATTCCTCCAAACTTAAAGTCTCGCTCTAATTCTTCAGTTAGTCCTGGTATTATTCCAACTAAAGAAGCCCATTTATTGTCATGATCTAAAGGCGATGCAGGAACTTTTTGTATTACTACAGGAGTAATCCTCTTTTCAGGTTTTATTTCTTCTTCCGGTAATGCTTTTTCTTTTCCTGTTATTTTTGCAAAGAATCTGGATAGGCTTTCCGTGTTTATTTGTCCTTTTTCTAGTTCATCATTGATTAATTTTTTTGCTCCTTCAATATCGTTTTGTTTTAGTAGTTCGTTTAATTTGAGATGAAATGTGTTTATTTTGAAAATAATTCCATTTTTTAAAGGCGTAATGCTTACTTCGTCGCCATCGTTTAGTTCTATTGGCGTGTTTGAATTTATTCTTTCAAATTCTTGTGTTCCTGTTTTCTTTACATAAACTCCGTTGGTAGATCCTAAATCAGTAATGTGTGTTTTGCCATCTTTTAAAAACAATCTCGCGTGTTTTCCTGAAACAAAATTATCGCTAAATACTAAATTGTTGTTTGCTAAACGACCAACAGTCATTCCTTCACCTTCTAGAATGACGCTGTTAAAATCTTTTTGTTGCTCACCAAAGAATAACAAAGCTCTTGGTAAATCAAAGAATCCCACTTCTACTTTATCTAAAGTTTTAAGCATTTCTTCAAGAAATTCATCTTTCACTTTTCCTTTGTATTCTGATATTATTCTTCTTGCTTTTTCAAAATTGTATTCTTTGTATACTGCTTGATTGATTTTTCCTTTTAGTTCTTTTTCTTTGAAAACACCATTTTTTAAGTCTTCAATTCTTTCTTTTTTTTCGTAAGCTTCCAATATTTTTTCTAAATTACTTAGTTGTGTTCTTGCTGCGTCTTTTCCAAAAGGCCAGAAACCTTCTATTTTGCTTTTTAGTTCACTCATCCAAGACTTGAATTTTTCAATGGTGTTAGAATCTCTTTGGTTTAATTCATAGAGTCTTTCTCCAATAGTTTTCCAAACAGAATTTTCAAGAGGATAATTCGAGATTTGTTCTATCAAACTTTTAATACCCAATTTGAGTTTTTGATCTGTTTCTAAATCCTCAAAAAGCATGTTTGGAGTTTTTTCTTGGTTAAGAATGCTTTGTACTGCTAAAGTTCTTTGATGTATCACTCTTGCGTCGGTTATTTCTATGGTGGTTTGTTTTTCCAATGATGCTTTAGCTAAAGCATTTTTGATGTTTTCATCGCTTAAAGTATTTCTTAAATCACTAAAATCTGGATTCACTACACAGTATCCCTTACTGAATCCTTGTGCATGAATTAGTGTTGGAACTAGAACTAGTACTACTAGTATTAACAGTAGCTTTTTACTCAATAATAACCCCTCGTTTTTTATTCTATTTTTCAAGTGTTTTGTAATGTTTTTCTTTATAAATCTTCCTGTTTTTTTCGTCGGAAAAGAAGAATTGTTTCCACATAGTAAAAATAATAGTTTTCATTACTAATGAACAATAGTGTGCATTAGTAATGAACAGAATTGGTATATTCACTTCAAACTGCAAACTAGAAGTAGCAACTATCGTATCATAAGCCGAATTTAATCAATAAATGTGCGGATTAAAAACCGAAAGATATTCAAAATAACTAAGAACGACTTTAGTAATATCGATCTTATTTAAATACATCTTGATTTTGTGTCAGAACAAATAGAAAATATTTCTTATATTATTAGTATTCGCCAATTTGTTTTTTAAAGGTTTACTTCGTAAACCTTTTATGGAACAGTTTGCGGTTAATAATACTAGTTACTGTATTGATTGTGATAAACCCACTCTTGAGGTTTTAACTAAGCAGTTGGAAGTTAGAAATTTTGGTTTTGATTCTAATAGTAAAAAAGAGTTTGTTATAGCTCCTTCAGCAGTTTTCGGTGATTGTAGTGAAGTGGGCATGGGTTATGAGGGAGTTTATCTTCCTTTAATGCTTTTAGCAAAAAATTTGGATGACGTAACACCAGCAAAAGAAATTAGTAGAGCTTCTCATTTTTTGCTTCACAGAATGCTTAAGCTTTATGATAAAAGAAAATTAGTCATTAAAGAAACGGGGGTTGGTATGAGTGCTAAGTTGAATTCTGCTTGTGCTGCGGCAGGAATTAATGTTGGGGATTTGTCTAGAAATTTTAGCGTTTACAGAATAAGAAAAGTTTTTTTAGAAAATGCAAGAGATAATGCAGGGGATTTTGTTTTAGAGCTTGTTATGGAGAATGATGGAGAATTTAGTAGTGTTGCTGATTGTTTTGAGCAAAGAGTTATTCCGTTTATCACAGGATCAAATCCTTCTCTTAAATCTTTGAGCGAATATTTTGTCAATTTGGCAAGTATTGATAGCGACAGTTTTGAGGAGGAATTACAAATTTTCTTTCACTTACAAAATATTGCAGAAATTCTTTTAAAGAATGAAAAAAGAAGAAAATTTAAAACTTACAACAATCAAGATATCGAAGCGCCTTTTTTTTATAATTCTATAAGAACTTTTAATTTTGAGAGAGATTTATTTAATGATGCTTTAAGGTTTGCTTTGCAGGGTGTTTACAGTAAGATTTGGAAAGGACCATTATGGAAAAATTCAGAACAGGATGTTTGCAGAGAAAGAAAGTATGAAGACTTTTTGAAAGGATTGAATGAAAAAGAAAAAAAAGTTTTAGATGTTGATTATGATAAATACTTGCAAACAAGTGAATGGTATAAAAAGTACGGATTAAAAAATCAATCGAGAAGAGAAATGCTTGGAAAAACAGAAACGTGTTATTTGAATGAGCTTAGTTCTGCAAAGAATTCTGGCAATCCTTTTTTTCTTAAGTTTGCAGATGTTCCCTTTTTTGTTAACTGATTATTTGCATATTTCTTCTGCGCCAGAAATCTCAATCCCTCTTGCATCAATTAGTTCGGGGAACAAATCTTCATCTTCACTTATTACTGCTTCTTCTAATTGGTCTGTATCTAAGCCTAAGTTTGAACTCCATCCTTTTCTTTCTATTGCTTGGCTTAGTTTATTTCTCAAATCTATTAATGAATTGATTTTTATTCCTAGCGCATAACCCCAGACGTCTAAATTATTGAGCTGAGGTAATAATTTTTGCAGTCTCTTTTGATCGTTTTTGTTTAAGTCTGTAATGCTTGTTGCTGATTCTATTTGTTTAACTAAATAATCCACTTCGCTCGTGAAATAATTAATTACTTTGTCACTTACTTCTTCATAAAGTTTTTCGTTATCTTTTCCCAGTCTTTCTCCGTACGTGTAGCCGTATTTTTCTGCGTAGTCTTCTTCGAATACTTTTATTATTTTAGTAACTAGTGATGCTCCTTTGCTTCTTGTTTTAGCACTATCTAAGTTGTTTGCTTCTACGCCTTCAAGGCCTAGTTTTACCATTCCTGTTCCAGGTATTACTTTTTTGTTAGTTAACATTCCTATTAAAAAGTTTCTTAGTACAGTGTATTCGTTTTCTTGTTGTATTTCTAAGCCTTCGTCTCCTCCTGTAGCTACTGCGCGCATTAAGTGGGTGAATAATAGACTTAATTTTTCAGCAACTATTCTTCTTTGTGAGTTTAAATCGTCTAAAACGTCTTCTCCTTCTTGGTATTTATTTAATAAGCTAATTGTTTCTGAAAGTGCTGGTTTGAGGTCATTTATTTCTCTTGAGTTCCATTGATTTGAATTTAGGAAATTATTTAATTTTTTGAGCATTTCTGAAGTGAATTTGCTGTTATCTGTGAAAAATTCTTTGGTTAGAACTTCGGGATGTCCTATTAATAGCAGATAAACTCCTCCGATTTGTTTGTCTCTTTCTTTACCAATCATTCTTCTTGTTTTGAGAATATCTTCTTTATTTATTTGTGGTTTGCTTAATAAGTTTTCAATTATTTCTATTTTGTTTTGATTTGTGTTTTCTTTTCCAACATCGTGAACATCTGTAGATGCATAGTATCCTTTAATTCCCGTTACTCCTCCAAGAACAGGAGAATATCTTATTATATATTCTGCGTCATTGTCTATTGTTGCTGCAAATGCTTTTCCTGTTGCTTTTGTTGGGAATTTTGGGTGTCCAGTTGATTTTCTTCGTATCGTTCTTTCAAGCTCGGTTAGTTTTATTATTTCTCTTGATAAGCTAATGAGTAATTCACTTCTTTTTTCTCCTTCTGCGATTTTTAATAATGTTGTTTCGTCTTCTATTTGTTTGATTAATTTATTTAATTCTTCTTTTGTTTGTTCTACAGACATTATGCTCCCGTCTTCTGTTAGTGGGAAACTATCAAATAATTCTGCTAATTCATCCTCTATTTCTTTCTTTCTTGTTTCATCTGCTGTTTTATATTCTTCATGTTTTTCTATTACGTAATTATCTATTTCTTCATCAGTGTAAGAACCCACTTTTTCATTTTTTAATGTTTGGTAATGTCTGGCCACCGTTAAAGTTTTGTAAACGTCCATGCTTATTTGATCTAGAACATTTTCAGGAACTTTTCCTTCTATTTTTACAAAATATTCTTTTAGTACTGCGCTTAGAACGTCCCCCACTTCAATTTCTCCTCCGTCCGTTGTTACTTTTCTTTTTTTTATTTCTTCAAATTTTTCGTTTAATTTGTTTATCAATTCTCCATCTTCTTTGGCTTCATAAACGGTAACTTTGTAGCCATATCCTTCATAGATTCTATACGGTCTTCCTCGTGTGGTTTCTGTTTCTTCTGATTTTACTGCCATTAGTGTTTTTTGGAAAGCACCAGTTCTTGTGTATCCTAATACCGTTTTTAAGAATTCATTTAGTGGTCTAAATGCGCCGTAGTTTTTTACTAAGTCTGCTTTTGCATGACCTCCGCTTCTATCATTTAAGTTTTTTAGATCAATGCTTGTTGATGCACTTGAAATTCTTAATATTTTCCCGGGTTTTAATTGGCTTAAAGGTTTTTTAATTCCATCACCTAGCATTCTTTCAAGAGAGTCTATTCCTTCTTCAGGTAATTCTGAATAAGTTCCTCGTAATTCAAGCAAAGAGTCTAAGGACTTTTCGTTGTTTTTTACCGAAGCTACTTTTTCTTTAGATTCCTTAACAAAAGTTTCTAATATGCCATTAATATTCTTTGTTTTTTCTTTTGTGCTCATTAAATTTTCTATGTTGGCTGATTCTTTCATTAATTCTAGATCTTCTTCTGTTGTTACTTGTGGAATTATTTTTTCTAAACTTGCTGCATCTAAAATTAGTACTTCTCCTTTTTTTCTTAATTTGCCATTAATAAATTGGTCTTCTTTTAGAATTCCTCCTTGGTAATCAGTCATGAAGTATCCTTCTTTATTTAGTTTTGCAGGAATCGCGTCCTGGTATTCTTTTAGTGTTTCTTCATTAACTATTTCTTTTAGTTCATCGTAAGATGCAGTTTGTGGGTCTATTGAATCAACATACTCAATTACTAGTGCAGGAATTCCGTTTATTATTGTTAATCCTGCAATTTCTGGCCCTAAGTCTAGTCCTTGGATTATTTTGGCTTTGTCATATTCTTCAAGAATATTGTTGATTAATTCTGTTTCTGTTAAGTAAGGATCTTGCTTGAATAACTTAATTACGTGAAGTTTTTCTTCTATCAGAACTTTGAATACTATTCCGTGAGCTCCTTCTCCTATCTTGTCTAGTACTTGTATGTTTTCTGCGGGTATTTCTTTTATTCCTTCCACACTGATTCTATTGTTCAAATAAAATGTTCCTTCATTGCTTAATTTGTGTGTTCCAAAACGAATGATTGCTTTTTTTAGTGAGTCAAGCCTTTTTTGTAAAAATTCTTCATTTAAGTCTCCTTTGTTTAGATCGAATGGGTTAAGATATGGTCTTCCGTTTTTGACTTTGATTGGTATTCCCAAAATGTTTTTTGGGGTGTATTTGTTTTTTAGTGATAAGTCTAAAAATAATTTTTCTAATTTTTCAAAGAATTCTCCTTTAATGTCTTGTGTTTCTGATTCTGAAATTGAAGGAAGATCTTCTATTACTAGTCCTATTTTTGCATTATCTTGGTCTCTCACGAAATCGTTAATTAGCGGAATTCCTTCTATTTGTTTTAGTACTGTTAAACTTTTTTTGTCTTGTGCAGCTTGTGTTTCTGATTCGTATACTTTTATTATGTATGTTTTATCTTCAGTTTTTGCTTTATACACTCCCGGTTTTTGGAAGTTTGCAACTTTTTTTTCTACAGGAATTGTTTTTCCTTCTTTATTAACTTCTTCTATTAATACTAAATCTGTAAATTGGTGTTCTGAGAATGTTCTTGGTTTTTCTGGTGCTAGTTTTGAAAGTGATTGTTTGAATTTTGTTCTTGCTTTAATAAATGAATCGTCGCCGATTCTTAATTTTTGGTCTGTTTCTAATATTACATCATCAAGTGTTTTTTCTTGTTTTGTTACTAACTTCCCGAAATATTTTTTTATTCTTTCTAACCAAGGAGTATTTCTTTGTTCGTCAACTCTAAAGCTTACGGCTGTTTGGACTAGATTTATTAGCGCTTTTGTTGTAGGCAGTCCTTTTTCTTCTAATTTTTGTTTTACAAAAAATTCGTCATCAGTGTATCTTTCACAAGCCGTTCTTGCAGCTACAACTACTTGTAATATTATCAAAATTGCGAGTATTGTTATTATTATCTTTTTTAACTGCATACGTCTACTCCTTCTTGTATCACTATATCTTCAATATCGGGATATCCTATTGATGGTTTGCTTTCTGCTTTTGTTAATTCATTCATTAGTACTTCTGCAGGTGTAAGGACCTCAGCAGGTAGTTCTTTTTCTGGTCTGAGTTCTTCATGTTCTGGTAGTGGGATTTGTTCTAGTGATTGTTGTGCTTTTCTCAGTAATTCTTCATGTTGTTCTAGTGATTGTTGTGCTTTTCTCAGTAATTCTTCATGTTGTTCTAGAGTTAGTCTGCCTTCTTTGATTGCTTTATTTTTGAAAGTTTCTATTGTGTTTTGTTTTATTGTTTCAATTAATTTTTTGTAATCTTGTTTGAATTTTCCTACTTCTGTTTCGAGGAAGTCATGTTCTACATTTACTTCTTTAAATCCTTTTAATAATTCTGTTAGTTCTCCTAAATACCATTGCTCAAATTCTTGATCTGAAACTTCTGAGAAGTCTTGCATTGTTCTTGCTCTGTTCGTTGTTTCATAATATCTTACATTATCTAAGAAAACTCCTTTTCTTAAGTCATCTTTTTCTATTGGATTTTGTTGTTTTTCTGGTTTGTGTAATTTTGCTACTCCAAAGTCTAAGATTAGGAATTTTCCATTTTTTAATAACATGACATTTGCGGGTTTTGTATCTCCGTGAGTTATTAACAAGCGGTCTAACGTTTTTCCATTGTGTAAATCATTCAATGCTTGTGTGAGGAATCTTTTTAATTCAGAGAATTGTTTTCTAGATATTGTTTTTTGTGATTTTCTCATTGCATCAAAGTCTTCGCCTTCGTAATAATCTGAAATTGTTGCTATGAAACCGCTGCCTTGTTTTGCTAAATTTATTAAGTATTCTCCTTTTTTCTTGAAAAATTCTGCTTGTTTTTGTTGTTTGCTTACATCTTTTGCCGATATTTCTCGGTTTTTGAGTTTTTCTCGTAGCGCATTTTTGTCTTCAAAAAGTTTTGATAATTCTTCACTTTCTGAAATAAATTTATTACCTAAATCTATTAATTCTTGTTCTCCGCGAACTATTCCATTTGTTTGAATAAAGCGTGAGTCTCCTTTGACTTGTCGCGTGATCAAGTACTCTTCTTGAACAAAGTCATAATTAGCTAAGACTCCTTCTAGTGTTTCACTGCTCAAACTTGATAATGCTCCTTCGTCTTCTATATCTAATATTTTTATTACTTGTTGTTTCCCATCTAAGTTTACTAACCAAGCAATTCCAAATCTTCCTTGTCCTAATTTTGTTGCTCCTTTGATTTGGTAGCCTACTGGTTTTTTTCTGTCCACTAATTCTGGAAGTGTTACTCCGATTTTTTCTAGTATACTTTCAAGATTGTGTACTTCTTCTTTTGGAATTGTGATTCTTGAAATTTTTTCTTCGACTTTCTCTTCAAGTACTGCTTTTTCTAGTTGGAATTCTATGTTTTTTATTATTTCTTCTCTAGTTGCAATATTTGTGTATACTACAAGATTAGGCGTTCTGACTAATGCGTCCCATAATTTTTCTGAAGCTAACCTGGCTTGAAGTGTTTCTTTTATTGACTCTGCATTTTTTTGTTCTACGTTTATTACTATTTTTACAACAGTTCCTTCGAATGTTACTTCTTTAATCCACGCTTCTTCGGGTTTTTCTTTTTTGAAATTATAAACTCCTGCTGCCCATTCTACAACCGTAGTTGCAGCTTTGATTATTTCTTGTTTATTTTTCTCATTCATTACGTGTTGATTCAATAAATCAATTGATACACCCGTTTTCTCGTAATTGAATGAGCAATGTACGCTTCCTCCACCTTCACAATCAGTTTCTATACGTTCAGTGATTCTTTCTTCAAGAGTTATTTCTGCGGGGATTCCGATTTCTTCTTCTAGAATTGGTTTTTCTGTTTCGGGCATAATTATTTTTGTAGCTCCAATACCTTCTTGTATTTCTTCTATTTCTTTGAGTTCTTTGATTTTTTCTTTTGATTCTTTAATTTTTTTAATTTCTATTTTAATTCCTCTTTCAGTTGGTCCTTTAATTTCATCGATTCCTTCTTCAAAGAATAATGAGGATACTGCAAGAACTGTTCTCGCAACTTGATATTCGCCAACCAGAACGTTTTCTTTACCTAATAATTGTTCTCCAAGACGTTCAGCTTCTGGATCAATATCAACACTAACAATCATTTCGCCATTTTTAACTTGGTAATTAACGCCTTTTATTACAAGTGCTCCTATGAAGTGTGGGAATGATTCATAATTCATTTTAGGAATTGCCTCGATAATGTTTCCGAACATACTGAGACTGTCACTTAATTTTGCATCATTTAAAGCATACTTCTTCAAAAGGGTCAAAATTGTTCCAAGTTGGTTTTTCTCGAGTTTTCTATCTTTTAGAATTTCTCCTAGTCCTTTCATAAGCGCGCTTTTTGATAAAATTATTTTAGTATTTTCATCTGCTTGTTGATACCATTCAGTAGATCTTTCATCATGTAATTTTTGTAATAAGTTGCGAACACCAGTAATAACATTGACTGACTCTTCATTGATCTTTTTAACTCGTTCATTGATCTTTTCAATTAATGCATCGATTTGTTCATTATGTTCATCAATATCTTTTTTAACTTCTGTTCGGGATAATTCTTTTCTTAATCCGGCTATTTTTGCTTCATAACCTTTTATTTCTTCATCATCCCAGAGCTTGTATACTGCTCTCATAAAGAATTGATCTCTTTGCCAAGCTCTTAATCTATTTTCTGTTATGTCAAGGTTATCTGATAAACGCATCAGTAATAGTAAAGGATTTTCTGTCAAACTTGCCGCTTTGTAATCTTTTCCTTTCTTATCAGAACCATGATAAGTTATTGCATCAACAAAATCACTAACAGCTTTTTCGCTTAAACCGAATGAAGCAGCTATTTGACTTCTCAAGAAATTTTCAACCATTTCACCTCCTCTAGGTGCATGGATAGATTTATGTTCTCCTTCTTCGAGTGTTGCGTAACCAACATCATGCAAGAATCCTAACAAAGTAACTAGTTCTGCATAATATGGGCCATATTGTTTTTCTAATTCAACTCTAAGTTCTGGAGAGGCTCTAACAATCTTAGACATATCTGTTGAAGTAGTTCTAGAGTGTTTAGCATCATGAGCAACATAAGGAAGTTCTAGATCTGCTTCATCCTGAGCAACTAGCCAGGTTACGGTTGTTCTGAAAACAACATTAAGCGCAGCTAAACGTTTTTGTTTCTCTTCATTACTTAATTTGGGGTCGGTGCTTATTCTGGAATGTAACTCTTTATATAATTTTTTAACTGAAACTTCGCCAGACGCAATAACACTTCTTAAATTATCTTTATCATCTTCATCGCGCACACCAGGCAATGCGTCAGGTATTTCCCCCTTAGCAATAGATTCATCCACCGCATCAGTAAAGAATGAATCTTCTATATTTAGCGCAGATACTTCTGCCGTTTTAGCTTTCATTACTACTATGCTTACGTCATCAAACAAACCTTCAATAACATTTATTGTTTCTCTTAATGTTTCTGCCTCTTTTTGATCTGCTTCTAATTGGGATAAGGATTTTGTTTTTTCTTGTTCTTTTAATTCAGTTATTACAGGTGCCAAGAATCCTTTTATTCTATTATACTCACTCATTATTGCTTGTTTGATTTCTCCTTCTGATTTGCCTGCGTTTTCTTCAATTATTTGTTTCAAATCTTTTATTCCTAATTGGTCAAATTTATCTTTTCCTAGAGCTTTTTGTAATCTCTTTGCTCCATCTTTGAACATGTCTGTGACTCCATCACTAACTATTACAAATACATCTCCTGGCTTCATGTTTGTAGTATCTGTTTTAATTCCCGCTTCACCTAATTTTTCTCCCCTAGATTTGAGTGCTGCTCCTACTTTTCCTTCAGTATATTGGAAGAAGTTTCTCTCTTCTCCTCCCGTTGAATAAATTACTTCGCCCGTTTCAGTGTTATAATCATATACTGCAAATGTTCCTAAAGGATCATAATCTTTTAGTTCTTCTGCACTCAAACCTTGTTCTTTAAATTCTTCTTTTATTGTGTTGATTTCTTCTTGTAATGCTCTCAAGTACATCTCTAAGTCTTGTTTTAGTTCGCCTGTTGCTCCAGTCTCTAGCCTTTGTATTGCTAATGCTAATCCTGTTTTGTGTTTAGCTCCTTGAGATCCATGACCTGTGGCGTCTAAGTGTAGAACTCTCACAACACCCGATTTTGGAGATGATATCCTTATTAGGTCTCCACCCCATGCACTTTCTAATGGTTGGTTGAATGCATATACTGGAACTGGCATGCCTTTGATTATTTGGTCTATTTTTTGTGTTAATTGTTCTCTTGCTTTTCTTGCTCTTTCAGCTGAGCCTGTTTCGGGTTTGAGTTCTTCATGTTCTGGTAGTGGGATTTGTTCTCTTGATGATATTGGTTCAATTATTGCAGGGAGTTCTGTTGCTGGAGGAATTTCTTTTGTTGTTGAAATTTCCGCAGAAATTTCTAGTTTTGTTTTTAGTTGTGCTATTTCTTTTTCTAGTTTTGTTATTTCTTGTTGTCTGTCTTTTATTGCATCTTCGTATGCTTTTACTGCTCCTTCATCTCCTTTTGTTTTTGCTTCTTGTGCTAGTTGTGAGAATTCTTTTATTGAGTTTTGTGCTGTTTCTATTTCTGATTGTTTTTCTTTTATTTTTGATTCTAGTTCTTCTTGCGTTAGTGCTTCTATTCCTAAGTCTAAATTAATTTGTGTTCTTGTTGCACTTGTTTGGCTTTCTAATTCACGGAATTGTTTTAGTGATTGTGCTGCTTTATTGTATGTTTTTGATAATTGTTCTCTTTGTTCGCTAGTTATGTCTTGTGTTAATAATTCGTTTAGTATTGAGAGGGTTAATTCTAAGTTTTTAGTGTTTGTTTGTATTTGGTTTTGTAATTCTGTTAGTAATATTATTTGTTCTTGTGTGAGTTCGAAGCCTTCAGTTGTTTCTAATTTGCTCACTAATTCTTCTAGGTTTGTTTTTTCTAATTCTTTTATTGCAAGATCGATTAATTCATATGCGGATGTTGTTTCTGTTCCTGCTAATGTTGGAAGTTGTGTTTGTGATATTCCTGCAAGTGATAAACGCAATGTGTTTAGTAGTTCTTGATTGATTGTTTTTATTTGTGTTGTGTATTTTTTGATTTGGTCTCTGTATTTTGTTGTGTCTGTTGTTATTTGTTCGTTGTTTTGTCTTTTCAGTAATTCTCCTTGAGAAATTTTCTTCGAAAATTTCTCTGTTATTTTATCTATTTGGTTTTTATTTAATGTTAAGTCTTTTCCTGTGTTTATTATTGCATCTCTTTCTTCTTGAGGTATTGATGATAAGTAGTTTAGTAGGTCTGCTTGGTTTAATATTAGATTTTCTAGTCCTTTTTCTTTGAATATTTTGTATAATGCTTCTGCTGCTTGATTTGTGGCTTCTATGTTGTTTATGTTGAATATTTCTTGTTCTAATCTTTCTTTTTCAGCGATTAATTTGTTGTATTCATTTTGTGCTTGGATTACTGTTTCTAGGTTTTCGTTTGCTTCTTGCAACTCTTGACTTAATATTTCTTGTTGTGATCTCGTTATTTTTATTTCATCGCTTGTTTTTAGTGCTGAGTCAATCATTAGTGCTGTTTGTGCCGAGATTATTTCTCCTTTTGCGTTTAGTAACCAAACATTTTCGTCTTCGTCTTTGTTTACTGTGTAAGTTCCTGCTTGTATCCCTCCTCTTATTGTTATTAAGTCATTGTTTTGTAATTCTTGAACAACACCATTTACTCCATTTTTATATTCGTTTATTCTTGAGGTTACTTCATCATTTTGTCTTGTTAATGATCCTAATTCTCCTTCCATTTGGGATAATAATTGTTCTGAATTGTGTCTGTTTTCAGTTAATTCTTTCACTATAAATGTGTCGCTTAGTTTTCCTGGAGCAAATTCTGGCAGAGCTTCTTTTGGTATTGTTTGACTTAATAAGCCTATTAGTCCGTCTAGTGTTTCTTCTAGTAGTGGTTGTTTTTCTGATTCTTTTCCTTCACCAAATTCAAATTTCTTTGTTGGTTCTTCGGATAAGTCTTCTAGTCTTTTTTTGAATTCTGAGTCTAAACTATCTCTGAATTTGCGTACGTCTTGTGAAGTTATTTTTTTTGGTTCTCCCGTTTCAGTGTATTCGCCTTCTAGTATTATTTCTTCTCCATTTAGTATTTTTTTGAAGAATTCTGTGTTGCCTTTTACTTTTCCTGTTAATGTTTGTTCTACTGAGCTTACTCCGTGTTCTGTGTTTAAGTTTTGTTCTGTTCTTCCTTTGCTCGTGAATGCTTCGTTTAGTTCTTGTGCTATTCTTGCTAGTTCCGGATTTAGTCCTTCTTGGTATAGTATGTCTACAAATAATTTTTCGTAGTGAAATTCAACTATTGCGCTTACATAATCATATAGGCTGTTTTTTGATTCATGATTTTGGTTTTTATCCCATACTTCTTTTACTTCTTTAATTGTTAATTTTCCTGTTTTTACTTCTTTTCCTGATATGAACATGTAAGTGTCAGGGTGTTCTGCTGCGTTTGTTCCTGCTAGTCTTCCCGCTCTTTTTACTCCTTGCATTATTGTGTCTGCTATGTTTGTTGAGCTTGCGAAGTTAACAAATGGTATGTTTTTGTTTAGTTTTACGTCTGTTCCTGTTGTTGCTGCTTCTCCCATTACTAGAATTATATCTTTTCCATTATTCATTAATGTGGCTGCTTCTTTTGAATTTATATCTCTTAATTTGTTTCCATTACTATCTTTTAGAATGAAGTTTTCTCCGTTTTTTTCTATGAATGTTTTTTTGATTCCTGATTTTATTAGTTTGCTTATTATTTCTCCAGCTGTTGTTCCTTCGTGAGGTACTACCATTACTAAATTTCCATTTGCATCTTGTCCTTTGCTCTTGCCGAACATTCCTTCTTTTCCTTTTTGAATTTCTTTTATTGAAATATCTAGTGCTTCATTTAGTGTTTTTGTTCCTGTTGCTTCTCTTAATAGTCCTCCTTCGTATTCTCCTTGTGCATTTTGTCTTCCAAAGATTAAGTCGTTCATTTGTGAGTTTGATTTCGTTTCTATTTTTAGTGCGCTAACGAGGGATTGTAATTGTTTTCCCATTGTTCCTGACATTCCTAAGTATGTTCCGCTATTTTTTAATAATAAATATTGGTTTGCTAGCCAGGATGAGGATATTGTTCCTCCGCTTGTTTTTACTGATCCGAAATTTGTTGGTTTGTCAAAGTATGTACTTCCAACATACTCAACTGCTAGTGCTAGTTTTGGATTGCTTACTTGTTGATTGAATGCAGGGTTTCCGTTTTTTGCTAGGCCTATTTTTCTTCCTAATTTATCTGGTTGATACTCACTGTTTGGTTTTTTGTTCATTGCTTCTGCGAAATTGTTGATTTGTTCTAGTAAATCTTTCATTCTTGTTTGTTGTTCTGTTGAGAATTCATTTGAGTATTTGCTTTTTTCTTTGTTTTTGAAGTAGTCATTTATTTTTTCTCCTAAGTTTTCTTGGCTGAAACCTTCTTGTTTTAGTTTTTCTGCTAGTTTTTCTGATATTTTTTTTAGTGCTGTTTCTTCAAATAGTGCTCCTCTTGCTTGCATGAATATTCCTTTAAAGACTGCTGTTGTCGATAATACACTTCTGTCCACGAATCCTTTTTTAACGAATCCCAATTCTACTAGTGTGTCTCCTATTAGTTTTGCATCGTTTTGTAATGGTTTGCCTATTTCTTCTCCTTCTCCACCGCTTAATGTGTATCTGTTTCCTATGTCTGTTCCTTGGTGTGCTTCGTCTTGTATATGTGTTCTGTCTTTTACTAGTTCTAATTGTAGTTCTCTGTAAGCTTCTCGTAGTGTCGGGCTTATTTTTGTTGACCTGGCCATTGCTTCTATGAATCCTCTAGTGCTGAATTCTACGAGAACTACGTCTGCATCTTTTATTTGCGCTAAAATTTCTAGTGGTTTTTCTGTGTTTCTTATTACTACAACTCTTCTTCCTTGTCTTGTTAGCGCCCTTCCTATTTCATTGTATGCATCTGTGCTTTTTCCATCTGGTAATTCTATTAATGCTTTTCTTCCTGTTAGTAGTCTTGATATTTCTGCGATTACTGGAGCTACTGTGCTTGTTTTTCCTCCACCTAGTGCGAATTCTATTGCTGAAGCCTTACCAGGCTTCAAATTTCTGGCGAATTCTAATAATGCTTCACTTAATTGTTTTCCTCTAATGTTGAATGTGTATTGGTTTTGTTCTGATGTTTTGGCGTATTCCCATTGTCTCATCACTAATTCTAACAAATCGTTTAATGTTTTGTCTCCTGTTTCTAAGTAGGATTCATTTGATATATCGCTTATTTCGTCTAGAATCCTGTTGTATTCTGTTTCTACTGCTTTGTATTCTGCAGAATCTTGAGGTAGTTTTGTTAGTCTTTCTTGTGCTGCTCCTAATTCTGTTCTTAAGCTCGATAGTTTGTTGTAGTTTCCTAATTCTAAATTTTGTAAGTGTTTTTTTAGTAGTGATAAGTCTTTCCATGATTGTACGTCGGAAGGAGTTTCTGCTGTTTTTTTAGCTAGTTCTTTTATTTTTTGTTTTATTGCCGCTTTGTCGTTCATATCAGCAACTAGTTCTTTTGCTTTTTGTCTTATGTCTCGATATTTTACTTCTGCTCCATCAATTTTGTTTGATAATTCTGGGTCTTGTCTTAATTTTTTTGCTAAGTCTTCTCTTGCTTGCATTCTTGCTTCTGAATTTTGATTGACTCTATAAGTTTCTTTTACGCTTTCTATGCTTTCAAAGAATTGTTTGAATCGGGTATCTGATTTTATTTCGTTATTTGCTATTTCTAATTGGTTTATTTCTCTTTCTAGTTTTTGGATTTCGTTAAGATTGTATTCTTTGTTTAGTTGTTCTCTTGATGTTCCTAGCTGGTCTGATAATTCTTGTAGTAATTTTTGTCTTTCAGTTGCTAATGTTCCGCTTACTTCAGATTCGCTTTTTCCTCCGCTTCTTAATTGGTATTCAAGATCTGAAAGTTTTCTTTCTACTTGGCTTAATTGTTTTCTTCTGTTTGTTTCTAATTTTTGTACTTCTTGACTTATTTTAGCTCCTGAGCCTACATTTTCTAGTTGTAAAATACTTAATTGTCTTGCTTTTCTTAGTTTTGCTACTTCGTTTTCGTAGACTTTTTTCAGTGCAGAATACTGTTCTGGTGTTATTTCTCCTGCATCATATTTGTCTTGTACTAAATTTAGTGCGTCTTCAAATGATTTTTCTGTTTTTCTGTATGCTTCGTGTTCTGCTGTTCTTGCATTTTCTGCATTTCGTGATGCTTCTAGTGCTGTTTTTATTTCTTCTATTCTTTCGTTGACTTTTTGTAGTTCTTGTTGTGGATAGCATGCTTGTGCTGCAATGATTTGTAAACTAATTAAAAGTACAAAAAATAGTATTACTACTTTTTTTAGTTCGTTTATCCTACGCATGCTTCCATCTCTTTTTGTAATCTTGCTCTTTCTTGTTCTAATTGGGTTCTTTCTTGTTCTAGACTTTCTGTGCTTCTTTCATTTCTTGCCATTTGTTCTAATTGACTGGCTCTTTGGTCTAATTCCATTGCACTTCTTGATAGTGCTAAATCAATAATTTTACCATTTTCACTAGTTGCTTTTGTCCTCATTTCTTCTGCTTCTTTTCTTAATGCGCTTGCTTTTTCTGCTAGTGATTTGAATCCATTTTCTGCTAACAGTTTTTGTTCTCCAGAGCTTATTTTTTCTTTTGTTGCGTCGCTCATTTCTTTTAGTGCGGAAACATCCATGCTGACAATTCTTCCTTTGTTTAGTATTTGTAAGTCTAAAAAGTCCAGTGAATTCTTTATTGCTTTTATTGCTTCTAATGATAGTGCATCTTTTTTATCGTCTTTTATTTGAGGTATTCCTATTGCTTGGCTTGTTCTTTGTAGTGCTTCTATGTCTATTTTTGTGTCTGAAGCTCTTTGTGCTGCTTCATTTGCTTTAATATCCAAATGAGCTTTTTCTGTTCCTGTTTTATCTCTTGATGCTTGTTTGTAGAATTGTTCTTCTGCTAAATGATAATTTCTTTGTAAGTCTAATAATCTAGAATAATCGCTTGTTGTTAATTCTCCGTTTTTGTATTTTTCTTGTAATTTTTGTGCCTCAACTTCTAATTTGTATCTTTCATTTCCTAAATTGTTATCTGCTCTTGCTAATTCATATTCGTTGTTTGTTAGTCTTGCTTTTTTACCTTGTTTAATTAAGTCCTTCAATAATTTTTGTGCTTCTTGTGGGGTTCTTGCTAATCCTTCTTCTAGTATTCTTTGTTCTGTTACTCTTGCAGGATTGTTTATTACGTCTTGGATTAATTGTTCTTGTTGTATTCTTTGTAGTAGTTCTTTTCTCATATCTGGCGTGATAATGTCTTTCAATAATTTTTGCGCTTCTTGTGATGTTGGTTGTTTTGCTTCAGGCACTGGTTGTGGTGTTTTTAGTTTTCCTTCTTGTTGTGTTTCTCTCATTGTTTCTGCTAATTTCCTTGTTGCTTCTGCTCTTCCCATCATATCTGTTGCTTGTGTTCTTGCATTTTCTGCGGCTGTTCTCATTGCTTCTTTTTCTGCAGGAGTGCTTGCTTGGTTTGCTAATTGTTCATATTTTATTACTTCGTTCATTCCTTCTTGGTATTGTCTTAATTGGTCTGCTTGTAAGTTGTCTAATTCTTCTGGTTTGTATTGTTTTAATGGGTCTATGTATTCTCTTCCTGCAGTTGCTTCAAATGGTTTTCTTGCTGATGGTTCTACTCCTGCAAGTTTTTGTAATGAATCGTATGCTTGATCTCGTACTGTTCTTGCTGAGCTTACGTCTCTTACGAAATTGCTTGCTTTTATTCCTTGATTTGCATCTTTTGATGGTATGTGTGCTGCTCCGTGCATCATTGTTGTTGTGAATCCTGCTCTTAGTAGTGTTTCATAGAATGGAACGCTGTTTCCTGCGTAATTGTTTTCTAGTGATTCTAGTCCTACCATTCCTGCTATTTCAAATGCTATTGGTATTGCTTTTGTCATTGTTAGTGCTGTTCCTACGTTTTCTGCTCCTTTCAAGAATTCCGGTATTGCTTCTCCAGTTCTTAATCTGTTCATTACTCCTGGAAGTAATTGTTTTGCTGTTTGTGATCCTAATTCTGTTTCTAGTGCATTTCTTACTATTTTTGATTGTGCATATTCTTGTGCTGCAACTCCTAATTTTCCTAAACCTTTGAATGTTCCTAGCATTGCTGCAGAGTTTAGTATTGCTTCGCCCGGATTTTTCATGAATGCGTCCATTGCTGGAGTGTAGCTTCTTCCTTCTGGTGTTCCCCCCAGTTTATCTTCAAATCTTGTTGCTACATATCCTACTGCGTCGCTTCCTGCGGCCATTCCGATTGGGAATGCTGTTGCTTCTCCTGCAAACCCTCCTATTTTTATTGCTTCGTTTGAAACTTTTAGTCCTATTCTTTGTAATTGTGTTAAGTCTTCTAATCCTTCTCCATATTTTACGTACCTGTTTAGTTTTTCTGCTGTTGTGAAGTATCTTGCTGTGTTGGCTGTTTTTATTCCTGTAACTGCTTCGTTAACGAATTTAGTTGCAACTCCTCCTACTGCGAATGATGCTGCTGTTTTTATCATTTCTACAAATCCAAACATTTGGCTTACGCGGTTCATGTCGTATGAGTTGAAATCGTTTATTCCTTTGGATTGCACTACATTGTTGTTGAATTTATTTAGAGAATCTTGTGTTAGGAATATTTTTCCTTTTTCATAATTTATTCCTGCATTCTTGAGAATGTTTATGTTTGATTTATCTGCTGTTCCTGCTGTTGCTCTTAATAGTGCATCTTGTACGTTTCCTAAATTGTATACTTCTGTTTGGCCAATATTGTCTAGTCCAGAGACTCCTTCTTTCCAGTATCTTACTAGTCCTCCTGGTGACATTAGTCCTAGTCTTGGAACTTTTGTTCCTAATACTTGCATCGTGTTTAAGTCTAAGAATGCTTTTCTGTTTATTTCGCTTATTCCTCCTAGTGAACTCATCGTTGATAATATATTATTTTGTATTTTTAGTAAGTCATCATTTGTTGTTAGCCCTTCATTGCTTAGTTTTCTTAATTCTGTTGTGTATTGTGATGCATATGATCCTAAAAATTGTAGTGTGGATGCAGTATTCTTTTCTATTTCATCTTTAATGTTGTAGCTTTTTGTTGAACTGTACATTTCTGCGGAGTTCATTCTTATTTTTTGGCCAATATCACTGAGTGCTTTGCTTGCTCCACCATAGTATGCTTGATCTAGTTCTTGTTGTGTTAATGTTTTTCCTTGTTTTGCTGCTATTGAAACAGCTTCATTTATTGCTTTGTTTCCTGCTTCTTGTGTTTCTAAGTTTGTTAATGTTTTCAAGTAAGTTTCTCCTAATTCTGAGTATACTTTTGCTCTTTCAGGACTGAATTCTTTCATGAATCCTGCACTTTTTGGAGCGCTTAATGCTTTTATTTCTAGTTCTCGTTTGAATTCATTATATCCTTGAGGATTATAATTTTTCATTAGTGAACCTACTGCTTCTAGCCTTCCTTCCATTAGGCTTGTTTCGAGAGCAGCATTTTTTGCTTGATCTTCTAGAACGCTTGGAGCTGTTGTTAAGCCTACAGCAGAACCTGCGCTAGATATAAGTCCCCAGAAAAATCCGCCTCTTGCTTCTTGTGCTTTTGTTTTTATTTCTCCTTGTTCTTTTAATATTTCTTCAGTTCTTTTTCCAAGATAATCTAAATGATCTTTTCTGTGCTCATCATCCATGTTTCTCATTTCATAAGTTACATCTCTTAGTATTGTTTGTTTTTCTATTTCATTACCTAAACCTTTTATTGTTTCTTCTCTTGGTGTTGGATTATAATAATCTGAATATTTTTCTCTTAGCTTATCTCCTGATGTGAATAACCATTCTCCCCATCCTGGTTTTCCTGCTGATTGTGTATTGTGCATTTTTTGTTCTAATTGTAATATTGTTAATTGTTTATTATTCATTTCTTGGAAGTAATTTGCGTCAGATAATTCATTATGCCATTTAGTTAGTCCTTCCCAATCTCCTTGTTCGGCTGCTTGTTGGTATTTTCCTGCAACCAAAATTTTGTATAATTGTGATTGTTCTTGAACTTTTTCTCTTGATTGTATGCTTTGGTGGCTTCCTTCTAAGTCATTGCTTAGTATGTTTCCTTTTTGGTCTGCTAAATGAACATCTTTTCCTGAAGCTGTTAATTTATTTATTACTCCTAAGGATTGTATTTCTTCGTCAGTAATTCTGTTGGATGGTAAATTATTTGTTTCTGTTAAGGAGTTCATTATGTCTAGAATTCCTGTGGTTAGTTCTGCTTCACTTCCTGATGCTAGTTTTGAGTTAACTTGGTCAAGTGTTGATAATAATTTTTCTTTGCTTGATCCGCCATAAGTTTCTATTGCTTTTCTTATTTCTCCTAATTTTAAACTGTAATCCATGAAGCTTCCTTTTCTTTCCATTCCTCTAACCCATTCACTTAGAACTGTTTTCAAGTCAGAGTATGCTTTTTGTCTTGCGAAGTTGGCTTCAACTCTTGAAGTTATTTGTTCGCCTTTTGTTAATAATTCAGTTCTTCTTTGTTCGTTTATGTTTGAGAATTGTCTTTCTCCTAGAGATAGGTCTTTTTCTTCTTTTAGTGATGTGTATTCTGATTGTCTTTCAAGTCTTATTCCTGCATATTCTGCTTCGCTTGCGTAATAATCTCTTGATTTAGTTAAGCCATCTTTTGCTTCATCGCTCAAATAATTTCCGTATTTGTTTAATATTTCTTGGTATGCTTTTTCTAGCTCTAAATTGGTGTATAACGATTTTCCAAGTTCAGTTAGTGGAGAGGTATTTTTTATTCCTTCAATAATTTCCGTTCTCATCGCATCGATTAAGCCTGGAACTCCTTCGCTTCCGAATATTGATTGAACAAGAAGTCCTTGTAAGAATTTTTTGTAGTTTTCAGGCATTGCTTCTTCTTTGTTGAAGAATTTGTCTTCTTCTACTAATTTTTTTAGGTCTTCAGCTATTTTTTGGTATTCTTCTTTTGTTGCGCAGTCTGGTGTTTTTTGTTCTGTGCATGGTTTCATTCCTTTTTGTTTTTCTAGTAATTGGTTTGCTTCTTGTAGTGTTTTTGATGCTAGTAGTGAGTCGAATGTTTTTTTGAATTCTTCAAATATTGTTTTGTCTTCTATTTTGTCGCCTAATTGTTCTAAAGCTGTTTTTAGGTTGTCTAAATTATCCGCACTTAATTTATTAATCATATCAAATAATTCTTCATTTATTAGTCCTTGATCTTTTAGTACTTGTGCTATTGCTTTGAGTGAATCCATTAATGAATTGATTCCTGCAGTTATGTCTCCTAGTAATGCATTAAGTCTTGCATTCATCATTCCTTGGTTGATTTTTGCTTTTATTGCTTCGTCTATTTTTCCTTTAGCAAGTAAGTCATTAAAGTCTGCTTGATAGTTTAGGCCTATTGCGTTGAGATTGAAGCATCCGCTTAGTTTTTGTTTTTCTTCATCACCAAGTTTTTCATCAACATTGTATGCTTGTAAGTTTCCATTTTCGTCAAGAGTGTACATTTTTCCATCTTGTGCTTTGTTTAATGGAACGTATTTATCTCCTATTTTTACTGCTGATCCTTCAGGTGTTTGGAATATTGCGTTGCCGTTTTCGTCTAAGAACCCGTTTGTTCCATCTCTTGATGTTATTTGTACTTGGAATGTTCCGTCTTTTTTCTCTACTGCTTGTGCATTGTAATCTTGGCCTACAACATCTTTTGCTACTTGCGCTGCTGCTTCTGTTTTTACGTGGCAGTCTCTTATTTTTTCTGTTTGTGACTGCATTCTTTCTTGTATTTGTTCTTCTCTTAGTTTTTGTATTTCTTCACTGTTGTAGAATGTTCCTGGTATGTTTCCTTGTTCGTCTGGTGTGACTTCACTTCCTCCGTAATAAATTTTGATTCCACCAGTACTTTCTGCATCTGATCCTAGTTTATCTATGCTTAATCCTTTGCTCTTTAGTTTTTCATTTATTGCTTGGACTGCGTTTTCTTTCCATTTTTGTATGCCTTCGCCTTTGTAATCATCGCCGAATTCTTTCCAGCAAGTGTTTTGTTCTTTTGCGGCTTTTTTTAATTTTTGATCTTCAAATTTTTGAACTCCTTCAAGTGATGCTTCTTTTAATTTGAACTTGTCTACACATGGATTGATTATTGGTTTAACTATTTCTTGTGGTTTTGGAGTTATTGATGTTGGAGGTGGTATTGATGCCGGTCTTTCTGTTGTTGGTTGTGCTACTGTTGTTCCTGGTTTTAGTATTGCAGCTATGTTTTGTAACGTTGGTGGTTCAGTTGGTCTTGATGATGCCCCATTAGATACGCTGCCAGGATCTAATGGTGGTTCTTTTGGTGTTTGAGGTTCGTCAAGTGTTGGTCCGAAGCTTGTTTGTGTTGCTTGTCCTTTTTTGAATGCTGCTTTCTGAATGTAATTATTGCACGTGCAGTATGGGCATTCTATTGGTGTTGGTAGTTCTGGTGGAGGGTTTTCAGTATCATCTTGAGTTCTTTTTGTGGTTGATGTAGTTTGCATTCCTGTTACTAAGTTTGTTTGGCATTGTATTGATTCTAGTGTTAGTGCTAATGCTCCTGTTGTGTCTGGTGCTTTTGGTAATTCTTTGTCTTTGGGTTTTTCTATTATTTTTTCTTGTTTAGGTAGTGTTGTTCCTTTCATTGGTTGGTAACTTTGTGTGCAGCATTCCATTTTTTGTTCTAGCATTTGTGCTAGTTTTGTTAATGGTTCTACTTGGAGCATTTGTATTTGTTCAAAGATTGCATCTATGATCATTCTGTCAGCGGCTAGTTTGAAATATATTGAAGCAAATGATTGTTTTTCTTGTTGTGCTAAATTATTCCATTGTTCTTTTTGGAAGTTTGTTGCTTGAGGATTGTTTGCGTTGTCTTGGTATTGTTTGAGTTTTTCGTTTTGTGCGTTTAGTGCTTCAGCAGGGAATAATTTTTCTCTTTCTGCTGGATCTGTTGGTGCATTTTTGTCTTTTCCTTCAATGTGTTTGTCTATGAATTCGTATAAGTCCGATTTTTTGCGCTCCATACTGTCAATCATTGAATCTAGAAGAGCTAGTAGTTGGTTCATTGCGTCTTTATTTTCTGCAGGGCAACTTTCTTTGTTGTTTATTATTTCTTGAGCTCTTGTTCTGATATCTTCTAATCCTTCAATCAAATCGCTTACTTTTCTTGGATAGTCTGAAGTTATTTCTTGGTATAAGTTGTTGGTTTCTTTTTGGAAATCAAATTTTTGTATTTTGTCTAATTTTTCTTGTGCTTTAGAGAATTCTTCTTTTCTTTTTTCGAATACTTCTTGTTTTTTCTTGTTGATTTCTTCTTTTGTTCTTGTGTTTTCTTCTTTTGCTGTTTTTTGAACGAAGTCTTGTTCTTCTTTTGTTAATTTTTCTCCTTTCTGAACTTTTTGTTGTATTTGTTTTGCGTTTTCAACTTCATTAGTTATCTCTTCATACCATTCACTGTTTTCTACAATTTTTCTTAATGATGCTCTATTTTCTGGCGTGTCATCTAATCTTTGGTTTATTAGTTCTGCCTTTATGTTTTTTTCAACTATTCTATCTCGGTTAGTTGTTGCAACTTGTTCTAGAGTTCCTTTTGAAAGTAGATCTGCTGAGCTTACAAATTCTGGTTTGAATTTTGTGCTTCCAAACCAGAAGTTTCCAAAGTTTTGGGTGTTTATGTAGTCTATTGTGGCTTTTAAGTTTTGAGTGCTTGCACTCATAAAATTAGCAAAAGTATTTCCGAATTGGTCTTTGATCTTTTGAGGTAGTTTGTCGAATGCTGCTTGTAAGTTTTCTTGGCTTTGTGGTTGGTATGCTCCTTGTGCGCGTTTTTGTGATGCGCTTAATTGTCTTTCTGCAGCGTTCAAGCTAGTAGTGGCTTGATTTAATTTGTTGACTAATGCTTCGCAGGAAGAACTTCCTTGCCCCTCTTTTCTTGCTTGATTGCATGCTGCCACTGATTGACTTATTTGGTTATAATTATTTTGTGCTAATCTTAGTGCTGTTTGTTCACTAGTGAATGTTTTTTCTGTGTCTACTTCGTTCAGTTCTGATTGTTCCATTGCATGTATAAACTTTCTTCCTTCGTTTGATTCTTGTAATTTATCGCTAATTTTGTTTTTTATTTCTTTAAAATTATTTTTTGATCCTGTGTATGCTTCGCCTGTTTGTTCAAATTCTTGTTTTGCTTTTTCATAATTTTCTTGGAAGTTTTCTAGTTTGTTTTTTAAGTCTTCAACGGGATTGATTCCTGCTAGTTTGTCGTATGCTATGTCTAAGTCGCTGTCTAAGAATTTTTCTGCGTCTTCAAATGATTTTTTTACTGCTTCTACTGAAGCCATTACTTGTTCAACTATGCTATTTTTTTGTGTTTCCAAGAATGATTTGTAGCCATCTTTGTCACAAACTAAGTCTACGTTCAAATTTCCTATTATGTTGTCTACGTATTCTTTTTGGTATTTTTTGAATGCTTCAAAGTTTGGTTGTTTTACTTTGTTGAAGTTGTCATAAACATTCATTATGTAATCATATGGTTGAGGTGCATGTTCTATGTTTGCCATCCACACTCCGCCTATTAGTTGTGATTGAGCGAGTTTGCCTGTTCCTCCGTTATTTGGTGGTGCAACAAAGAATCCTGTTATTCCATTTATTATTCTTCCAGTTATGCTTGTTGGAGTGAATTTTAAGTTTGTTGATAATGTAAATGGTGCTTTTATTATTAGGTATCCGGGTATTAGTTCTGCAAAACTTGTTAGTGTGTTTTTTATTGAGCTGAATGAATTTTCTTCTTTGTCGGTTATTAAGTCGTTGTTTTTGTCTTGTTCAAAATTGTATCCTTGTCCTGCTTCGAATAATTGGCTTGCCAATAAAAGTTCTACTACATCTTTATTTTTGTCATTATCTCTGTCTTCTGGAGGTGAGTCTAAAGAATATGTTGGTTTAGTGAATGCTTTTCCAGTACCGTATTTGTCTATGTCTAACCAGTCGGGTATTCCGTCATTATCAAAGTCGTTATCTTTGCTTCCAAAATTTATTTCCACTGTTTCTATAACATCATTGCTTCTTCTGATTATGATTGCATCTTCTTTGTTGTCATTGTTGATATCACATCTTCCGTCTTTATCTTTGTCATTGCAAGATTTGACTAAGTTTGTTTTGTATGTTGCAATCGGTGAATTGCATATTGTTAATGGGTTTTGAATGCAACTATTTTCTTTTTTCAAGTATGGATGATATATTTCGCCATTGTCACAAATACTTATTTGGTTGCAACCATCTCCTATTTCTCTGTCTTTCACTCCATTAAGTTCTTCACTTGGCTTTTCTAATGATGCTTCTGCAGTTTTTTCTTTGTCTGTTTCTTTTGTTGGTAATTTTATGTTTTGTAGTTCTGCTAATTCTTCAGATGCCATTCCTGTTATTTGTTCTTCTCCAATCATGTCTGCGTTTACTAGGCAGCCTTGATTGTCAAATTTTGGAATTATTCTGTATCCCGTTATTGGTGTTGGTATTGCTACTTGAGGACATTGTTTGGAGTCTGGAATTATTGGTGGTTGTCCTGGGCTTATGCATTGTGTTCCTGCGAAACAGCCATTTTCGTAACGTATTTCTTTTGATAGCGTTCCTGTTGGACAATTATTGCTTGTTTGGACTGGAGGACATTCTGCGTTGGTGCAGATTGTTGCTAAGTTTGGATTTGGAATGCAGAATTTATTTCCTTCTTTGTCTTCTTTGCATGTTTTTTCATAGTATTCTTTTCCGTTACCGCATGTTTTTGTTCCTTCTGAATTACAGTCTTGATCTGTTGTACATGTTGTTCTTGGCTTTTGGTCTTCGCATACTACTTCTGTTCCTGGTTTTAATTTTTTTAAGTCTTGACATTGACATTCTCCTTTTCTTTCAATATCTGCTTTTGCTATTTTTGCTAAGCATTCATTTTTGTAGGTTATTCCATCTTTACCGCATACTGATTCGTATGTTTCTGGACAACTTCCTGCTAAGCAAAGTTCTGGTTGTTCTTTACATAATTGTATTGGTGTCATGTCTACTTTTTCTGCTAGAGGATTTTGGTATTGTTTTTCGTCCAATTTCTCGCATAATTTAGTTAGTCCGCCGTAATCTCCGTAAGATGTTAATTGGTATCCTTGTTCTGTTTTTGATAAGAATTCTTGAGCTTCATCTTTTTCATTAAATTGAGTCCACGTTTTTTCTTTAACATTTACTCTCGTGTAGCTAGTTTTCTTTTTTTGTTCTGGGTAAACATAATCAGTGATTTGTTCTTCTCCATTTACTTCAAATGCTTGTCTTAATACTAAGTCTTCTTCTTTTTGTGGCTTGATTATTTGGTATAAGAATTTTGGTTCTGGAGTTTCTGTTTTATCTTCGCTTAAACTTTTGAGTGTGTTTGCTACGCAAGAAACTGGATTTTGTGTTCCTAATACATCTCCTAGATTAACTGGGCCTGTTGGTTTTCCTCCGCCTAATAGTGTTTGCGCTATTTTTTGTGAGCTTTGTGATGCTTGATTTCTTCCTGCGCTCAGACTTATTTTTGGTTGCTCTGTTTCTTCTGATTTTTGCTCTTCTTTTATTACTTCAGTACCTACACATTCTTTGTTGAAGTATTTTTCGTAAAGTAGATGAGCAAAATTCGAGTTTCTTAAATCGTCATCAACTGCTCTCACTAAAATATTTCCGTTAGTTAGTGGTTCTCTTGTTGTAGTAGTTGTTTTTTCTTGTGTTATTACTTGAGTTTTTGTTGTGAATGATGCTGGACCTTTTTTGGGTGTTTCTTCTATTAGTGTTTTTTCTATTAGTGTTTCTTCTATTATTGTTTCTTCTATTAGTCCTAGATTTTTGAGTGTTTTTTCTGTTTCTGGGTTTAAGTAAGAGTATTGGCTTATGATTCCTTTACCTTTTTCTACTTGTAGTTTGCTTCCGTCCGCTAAGTTTGCTGTGCAATATATTTTTGGTTGTCCATCAATCAGTGATTTTGACTCTAGCACTACTTGTAATTTTTTTGGTGATCCATATTTGTCATTGACTGTTTCTCCTTTTTCGTTTTTGACATCTTCTGCGTTTGCCAGAATTAAATAAGTTCCATCTCTTGGCCCGCCAGTGTATTCTATTTTTGTTAATTCATTACTTTCATAATTGAAGTATTCATATTTTTCTTTGCTTCCATCTTTTTTATCTATTTCATTTATTCGGTAATTGTTATTTTTTAGCTCGTAAACACATATATCTTTTAGCTCTTTTGCCTTTTTTGATTCTTCATTTTTTTGTTGATCTTTTGATTTCCTATCTTTGCAATAATTGTCTTTTTCTGTATCACTTAGTTTTGTGAAATCAACTTGAGATTGCACTTCTTCAGTTTCACAAGGTTGCGTCATTGTTTCTGGTTTTTCTTGATCTTTTGTTGTTTCTATTATTCCTGAGTCTATTCCGCATTCGTCTATTGTTTGATATTTTTTAGGATCTGATTCTCCTTCTTTGAAGAATAAAATTGTTACAGCGCCAGTCGAATCCGCTCGTGTTTCTTTAATTAGGCCGTCTTTTGTTTTTTCTCTGCTTATTACTTCTGTTCCTTTTTCTGTTTTTATTTCTGTTCTTGATGTGAAATATTTTGTTTTTCCTTCAGCATCTTGACTGTCTTCTTCATAATAGATTGTTGTTTTTCCATCACTACTTACTTGTTTGAATTGTTCTTTTCCTTCTTTATTTTTTCCTAATAAGAATGTTTCATCGCCAAATTCATTTGTGAATGAAGTTGTTTCTCTTGTTTTGCTTAATTTTCTTGTTCTTCCGTCAAAGAAATCTAGTTCTTGAGAACCATCTTGTTGCTCTTTCACATAGTAACCTACTGCGTTTCCTTCTTCATCTATTGATGTTGCCATTAATGTTTTTGGCTTTCCATCAACGTATTTTATGACTGAGACGTCTCTTGGATCTTTTTTGTCTATTATTTTGTAAGTGCTGTCGCCTTGGTATTCGTATATGCTTTCTTTTATTGTTCCGTCATCTAATTGTGTTTTTTCATAAGTCATTAAGCATTCTGGTTGTGAGAATATTTTTGTGCTGGTTAGTTTGCATGTGTATTCGTGTTGTTTTTCTCCTTCTTGAATTTTTTTCTTGAATTGTAATAATCCGCCGCCCAAATCTGTTTTTTCGTAATTGCTTTCTTCTGGTTTTTTGCAATTTAATTTTTCTTTTTCTTCGCAGTCAACATTAATTCTTTGAACTTGTTCATCATAAAATGCTTCTACTATTAGTCCTGCTTCATTTTTTACTAAGGTTACTTCTTTTTCTTCTCCATTGATTTTGGTTTTTTTGTAGTCGTAAGAGAATGTTCTGCCAAATGCATCGGTTTCTTTTTTGTTTCTCCATTCCTGTTCTCCTTTTTCGTTAATGAATGGTTCTTGGATTGCAGAACTGCTATCAGTGTCGCTTATTCTTTTTCTTGTGCTGTCAGGAAGGTATTCATAGCTTAACTTTACTGTTTTTCCTTTATCATTAGTAAATTGTTGGAATGTTACTTGTGATTTTTTATCTGGAGTTAATTTGTACCTTATTACTGTTTTGTCCGGATATGTTTCTTCTATTTCGCCGTTAATTAATTGTTTTCTTTGTATTGTTTTGCCTTCTTTTGTTATTACTGTTTTTGTAAAGTGATCTCTAACTAATTGTCCTAGGTCGTTTTTGGAATAAGTTTCTGTCAGAACTTTTTTTGATCCATCGCTGAATTCTAAAGTTTTGCTTCCGTCAACGTTGTCTATTGTTTTGATTAATTTAGGTGTTGTTATTTCTGCTGTTTGGAATCCAGTTATTATGAACTTTCCTGTTATTGGTTTTATATTTTTGGATGTTTCTTCTATTTGTTCGAGAGTTTTTTCTTTTTTGAAGCGGCCATCACTGCTTAGCACATAGTCTTTTTGTATTAATATCGTGCTTTGTATGCTCGGGATTTGTTCTATTTGTTTTTCTGGAGCAAAACTAATATATTCTTTTTTTAGTAATTCTAGTTGTGGTAATTCTGTTTTTTCTGTTGATGGTTTGTAAACTTCACAATTTGTTTTAATTTGTTGTTGTGATTGTGATGTTGATAGCTCTGTTGTGCCTTCGCATTTGCACGTGTTAATGTTGAATTGTGTTCCTAAACCTATTTTTTTGCAGTGATCATCCCATTGGTTTGTTACTAGAGAACCTGTTGATCCTTCTTGTACTGGACAAATTGTTTGAGTTCTTGCTCCGTTTTCTGATTCTTTTCTTGCATTAACAACTGCCATTCCTGGATCAAAATCTTCTTTTCCATTTCTTACTCCGTCACCGCATTTGGGTTGTTTTTGTTCTTCATCACCTTCTCCAATGATTCCTTTAGGATCTGCTAAAAGCAAGCTTTGTGATGGAGTTCCTTGAGGTAAACCTCCTATTGCATTATCACAAGAAGGACATATCTCACAAGCTAATCTTTTAATTGGATTACAATATTGTTCTGGGAATTCTTTTAGTTCTCCACACGAGTTTTCTTTCCAAACATAATTTTCTGGAATATTCTTTTCAGGAACAGGAGGAACTAGACAACAAACTTGTTTTCCTTTTTCAATAATTTTGCAAGCTTCTCCAGTTGGATCTTTTATTGGTAATTTTTCTGGACATTTACCCTCAACTAAAGCACGTTCTACAATTTTTCCTTCATCATCTTTTCTAATACAGCAATTCGTTTCAGCTTTTTCTATTATTGGACAATCAATTCTCACAGGAACTAATGATGCTTGTGAAGTTACTCCTTGTTGACCTGACGTTGAAAATTTTCCTCCCAGTAAACTGTAACTTGTGTCTGGTATTCCGCAAGCCCAACAGACATTGTTTAAGTCTACACTAGAAACTTCTGAAGTTGGAATATTGAGTGATTGAGAGAATTCTTGATTGCTGAATTTTTTTGGCGAGCTTAATTTTCTTCCTTCTTTCTTTGTTATTTCTGGTCTTGCTTTGTTTGGATATTTTGTTTCTTCTTTTACATCTTCGTTTTGTTTTTGTTGGAATGTTACTCCGTTTGCTTCTTGGATGCATGCTGTTTTTAGGTTTACTTTTTCTACTGGTGCACAATAATCAGCGAATACTTTTCTACTTACATCGTCACCCGTTTGTGCTTCTCCTTCTATGTTGCATTTAAAACAAATATTTTCAAAGTCTGTTGATGGATTTGTTAGTTCTATTCCTTCTGATTTTAGTGTGCCTGTTGTTTCTAGTAGTGCTTGATTGAATGCTTCTTCAAGTGATGGTTTGATTCCATCAGTATATGTGTAAGCTAGTGGTGGATCTTTTTTGATTAATGTCGTGGATACTCCTGCTTTTTGACAGGATTCTTTTGTTGATTCAATAATTGGAGGAATGCATTGACATCTTAACCCTGATTGTACTCCGCAGAACCATCCTGGATCGCAACCAAATTCTTGTCCCGCTTCATTGATGTCACATTGTTCTGGTCCGTCAATTGATCCATCGCCGCAAACATAGCATTCATTTGTGTTGTAATCGCAAGCGGTGTCACATTTTAGTTTTCCTCCGTCGAAAGGTTGCAGTATTGTGCTTTGAGTAAAGTCTTTGCAATTTTTTTGTTTTAAGTCTGTTCCGTCACATTCTTCTCCTAATTGCGCTACATTGTTATTATTGCAAGCTACTTCAGATATTGGGCAAGCAATTGGTTGGAAGTCTCCCGATGAATAGAATGAACAAGTATAACAAGTTTCTGTATCTGTTCCTGTTTCTTTGCCAGAATCATCATATGCTTTACCATTTTCTCTTGACTGTTCCTCTTTTCCAGGAGATTTTGCTATTGTAATTTTTTTATCGCTCGTTTGATAACAATAAGATAATTGGCATAAGTTATCACAGTAAGGTTTGTCTAAGACTTCAGAACCTGGCGGAAATTGAATACTTATTGCTTTGTTTTTTTCTTGACAAGGTTCTTCTGCTCCTGGTTCTAGAGGACAAGCACTTTCTGGAGCACTACAATAAACATTTGTTGGATTTTCTTGTGGTTGTTGAATGCAAATTTCGTTGTTTCCACATGCGTTTTCTAATTGGCAGATTGCTGTTTTTCCTTCGTTGTTTGTTGCTCCGCAATAATAAGTTATTTTTGTTTTATCTAAACATTGAGGTCCCCATTCAAATGCTGTTGATGATCCATAACCCGTAAATTTTACTCCGCAAGCTATTTGTGGTGTTGGGCAACTTCCATATTTTTCGCAAGTATCTGCAAGTGCTTCAACAGTTCCTCCCGAAGGGCATAAATTTTCTGATGTTTGGGGAGGTGTTTCATTTATTTTGCAAGAGCAAGCTGTTAGATCTGCATATGCATCATTATTGTTTAAGTTTTGTTTACATATTGCATTTGTCAAAGCACATTCACAAGAGCAAGTTCCTGTGTTAAGTATTTTTCCTGCAGGACATTCTACTCCTGAACAGGGTTGTATCGGTTGATCTGTTGTTGGTGGGGTTTCTACTGGTGGAGTCGTTGGTGGTTGTTGTGTTGTTTCACAAGAAATTGATTTTTGACATACTAAAGACAATGGTTCTCCCATTTCTGAATTTCCTACAAATGGACCGCAAATTGTTTCAGTTCTTTCTGTTATTTCAGGGGTGCATGCAAAATCTACTAGTCCTGCCAGTACAAATCCTTCGGGAGTATACAACTGAGGATTATTTCCTAAGTATAAATTGCCCATTATTCCTGAGTCAGTTGTTTGGCAGTTTGCCGCATAAATCAATTGGTTGTTATCTTTAACTGGAGAATAACCAGAAGGACAAGTTTGTTGCTGAAATACTTGTTTTCCAGTTATGCTCGGTAGTTTTAGCATCCATTCAAGCCAAACTGGTAGTGCTGAAACTAATGTGATGTTTAGAAATAATACTATTACGAACAATGCTATCACTCTTTTGTTCACTACATCATACACCCTCTCTTTTTAGTTTGCAGTTCAAAGTTTACGGTTTACGGGACTATAAACTGCAAACTACAAACTGTAAACCCGTTAAATCCCTTAAACACCCTTTTATAACTGTTTTTAGGAGTTTTTGTTTATAAATATTGCTGTTCTGCACCGTCGAAAAGAAGGTTAAGCGTTTTTAAGAATTATTTTCACCTATTTTATCGTTTTCAAGGAAAATTTTCCCCTAGCGGCTGCCAGACTTATTTGCTTGCTTATTTTTGTTCTTTTTTGGCAGCCGAACAATTTGTCCAGCCAAGCTAGAGATGATACTGATAAGTCTTTTACGTGCAAACTAATTCAGCAACGCCAATAATTGGTGTATTGGAATTGCAGGATATTTTTTCTTGATATTTTATCTCTAAAGGAGTAATTTCGTTTTCTTTGAATAGAAAAATTTGAATAGTTGATAGTAAAGTATACTACTTTAGTATCAACAAAATGACAAAATTGTTATGATTTAAACGATATTAGTCTTTAAATGTTTCGGTATCAGAATACCTAAGTGTTTATAAACATCCTGGTATCGTAATACCTAAGAATTATTCCACTTTTACTTCCAACTGTCTTCCTTCACCGTCAACTACTACTAGTTTTTCGTTTACTTTTATTGGGTTTGGTTTTTCTGCTATTTGTTTTGTTGTTGGTGTTTCTTTTTGTTTTTGTAATTCTTTTAATTTTTGTAGTTCTGAGTCTTCTTTTTTGCATCCGACTAAGATCAGTAATAAAATTACGAAAATTAAAAATATTATTTTTTTCTTCGAAAAAAATGTTTTCATTTTAGATCTGCCTCTTTTTTGTATGGTGTTATTTCTGCTTCGTATTCATTTAGTTCTGTGTTTATTTTTTTCTTGAATTTTGCAGTGATTAGTTTTGGATATCTTGATGCGTCGCTTAATAAGTTTACAACTATTTCTGGTTCTTGTGATGTGCTCGTTATTTTTATTTTGATTGTTTTTCCTGATGATGGAGTGCCGATTATTTTTATAGGTTCTTGAACTGTAGTTGGTCTTTCTATTGATGGTTGTTCTGTTGTTGACGGTGTTTCTTGTGCTAGTGGTGGTGTTGGTATGCTTGATGGTCTTTCTGTTGTTGGTTGTTGTGGTATTGGTTGTGATGTTGGTTGTGTTATTTGTTCTGGTGGTTCTGTGTCTCTTATTTCTTTGATTTCTTCCGCACTTGTTGTTCTTGTAGATATTTCTGAGTATTCTGGTGAGACGTATGCTGCTACTTTATCTTTTAGTACTCTGAATGTGCAGGATGTAGGTGGTACTGCCAGCGTGAATGTGTTTTCATAAACATTTCCTGGAACTTTTATTACTTCTGCAACGTTTGTTACTCCGCTGCACGTTACTACTAGTGGTAGTTTTGGATCGATTAGTCTTCTTAGTTTTTCTGGAACTCTTGGGTCTGTTGGTGTTTTGAATTTTATTTTGAATTGTTTGTTTGCAGGTATTTGGAATAATTCTGGGCAGTAAGTTATTATTTCTTCAAATGTGCGTTGTTCATATTTTCTTTCTGGTGCTTTTGCTGCTTCTGGTTTTTTCTGAGTTACTGTTGTTCTATCTCTGCATATTAAGTCGTTGCCCATTATTTGGTCTTGCTTGCAAGGTGTTATGCATCTGTTGAATGTTGTTATGCATGTTTGTGCAGGGTCTGCGCAAGGTGTTGTTTGGTCGCAGTATGGTGCGCAATCTCTCGGGCAGGTGTCTTTTGTTTCTCCGCTGTTTGCATCGCATATTAAGTCCATGCATCTTCTTGGTCTGCAATCTGTTCTACATTCAGCGTCAGGGTTGTTACTGTTTGCTGCTCCTTTGTCGCACAATTCTCCAGGATCTAATTGTCCATTGCCGCATAATGCTGGTGCAACTCTTTGAGTCCATGCTATTGGTATGTCTTGACTGCATTTGATTCCTTGAGAATCTGTTACTGATACAAGTGTTGGTGTTTGAGTGAATGTTATGTCGCTTTTAATGTATGTATATCCTGCATCTTCTGTTACTTCTGTTATTCTTCCTGAAGGATTTCCGTCAACTGTAAATTTGAAATCATTTACTGTGTAGCCTAAATTTATTCCAGCTAACTTAACTTGTACTTGTGAGTCTGGTCCTTTAACTGCATTGTTTTGTACTCTTTGTCCTTGTTCAAAGAAAGCTGTTTCAACACTGTGTAGAGTAAATACATCTGCGCAAGTTAGTGGTGGTGGCGGAGCTGTTGGTGTTGGAATTAATACTTGTTTTGTTCTGCAAAAAGCTCCTGCATCGCTTTGTAATTCTAAGTTTGCTTGTCCTGGTTGTAGTCCTGTTAGTTTTACGGTCATTGTTCTAGATGTGGGTATAGCTCCTGGTGGTTGTGGAGTCCAGCCTACATTCATAGTAGGATCTGCAGGAAATTCTTTTCCTTGAATTGACCACTTAACTCCTTTTTGGTCTGGGTACTTGTCCCAATCAGGACCATTATAACTTACAATAACATATGTATCTGTGCCTGTTGGTTGTCCTGAAGACTTACTTCCTATGATTCCATCCCAGAAATAAATTACTGCGTTAGTGAATGTGTGTGAGCAACCTATTATGGATTGTGTTACTGGAATGTTTGCGCAAATTCTTGCATAATTTCCTTGAGCGTTTGAGCCAATTAGTGCAAGTAAAATATCATATGTTGATGTAGTTGAGTGTTGTTTTAAGTTTAAACTCATTGTTGTTCCGTCGTATTTTATTATTGCTGTTTTTGTTGTTGTGGCTATTGAAATTAGTTCTATAGTGTGAGAAAGCCCTTGTGAATCTGTGAATGTTATTGTTTGTCCTAAGGATAATAATTGTATTCCTGAACTTGACGTTGTACAAAAAGTTGATAATGTTCCTAAATCGCAATCGCTTGGGCAGTTTGTTGCGTCTTCATTTGCGTCACAAATATTGTTATTGTTGCAATTTATTACTGGTGCTGGTTGAGTGCAAATATTATTTTGGCATAATAAATTTCCTGAGCAACCGATTGTTGTAGTGCATGGTTGTCCTTGATTAGGTATTGTGCAAACATTTGAATTACAAGTATATCCTTGTTGACAAGTTCCTTGATAGCATGGCTGATTAAGTCCTGGTAATGAACAAACATTATTAGTACAAACTAGTCCTGTTTGACAGTTTGAGTTAGTTGTACAGGATCCTCCTATTGGTTGTTGTGGATTTGTACAAATATTATTTTGGCATAATAAATTTCCTGCACAACCAACAGTTGGATTGCATTGTTGATTTAGTCCTGGCAATGAACAAACATTGCTTGTGCATACTAGTCCTGTTTGACATCCAGCATTTGTCGTGCACGTTCCTCCTATTGGTGCTGGTTCTGTTAAACAAACTCTCGCGTAGAGCCCAGTATTATCTTCACCTAGTAGTTCAAAAAAAATATCGTATGGTGTTGTGATTAAATGTTGATTCCGGCTTAAAATTAGTGGAGTGCTATCATATGTTGTTGTGACTGTTTTTGATATTTTATCAATGATATTTACTTTAAATTTGTGCATTCTTCCTTGTAAATCAGTGGGTTTTACTTCATCGTTTTCACGGAAAGAGATACAACTTGCAGGAGAACAATCATTAGAACAAGAAAAACTATCTTCACCTATTTTGCTGTTACAAATACCATCCCCACAAATTTGGGGGGGAGTGTTCGTACAAGTTCCAGTATTAATCAAACAATCAAAATCACAACCGGGAGTTCCGTATTGATAACCTAAAGTTGCGCAAGATATTGCTTGTCCTCTATTTGGTAGAAGATTTTGATTTACTACACCCGGATGTTCTGAGATGTATGTAAAGGTTGTTGGCTTGTAACTATTTTGTTGCCAATCACAATATTCGTTTGTATTAACTAAACCAAAACCATCTCCGCAGTGAGCTCTGTTTAGATTTGAAGCGCCTGAACTAAATTGAAAACAGTCAGGTTGACAGTTAGAATTGCTTTCTCCTAATTCACAAACGTTGTTCCCGCATCTATTCCAATTACAATTGCATGCTGCAACGCCTGTTGTGGGATTGTAATTTCTTTTTTCTGTTGGATCATGACAAGTTGGTTGTCCACAATCTAATGCTGGTGGAGGTGTTGTTGGTGTTGGTGGAGTTGGTTGACCAAGTGAGAAGGGTACGCAAGTTCCTCCTCCTACACCCATGTTACCACAAATATATCCTGTAGGACATTGTGATTGTGAAGTGCATTTACCTCCTGGTCCGACTGTAGTTGATACACATGCTCCATTACTGCAACTGTTTGCTTGTGATCCGCAAGATGTTTCGACTCGTTTAATATATTGAGAATATGTTGATTCTGTTGCCCAAGAAAATTCACTATCTACACAAGAAAATGATACTGCATAATATTGTCCATTTTTATATGTACAGCCATCATCAACATCATAACCCCACATTGTGCCAGAACTGCATTGATTGTTTTTTTTACTCATATCTATCAAGGATTCACTTACAACAACACCATTAAAAGATGGATCATTGTAACAGCAGGCTATGCCCATTCTAGGTTGTTGTGGTATAGGTCCATTGTAATTGTTATTATTCGGAGCAGGATAAAATACTGGCACAGTTGAAGGCGTATTTACTGCCCTTCCAGTTATTGGTGACGAATAAATATCTTCATCTTTTGTTGTTAGTTCAAAATCAAATGGACATTCGTATGGTGAGAATGTTATTTCTTCTTGTTCGTAGAATTTGTAAGCAACAAGTCCCGGTTGCATGTCTGCTTTTTTTGCTTGTTGTGTTGCTAGTCCTGTGAATTGTGTTGAAACAGAAATTGATATTATTCCAACTAATAAAATTATTAATAAAACTAGGTGTTCTTGCTTCATCCTCATTTTTTATTTGATTTAAGGTGTTTTTGTTTATAAATATTTATGTACTTAGAAGGATTTTTTGTTATTCAACTACCGATAATGACTCAAAATTGGTTTACAGTTTGCGGTTCACAGTTTACAGTAACTGATATCTGAAGATAACCCTGCAAACTTCAAACTGTAAACTATTTCATCCTGCTTGTATTTCTCCGTTATCAAATTCTTTTTGGTATTCTCTCGGAAGAGGTTGTCCTCTAATCTCTTTGAACTTTGGACTTTCTGGATCTAAAGGGTCTGTTCCTTCTCTGAGTTCTTTTGCATCAGAATATCCATCATTGTCCGTATCATAATTGTTTGGATCTGTGCCTAAGTATTTTTCTTGCTTATCTGGTAAATCATCATTGTCAGAATCTTGAGGAACTATTTTTTTATCTAAAGGATCTCCTCCGTAAAAATATTCCACACCATCAGACCAGGAATCTCCGTCTGTATCGTAATTATTCGGGTCTGTACCTATAATTAATTCTTCTTTGCCTGTTAGACCATCTCCATCAGTATCAGGATCTACTACTTGTTCTGTTGGTACTTCTAGCGATTTTTTCATGTACACATCTATTGGTCCTAGTGATGGTCCAACACCTACACCTTCTGGTAGTTCGTTGACGTTTATTGGGCATTCTTCAGGTAAGTCATATCTTGTTCCTTCCGGTATTCCTTCTAATGGACTTTCAACTGGCGGATACCATCTTCCTCTGTATTCTTCTCCTTCTTGAACTTGTTTTCCTGTTATTGTGTTGAACAAGGTTAGCATTATTAATAGAATTGCGATTGATAATATTACAATTATTGGTTGGTTTATTTTCAAGCTTTCCTCTTTTAGTTTACAGTTTGGTTTTCTTTGTTTAAAAAAGTATTGTTTTGAAGAAATCTATGACTTTGTTTTTTTCTTGTTGTCATAATTGCGTTTTGCTTCTTCCAGTACACTTTTTGCAGTTGCTGGAACATATGTTTGTTCTGGTGTTTTGTTGTTTCTGTTGAAAAAATTAAGTACATTGAAAGTAAAACCGTATTCGTATTTTCTTTCGCCCGTTTCATTTGGTTTGAATTTTCTTTCTATTTCTCCATAAATTTCTAAGTAATTGTTTATTTTTAGTTCTGTTTTTATTTTTGGATTGATTTCTAAATCTAATGGGTCTACGCTCCCTCTTAGTTTTGTTTCAAATGCTGAGTTTTGTGATGGTCTGAATGAGATTCCTACTCCGCTTATGTAATTATATTCTATTCCTTTGATTTCTCTTATTTCAGTACCTTTTTTTGGGTCTATTACTTGTGGTTGTTGTCGGTCTATTTTTAGACTGATTTCGTTCAAATAGTTTCCTCTCGAGTCTGCTTCTTTTATTAATTTTTTTCTTAGTTCTCTTACTGCAACGTCCGATAAGAATGAGTCTGCTTGTATGCCTATAACGATTAATAGATTTCTTAATATTTGGTCTACGGGATCTTTTTCGGGTTGTTCTGGCGTTTTTATTTTTTCGTCTAAATTATTTGGAAGACTTTTAAATATTTCTTGATATTTTTCTCGTTCTTCTTTTTGTCTTACTTGTCGTGCTACTTCATGAATGGGCGGAACAAATTCTAATTCATTTGCATAAACAGAAGTTGTTAGTACTGTAGATACTAATAGTGCGTTTATTACTTTTTTCATTAAATATTTTCCCCGATTAAGATTAGGTTTACTCTCCTAGTTCAAAAAGTTCTGTTAAGTTTATTTCACACGCAACTACGGGCATTTCTATTTGCCAATTTTGTAGTGTTTGTGGGTGTATTTCACCTAAAATTCCTATTTCTTTATCATGCACTATTATTTTTGCTGTTCTTCCTTGAATGAAGCTTGTGTGTTTTGTTTCTTCTATTGAGTAATCGATTTGTAATAGTCTGAATATTAAGTCTATTGCTTGTTTTACTTCTGTGAAATCTGATTTTGTATGTGCTGTTGCGAAAGATATTTTTTCTTGATCTGATGCTTTTCCGTTTTTCAGAGTTGATGTTAGTCCTTGTTCAAATATTTTTTGTGGATATGAATTGTGTTGATTTTTTGAGAGTACTTCCATTAATATTGGTAGCATCCAGCTTCTTATTACTGAGTATGTTTCGCTCATGTAGTCTTTTATTTCTATTGTTCCAAAGTCTTGAGTGTTCATTTTTTCGTAGAGATTGTTTTTGTTGTTTAGTACTGCTGAGAATGTTTCTTGATACCCTAAGCCAACCATTAATTGTCTTATATTGTTGATGAATTTTGTGATTGGAAGTGTTTTTCCTATTGTTTGTGTTTTTAGTGGTTCTGATGGTATGTTTTCGTATCCGTAAGCTATTGCTATGTCTTCTATAATGTCTACTGTGTTCATTATGTCAGTTCTATATGAAGGAATCTCTATGATTCCACTAGAATAATTGTAGCCCATTTTTTCTAGTAATGTTTTTATTTCTTTTTCGGATAAATCTAAGCCCAATAATTCTTTTACTTGTTCTTTTGTTATTTTTGTTTTTGTTGTTTTTAGTTCTGGTGTTAATTCTCCGTCGGTTTTTACTTGTTCTATTGAGAATCCTTGATCGTTTAGTGCGTATGCAAATATGTTGCAGACCAAATTGAGTGATTTTTGGTCTGTTCCTGTTGCTTCGAAAAATAATTCTTCTTCTCCGGGTGTTACTTTTCCTGTTGTTTCTGAATTTATTATTGGGGGGAAAGATAAGACTTTTCCTGTGCTATCAACCAGTATTGGGTATTTGTCAAAGTTTTTTAGGATGTGTGCGTATTCTTTTCCTTTTGGGTGTTCTTCTAAGATTTGTTTTAGTGATAGTTCTTTGTTGAAGTCTAATGGTGTGAATTTTGTTTCTGGGTTTGCTGCTTTGTATGTTACTGGAAAACTGATTTTTTTTGATGGATAAATTCCTATTGCTATTTTTGCTCTTTTTCTTCCGTAGTTTTCGCTTAATTTTTCTTGTAATTGAATTAATTGTAGTAATAGATCTTCGTCGATCTTTTTTCCTTTTGCTAAGAAGGATACTATGAATGGTCTTATTTTTTTTACGCTATTGTCTACTTTTACTTCTGCGTTTGATTTTTTTACTTTGATGACTGGAAGTCCTTTTTGTGTTCCTTGAAGTCCTTTGAGAAGTCTGGACAACCCTTCAACACCCCACAAGTATGGCTGGTTTGTGTCGTTGAATTTTATGTTTATTTTTTCTTCTTGCTCTCCGTCATATTCTGCTTTTGCTTGAATGAGTAATTCTTTTAGTTGTGCTAAATTTATTTTTTTGTCTAACAAATTGTTCAGTTCTTGTAGTTTAAATTGTATTGTTGGCATTTTATACTATTTTGCTTTCTCTTAGTTCTTCTATGTTTTGGCTGAATAGGCTTCTTATATCTTTTATTCCTAGTTTGAACATTCCTAATCGGTCTACTCCTAGGCCCCATGCAATTACGCTTATTTTTTTTCCTGTTAGTGGTTCTACTACTTCAGGTCTAAATATTCCTGCTCCGCCTAATTCTACCCACCCTAATTGTGGGTGTTTTGCGAATAATTCTACACTTGGTTCTGTGAATGGAAAATATCCTGGGACTAATTTTATTTCTTCTGTTTCTGCGAATTCTTTTGCGAACATTTTTAGTAATCCAAATAAGTGTTTTAGTGTGAGTCCTTCTTCTACTACTATTCCTTCTACTTGGTGAAAATCGGGAAGATGTGTTGCATCTATCACATCATATCTGAAATTTCTTGCAATTGCAAAATATTTTCCTGGAATTTTTAGGTCTGGGCTTGCTAGTTTTCTTGAACTGCAAGCTGTTGTTTGTGTTCTCAGTAAAGTTTGTTGTGTTTTTTCTATTGAGAACTTGTATCCCCAGCCTTTTTCGTGAGCTGCTTTTACTCTTTCCAATATTTTCTTGTCGATTTCTGCTGTTTTTGGTTCTTTAATGTAGTATGCTTCGTGTATGTCTCTTGCTGAATGGTCTTGTGGCATGAATAGCGCATCCATATCCCAAAAGTCTGATTCTACTAATGGTCCTGTCATTTCTTCGAATCCTAGTGTTGTGAATTTTGTTCTTACATCATCAAGAAATTTTTTGTAATGTTGTAGTTTTCCTGCATTGATTTTTGGTACTGTTGCTTTGAGATCATATTTTCTAAAATTTTTATTTTTCCATTCTTGTTTTTTTATTATTTCTGGAGTTAATGAATCTATTACGTCTTGTTTTATTTCTTCTTTTAGTAATGATTTTCCTAGACTGGTTAGTTCTGCTGTTTTCTTCTTTTTTTCTTCAACTAATAGAATTCTTTTTCTTTTGAGTTCTTCTAATATTTGTTTTTCTTCTTGGTTTAATTCAGATAATTTTAATGGAAATTCTCGTTTTAGTAAATGTTCTTCTGGGAAGTGTTCGTTTAAGACGTAATGTTTTCCCGCTTCTGTTAATTTCAAGGTCATTTCTTGTTCTTTTCTTATTTCTATTAAGTTTTTTTTTCTTAACGTTCCTAAGCAGGAACTTAATTCGTTTTGTGATAGTTTTGTTTTTTGTTCTATTTGTTTTAGTGTTAGTTCTCCTTCGTGCAGTGCTTTTATGAGTCTTCTTTCTGGTAGTCCTTCTTTTTTGTATGTTTCTCCGTTAATGTCTAGTAAGACTATTGTTTCGCTTTCTGTTTTTATTTCTAGAACGTTTTTGCTTTGCAGCCATTGTAGTGCTCTCATTACTTCTACTTCTTGCATTCCTGAATTTTTTACTAAATCTTCAAATAAAGAGTATTTTTTTAAGTGAGGTAATAGTTTTCTTTCTAAAGGATGCAAGCTTGAGATGAGTTCGGAATTGTTAGTCATAATTATGCCATAAAAATAGTTGGTTATTAAAAGGTTTTTGCTTTATTGATTGTTTTTTTTCAAGTGCAAATAAATAACTCTTAGATTTTTTATCATTTGTCTATGCCGCCAGAGAATTAAATAACTCAACGTGCACGGAAAGTGTTGGCGGCTGGAACTGAGAAAATTTAAAATTAGTAGAATAAAAAAATAAGTTGAAAACAAAATAAAAATAAAAGAACAAATAAAGAAAAAAAAATTAAGAATTTACTTCACTGGTTTCATTGCTTTCCAGGATTGGTCGAACATTCCTTCTAGTGCTTGTGCAAAGAATGGAGTGTTTACCCAGACTCCAACGTCGTATGTTGGGTGTACTTCGTTGTCATCCATTACCATGAAAACTAGTTCTTTTCCGTCGACTACGCAGAATCTTGCTTTTGAGTCTGTGTGTCTTATTTCTGCAAATTTTCCTAGTGATTTTGCTAGTTCTCTTGATTGTTTTGTTATTGGAGCTGCAATTCTAACCTTTACTCCTTTTTTGCTTAGTCTTTCAAATAAAGGTCTTAATCTGTCCGCTTTTCTTACTAATCCTTCTGCTGTTGTTGCTAGTATTACGCTTTTTTCTGCATCTCTCATTTTTAGCTCTAAGTGTGAGTAAAGATTGTGTCTTCCTCTTAGACTTCCAGCCAAATCTGTTGGTTCGACTAATTTTAGTCCTGTTGTGTGTAATGAATTTAATTCTTGTATTAAATCTGTTTTTTTTAACTTCTCTAATCTTTTTACTCTTTCATCTGCCTCTTCAAGCATGTTTTTCTTTACTCTTTCCACAACTTCTTGTGGAGGAACTGCGATGTATTTGATTGGTTTTCCTAGTTTCATTACTACAAAACCTTTTCTTTCTAAGCTTTCTAGAACATCATAACTTCTGCTTCTTGGAACGTTAGCAATGTCGCTTAATTCTCCTGCTGTTGCTACTCCTCTAGAAAGCAGTGCAGTCCATACTTTTACTTCGTACAAGTTTAGTGCGAAGTATCTTCTTAATTTTCCTAATAGTTCTTCTTTTACAACCATTTAATATACACCCCCTTTTTTTTCTGTTAGGTAGTGAATAATAACGCTAATATTAAAATCTTTCGGTTTGATCATTGTTTTTACCCCCTGAGAGTACTGGATGCTTACTAAGGAGTAATAACTAGTTGTATTTAAAGATTTGTATTGTGATAAATTATTTTTTACAGGGAAAAAAATTGTTGCGACAATTTTTTACAACAAAAAACTTAGTAGTCATCACAAGACTTAGCACCCATTTGACGCCCGTAATATTCCAACCGCAATTCTGATTTGGGTTTATAGTTCATGGTTTGTAGTTCATAGTACGTGTCCTGTAAACCACAAACTGTAAACTACAAACTATCCCACTTTATATCGTAAGATTGCCGCTATTCCGGATAAGGATTGTAGTTTTTTTCCTCCTTCGTGTGTTGTGCTTATTATTGTGATATTTCCTTTCATTTTTTCTGTTGCTCGCATTAATTCTTGTAGTTCGTTGAATGTTTGGTTTTGTCTTTTTTGTTTTATTAATTCGTCAGTTATTAGTAAAGTATTTACTGCCCCTAGTTCTACTGCTTTTTTTACGTCTTTAAGTCCGTAAACTGCTAAGTCTTCTTTTGATATTTGTAAGAATAATTCTTCCACTAATTTTAGCTCTTTGCTTATTCGGTCTTGTTTTAGTACTTTTTCTAGTTCTCCTTTTTTTAGTACTTCTTTTATTGACGGCTCGTCTGCTCCTGAGCATTGGACGTGTGCAATTTTTTGTTTGAGTTTGTCATCTTTTAATTGATCCATTAATTCTTCTCTCCAGAATGATGGACTTCCTAGAATTATGTGTTCGTAATTGTTTTTCTCGTCGTATTCTTTTATTTTTGCAATTATTTGTTGGTAAAAGTTTTGTTTGGGTTTTTCTGAAACTCTTTTCTTAACGACTTCGCCTTGTAATGATAAAACTATTTCGTATCCTTGTCTTTTTAGTTTTGCAAATATTGCGCTTTCTCTGTCGAATACAATTATTAGTATTTTTGATGGTTTTTCTTGTGATGATTCTATTAATTTATCCCATTGGTAGTCTAGCCATTCTTTTTCTACAGTAAATACTGTTCCTGGTTCTACTTCAAATGAGTGATAGCTTCCTTTTGCCACGTCTTCATTGTCTTCAGTTGTTTTACCGTTAATCCTTAATGCGTTTTCTGTGAATTCTACTTGTTCTACATTAATCGATAGAAAAAGCATCTTTTTCATTGTTTCTTTGTCGCTTACTTTGATTTTTCTTTGAGTTTTCCCTTTAACTAAATCGTTTGGTTCTATTAATTCACTTAAAGACCATAAATCATCAGTATTTTCTGGCTTTATAGTTACTATTCCTTTCTTTCTATCTGATTTGATTAACTTCATTTGATTTTTGTTTTAAAACAAAAATCAGAAACATTTATATATATTTATTGGTCAATTATTCATTAAAAGGTTAAAAAAATGGGTGAAGAGAAAAGTTCAGGTAAAAGACGTGATGCTGCTGGTGCTGCAACACTAATAATGCTTATCACAGTTTTATTGATATTCTACATAGTTTTTTTACCTCCAAATGTAAGAATTGAGTTGTTAGGAGAGGATGCTTCAGGAGGAACTCCTGGCAGTTCTGGTGTTAAACCTTTAGTGGGAGAATTTTTGCTTCGTGAAAATGTTGGCCATTTGAGTGTTGTAAATAATGATGAGAAAACTATTGATTTTCCTAATTTTGTTTTAACTGAAACTAAACCAGATATTTTATTGCGAGAAGTCAACACGTTTCAAATCTACCATGGTTGGTTTTCTGAATTAAGAAAAATAATTCCCTTTTCTGTTCCTAAAGAAGGATTAACAAAAGTTCATATTAGCTTTCAAGCGCCAACTAAGAATGGAATTTTAGTTGTCGGATTGAATGGTGCCGAAATTTTTAGAGGTAGAGCGCAGCAATCAAATTTATTAAGTATTGATCCTGGAATGTTGGATGCTGAAAAAAATCAGTTGACTTTTAATGTTGAAGGAGGATTTTTTGAGAGTCAAGAATACCAAATTAGTGATTTAAAAATTATTGCTACTGTTGAAGAAAAAGAAGCACTAATAAGTCATAATCCTTTTTCTTTAGAGGAATCAGAATTACAAGAATTGAAGGAAGGAAAATTAAGATTTTTTATTAGTTGTGATGTAAAAAATACAGGGTATCTTACTGTTTCCTTGAATAGCAAACAATTATACTCTGCAGTTCCAGTATGCGATGATATATTAGAATTAAACGTTTATCAAGATTATTTGAAAACAGGAAGAAATGTTTTAAGCTTTGAAGGAACTAAAGGAGTTTATGATATTAGCAAATCACAATTGTTGTTGAAGCTGAAAGAAACAAAGCCTTTCTTAGCTTACTTCAATATTAATAATCAATTATACTCGGATGTTTTGCTTGATAAATTCAAAAAGATTATTTTGCAGCTTGATTTTGTTGATGACGGAAAACAAAAAGAATTAGAACTTAACATTAACGGACAAGTTAAGAGCATAAATCAAAAAGAAACCAAATTTGAGTGGGTTTTGAGCGATGTTCAAGATTTATTATTGCCTGGAAAGAATTACATTGAAGTAACTCCGGTAGAACCTGTTGATGTAGTTGAGTTAAGGATTAAAGTAGAATGATGAAATGGCGAATGGTACTAGACATACAGGTAGAGGAAGTGCTTGGTTATTTATACTAATTTGGTTGGTAATATTTCTTTTTGATATAAGAATAAGAATTAGGGGAGGAATTCCCTTACATTTTCCTTTTCTTTTTGTTTATTTATTACTAATATTTTTAGCAAGAGTTTTATTGCTTGATGAAAGTGAAAGGCATAGTTCGAGTCATTACATTAGAGAATTTGGAATAATCAGTCTTATTTCTTTTATTGCTCCAATGGCAAATAGTCTTTTTCAATATTTGCCTTTTAATGAGCTAACTGTTGCTTTTGTCGCATTAATTATCGCTTTCAGTCCTGCATGGGCAATTTATTTAGGAATAGTATTTGGTGGAGAAAGATCGAGATATACTAGGTGGATTGGGTTTGTTTTGTTCTTATTTTGGATAGTTGCCACTTCGTTATTCTTTTTTAATGACATTCAAGCGATAGGATTTAATGCAATTTATCCGGGAGTTTATCCTCCTTTAGCAATGGAGTATGTGTGGGATGTAATGGTTGATAATGCAGGTGATGCTTGGAATTTTGTTGGTGACCAATTTACGTTCATGTGGGATGTTTTTTGGGGAAGAATTGAGTACGCAATTGATCCTCACAAAGCAAAAGTTGACGAAATGAATAAACGAAAAGTGGGAGTTTTTGTTGAAGAACTAAAACCAATACCCACCAGTATTTTCACTGAAGGAATGCCTGTAAGTATTGAGGGAAGAATTAAAGCAGATGTTGTTGATAATGAGGTTACGCTAAAAATTGATTGTAAAGCAGACGATAAAATAGATGGAGAATTATATCCATTGAAAGAATCTTGGAAGGTTGTTCGTTTATTTGATGAAAGAATTGATTGTAATTTTCCGAATTTGGAACTGGGGAGTCATAAAATTAAACTAAATGTTAACATTGAGAATTTCAAAACTCTCTCTTATTTAAGAGGATTTTTCTTAAATCAAAACACTCTTTTTGAATTAAGAAGACAAGGAAAAGATCCTTTAAAAGTTTATAATTTTTTCAGCAGCGATTTTATTGCGGTTTATACACCGGGGCCATTAAGAGTTTCAATGGATATTGGAAGTCCTCCAGTTGGTCTTGATGCTGATGAAAGTAGAGTTAGTTTAAAACTCGATGTGGGATTAACAAATATTTGGTCTGGACAATTAAAAACAATAAAAGAAATGTTCTTTGTAATGCCAAAAGGATTTACTGTAACTGGAATTTCAGGATTACAGGGTGAAGGAAGGATAATTAAAAAAGTTACTTGCTTAGATTTACCTCAAGAAGATAGAAATCTTTGTGATGATAGTTTGGAAAAAGTTTATGAAATAACTGGTGAAGGACTCGGTGTTCTGCCAGAAAATTTAGAGGGAAAACCAGTTGTTTTTAGTTTAAGAGTTGAAGGCGATGCAGAAGAAATACTTAAAGATCAACCTTATACGACAAATTTTTTCAAAACAACAACCATTTATGACTATGAACTAAGCGAAAAAACACAAGTTGTGGTGAAAAAATGAGTAGGATTTTTTCTTCGAAAAAATCGGTTTTTTTGACGATTTTGTTTTTATTTGTTCTCTCTTGCACTTCAGATATTTTTAGCGGTAGCGAATTTACGGGAAGCAAAGGATTGAATTTTTATTTTGATAATAATGCACCACCAGCTTATGTTTATGAGGAATCTGCTGTTCCAATAAGAATTTTTGTAGAAAATACTGGAGCAAGTAATGTTGTTAATGGAGTTTATTCTTTAGGAATAGAAGAACAATACATTAAAGTAGATAAGAAAACAGACACGATAAATCTTAAAGGTAAGAGTTTAGAAAGACCTTACGGAGATCAAACACAAATAATTGTTGAAGGAAAAGCTAAAAGTGTTGGGAGTCAGGAAGGAATTAATAGTGTTTTATCGTTTAGTTTGTGTTATCCTTATGAAACAAAAGCAAACATTATTACTTGCATCGATTCAAATCCTTCTAGTAAAGAAAAAAAGGTTTGCACGGTAAATCCTCAATCATTCAGTGCAGGCCAAGCAGCACCCATAGGTGTAACAAATATCGTTCCTAGGATGATTATTGAAAAAAACGGGGTAAGACCTCAATATATCATCACCATTAAAAATTTAGATAAGGGAGAAATAATAAGTTCTGATTACGTAAATTATTTTTGTACTGGAAAAAGTATTCCCACAGAACAGCAGAATGTGATTGATGTAGAAGTTTCATTGAGTGATGAAAAGTTAGTTTGTAATAAAAACAAATTAAATTTAAAAGATGGGAGTGATGAGTTGTTTTGTGAGTTGCAAAGAATAATTCCTAGTGTTGAAGGAAGTTATAATTCACCATTAACAGTTAAATTAAGTTATGGTTATGCTCAAACAATAACTAAAAAAATACGAATTGAAAGCAAAAATTAAAAAGGAGAAGGACTAATAAGGATAAAAAAATGAGAAAAATCATATTATTGCTGCTTTTTTTGGCTATATTTATTTCGTGTACTACAACCGGGCCTGGAGAGCCTACTAGTTTTCGTACTGGAAGTCAGGGAGTTTACATTAATTTTGTCACAAACCAGCCTCCTTTAAAGATTTATGACGATGAAAGCAGAGCAAGCGTATTAATTGAAGTACAAAATTTAGGCGCTTATTCTGTAGGAAAACAATTGGATAAAATATACTTGTCAGGTTTCGATCATAATATTGTTCAACCTTTGGATGGTGCTTTTAATGGAAAACAAATTCCTAATCTCGAGGGAAAAACAGCATACACGCCAACAACAAGTAGCAGAGACTTTGTAGAATTTGTTTTAAGTATAAATCCATTATCTGTATCAAAATATCCCTTTAAGACGTTAGCAACAGCTTGTTATGGCTACCAAACTATTGCTGAAACAATTGTTTGCATAGATCCCAACCCATTTACTAGGGGTGTTGAAAAGAAAGCTTGTATTCCCGCAAGTGTTGGTCTAGGAACTCAAGGTGGACCTATTGCAGTTGGTAATGTTAATGTTGATGCAAGAAAAGGTAAAACTGTTTTTACTATTCGTGTAAGTAATGTTGGTGGTGGAGATGTATTCAGAAGAGATGCAATGCCTCAATGTAGTCCTTACGCACAAAAAGAGCTTGATTTTAATGAATTAGACTTTGTTGAAGTAACTGATGTTATTGTTGGTGTTGAATCAATAAAACCAACATGCAAAGGACTAATTAATAATAACTTCTTAAGATTGCAAGGAGGAAGTGCAAGTTTTAATTGTGAAGTAAACACAATGAACGCAGGAAGCGAGCAAGTAAGACCATTAATAGTAAAATTAGATTATGCATACAGAACAACTGCATTCAGAGATGTTGAAATAGTACACGTACCATAGAAAATTTTATATATGTAACTGATTAGTTTATGTTAGATCATGAAAAAAATAGGTATTTTATTAATTATTGGGTTACTATTAATAGTAGCTTGTACTCCTTCAGAAAATACTGAACTAAAAATTAAGCCATTCATTGGAGGAACTCAAGGAATAGTTCCTACATTTGATCAATTAAGAACTGAAGTTAATGACGGTGGTAATGATCCTTTTGATGTTGTTGTAAAATTAAAGAATAATGGAGAGACTAAAGTTGAGAGAGAAAAAGTAACTGTAAAACTCAAAGGAGTTCAACCACAACAGTTTGGAAAAAGTGAAGATCAATTATCATTACATCCTGAAGAAGGATTAGAAGCAATGAGAACTTTAGAAAGTGGAGATATTATTGATAGTCAACCAGTATTTGTTGAGTTTAAAGAACTAAATCATATAACACAAATACAAGGCAATGTTGTAAGTTTACCATTGGTTGCAGAGGTTTGTTATTTATACGAAACAAAAGCAGTAACAAAAATGTGTGTAAGAGAAAACTTATTGACTCCTGCAGAAAATGGCATTTGTGCATTAGAAGAAGTAAAACCAGTACAGAATTCTGGAGGAACAGTTCACGTTCAAAACGTTAAGCAATCAGTTCAAGGAAAAGATAAACTAAGAATTTATTTCGACTTAGTACACGTAGGAGACGGAAGTTTATACGAAAAGAATAGTGATTGTGAAGGAGACAGAAAACAAAACAAAGTTTACGTAAAAGTCGATAGTGGTGTTCCAGGATTAAGATGCACTGGACTAAATGATTTATCAGGAACTAGCGCTGGTGGAACAGTAACACTTTATGAGAACAAGAAAGCAATTAGTTGCACTCAAACACTAGAAGACTTAGGAGATTACGAAAAACCAATAGACATAACAATAGATTATGATTACTCAAACACAGTTAAAGGAGAAATAAAAGTTAAACACGTTGAAGGATAGACGTTCTTAATTGTTTTTAGAAATGGTTAACAAACTTTTTAAAATAACTATATTTTTACAAGATAATGATAAATGAGCCATTATCAAAAGAGCTTTATGATATGATTTGTTGCCCTGATGATAAAGGGGATTTAAGTTATACAAAGAACAAAACAGGACTACAATGCAATAAATGCAAGTTTATTTTTCCAATAAGAGAAGGAATACCAATTCTGTTACCGAAAGAAATGCAGGAAAATTGAAAAAAAGTTCAATATTACCACACCATCTTACTATTCTTGCAAAAGGAATTCGTAGAACGGTACAACTTTTATTGGTGAATTTTCGTCTTTTTCTTTTGTAGTGTCATATGTAAGTATAATTCCTTGTTTTGTTTTGAATTTTTTTATAAACAGATTGAGCGGTTTGTGGTTTGTTTCTGAATATTTTATTTCTATTGGAAGAAGAGTTTCACCAGTTGTTTGTATTGCATCAACTTCATTTTTGTACTTATCTCTCCAGAAATATTCTATTTTCATATTAAGTATCATGCTAGCTTCAAATATCTTTCCTTTTAATTCTTGCTTTTCTGAAAGTTCAGGCAATAATATTGTCGGATAGTATTTTTTAAGTTTTCTTTGAGTCTTTCTTTCATTTTTTGAATAGTTATACAATTTTTTTATAAGAAATGCTTTTTCAAGATAGGAAAGATACTTTGCTGTTGTTTGTCTTGTACAGTTGAGGTCCTGCGCCATTCTTTCTATATTTATTATTTCTCCAGGATCGTGAAGTATTATTTTATAGATATCTTCAATTCTAGTTGGGTCTTCTATAGACACGATTTGTGGAAGATCTTTGTACACTATTTTTTCTATAATATTTTCTTTGATGTATTTCTTTATTATTTCCTTATTTTGCTCTTCTGCCAGCTCAGGAAAACCATTATTTACGAGATATGATTGGAACGCGCTCAATATTTCTTTTTTATAAAGCAAGATATTATTCATAGGTATTTTTTTGAAAACAAGATACTCCTTAAACGTCAACGGAGTGATGAAAAATTCATAAATTCTTCCAGCGAGGCTTTCTCGGGATTTTTTCCTTATAAAAAGAGATTCTGAGCCTGAAATAATAATTTTTATGTTTGGATAATTATCATATATTCTTTTTATTTGCTCCTCCCATCCTTTTACTTTCTGTATTTCGTCAAAGAGAAATAGGTATTTTCCATTCGCAATATCTTTTTTGAGAAAGTTAGCGTATGTTTGAATTGTTTTTTTTATTTTAATATCTTTAAAGTCATCAAAAGAGAAGTAGAAAACATTTGTTGAATTTTCCGTTTGCATGTACTCGTGTGCAAATTTAAGCATTATTGTTGTCTTTCCTACTCTTCGCAGTCCAGTAAGCGCCAGTATTTGTCTTGTTGCAAAGAATGTTTTTATCCGTGTATACACTTCTCGCGGTTTGAAATCTATAGTCGTTTTTTCTTTCCACCACTTATTTGTTTCTTCTATTGCTTCAATAATTTCTTTTTCCATTTTAGTTAACACCAATTAACATAAATTCATCTTTTATGTTAACTCATATATAAATATTTCTAAAAAAATTCCTTTATGTAAACCAGAATTAACATGAATTGATATTATGTGGTAATTAAGACCTATTAGTCTTTAGCGGTAAAAAATAAACTAAAAATCGCCGCCGCCCGGATTTGAACCGGGAAATCCTTGCGGAAATAACCTTTCCAGGGTTACGCATTAACCAGGTTGTGCCACGGCGGCATTATTGCTGTGGTTTATGGAGATAGTTTTAAAGTTTTCGTAGAATTAATTTTGTGACTTAATTATTACTCTAATATTGTTTCTATAGAATAACCAGGATATTTTTGTTTGAGTAGTTCTTCAACTGGTTCAGAAGGACAATTGAGGTGTTTAAACTGCTTGCTTGCATTAGCGTAATGAATTATTTTTTTGTTTTCTTCTTCAAGAATAAAAATTCCTCCACCCACAACATTGACATATTTTGCTTCTCTTCTTTTCAGACCACTAGTGTAATTTTCAAGTATGTCTATGTGATGTTCACAAGGTAATGATACAAGAACTATTTTCTCATTGCTATCAATACCTACTTTTAGCAATAAGTACAAATTTTCTTTTTCTAATTCTTTAATAATAACTTGACTTTTCATTTTAGGCCCACAACGTACCAAAATTAGATTGTGCTGTTTTAGTATTTAAAGGCTTCGATTTTTTATTGACTTGATTTTGTTTTCAGAAAATCGTTGGTTGATCACCAAGATGATAGGGAGTCATATTGAATTCTTTGATTGTGTTATTTGGTTTTTCATTTTTATCCGTTGTTGGCTTAGCATAATTATCTGCTTTAGTTGTGTAATTGTATTGTGTTTTTCTCAAGAATTCAGCAGATTCTTCGGGAGTCATTGGTTCTGCGCCTATTGCTTTTGCAACTTCTGTTTCGCCAATTATCTTTATTCTTCCTTCTAGTGTTTTGTTTGGATCTATGACTCTTTTTATTTCATGCGTCATCTTGTTCTCTAACTATTTTTTCTAATTCTTTTATTGTGTAATCTACTATTGGCCAATCTTTATTTTCTTTGTGAGATGTTACTTCTTGTTTGAACTTGTTTAGGCAATCAATTAGTTTAGGAATCACATAAGGTGCTTTTTGTGGTAAGAAATAAATTCCTGCGTATAATGGTTGGTTTTCTCTTACTTGAAAATATATTGTTTCTGATATTGATTCTCCTGCTTTTGGTTTTACTTCTATTTCTTTCCTTTTAGGCATTACTTTTCGGCCTGTTCTTTCAAAAAAACGTTGTTGGTAGTAGTCTCTTAAGAGTTCTTCTTCTTGTTTTGTTTGAATTCTTTCGTAAGTGATTGACGCAACCATTGTTTTACCTTCATCTTTGAAATAAATGTCTTCTTCAAATTTTTGAGTCATTTTATCATCCTCATAATTGTCTTAATAAATACTTTACTAATCCGACATACTGCTCAACAGAGTTATTAATGAATTTGTTAAAGTCTTCCGGAGCGTTTCCTTCTAATGTATCGCTTATTGCGCGAATTACTATTGCGGGTTTATTGAAATGGTTTGCTACTTGTAGAACTGCTGAAGTTTCCATATCATAAACGTCAGGAGTTTTTAGTTTTCCTTCAAGTGTTTCTGATAGTTGTGGGTTAATTTTTTCTAAGAATTCTGTTTTCTTTTTTTGGTCTAAAAATGCAGAACCTGTTGCTACAAATGCTTGTTTTATGTTTTTGTTGTAATCTAAAACTAAATTGACAAGTCTTTGATCTGATGTGTACACTCTTTGTCTCGTGAATGGTTGTTCTCCTCGTTTGTATTTTGGTGCTTGTGGTGATTCTTTCCACACTGTTACGTCTAGATCGGCATCGATCGCATAACTTCCAATAACTAAGTCGCCTAGTTTATACTCTTCACTTATTGCTCCTGCCACTCCTGTAAAAATTAAAAAATCTGGATTAGAATCCAGAATTATTTTTGTTGTGTTTAGTGCTGCTATCGGTTTGCTTATTCCTACAAGACCTACATAGATATTATTGTTGGCTAATTTTTTGTATGCTTCTATTTCTTGAGGCATTGCACCGATTAATGCTATTCTAGTTGTCGTCATTAAATCCTCCATTGTTTCCTATTAGTATTCTGGAGTTTTCTGGCACGATTAATTTTTCTACGTTTTCTAGTGCTTTTGCCCTTTGTAATGCTAAGTATTCTTTTGATCCTCCTAATTCTCCTATTACGGTGTTTAGTCTTTTCTTTTCTGATTCGATTTCTGCGTCATTAACTATTTTTGTTGATGCTGCTTGGCTTTCTGCTCTGATTTTTTCTGCTTCTGCTTGAATCTTTGCTTGTTCTGTTGATAATAGTCTGTCGTTTTCGTTTGTTGATTTTATTAGTTCGCCTCTTTCTTTTTCTATTTGTTTTTTTCCTTCCAGTTCTTGTCTTTCGCTTTCTAGTGTTGCTTTGAGAGTTATTTTTTTGCAATAAATGTCCATGTTGTTTTTTATTGCGTCGTGTAGTTTTTCTGCTATTTTTGGGTCTTTAGGGTTTATTGCTGTTATGTCTATGCCAAAAATTTCCAGATTGTTTTCATCGAATAGTTTTGAATTTCCTTGACCAAAGACTTGCCCTTTGATGTATTCAAATGCTTTTGCATGAAATTCTTCAAAGTCATATTTTGCTGCAACACCTCTTATTTCTGAGGATAATGTTTCTGCCGTGTATCCTACAAAGTCTTCTAGTGAGAAGTGTTTTTTGTGGTTGTTATTTTCTGTTTTGAATCTCCATTTGTAAGTTATGTTTAGTAATAGTTGTGCGTTGTCTTTTGTTCTTACGCTTATTTGGTCGTAAATAAAGTCAGGTCCTAATTTTAGTAGTGCTACTTTCAGTGCATTTGGTTGTATTGGTCTTCCGCCTGATAAGTTTAGTACTTTTGGTCTTTCGTAAGGTCCTAGGAATGTTGTTTTTGGTCCTTTTTCAATTCGTGTATCTGTTCCGTCGTAAAGGAATACTATTTCATTGTCTTCTAATTCTAGTACTAAAGCTTTTGTTCTGTCTTCTAGGAACGATTTGTTTGCTGCTTGTCTGGTTAAAACTCTTACTCCATCTCTGCCCACTTGTGCTTCTAATCCTAATGCTTGTAGTTCTTCTTTTGTTATTTCTTTTTCGTAAAATGACTCATTCGGTTGTAAGAAATAGTCTGTTGGACCTTTTACTAAACTTACTTCTCCAGTGTCATTGTTTTGCACATAAATTCCATCAGTGTCAGATAATGAAATTGCAGTTATTCTTTCTAGAACGTCTTCATGTTTTGATGGTACATATTTAGTTGGACCTTTTACTAAAAATTTGTCTCCTGCTTTGCGATTGTCAAAGTCTTCTCTTGCTTTTACCAGTAGCGCGTCATATTTTGTTAGTACATGTTCTTTTGTTGGTTGTTTTTCTATTTTTTCTCCCGGTCGTAATGAGAATTTTTGCGGTCCTTTTCTCACTTCTCTTTCTCCGTAAAGTACTTTTCCTTGGTTGTTTATTGGGTTTGATATTATTGCGTATTCGTTTTCTGTTAAAATTATTTTTTGTTCTATATCTCCCACAATTCTTTCATCATATCTTAGAACTCTTTCAGCAGGCCCTTCTACAAGAATTGTTTGTCCTGTTTTTTTATTTACTATGTGCGCATATTGTTCTTCATCTAAAAATGCTTTCTCAGGTCTAAAAGCATATACTGCTTTTTTGAAAGGTCTTAAGACATTGTTTTCTTTTGTTATTTGTTCTAAACTCATTTTATCAAGCCTCCGTAGTAGTTCATGGTTCGGGGTTTGTAGTTTTTGGTTTACAAACTCTGAACTCAAACTGATTCAGTATCATAAAATAGCCCAATAGTTAAAAATTTCTTTAGAAATTTTTGTAGATTAGAAATATTTATATACCATTTGCTCTTTCTTTATAGAAATGAGCAATGAAATAAAAGATGAAGATTTGTCTGCATCACCACAATTTTTTCACGAAGTGAAAAAATTGGACGTTAAAGATTTGAAGATTTTGAAGGAATTAGATGCTGATCCTAGAATTCCTACAACAACTCTTGCTAAGAAGATAAGGCTTAGTCAACAAGTTGTTGATTATAGAATTAAGAAATTAATTGAAAGAGATATTGTTTCTGGTTTCGGCAGCGTTTTTAATTTTGCTAAAATTAATTATTCCCAGTATCGTCTTTTGTTTACTTTTGGTAGAGTTGATGAATTAAAAAGAAAAGAAATTGTTGATTATTTAAGGCAACGTGATAATGTTTATTGGGTTGCATTGATTGGCAGCAAATGGGATTTATTTGTTGTTTTGTTTGTTAAGAATTTTGATGAATTCGAAAAATTCTTGGATGACTTGTTTGAAAGATTTTCTGGAGCATTAAGTGATTATGATGCTTTGTATGTTCCATATCATGAATTTTTTAGGCATAAATTTTTAGATGAAAAAAACATCGATGTAATAAAAATAAATTTTTCAGAAAAAGGACTTGTTGAGTTAGATGAATTAGATTGGAAGATTTTGAAAGAATTAAGAAATGATTGCAGGAAATCGAGTTTAGAAATTGGAAATAAATGTGATGTTAGTTACAAAACTGTCCAGAACAGAATTAGTAATTTGGAAAAGAATGGTTTTATTGGTGGATACAGAATGTTTTTGAGAAGTGAAAGATTGGGCTACAATGCCTATTTGTTATTGTTTAATTTTACTAGTTATGGAAGGCTTGCGGAAAAGAAATTGTTTAATTACGCAAGAAACCATAAATTAATCACACAGTTAAGCAAATTGTTTGGAAGATGGAGTTTATTATTCCATGTTAGGACAAAATCAAGACGGGAATTACAAGATTTACTGATAGAAATGAGAAGTCTCCATCCCAGCCTGGGACAACCCGAGATAATCCCAGTATTCGAAGACGTTGAGATTGATAATTTGCCGATTTAGTAAGAAAACTAAAAAGAATTTAGTTAAATTTCATACCCTTTATATCTTTGAAAACGTCCGTCGGTTTCTCTTTCAAAGACATTGGTAAATCTATAAACGCCAACTACTTTATCTTTCAATAAAATCAAATCAGTTATAGGATCTCTTTCTCTTCTGAGCTTCTGTTTGTTTCTCTGTGTTGATTTAAGTCCTCCAAAGTTAGGAGTTGGTGATAACGAAATAGTGGGTCCTTCATGATAATCACTGCAAGTATTTTTATTACTCCACAAAGAAAGAACAAATATCTTGCCATCATATCGTTCTAAAACTCCAGCATAATAATTATGAGGGTAAGGCTCGGTTGTTTTAACCAATACTGCTTGCCCAAGAAGATTTTCCAAAGAAGTAATTTGTTTTTGAACCTTTGACATCATATATGAGATATAAATAACAAATAAAATTTAAATGTTGTGAACAAGACAATTTTTAGATTTTATCTTCAAGAGGCAATAAACGAACCCATCTAGTCATTTGTTCTTTTATATGAATTAATTCTTTTGTTTCGGTTGGTTTGTTTTGTGAATATCCTGCTCTGAAATATTCCTGAAGAAAATTAATGAGCGTTGTGTTGTCAATAAATTCTTTTTGGATTATTTTATCAGTTGGTAAGAAAATAAGTGAGTAATCTGAACAAGTATCAAAATTATTGCCTATATCTGGAAATACATAATCTAAATCTATTTTTTTATAACCCAATCTTCTGAAAAATTCAATTCTAGCATCAAAATCAGCATCATTCTCATCCTTTTCTTTTTCTATTTCCCCAAAATATCCTGAAATCCCTTCAAAACCTGCCTTTCTAGCCTGTGGATCAAAGTATTGTTTTTGTGCTTCTAAGAATAAATATTTACCCAAACCTTTACCCCTTGAATCTGGATTAGTGGCGATATAATAAGTCATGACAAAATTTACATCAGGTTTTTTGATAATTGCAAATGCATAAAGCAAGCCTAGAACGTGGTCAGAATTTTCTTTTTCTGAATCATACAGGTACAACATAAACCAATCACTATGCTCATACTTTTTTCTTCTTGATTTTTCTAAAAATTTTTTAAATATGTTTAAGTCATATCCAGTTCTAGGAAAACATTTTTTGAAAAACACACTGACAGGAAGCAAAGCAGGATCATCAACATCAGTTATTCTTTCAAGTCGAAGTTTCATGTTATTAATTTGAATTGTCAGTCTTTTCCTAATATATCTTCTTCTAACTTATTCGCTTGCGCTTGGCTTTCTAGTAGTTTATAAACAAATAAGCCGGAATAAATTATGGCTTTTTTTGCTTCTTCATTGTCTTTTGAAATTCCAGACAAGCAATCACCTAAGAACTTAATTATTATAGGATTTTCTTTTTTGACTTTTTCAATTAGTTCAGAAACGTATTTTTCTTCATTACCTAAATATTCTGCCTTTATTGATCCTTCAATTCCTTCACTTACTTTAGGCAAAATTGGTTTATCGCTCATAACATATCATTTCTAGCAAAATGAGTTTATAATATTTACTAAAGGTTTGCGGTTTATGGTTCGCAGTTTACAGTCCTGTAAACCATAAACTGCAAATCATCAATCTTTTGCGGGTAAGCACAGCAGTGCGCATCCCGCTTGTTTTCCCCGGGGTTTTGCGCAAGCAAAAGGCCGCTGTAAACCTTTTTCACGTAAGTTTTTTAAGTAAACTAAATATAGCTTTGTTTGTGGGCCTGTAGCATAACCTGGATAGTGCGTCCGGCTTCGGACCGGTTGATTGGGGTTCAAATCCTCACAGGCTCGGTTATCTTTAATTCTGACTGTCAACGCGAGATATCAGTAGGTATCGAAATATTACTGGGGGAAAACAAAACATTTTTATTTAAAAGACTTCTTTTATAGCAAAATGCGAAATTCAGTTATAATTTCAGTGGTATTATTTGTTATTACTTTAGTTCTTGCTTATCTTAATGCACCTCTTTTTGTTTTGTTTACTGTCATCATTCTTACTTTAGTTAAAGCATCTCATTTGCTAGGTAATGCTACGGAGGAATTGGCGAATTATTATTCTTCTACTATTGGTGGATTAATGAATGCCACTTTAGGAAACTTAGCTGAATTAATTATTGGTTTTTTTGCTCTTAAAGAAGGGCTTATTGAAGTTGTTAAAGCATCACTCACAGGTTCAATATTAGGCAATACTCTTCTTGTTTTTGGTACTGCCGTAATTGTTGGTGGTTTTAATAAGAAAGAATTAGTTCTTAACAAGCATGAAGCAGAAGTCAGTTCAACGATGTTATTGTTGGCTGTGTTATTTTTGTTATTTCCTTCACTGTTATTTTTCTTCCATGAAGAATCACACACCACAAGTATTTCTTTTTTTGTAGCTGGAGGAATGTTGGTCTTGTACTTTTTGTCATTATTATTTTCGCTTCATACTCACAAGAAACATTTTGTTTCTGAAAAACATGAAAAGCCAAAAATGACCTCCTCCCCGACCTAAAGGTCGAGGTATCCTTGCGAGGCCTTTATGCAGCTGCATGATGCTCTTCTTGATTCTGAATATATTTCTCAACAGTTGCAAACTCGTTGTATCCAACAGTAACTGCACAACCACCT
>JACRKG010000050.1 GCA_016215315.1 Candidatus Woesearchaeota archaeon | reverse complement strand
TTCGAGAATATAGAACAAATGCAAAATGCCCTAGAAAACTATTGGAGAGAACATAAATTTACGCAAAATTTTATGCGTTATTTATGTCGCTAACTATTAATAATTGATTACGCGTTTAAAAAACTAAAACTAAACAAGATATGGATGATTTGTTATACCACAAATAAAAGAATGCAGCACATTTGCAAAAAATTAGGATTCAAAAAAGAAGGAATACTGCGAGAAGAATACTACCACCAAAAAGAATATCATGATATGCTGAGAATGTCAGTATTAAGAAAAGAATGGAAAAATTAAACCTCAATACTTTCTTCAACTTTTAAAATTTTAAACTCAACTTTGTGTTCTTCAATATTTTTCTTAACAACTTCATGACTTACAGGGTATTTAGGATTATCCATATGACAAGGAATTAATAATTTAGCACCGCAAGCTTTAGCAAATAATGCTGCTTCATAAGGACCCATCACTAAACCTCTACCAGAAACAGGCGCTAAAACAACATCTGCTTTGTAATTATTATCAAAACAGATTGTATCGCCGGTATGATAAAGTCTTGTTTCACCATCATCAATAATAAACCCAAAACCTTCATGAACTTTATCATCTTTAGAAGTTGGCAAGAAACCATGAACTGCTTTTACAACTTCAATCTTTAGAACTTCTAAATTTATTTTATCACCAACTTCAACAATATTAGGTTCAAATGAAGGATATGATTTAGCAACCTCTTTGCTGGAAAAGAATTGCGCTTGATCCCGATCCAATATAACTTGTACAGCTTCGTCGTGACAATGAGATTTATGCTTATGAGTAACCAACAAAACATCAACATTAACCCAATCAGACTTCAAAAAATACTCACTAAAATTCAAATAACTAGGATCAATAAGAATTCTATAGCCTTTTGTTTCTATCAAAAAACATGATTGCGGATAGCGAGTAATTTTCACAAGAACACAAAATTAAGAGTCATTTAAATTGTTTTCGGAAAAATGACATCATCCTGAATAAATTAGTTTGGCTAAGGTGAACTTTCTCCTAGCCGACCGCGCAATGATGTGCTTGAATTATTTTATCCTGATTTAAGGCAGTCGGAACACTTTGTCAACGCTAGCGCGTTGAAAAATAATAAACAAAGAGTGATTTAAGTGCACGCACACCAAAATTACAACCCGCCAAGATAAAATTTTAAAGAATAAAAAAATTTACTCGCCACTTAATTTTCTATAATTTTCAAAAAAATCAGCATTTAATTGGTGGACTTTTGCGTTTTTGAAATATTTAAGGCGAACTTCAGGCATTGCTTCAATTTCTTTTCTTGCAGTTTCTTCACTCGCATAAACAGTCAAATGAGGAGTTCCACAAAGACATAGAATTTCACTGTAAAATTCTCCCAGTTCACTCAAAATAACAAATTGTCCTTCATACTGTTGCAACTTCTTTTCTAGTACACTAAGAACATCTTCTTTCTTAGATTCTTCAACTCTGCTAAGTTCCTCATGAAAATCAATATCAGTTCTGTTCATTTTTACACCTTTATCAATTAATTTAACAATAGAGAATAAATCATTGTTTTTAAACATTCCTTTTTTAACAGTATTACTAATAATTCATCTTTAAAAACTGTTTCATGATATTCTTAAACACTTATAAATTCTATTTCACTATGATTATGATTATGAGCGAAGGAAATATTTTTAGAAAGAATTGTCCACGCTGCGAATATATTTGGATTTCTAGAGTTGAAAAACCAAAAGAATGCCCTAGATGTAAAAATAGATTAGACCGAATCATGCTGAGAGAGGTGTTTTCATGAGCTTAATCAAAAAATTACTAGGAACAAAAAGAAAATTAAGCAAAGAAGAAGTACAACAAGCATTCAAACAATCATGTTGGGATTTATACATTTCAAACCTTCCAGATCCAAAAATTATTGATGTAAATGAAAAAGAAAACAAAAAAACAAAAGAAGAATTTATCCCTAAAGGGTTTAGTATAGATCCTAAAAATTGGACAATCACATTTAACACAGAAAATATTCCTGGACAAATTAAAGAAATAACAAAACAAGCCGAATACGCAAGAAGTATTTTTCATCACGAAGAAACCCACTTCATAAAAGTTCCAGGAGATGAACTAACAGAAGCAATACTAATAGATTCATCATTAAAAGGAATGAAAAACAAAAACACAGTAAAAGACCAAGAATTGGCTGCTGCTTATGCATACACAACACTAAACATTTTCGGTGACCTAGTTGGAGATACTCTTTTAGCTAAAGAAAAATACGGCAGAGAGAATTTTGGAGAACTAACTATATGGAGACAAAAAGAAACAATAAAAGCAGTACTAGAAGAAAATCCAGCTCCTTCACTATTATGGCAAACACTAGTAAGATCTTACGAAATATTATGGAATGAAGATTTAGGAACAAAAAATAATGTACCAATCGATCCGCAAGCAGAAAAAGCAGCAGAAAACTTAGTAAAAATATTAGGAAAAAATTGGAAAGAAAGAGAAAATTGGGAAAACAAAGTAAAAGACTTCGCAACAACACTAGAACCAATAATAGACAAATCAATAGAACAAAATCCTCAAAACGGACAAGGAAAATCTAGCGCAGGAAAAGGACAAAAACAACAAGGACAAGGCAGGGGAAATAGTAATAAACCAGATGATTCTGGCGACGGACAAGGAAATTCTTCAGGACAAAAATCTGATGAATCGGGAAAACTGATGCCTTCAGATGTAATAATGCAAATGGGAGATCCAACAAAAAGCTCATTAGAATCACAAAACGAAAATAATGGACGAGAAGGAAGAGGAATATCTGAAGATGTTCTTAATGAAATCTATGAAAGAAACAAAAATTCTCCTGCAAAATTCGCAGGCACAATGAGCGCACTAATAAAAATAGAAGCAAACGATGCTTTACGGTTAATGTATCGTGCAAGAGCTAAAGAATTACTAATGAGCATTAAAGAAAAAGAAAATCAAAGAGCAGAAAAAAGCCCTTCATACCAAACAAGCTGGAACGTAGGAGATCCACTGATAGGAAAAGGCGGCCTAGAACTAATCCCTTCAATGATGAATTCACCAAAACTAATTCCAGGAATGACAACATTCAAAAGAAAACTAGACGCAGCAGAAGGACACGGAAGACTAAAAATGATCCCAGACTTATTTATAGAAATAGATTCTTCAGGATCAATGGCCTGGACTCCTTTAGCAGATCTTCCAGAACAAAGAGGAGATTTTGACAAAGCAATACTTGCCGCGGAAGCAGCAGCACTCCACGCAGTAGAAAATGGAGGAAAAGTAGCAATAATAAATTTCTCAGGACCTGACAATATAACAAAACAAGAATATACAAACGACTTAAACAAAATAGAAAAAGCAATAATGGTCCATTACAATGGTGGAACAACAGTGCCTACAAAAGAAACAAGAGAATTCATCAAAAAAACACAAAACCCATTACTAACTTGCTTAATAAGTGACTGCCATGTAGACAATTCACAACAAGCATGCGACGATGCACTTGTTTATTCAATAACAGAACATGATAATTTAGTAGTTTTCAACATCAACGGAGGAAGTGGAAAAGACCTTGTAAACAGATTACAACAAAAAGGAGCACAAATAATTGACGTCAACAAAATAGATGATTTATTCGGAGTAATAATCGGGGAAGTTAAAAAAAAATATGATAAAGGAGAACAAAATGACAATTGAAGATTCATTAAACAAAATAGAAGTAACGGTTGAAAAAGAACAATCAAAAGAACAATCAAAACCAGAAATAAAAGATGAAATCACTCAAGTTCTTGAGACTTACATAAGCGATTTTCAAGAAACCCACCCAGAATCAAAATATAGTAAATTTAACATAAAACAAGTTCAAATTTTTGCACCATACTTAAGATTCCTGCCAGACCTAAGCATTCAAATAGGCCCAATACCAAAGAAAAATTTAATAGAATTATTAAAACAAAAAAGCCAGGAATTTAGCAAGCTAGCTGAACAAACAAATATTACAGATCAAATAAAAGAAGAAACAACACTAATAACTGGAGAATTCAATGCAATCATTTCAACACCTGAAGTACAAAAGGCATTAAACATTGATCAACTAGTAACTTTTCAAAACAGGACAAAAAACTATTTCATAATAAACTCCTTGGATTTTTTAAGCTTGTTTATAGGACAAGGAAAAATGTTAAGAGCATACTGGAATCTTAAAAAAGATAAGAAAGAAAATAAAAGAATTTTAGAAATGGATACAGGATCAAGATTATTGAGGTTTGATGATGAAAATTATGGATTGGCGTTCAGAAAATATTTCACACCACTAGGCATCAAAGAATTGAGGAACTTTTGTGAGACACAAAACGAAAAAGAAATAAAAGACCTATTGAATCAATTAAGTGAATTGACGAATACACTTTATGCCTCATTACCCCTAGATAAAATAACGCATCAATTTGGTTATGAAGATTACTATTTTGGAAGAAGTCATGGAACCATGAAGAAAAATTTATTTGCAAAATTAAAAAAATACAATCCTCAATTAACAGCAGGTGAAACAAATGTCAATTGAAGATTCACTAAAAAAGATAAATTTAGAAGAGAAAAAGAAAAAACAAAAAATAAACATAAAAACAAAAGTTGGTTTAACAGACGAAAATTTAATCGACGCATTAAAAAAATACATCTGTTCAACAGCAGAACAAATCAGAAAAAATACCTCTTTTCGCCCTCGAGAAACTTTAATCACAATACTAGCGCCATATTTACGTTTCAATGAACAAATGCAAGCAAAATTTACTGAAATACCCAGAGAAGAATTAGTTGCAATTCTGCAAGAACAAAACGAAGACTTAAATTATTTACTAACACAAACAGATGCTAGAGAAGCACTGCCAGAAATATTAGAAATAAAAAGAACATCATTCAATTCATTCTTAAACACGCCAGAAGTAAAAAGTTTTTTGAAAATCAACGAAATAAGACAATTCATAAAAGGAGCAGAAACAGTTTTCACAATCCCAGACATTGGGTTCATAGGCCTTTTCATAGAAGAAGGAGAAAAAGCACTAGCTTACGCAAGAATTGCCAAAAACTATAGACATACTCCACTAATCAGTTTTAATGAAAAATACAACACACAAGTAATAGAAAACAGCAATGATCAAACATTAATTGAACTAAACGGACTGCAAAAATATCACGAACAAACAAGAGAAAAAGACGTAAGCAAAATGATTCAGCAAGCAAACGAATTCAAAAAAATGACTGACTCATGGGAAAATAAAGACATTTCAAAAGCTAGAGAAACATTATTCAAACTATTACAACAATACCATCCAGAACTAGTTTATGTTAATGAGGATGCCGAAAACAAAACTAACACAGAACAAACCATAGAGGTTGAAGAATGACAATTGAAGATTCATTAAACAAAATAGAAATAAACCAAGATTCTATTAATCTTAGTCAAATACCTTCGCAAGACAATCCTAGCACTCAAAGCACGGATAACACTGCTAAAGATATATTTACAAAGTACATTTATGCTTTAGACTCACAGTATAAAGACAAAGGTCAAAAAACGCCATTCAATCCAGATAAAGTGGCACTATTTGCAGATCGAATGAAGTTCAAAGAAGGCTGTGTTCCTGTAATAGAACCAATGTCAAAATTAGAAGTTCTAGAAATAATGAAACAAGAAGATTCTGAAATATATGAATTAGTCACACAAACTGATTTTGAAGAATATATACCTCGATTTTTTAATCCTACACAAGATTCATTGACAATTCAAGGAATATTTAATTTAAATAAAATCCTTTACACTGAAGACTTAAAACAATTTGGAAATTCTTCAAATATTTTCGTGATGCCTAACTTTGCTTTTGCAAGTTTGTTTATTGAGGAAGAAAAAATGCTAAAAAAATATTTGCGCATTATGGGCGATACAAACAAAAATTTAGCAGTAATGAAAAATAGTTCCGATAATTTCGGGGATGCCTCGTACATTACTTATGCTGATCCTTTGCCGGACTTTTTAAGTGCTAAATCACTTTTGCAATTTCATAGGAAAACCGGAGAAAAACAAATAAGAAAAATGTTCGAGGAGACAAAACAAGTTATCAAATTATTTGAAGATGCAGTACGTTATAGCGTTAAGGATTGGCAGGTAAAAAATTTAAGATCTGAACTGTTCAACAGACTAAAAAAATATCATCCAGAACTAACATGCTAATGGGGGAAATAAAATGAACGAAAAACTACATAATGAATTAAGGGAAAAAGTAAGAACTGTTTACACTGAAGTTCCTGCTAAAGGAGTTTATTACAACAGCAGAGGAGCAATGAAGTTCACGTATAAAGGAGCAGATAACAAACTAATCACAACATACTTAGACCCAATAACTAGCGCAGTAATAATTAATGGGTTAGTTCCAAAAAGCGGAGTAATATTCAGAGGAGGACATGGTGGAGGAAAAACAACCCTAGTAGAAAAAGTCTCTCATATGATGACTGGAATTCCTGAATCGGAAATATCAAGCGCGATGATCAGAGGTAATGACGACCAAAACGTAAACACCCTATTAGCAACTCTAAAATTCGGAAAATTAATGGCTAAAGGAGAAGAAGAAGTATTATGGAGAAAATTTGTAACTTCTTACGTAAAAATAATTGATGAAGTAAACAGATTTCCACCACCAGCACAAAACGCACTCTTCGAAATTTTGAACAAAGGAAGAGTAGAATTTATAGACCAAATATATGAAGTCCCTGATTTCATGGCTTTTGCAACAGAAAATCCAAACGATGCAGGAACATACCCATTAAGCAAACCATTCATAGACCGATTTAGTTTTTGCGTCCCAGCACCACAAATACCTTCAGCAAGCGACCAACACTTACTGGCAGCAAGACAAGACGACAAACTAACAAGCATATCAGTAAAACCAATAATGACTTTGGATGAATTAAAAGCAGCAAGAAGAATAATTTCCAATGAAGTAAAAATGGACGGTGAAACACTCATTTACGCAATATACTTAACACAAGCAATATCAACTTGCGAAAGAGGAGACTACTGGGACAAATCACATAATGAAATACCTGTAGGAGAAAGATGCAAAGGATGCGCATTTGACACACCAGTAGCAATTTGCAAAGCAACACAACAAGGAATAAGCGGAAGAGCATTCTTAGACTTCCAAAGATGGGGTAAAGCATACTCATGGTTCCTCAATGCATTCACAGACCCTAAAAATCCAGAAGTACCCATAGAAATAATACAAACAATAGCACCATACTTAATGTATCACCGAGTAGAACCTAACGAAACAGCACTAGCAAAAGCACCATTTTATGGAAAAAAATTAGAATTTCTAGAAGACCTTGTAGCAAAAACAACTCAATCATACAACACAGTAAAAGAAGCACTGCATGAAGTGCCAAAAATATTACGAGGAGACATTAAGCCTTCTGAATCAAAAATAAATGAAATAGAAAAAGACTTGGTTGTGAAATATCATTTCAAACCATTAATTGAAGATACAGACAAACCCGACTTTAGAAAAATTTATGACCACATAGAAAACAACAAAATGACCAAAGAGAAACTACAAAGTTTACAAAGATCGCTGGTATTCAAAACAGAACTAAAACCACCAGCACAAAAACATTTATTACACAAAGCAATGGAAAAAATGGAACAGAGTGAATAATAATGACCATCGAAGACTCGCTAGAAAAAATGAGAAAGAAGGATGAAGAAAGAAAGTTAGAAGAACAAAAGAAAATAGAAGAAGCAAGAAAAAAGTTCGAAGAAGAAAAAAGAATACAATTAGAACAAGAAAACAAAGTGTTAAAAGAAAGACTAAAAAAATACGAAACTAGAATACAGGGAATCGCAAACACACAACAAGAAGTTATAATAAAAATACATCTAAGACTATTGATAAAAGATTGGCCTCAACCAAAAGATGAATTAGATCAAAACATAATAAAACTAATCACTGACCCAGACTTTGCAGAAATTTACACAAACACATTGATTCTTAAAGATCCTATGAGAAGATTAGAATATGTCTTCATGAAAGGATTGGAAAAAGAAGTATTTAATACACTCCCAGATAACACAGATTTATTTACCAGATTAGCACCTTTAGGCCTAAATGTTATTTGTCCTTACTTCAAAAGAAGAGAAAAAGAAGAAGACGTATTTGATAATTGCTTCATAGAAGGAAAAAAAGACAATGCTATTTGCCATGGAAGACACGATATTTGCGTAATATTCAAGCAAAGAACTAAAGAATTTATAACAGGAGAAAAACCATTTATTAATCCGCCAAAAACATACAAACCACCACAATTATTAATTGATGAACAAGAAAGAGAAGACAGAGAAAGAAAATTATTACAAGAAATAGAAAGATACTGGAGAGATGATGACTTATGACAATTGAAGATTCTTTAGGAAAAATAAAAGTTGATGAAAGTAAGAAACCTAAAGAAATACCTAGTCAAGACTTCACTTCAACAAATTTAGAAGATGATGCAAGAAAAATAATGAATGCTTTCCTAACAAAATTCTTTTTAGGACAAGTAGATGGACAAAAAGCTCAGCAAAGTTTGAGCGCTATTTCTCTAGATATAATAAAAAACTATGGTTTGGATTTATTTCACATATTGCCCGCTACAGCAAGCTCAGGATCGGGAGCATATGGTACGGGAGCAAGCAACAGAAAAGTTCTTATTAGTAATTTTAATCAAAAAAACTTTACTGATGACTTAATTAAGGAAATGTTAGTAAGCATATGCGGTGAATATAGTTTACAAACAGATCTTGTAAATCTAGCAACAAAAAAAGAATTTGAAAAACTAAAAACAAAAGTACCTGAAATAAGAAAAATAGAAAATGAGTTAATAGGAGAAGCATCAAGCACAAAATATAAACTTGGAGAAACCAGATCAATTCTTCATCCTCTAATAATAGTGATGGGAATGAGTTTAGAATACAGATCTCTTGCAACCCTCGCAGTACAAAGAGGAATTGATCAAAAAAGATTGAGCGGAATTAAGAACTTACCCGATCCACTGTATATTTCATTTTTTAGAACTGAAAGAGAAAAATTTGTTCCAAATGCACAAGATTATGTTGAAGTAGCAAAACAATACGGACTGAAAGAAGTAATACCAACAATTGACAATTTCGAAAATAGTCTGGCAAATTATGAGACTTCATGGGGAACATAAAAAATGACAATAGAAGACTCTCTAGAAAAAATAGAATTAGAAAAGGATAAAATAGACTTCAGTAAAATAGAAAGCCAAGACAACCCACCTCAAACTGAATTAATAAAAGAGGCACACAAATGTTTAGGAGAATACTTGACAGATGGACTATTCCGCATAAGTGTTGAAGAAAATTTAAACTCGTTTTTGTATAATTTAGGACCATTCATGTTGAAAATAATTCCTTCAGGGCAAAATAAACAAGCACAATATCAAAGACAAGAATGCTCCACGGTAAATAAATTAGATAAAGATTTATTACTTGCTTGTTTAAAAAGCGTAGGAAAAGGATTCTTGCTAAAAACTGATTTAGGAAACACAAACGGCACAGAACTAGAAAAAGGATTTTATAAGTACATTCCCGAATTCAATCATTTTCAAGAAATTTATTGCAAATCATTTGGAACATATAACTTAAGTGTGCACCCTCTTGTTTTCGTAATGGGAATGAAACCCGAAAATAGACCACTAATAACTGTGGTAATTAGAGATGCAATAGTTAGTAAGAAAATAAAAGTACCAAAAAGCGTAGAAGATTATGACAGAAAAAAGTTATTAATAAGTTTAGCCCCTTCACTAGAACAAGTTGTAAATGTTGCTGAAAAATATAATGTTACAAACATAAAAGAAATACTTGAAGACTTCAATAGAGTGGTACAATCATATAAAGACACATGGTAGACAAAAAACAAAACATTTGGACTCCGAAAGAAAGAAACTTACTTGAAACACTAGATACACCAAGAAAAATTCAAGATTACTTAGATGACATCAAGTATGATCCTAGTGATGGTGCAAGAAGTCCTAGAATAACAATAAAAGAAAGAAAATCTCATTGTTTTGGAGGAGCATTATTAGCAGCAGCAGCATTAAGATATCATGGAAAGCCGCCTTTAATTCTAGATCTAGAATGTTCTAAAGGAGAAGACGAAGACCATGTCCTTGCAATTTACAAACAGAATGGTTATTGGGGTGCAGTTAGCAAATCAAAATTTGCAGTCATAAGATTCAGAGATCCAGTGTACAAAAATCTCAGAGAATTAGTAATGACCTTTTACGAATTCTTTTTTAACAGCAAAGGAAAAAAAACATTAAGAACATATTCCAATCCGATCGATTTAACAAAATTCGATGACGACTGGATGATTTCAGAAAATACTTTAGATAATTTGGAAGATCATTTGTTCAAAATACAACATCATAACATATTAACACCAAAAAATGTCAATGCAGTCAACAAAGTGGATCAAAAATTATTAGAATTAGGCTTTATTGGCGTTGACAAAGGAATGTATTCATACTAAAAAAATTATCAAAATGAAACCTATCAATCAATTAAAAGAATTGTATGACAAATACCCTGGATCTAGAATCCAATTTACTCCACCTTACGCAGGTTTAGAAAGCTACCTGAAGGACATTTCTGATTTATCTTGTTTTAAAATAGAAGAATTAGAAACACTCCAAACATACCAACAAAACAGTCTAATGACCCTTTTAACAAATTTGCCTCAAAAAGTAGCAGTTAAAGTACTCGGTGAAGAAATTTTTGTTTGGGCCGTCTTGTACGGTTATGAACGAGTTCAAAAAGAAAAAATAAAAAAAACAATCAGAAATATCATCGGAAAAAATCCCCGGATTTTAAGACAGGCAGGAAGAGCAGTAACAGATATTCTAGGATTAGAAAAAACAAATGTCAAAACAATAAATAGAAATTATGAATTAATCCAAGAATTTGAAAGATTAAATGTCGCAAAAATAAATTTAGCAAAATTACTAGAACAAAATGCACAAAAAGGAGTAATTTTATCCAAAGAAAGGCTTCAAGATTGCAGCCTAGAAAAGTTAACTGCAGGAGATTCATGGAATGGATATGATAATAAATACGGCAACAACAAGATGGATGGAGTTGTTTATGATGTTTACTTAGATGCACCACTTGCTCTTGTTTTTTTATACAAAGAACTGCCTAATGCACTAATTTCAATATTAGCAAGCTCTTCTAAAACATTACAAATACAACAAATTCAAGGAATAACTCCTGAAAAAATAGATAAAGAGGGATTAAGAACTGAAGAAAAAAGAAAAGCAAGAGGACTAGCACCATTAGACTGGACAAAACTATTAGTGGACTGTGTGGAACAAATTGGAAAAGAGCTCGAATTTGAAGAAATATCAATACAAAGCACACACAACAACACTCGGGCAAAAGAAACAACAAATAATAATGATGTACTGACTTTAGAAAGAAGCATCAAAATTTATGACAGCACAGCAAAAAGAGCAGGATTTAGAAAAAGAAAAGACCAAAATTGGTATAAAAAACTAGCATAAAAGACTAAAATGAAACCAATCGATAAAATAAAAGACCTATACATTAGATTTCCTGAAGCAAAAAGAGAATTCCAAAATAATGCTCTGGCAGGTTTTTGCACATATTCTTTCGAGAATTTATTAAAAAAATTAGAAGAATTAGAAAATTTTGAATTGCCAAGCCTTGAAAGATTTGATGGCTATGTTTTATTCAAACTGATTTCACCATTGCCAGTTAAAGTTCTCGCGGAAGAATTAAGTGAAGAATTAATTTTATTCACTTTTTTAAGAAACAGTAACGATCATGACTTTAGTGAAAAAGTAAAAAAAATAACAAACAAAGATCTAGATTTGTTAAGCAAATCAAAAAGTGTTGCAGAAAAATCCTCAAAAGAAAAAAACTTCTCACTCATCACGAGAAATTATCAATTATACGAACAAATCATGAAAGAAATCAGCAGTCTGCCTCTTGAAAGATTGCTAAAAAATAATTCTCTGCCACAATTCAATTGGAATGAAAATAAATTAAACAAATACAGTTTATGCGCTTTAACCGTTGAAGGAATTTCAGATTCAGGTTTTGCAAAAACTTGGGGTTGTTGGTACAAAAATGAAGGACATATCGATTTATACTTAGATGCGCCAGTAGGAATATGTGTACTGTACAAAAAAATACCCAACGCATTTATTACTTTTTACTCAAAAAATCAAGAAACAATATTTGTTCCCCAAATACAAGGAGTGAGACCTCACAAAATATCTGGCGAAGGATTAAGAAATGGAAGAAAAAGTTCTAGAGGTTTAGCAGTACTCGATTGGAGAAAATTATTAATTGAAAGCATTGAAGAAATAGGAAAAAAAATGAATTTTCAAACAATAGAAATTCAAAGTGCACATAATAATGGCTGGACAAAAATAGATTACCGAGGAGACGTTAAACTACCTTTAGAAAGAGGAATCCAAATATATGATAAAGAAGCAGAAAGAATGGGATTCACACAAAGAGAAGATAAAAACTGGGTTCGTAGTTTGTAGCGGCCTTTTGCTTGCGCAAAACCCCGGAGAAAACAAGCGGGGTGCGCACTGCTGTGCTTACCCGCAAATAGTTTAAAGTTTACCGCAAATATTTCGAAGAAATATTGTCCACAAAATAGAAAAATTTATATATAATGTGGACAATAAGGGTTTGTGGCCTATATAGATAAAATAAAATCAGGAAAAAAGACGTTCTATTATTTAGGAAAAACAATACGACTAGGACCTGATAAGTGGAAAAAAATTAGAATAAAATTAGGAGAAAAAGAACCAACAAAAGAAGAAATAAAAAAGAAACTAATAGAACTTAAACTGGAAGAATACAAAGTTTACAATCAAGACTATATAAGTGCAGATAAACTTGAAATTATTGATGATTTCAAAGAAGTTTATGCAAATCATCTCCAAGAAATTCCTAAAACTATTGCTGAAAAAGAAGAATCTGACTTTATCATCAGATTCACTTATAACTCTAATGCAATAGAAGGAAACAGACTTTCGTTAAGAGATACTTTTTTAATAATTAAAGAAAAACAAATTCCTTCAGGTGCACCACCAAAAGATTATAACGAAGCAGTGAATGGAAGAGAAGCACTAGATTTTATCAAAACATATAAAGATAAACTAACCATTGAATTTATTGAAAAAATAAATTTTATACTTACGAAAAACACGGGCGTTATTTATCCGGGAAGAGTTAGATTTTTTCCAGTAAAAATAGAAGGAACAGACTTCACACCACCAGAACCCTCAAAAGTAAAACCACTTTTACTAAACATGATTGATTTTTATTATGCAAATAAAAGAAAACTCCATCCGTTTATTTTGGCTTGTTTAATACATGCACAGTTTGTAGAAATACATCCTTTTGAAGACTGCAATGGTAGAACCGGAAGAACACTCATGAATTGGGTGTTAATGCAAGCCAATTACCCTAAATTATTCATTCCAGTAAAAATCCGCAGCAAATATTATGAAGCAATAGACATTCACAATACAAAAAATTTCAAGGGATACTGCGAGAAAATGTTTGAAGTAATCATAGATCAATTAAAGCTTTAATATTGTCCACAAAATAGAAAAATTTATATATAATGTGGACAATAAAAAATAGCCCAGTTATAGAAGTGCACTCAAATAATTTTTCTATTATCAATTCCCGCAGCAGCGGGTGTTAATGTTCCGTCCGCTTAGTCCAGTGAATTACTTCGTGCGCACAACATTCATGCGGGCGGCAAGGAGAAAATTTTAGATTGAAAAAAGAACAAATTAGAATAAATTAAAAAAATAACAAACCAAAATCGTTAACAAATTATAGAATTACAAACCAGGATTACTGCTTTCTATCCGTCAGGAATCCGGCAGTAAAATACGCTGCGGCGAATAATGCAGGAACTCCAACAACAGGAGTTAGTATTGCGGCTAAGCCTTCAGGCAAATGAACCATTTGCAGTGCATTCTGCGTCACATTATAATAATCATGTCCTGGTTGAGCGCCAAAAAAAGAAATTTTCATATAATTTAAAGTACTCGACATGCACATTCCTCCTAGCAATGTTTTAAACATTCCTGAGAGAGGTCTTTCTTTCCACTCTTCAACACCTTTTTTAACAAAAGCCATTCCTATAGTTGTGTAAACAAATTCAGGAGTAGCAGCAGTGATTAAACTCCCTAAGTTTCCTAAAAAAGTATTTGCATGAGCAGTCATTGTATAACCATCTGCTCCTCCTTGAGTTTCTTGAGCTTTATAAAAACCAAAACTTAACAATTCCAAAGGTTTACTATACCAATGTCCTGGGGAAAGCACAATTCCATAACAGTTACCGAAAGTTAATTTTGCAGCAACAGCATGCATAGTTTCATGAATTGGAGTTTCCAATGCAACAATGGAAGCTAAACCTGTTGTTTTCAAAACTTTTTTTGTTAGATCTTTAGTTTTTTGTTCCATTAGCGTAATTATCTTTTTGCCAGATATAAGTCTAAAGCTTGTTTGCAAATTTGAGAATAATCTTTTGTATCTCTATCCCCAGATTGGTATAATGCAACAACATCTATTCCTTTAAAAAGTTCTTCTCCTAATGTTTCAAAAAGAGTTTCTGCTAACAAATCCCCTAAACTTCCTTCAGGATTTACATCTTTTTTAAATTTATTAAACAAGTTAAATCTAAAACTATTATCAAACAATTGCACAGTTCCTCTCATTGCAGCAGACTTTAAAGCTGCCTCAGTTGAATCAGATGTCATAAAAAAGGTAAAAATATCGCACTTCATAAATCTTTTCTTTTTTTAGTCACTCGTGAGTAGTACAAATAAGTCCACATTAGAACTGTCTAATTTCCAACCTGAGCTTCGCTTGAATTTGAATTAGAGCTTGAATGAAACTTTTTCATCAAGTAATCCTGTAAAAATCCAACAGGCGAATCTTCAGGAGAATCTGTTATTTGTCCTCTGCCTCTAGCAATATACTTTTGAAGTTCTTCGTTCAATTCTTTTTCAGAACTATTTTTCAAGTAATCATCAAGCAATTCTTTAGCTAATTCTTGCACCATTTTAGGTTTACCTGAAATTGTTCTTAAACCTCTAGAAACTATTTCACTTTCTAAATCACTTCTTAAATCAAAATACTTGATTGAATCACTAGAATAAACGCCCATTATTTTTTCTTTTTCTTCGCAATCAAGCTCATCTAATTCCGTAATTCTTTTTGATAAAAAGTATTTCTCAACACAACTTTTAGTGCACTTCATCAAATCTATCACTGCATCATAACAGGAAGAAGTAGTGATTTTGTTAGGAGTAATCGCATCTTCTAATTGCTCAATGAGTCTTTCTTTCATTTCTGGAAGTTCATCTTTATCTGTATATTTTAATTTTATCAAAAGTTCTCTTGATTTGTACGCAAATACTTGATATGCAACAATCATTTCTTCCGGAGACTTAATGTGTTGAGTATAATCAGAATAGAAAGTTCTCTTCCAATCACCATCAATAGTTTGGACTAATTCTTCTTTTGAGAATAAATATTCTTCCAAATAAAGTAATTCCTCTTCGGTTTTTATTAATTTTTCAGCCCTTCTTTCAGCATTTTCTTGTTTCAATTTATCATAAAACAATCTTTCACCGATCAATCTTCTTCTAGTCATATGGATTAATCTTGATAAATGTTCGGGAGATATTTTGTAATAATCTTGTTGATTTTTTTCTGACTTTGCAAAAGAACTTATACAATCAGTTAAATTTATTCCTTCTTTATTCACATAATCAAACACCATTCTTCTAAGTTCGGCTTTTTTTTCAAAAAATTTATCAGTATATCTGACAGTTCCATGTTGTTCAAAAATATAAATGTGCTCATCAACATTTTTCAACGTTATATTTCTTTTAGGAAGATTTAAAACTTTATAGTGTAATAATAAGTCCAAAATCAAAAGATCGAATTCTGCTAACTGATTTGGATCATGGTTTCTTTGATCTATTCTTCCTCTGAAATGATCTATTAATAGTTCGGTATTTTTTAAGTTAATATGAATTGTTCCTTTTTTGTCTGAAGAAAATCCTGAAAACTTATCATTTGAATATAGATAGTCTAGCGTTATTTTTGAAGGTTTCTCACCTACTGCAGCACTAATAATTTTTTCAACACGTTCAACGGCGTTTAAGAAATCAACATAAACTTCACCAATATCTGCAGTATTGATTGCTTGTTCTAAAGTTGCTCTCTTTAAATTTTTAAAATTATCTCCTTCAATAATGCCGTAGCCAAAAAATTTGTTAAAAGATGAACGTTCATACCAATTAGATATTCCTTTTGAAATTCTTTTTAAAAAACTCTCTTTATGAACATCTTTTTCTAATTCCCTTCTGTGCTTTTTTTCTTCTTCTCTTTCACAGTTTATTTTTTCTTTTCTTTCTTTTTCATAAGCTCTTTTCTCTTTAAATACTTCAAATTTATACGAAATCCATTCTTTGACATTCTTAGCATATAAAGAATATTTTGTTGGACTTATTGCCTTAATGATTGAGTGAACAATTCTGGTTTTTCAATCTCATAACTTAAAGGCAGAACATTTACTCCTTGAATGTACCCTCCTATAAGTTCTACAAATTTTGCAGCTCTTAATACTGCAAATCCTTTAGCAACTTTTCTTAAATTTTTTGATACTCCCATACTAAGTCCTCTAACGTAAGGACATAAATTATTCTCAAAAGATTTCAGAAATTCACAGCCTACTCCCGCCCCACTAATTTCAACTTCATTAATTCTTGCAGGCTGAGTGCATACATGGTGTATTGATCCTCCTCTGGTTGCAACTCCTCCTTTTTCTCCAGTTAAAGAATGTTTGCAGTAATCAAATGATTCTAGATATGCAACAAACAATTCTGCAATGGGATGTAGAGTTAGATCTTCTTTCAATGCCTTGTTAATTTTAAGTATTTGTTCTAAACTTCCATCTTCATTTGTTAATTCTATATTTGTAGAATCATTTTTTTGTGCTTGCAAACGGTCAAATGCTATCGGTCTGAAAACATCCATGGGAATTTCTATAACTGTTCTTCTTCTGAGTGCTTTATCTATCCCAAAAGTTCCTCCATATTCTTCTCCCTCATTTATTGCTGTTATGTGAAATTGATATGATGTGCCATCGCCGAGAGGATGACCCAGCATAACTCTTTTTCCATCGGGTAAAGTTATATCTTTATCAAAAAAATGCAATAATTTATTTCCTAATTTTGCATGCGTTCTGTTTATCTCATCTAAAATAAGACCGGGCAGTTTAAGAAAGCCTGCAGCTCCATAAAATCCTTCAGACATTTTTTTACCATCTGTAATAACTGAAAAATCAACATCTGAAAAGGAGTCTTTGCCAAAATCCGTGTCAACATCTAATCTATGCCAGCCTGTTTCTTCTTTTCCAAAAAGAGCGTTTAACATTAGTTTTGCCAAAGTTGTTTTTCCTAAATCAGTTCCTCCAGTCATTAATACTGAACTTTCTGTTGCTGCACCTATTACGAAAAGATCTTTAATGTCATATTCTATTTTGAAAGGATGTTTTGTTTTTTCTGGCAAAACAATTCCTGTTTTTGAAACTGCAAGAGGTCTTGAATTCAAATACTTTTCAGACACTCTGTGAACAAATTCATTTAGTTTATGCAAATCTTGAACTACGCTCGGGTTTATTGCCATTTTTTTCCTCCTCGGTTTGTTTTTTAATAAATTCAGTTATAGCAAATTCTATTATGTGGCTTCTACTCCTAAAAATTTGGTTATTTAATTTAGTTTCCAACTCTTTTATAGTATTCTCTTCCACACAAATGCTAATTTTCTTTTTCAAAATTAATTCACACTTAGTGGGAGAAGTTGCTACCTTTTAAGCTTACAGAAAGCCTTTTTAAGATTAGTTAATACGATCCAAAAAAAAGATCTCTCAACTTAAAAAAATACTGTCACTCAATAGTGATTAAAAAACAAAAGATTTATAAATACCTAAACATTAATAACACAAAAACACGATTTGGAGGACTTAAATGGTAAAAATAATTGATAAATTAACAGATATTTGTGCGAATATTTATTCACACAAAAGCTATGTAGCACTTGGTGCAGGCATAGCTCTTGGAGCGGTTCTATTATTGGGCGGAATTTCCAAACCAAATAATGGAAGTAGTCTTTATTTAAAAATGGATCAACACCATTCCTGAGATATACAGGACAAAATAGGCAAATAGAAGGAAGTCCAAGACAAGTATACGAATCACTTTCTAAAGACCAGATCCTTTGGGAACCTCCTGAAGCAGATCCAAAATCAAATTTAGAAATAGAGACTTTACTAGGTGCTTACAAGGACTCAATAGGTTTTGTCAGTGATGATTCAGAACATATTGACGAAATTAATCTAAATGTGAACGTACAGCTTAAAAAATGATCATTAAAAACAATGACTGTTTTAAATAAGATTGAGGATTTAGCAACTTATCCTTTGAAGAATTTACTCATCAATACTTTTGGATGGAGCAAACCATACAATAATTTAAGTTCAGCTGAAAGAATTCCTCGTTATTTGATTGGTTTATCAGGGTGGCTTTATTTTGGGGCGAAAATGATTATGAATGTTGATCATGGCAATGGACTTCCCGACGGTTTTTTTCCATTCGTTTACTTCTTTGTAGATTTTAATCTTGGAACACCAAATCCTAATGATGAAAGATTAAATAAACCAAAAATACCTCCACTCGCAGGCGCATTAACAGAAATACTTTTTAAGAATTCTAGACACGTAAAAGAATTTTCAAGAAAATTTAGAAATAAAATATTAGAAAATAAAGTCAAAAGAGAATTGCCAGACAATGCAGAAATTAGAAGCTTGGCAAATCTTGTTACAAAAAGTTTAAATTATAGAGATACGACTTGTTCAGTTGATGAATTTAAAGAAAAAGTAGAGATGTATTCTCCTGCAGCAAAGTTTGTGCTTGATGAAGAATTAACAACAGGAAGTAAACAATTACTTCTTGCAAGATGTCTTAATCTTAAAAGGAAAAAACATGGTAACGAACAAATACAGGGAGCTCTTGGAAGGTTATATTCTGAACTAAAAACTTTAGAAAAATTATTAGAAGGAACTCCTACTTTTGGTTCAGAATTTGCTTTAGAAGCTTCCGCACTCAAAGATACTAATCCTCTTTATAATTTATCAGCCAGTTTATCTTTAGCAAATGAGCTCTCGGGAATGGGAGGAAATTCAGGAGTAAGACCGAGTGATATAAATGAAGAAAGAGATATTGAAATTAGAATTAATCCTTCTTATGCACCAATTGTTTCCGCTTTAACAAAAGAATTATTCGAAATTGGCGTTTTACCTTCAGATGTTCTTGTCGGTTACGCAGTTAACATGGTCGGAAAAGAAGTTTTAGAATATGGTCTGCCTTTAATTTTATTAAATTATTTTATTGGCTTAACACCGAATTTACCTAGTGATAATGAAGGAGAACTTAGTTTCAGGGATGTTCATGTTTATAGAGGTGCAACTGTTAATGAAAAAACCGGAGAACTAATCGGATCAGAAAGTCAACTAAACATTTTTGCAGGTGTGACTGGAAAAATCGAAACGTCAGAAAGTTTAGCCACTCAGAAAGATACCATAGAAAAAGACTCTAAAGAAAGATTAAACAAACTTTTAATTCCTTTCTTATTAAGTAAAGCAGAAAGGGAGAAATGGAAAGATTCAATTTATGAAATATTTGGATTAAGCGAACAACAAATTAAAAGTTTAAACAAAAGATTGAATAAAGCAATATATGAAACAAGCGTATGGAAAACAAATGAACACATAACTGTTAATGATTCAAAAGACATAAGAAAAAAATTAAATGAATTATATTCAAACTTAGAAAGTTGCATTGTGAGTGGAAATTCTGAATTATATTTCCAACTCGCAACTTCAACACTTTAATGAATGGAGGAAACAAAAAATGACAAAAATAAAATTTGAAAACAAAAAAGTATTAGAAGCAATTGCAAAAATAGAAGCAGAAGGTGCTGTTGTAACACCGGGTGTAACACCAGTTGGAGAAACAACAGTTATTAAGTATGCTATAGAAGACAAAAAAGAACTAGCTTACAGCAGAGTTTAAACCAATAAATGGGCTTAAGCTCATTTATTTTTTTATTCTTTTTACATACATAATTTATCTACAATCAAATCACTCCTATCTTTTACAGGGTAAGCAGCTTTGCTGCGCATCCCTGCCAGTTTTGATCAAACGTTTATAAAAAGTTTGTCAAAAAGTTTTTATAGTGGAAAAAACCGAAGGTTTTTTCATGAAAACAATAAAAAAAGTCGGGTTAGTTGGTGCAGCAGTTCTTGCACTGGGTGTTGGTTACACAGCTTTTGCTCAGCAAAAGGAAGAAGTTTCTCCAGAAATATCAGATTATGTAGAAAACGTAGTTACAACAGATCTTCAAGCAGGATCAAAATTTACTACACTGTTCGGAGAACCTTATCAAGCAGTAAAAAACAAAGAGTATGATAAAGCACTTCAACTTCTTAAGGGACCTTTAGAGGCAAATAAAGAAGGATTTGTACAGTACAAAGAACAATTACTTCAAGCTCCATTAACTGATGAAGCAAGAGCAAGAGTAAATGCTTTAATTGATGAGCAAGTACAAAAAATCGATGATTTGTTGAGAGAATAAAAAATCAAAAGATTTTTTATTTTTTTACAAACTCAAGAATAATCCAACAACTGCTACGGCAATAACTACTATTAGTATTGATATTGCTGCCCAGTCTCTTCTTGGAGAATTTAGCATTTTTTCGAGCTTTTTCCTATTTTGCTCGTTAACTTTTATATGTTTCACTACCATCCCCGATTGCAGAAACGCCGTATTCATTTGTAGAGCTCTTTTAAATAGGCTGTTTTTAAATGTTTTCATTATTTGAAATATATTTTCTAGAACACAGGTCTGTTTTTTTATCGTCTGAAGAATTTATTTTTCTATTTTTATTTTTATTTTCTCGTCTTTTATTTTTTCTTCAGAAAAAATTCCTTTAAGTTCGTTAGTGGTTAAGTTTAATTCTTTTGCTCCGCATTTTTCTCTAATTGTGTCCTCAAAAGGAGTTAACATATTTTTTAGTTCTTTAGTTGCTTGTATTGTTAAACTCACTTGATCGCTTTTTTGCAGTCCTGAGTCTTTTCTTATTGCTTGTACTCTTCTAGTTATTTCTCTTGCAAAGCCTTCTGCTTCTAATTCTTCTGTTCTTGTTGTGTCTAAGTAAACAAATCCGTCAGCGAATTCTCCTTCAACATATTTTTTTGGATATGTTCTTTCTATGTTGAAGTGTTCTTTTTTTAGTACAATTTCTTTATCTATTTCGTATTGATAATTTGTTAATAATTTTTCTGCTATTTCTTTTGAGTCTGTCTTTTGCAATATTTTAAGTATTTCCGGCATTTTGTTTCCAAATGTTTTTCCTATACCTCCTTTGTTTGGACTTATTTTTACATTTACTTCATCAAAATGTGTTGTTACTGCTGCAACTTTTATGTTTGTCTGGCTTAATAATAATTCGTTTAGTTTTTCTACGCTTTCTTTTACTTTTTCATTAGTGCTTACTATTATTGCTTCTTTTGCTGGCCATTTTAGTCCTAATTGTGCTTTTTCACGAGCTGCAAGGATTGCAGAAATAACTTCTTTAATTATGCCCATTTGTTTTTCTAATTCTTCATTCCTTTTTTCAACTATTGGCCAAACAGTAAAGTGAACGCTGTGAGCGCTAGCAAATGCATGTTGGAATAAGTATTCACTTAAATAAGGAGCAAAAGGAGATAATAATTTGAATAATTTATCAAATACAACGCTGAATGTGTATGCTAATGATTCGTCTTTGTTTAATGCTCTATCACGTATTAGTTTAATGTAACCTCGCGATAGATCGTCGTTAACGAATGAAATTAATTCTGTAATTGCTTGATTGTATGCTCCATTTTCTAATCCTTCTTGAACTTCTTTTACTAATGTGTTGATTCTTGAAAGAATCCATTCATCTTCTGTGCTGAGTGTTCCTGTTGGTTTTTTTGTGTGCTTGATGTCATGCAAGTCCATGAATTCGTCATAAAATTTGTAGCTATTCCATAATATTGTGAAGAATGGTTGTAATGTTTCTTTTATTGGAGTTCTTCCAAATTTTATACTTTCTCCTAATGAATAAGAGCACATGAGAATTCTCACAATATCAACACCAACTTCAGCAAATATTTCTCCGGGAATTATTATGTTGCCTTTGCTTTTACTCATTTTTTCCCCTTTATCGTCGCAAAGAATTCCTCCAACATCACAACGCTTGTATGCTAATTTATCAAATAATGCAACTGCTAAAACGTGTAATGTGTAAAACCAACCTCTCGTTTGATCGATTCCTTCAGCAATAAAATCATAAGGGAATCTTTTTTCGAATAATTCTTTGTTTTCAAAAGGATAATGAAATTGCGCAAATGGTGCGCTTCCCGAATCATACCAGCAATCAATTACGTCAGGAATTCTAGTCATTGTTTTTCCGCACTTGCATTTTAGTTGTACATCATCAACAAAAGGTTTGTGCAAGTCTAAATCTTTAGAAACATTTTTTCCTTTTTCTTGTAATTCTTTAATGCTACCAATGCATTCTATATTTTTACATTCGCATTTCCAGATTGGCAGAGGTGTTCCCCAGAATTTTGTTCTTGACAACGCCCAATCTTTTAAGTTTTCCAACCATTTACCATAACGTCCTTCTCTTATGTGCTCAGGATTCCAATCTATTTCTTGATTTGTTTCAATTAATCTATCTTTTAATGCAGTTGTTTTGATGAACCAAGAAACCATTGCGTAATACAATAATGGAGTGCTGCATCTCCAGCAGAATGGATAACTGTGCATGTACTTTATTGTTTTGAATAATTTATCTTTTGCTTCCAACCATCTTATTATTAATGGGTCTGCTTCTTTAACGAACATTCCTTGAAAATCACTTACTTCTGCTTTGAATTTTCCATCAACATCAACAGGATGAACAAAAGGAACATTGTGTCTTTCACAACTTTCATAGTCTATTTCTCCGTAAGCAGGAGCTTGATGAACTATTCCAGTACCTTCTTCGAGTGTTACGTAATCTTCTTCAACAACGAACCACGCTTTCTTTTTCAATTTTCCAACGTAATAATCAAACAAAGGCTCATATTCTTGACCAACTAAATCTTCTCCGCTTAATTCTTCAACAATTTCTGGTTCTTCAAAGTATTTACTAACTAAATCTTTTGCAAGAACATATTCTTCTCCTCTTTCTCTAACAACCGCATAAGTGATTTCTTTATTTACTGCCAAACACATGTTGCTTGGTAAAGTCCAAGGAGTTGTTGTCCATGCCAAGAAATATCTGTTGGGTTTGTTTTTTTGTTTTAATTTAACAACCACTGTTGATTCGCTAACATCTTGATATCCTAATGCCACTTCATGAGAACTTAATGGAGTTTCGCATCTTGGACAGTAAGGAACTACTTTGTAGCCTTCATATAATAATTTTTTATTAAATAATTCTTTCAAACTCCACCAAACGCTTTCTATGTACTTATTATCTAAAGTTCTGTAGGGATCATCCATGTCAACCCAGAAAGCAAGTTTTTTAGTTATTAATTCCCAATCTTTTATAAAAGTAAAAATATCCGTTTTGCACTGTTGGTTGAATTTAGCAATCCCATAATTGAGAACATCTTTTTTTGTTTTCAGTCCTAATTTTTTTTCTACTTGAACTTCAACAGGAAGACCATGACAATCCCACCCGCCTTTTCTCGGCACAGTAAAACCTTGCATGTACTTGTAACGACACATGACATCTTTGAAAACCCTCATTTCCATGTGATGCAAGCCTGGAGGAGCGTTAGCTGTTGGCGGTCCTTCTAAAAAAGAGAATACTTTCTTTTTAGGATCATACTGTGTAGTATCTTTTACTTCTTTTTTATACTCATCCCATCTCTTACTAACTTCAGCTTCAACAAGCTTAAAATCATACTTTTGTGGTAAGTTTGGCATTAGAGTATCTCTTATAGGATAAATATTTATAAGTTTTATGGTAAGAATCAAGCCAACATCAAAATTAGTAAATTTTATATACTCCAATGTTTACTACCCCGAATATGGAAACTATAGGAGACTTAAAGGGAGTAAAAGAATGTCCTGATTGTGCTAGTGTTAATATTCTTTTTTCTCAAGCTCGCGAACAAGTCATTTGCAGAGAATGCGGTTTAATCTTCGAACCATTTGTTCCTGATGTGGAAAAAGTTGAAAAAGGTTTTTCACGAAGTGAAAAATCAGGCAAAGGAAAAAAAAGTTTTAAACCTGCAAAAATGTCAGCGGCAAAAAGCAAAAAAGCAAGTAAGCCTGCAAAAAGCGCTAAGAAAAGAAGATAGAAGAGTTCTTTGAAAAGAAATATTTAATAATAAATACTATTTTAAGTTCTCGATGAATAAAATGCTGCAAAAAGAACTTCTTAATATGATGAAAGTTGATCAAGAAATAAGAAAGACTGGTAAGTATGATCCTCAGATCATAGAAGTTGGCAAGAAGCACACTGAAAGATTAAAAGATATCGTTAAAGAGTATGGTTGGCCTACTTATGATTTAGTCGGTAAAAAAGCATCCTTTGCTGCTTGGTTGATATTGCAACATTCAGACCTTGATAAAAATTTCCAAAGAAAATGCTTAAAATTATTAGAAGAAGCTGTTGAAAAAGGACAAAGTGATAAAACTAATTTAGCTTACCTAACTGACAGAGTAAGAGTTAATAATGGAAAAAAACAAGTGTACGGAACGCAATTTTATCTTAATCCTAACGGAGAATATGGACCTAGACCAATACAAAATCCTAAAGAAATTGAAGAACGAAGAAAAAAGATGGGATTGGAACCATTTAAAGATTACCTTGACTATATGATAAAAAGAAATAAAAAATAGATTTTCTGATTTACTACGAACTTAAACTTAGAACTTTTTCACTGGACACCCCTTTTTTGGAAAATCTTTCCAAAAAACTGAAAAATTTCTCAAAAATTTGCTAAAAAATTCAATAAGAAAAACCAAATTTGTCGTCTAATTTCTCAAAAGACCAGATGCTGCAAACTATAAACTCCTAACTATAAACTAGAGTTCACTGGACACTGGACATTTACGCGTAGGATATTTAAATGAATTGAAATTAAAGCCACAAATGGAAGAAAAAAAGAGTTTGGCGGTATTTCAAGATAAAAAGATCAGAAGAATTTGGCACAACAATGAATGGTACTTTTCGGTTGTGGATGTTGTTGAAGTGTTAACTGAAAGCCCTACTCCCAGACAATACTGGGGAAAATTAAAAGACCGAGAATTTAATCAGCTTGAAACGTCCCCAATTTGGGTACAGTTGAAATTACCAGCACCGGATGGGAAATTAAGGGAAACAGATTGTGCTAATACAGAATCAATGTTCCGAATCATCCAATCTATTCCTTCACCAAAAGCTGAACCATTCAAACTATGGCTTGCCAAAGGCTTAGAAGAAAACAAGCAAGCAGCTCAGAGAGGAGGAAAGATAGCACACAATGCAAGAAACGAACTTGAACAAGAAACAAAGAAAACTGTAGTCTCTAAAGATAATTTTCTTAACTTGAATGAAAGGAAAAAGTTAGGTCAGAAAAAGAAGAAGTAACTGTAAATTTATTGTTTTGAGCCATATTTACCACTTTTTTTGGAAAAAAAAGGCAATCTATTTGAATAATTTTTTGAAATATTCTGCAACATTATTATAATATCTATAGAAAAAGTCATTTTCCATTCTTTTTTTATGTATTTCCTCTCGCTCTTTTTGCACTATTTTTCCAATTTCTTCAAGTCCAATAGCAGTAGTTTCAAATAGGATATCTACTGCTTTTTGTGCATTTTCATTCGAGTCTAAATATTCTAAAAATTCTTTATTTGCTTCCCCGTTTTCTACAAATTTGGCGAAGTCTGCGTGATACTTTGGTTCGATTAATTTTATTGCATCATCATAAACTTGCTTAGGTATTTCCAAATGACTTTTTACTTCAGATAAAACAGTTATTAATTCATCTAAGCTAGATGAAAGTTTTTCTCTTGCTTCTTCTTTTGCTTTATCAGATAATTCCATTTTGTTAACCCTTAGATAATCAATGAATCGATCAAAATTTATAAAACTTTTGCATCGTTTAGCCTGATTTTTTGTTTCACAAAAAATCACCAGATAACATCCACATCATCTGTTCTTTCATAAGGTCTTATGTCCACTTCTAAGTTATCTTTTCTTCCTGCTTTAAATTCTAGAAGTCCTTGCCAAGATATCATTACTCCTTGGTCTCCTGTGTATTCCATAGGAACTATTTTGTATTTTATTCCTCTAGCTTCGCACATCATGCCTAACATTTCGTTAAGTCTTTTGTTTGCTGCAACTCCGCCGATTAATAATAATTCTTTTTTTCCAGTGTACGCAAGTGCTCTTTCTGCTATTTCGCATAACATTGCAAAAGCTGTTTCTTGAAAACCACAGCACACATCTTCTATTTTTTCTGTTTTCAATAATTGTTGTGCTTTGTTCACCATTCCTGAAAAACTTACATCCATTCCTTTAACGCTGTAAGGAAATTCTACGTATTTTCCTTTTTTTGCTAATTCTTCCATTTTTGGCCCTGCAGGAAAACCCAAACCTGCATTTCTTCCGAACTTATCCAAAGCATTACCTAAACCAATGTCTAATGTTTCTCCGAAAACTCTGAATCTTTTATTTTGTAACGCAACAATTTGGGTGTTGACACCGCTAACGTACAAATAAACAGGATCTTTGAATCCAGATACTAAATTTCCTATTGTTAAGTGCGCAACGCAGTGATTTATTCCTATAATTGGTTTGTCATGCTCTTTTGCTAATTCTATTGCTTTATTTTTACCAACAATCAATGAAGGCGATAATCCGGGGCCTTGAGAGAAACTTATGAGTGATATTTCTTTCCAGGAAAGCTTTGCTTTCTGCATTGCATTATTAATTACTTTATCTGCATTTTCTAAATGGTGTTTTCTTACTTCTTCAGGAATCATTCCCTTGTCAGGACTAGTATAAACTGCTCGTTCATTAACTAAAATCTTGCCGTCAAAACTTACAATACCGCAACCAAATGTGTGGGCTGTTGATTCTATTCCTAGACAATACATAAAGAGCTAAAAATGAGTGTGTGTTTAAAAATTTTAGTGCGAAAATACTTACGTTTCTTTTTGTTTTTTAGAATTTTCCCCTTGCCGCCCGCATGAATGTTGTGCACACAGAGTACTTCACTGGACTAAGCAGGCGGAACATTAACACCCGCCGCTGCGGGAATTGATAATGAAAAAATTATTTGAGTGCACCGAAAGATTATTAAAAAATAACAAATAAAGATAATTTATGACTGATCCTGTTTATCCGCCACTTGAAGATAGCCAAATGCTTCAGTATCAAGTAGAAAAACATGCTTTTGGCAAAGTTCTAGATATGGGCACTGGTAGCGGAGTTCAAGCATTAAGCGCTGCGCGCAATGATAATGTTACTAGTGTTCTGGCTGTTGATATTAGTAAAAAGGCAATTGAACACTGTAAAAAAAACAGCCAGAACTCAAAAATAACTTACAAACTAAGCGATTTATTCAGCAAAGTTGAAGGAAAATTTGACACAATACTATTCAATCCTCCTTATTTGCCTCAAGACCAAAAAATAAGAAGAAGAGCTTTAGAGGGAGGGAAAAAAGGATATGAAGTAATACAAGAATTCTTAGAGGAAGCAAACAATTACTTAACACCAGATGGAATAATTTTGTTAGTATTCTCATCATTATCCCACAAAGAAAAAGTAGAAGACATATTGTTCTCTCAAATGCTAGAATTTGAAGAATTGGGAAGCAAACATTTATTTTTTGAAACTCTTTATGTTTATTTAATTAAGAAAAGCAGCATTCTGAAAGAACTAGAAAAAGAAGAAGTAACTAATATAAGTTATTTTACTAAAGGAAAAAGAGGAGTAATATACAAAGGAAAATACAAAGGAGAAATAGTTTGCATAAAAGTAAAAAGAAAAGAAAGCGAAGCAATAGAACGAATAAAAACAGAGATAAAATTTATCCAAGCATTAAACAGGCACGGAATAGGCCCAACATACTTGTTTTCCGACGAAGAATTCTTAGTATATCGATTCATTCCTGGAAAATATGTGGAAGAATTCTTTGAAACTGCAGAAAAAGAAAAGATAAGAAAAGTCTTACTTGAAGTACTGAAGCAATGTTTTATCATGGATAAATTAGGAATTAACAAAGAAGAAATGCACCATCCAGTAAAACACGTAATTATTGGAAAACAAATAAAACTAATTGATTTCGAAAGATGCCATTACACTGAAGATCCAAAAAATGTAAGTCAATTTATGCAATACATAATGATGAATATACCAATACTAAAAAAGAAAAAAATAAACTTAGACGCGAATAAAATAATACATTTGACAAAAGATTACAAAAACAATATTGGCGAAGATAGTTTTGCGGAGATATTGAAATACATTAGTAATTGCTGAGCAGATCGTGATTTGTTTCTATTTTGTTGTGAAAAATTATTCAAGTGCACATAAGGAATCTACTCTTTCAACTAAATCTTTTTCACTCATCGAACCAATAAATCTCTTAACTTCATTTCCATCTTTATAAAAAATTATGCAAGGAATACTTCTTATCATATATTTTTGAACTAAGTCCATGTTTTCTCCAATGTTGACTTTGTAAAAATCAACTTTTCCAGAATAATTTTTGCTCACTTTATCAAAAATAGGCGAAAAAGCTTTGCAAGGACCACATCCTTCACCCCAAAAATCTACAACAACAGGCAAACTGCTTTTCAAAACTTTTTCCTCAAAATCCTCTTTTGAAATATCAATTTCTTTATTCATATGCCATTTTATTAAATAAGAATTATAAAAAGTTTACGAATGTAATTGGGCGAAAACAACTACAAATCATTTATTTTTTAACAATTCTTTCTCTGCTTCAAATCTTAAATTCATAACTTCCCAACTTAAACCATCAGAAGGCTTTAATGGTTCTAATTCTTTTGCTTCCTTAACTCCTTTGAAAAAATATCTTCTACCGCTAAAATAACGCTCAACAACAACATCATTAACACCATCTTGGTTTATGTCCATTTTGTAAACTCGTGATGGTTGAAAAGCAAAAAAAGCCAAAGTAAGCCCTGCCATAAAAGTAATACTGTATTTGAAAATTTTACCTCCAAGCTGTGAAGTCTCAACAGTATAACTGTGAGCATGACCACAACAATCATCTTCCTGAAAGTTATGATTGACTGAATTATTCGATTTATGCGCAGGTAAATGGCTTTTATCATGTCCAGAACATTTATCACAACCTGCCATTTTCAAACTCTTAAATTACTCAAATAACTTTGCAAAGGCGAAGGTAAATTTGCTAACATATCTTCTTCTGCGTGAGAACTTGCATTTTTTATTTCTTGTTCTAAATTCAATTCTTGTCTGATAACTCCTCTTACTTCCACCAATATTATTCCAAGCATGTTCTTTCCATTACCATTAGAACCGCAACCCCAGTAATGATCATCAGTTGTTTTTTCAACAAGTTTTTCATTTCCAGTAGATAATAACAATTCTTGAATATCTTTATACTGCCAGAATTTGTGAGCAACTGCTTTTCGCATAGCATCATCCTTGATGCTTTCCCAATCTTTTCTTAATTTGTGCTTTCTATCTCTCCCGAGCACTGCTGCTCTTCCTGGCTTATTTGCTTCTCTTATTTCTTCAGCATAATCAGGCTCTGTTGTTACAAATTTTTGTGCTTGAAAATAATGTTCAGTAGTAGGCCAAACTTTGCTATCAACATTAATCGGGTGAGGTGAAAAATTAGAAAAACAACCATACTCTTCACTCACACGATAAAATTCAATCGGCATTTTATTTACCTGCTAATTTGTTTTTAATATATTCTCTGCAATGAGGAAGAATGACTTGTTCTTTTAATTTGGTTTTGTCATTACCATAATTTAGTCCAAAAATATCTCCCATATACCAACCAGCATAAACGCAAGCTCCATTACTTACCCAATGAAAAAAAGTTTCAACCCCGCCAGAACCACTATTTTTCGCAGCAACTTCTGCAAAAGTAGTAGCCACAGCAACAAGTCCTCCAATCTTAATTTTAGGCCAGATTTTGCTTTTAACAAAATCAACATAAACATCAAGACTCTTTTCAGCCAAGTCAGGAACATTAGCTCCACCCTCTGCGTCCCAAATCTTTCTTACTTCTTCTTGAATTGGTGTGTAATCGATTTTTTTGAAATTCATATTAGTTTCCTCTAGAAAATCCTTGTTCAGGAGTCCATCTTTCAAACTGTATTCCTTTCATTAAAGTATCCATAGTTTCTAATTCTGATTCGCTTAATTTAACATCTAATGATGCTCTTACAGCAACTAGCTTACCTGCATGTTCATCAAACTCTGAACAGCCTTCAGTACGATAACTTAGAACTGCAATATTTTTATTCTTTGCTGCTTTATCAAATTCAGGACCGTACTGTTCCACTAATAGTTCAAATAAGTTTTTAATTATTTTACCATCAAGATATTTAGCAAGATATTCAGCAGCAGATGGACTTTCTTCCCCTAAAAATTGACTCACTCCACCAGTTAATCTTTTATTTTTATCTCTGTGTGAATTTAATAATTCTAAACCACCGCAAAAAACGCCCATTACTGCTCCAGAAAGTCCTACTCCTGAAAGAAAATAGTTTTTTTGAACATATACATATTCTGACATTCTGTTCCCCAAATAAATCAAATTGTTTTTATACTTAAAAAGCCAAACCCTATTTAAATCTTACCTTTATTTCACCATTTATGAGTGGTTAAAACGAAAGGCTTATATATGGGTTGTTGATTATAGGATCTAATTGTAATAAAAAAATGCAAACAAAAAACAATAAACAAATATTGAACGAATTTTCTATAGTCTTTATTACAACAATTTTTACTGCATAAGCAGTCATTGGCTTCTAACTTTTTTAAAAAACATTTATTAAAATTTTGCAAAGCAAAATTTCTGAAGCCAATTCTGATTTACTTAAAAAAATGACTCAAAAAATAAAAAAACCGGAATGTGAACCATACCAGCAATTTAGTTATTTAATGAACTTATTTCACGGCACTTACAGAAGTGATTACACAAATTTTGCTGGCGCATCAATTCCTTTAGATGTATTCCCGAATCCTGAATGTTTAATTGAAGAACTGCATAAATCAATCACTAACAACGTTGCAGGGTATGTTTCTTCATTAGGAACAAAAGAAATTAGAGAAATAATAGCAAATTACGAGAATACTAGAACAAACAACGAAAGATATAGCTTTGAAAACGTAGCGTTAATTCCCGGCTCAGCAACTGAAGCAATAAGTTACGCATTTGATAGAATATTCCACGACAACAAAGGAGAATTATTAATTTCATTACCAAACTATTGGTTGCCTTTAGAATACATGAAAAGAAAATTACCAAAAGTTGCAGTTAGAAAAATTCATGCAACTGCAGAAAACAACTTTTTGCCTTCAATAGAACAAATACGCAACAATCTTTCGGAAAAAACCCGAGCTTTGTTTATTTGCAACCCCCTAAATCCTTCAGGAAGAGCACATTCAAATGAAGAATTAGAGAAAATAATTTCAATTGCTGCACAACATGGAACTTATGTAATATTGGACGAATCATGTTACGACCAAATGTATCCCGGAAATAAAACACCTTGCACACAAAGCAATTATGAAAAATTAATCATAATAAGAACTTGGTCAAAAGATAGAGGAAGACCTGACTTCAATCTAGGTTACATGATAGCTTCACCAGAATTGTTAGAAGAACGAAGCAAAGGAGTACTTTATGATGATCCTGGAAGAATATTCTTAGGCTTCATAAAAAAGGACATGCAAATGAGAACACTAATGCTAAAAGAAAAACCAAGTCTAGAAAAGGATAAAGAAAAAAGCGAATTCAAAGATTACAAAGAAACAATTAATTCAAACATTTCAACATTCCGAAGGAATGTTGAGTATGCAATGAAACGTTTGAGAAGTTGTAAGAACATAGATCAAATACTAGAACCAGAAGGAGGCTTCACATTGTTCTTTCACACAAATCACCCTGGAATTCAGAGCGGATTTCAATTAGTTCAAGAATTATTCAATGCAACAGGACTTACAGCTCTACCAGGAAGCGTTTTCGGAATGAATGGAGATCCAACTTGGATGAGAATATCGCTAGCATGGGAACTAAACAAGCCAAACACAATTGACAAAGGAGCACCAAAGACTTATGTAGATGATGGAATAGGAAAGCTAATTGAGTTCTTGGAATAAAGAAGATAAAAAAATGTAACCTATTTCAGCTCATCATTTGAAAAACAGGTTTCATATATTTGACAGAATCATTATCATTCACTAAATATTCAAGCTCAGCTCCCCCGCCAGAAAGCGGCGCGATATCTTTAAATCCTATTGTTGCTTTTGTTTTTTCAGATCTTGAAAATGAAGTAATTGTAAATCTTCCCATTCTCATTCCTTCTGAATACTTTTGAAAGATTTCATCGAGACTTGCTTTAGTTTCCAAATCAGCAGGAACATAAATTCCACCAGGCCTCCTTAATCTACAGTCTCGTAAATCTCTCAATATATTTCTAAATACTTCTTCATTTTCTCGTGCAGTTTGATAATAATCTTGTACGCTCATCATACAATAAAGTAAAATTAGCCGATTTATAAATATTTTTATTTTGTAACAATTGAAGAGGAGTTAAAAGAACACACTCTCCCATAGCAAGTTATTTAAATCTTTTTTCTTTCCTTCTATTTTATGCACAAATGTCCTACATGTGATAGAGAACTTGAAGAATTAAAAGATTTTCCTCTCGTTCAAATAATAAGTTTTGAAAGATTGGATGTACATTCAGATTTAGTATTTCCATATCATGATAGAACATCTTATGTTGCTGACAAAAAAGAAGAGAGTAAATTTTATAATTTAGAAGGATATAAAGAAGCTCCAAAACAAGTAGTTGATTTCTTTGACAAAAAAGAACAAGAAAAGGGATTTTTTAGAAAGCTAAAAGAAGCATTATTCGGAAACTACCAACCACTAGTACCAAAAAACAACCAATCAGAAAAAAATGAATTTAATCATGAAGGTTGGATTTGGACAGAAGAAAATTACTTCGGTGAACCAGGCCAATTTAGAAGATACAATCCCAACCAAAGAACTTTAATTCTTGATAAAGTAAATACTTACCTATCTCGATTAGAAAGTTTAGTTGGAAAAGAAGTTCCAAGTTCTGAAGTTCTTCCAAAGTTCAAAAACGACAGTTACTTTAAGTTTGCTTTTGAAATTCCAGAAACACCATACCTTCTATCTGTTCATGATGAAAAAGAGCAAACTTCCGACAAAGAAAGAATTGCAATAGTACACATATACGGAGAAGGTCCTAACTTGGGAAGCGCAGGAGGACCTACAATAGGATCTTTAGCTCAAGTAGCAAGAATAACATATCAAGGAAAGTTTAAGCAATGATTGTTTTCTAGTTTTTAATTCGCACTTGAATTTTCTGAGCTCGGGCCACCTCACTGTGTGTGCCCACTGAGTTTTTCAAAGAATTTGGTGACATAAACAATCCATAAAAAAGTAGAAAAGTTATTCATGTGCACTTGCCGAGTTTAACACCTAACTAATAATTTCAAAAATTAATTTAGACGCAGTCTTCACAGTCAAATTATTAATATCTTTATCAGGATTTACTTCAACTAAATCCCAACCAATTATGTTCTTCAAGTTTTTCAGTCTGTGAATGAAATAAAACAATTCTCTGCTAGTTAATCCTCCAGGTTCTTGATAGCCTGTTCCTGGAGCAAATGCAGGATCTAAAACGTCAATGTCTAACGAAATCATCAATCTCTTGAAATCTTTAACTGCACTCATTACATCATTGCAAGCATCAATAATTTCATCTTCTGCAATTGATTTCATGCTGAAAAAGTTTATTTTATTTTTAATTAAGTAATCATATTCTTCTTTATCCCAATTACGCAAACCTACAAGAACAATTTTTGATTTATCAACAAAACTATTTTCTATAAGACACCTTAAATAATTTTCATGAGTTGGTGGATCAAATTTTTGCATTAAGTCGGGATGAGCATCAAAGACGAGTAATGCTGGCTTCAAAGCGGAAGCAATACCGTAAGTAGTTGAATGATCGCCACCAATAGCAACAAAATATGAATCGACAGTCTCAAAAAACTTTTGCACCGCTTCATGCGTTTCAGATAAATTCTTGCTAACTTTAACTTCATGAATAGCATAAGTAGGAATCCTGCCGTTTTCTGCGCAATAAAATTCTTTCAAACCATCCACTATCAAATCAGGAGCTTTCTCTGTACCAGTATTTTTTTTCAGACTTCCTAAGCTCGAAGGGATTTTTATTAGCTTCATAAAAAGCTGGAGGTGACCACAATATTTGAATTTTTCCATTTTCGTGGTCACCTAAAGAAAAAAAATCACTCCACTAACAACAATACTAACATTACAGCAATCCCTAACAAGAAAGTAATTAATTGGATAAATGATTTGCCCATATCTTCTTCTTTATGAAGTTCTGGAATTAAATCGCTGCCTGCAATGTAAATAAATCCTCCTGCTGCAAAAGGAACTAAAAAAGCACTCAGATTTGAAATGTGATTATTCAAGAATAAAGCAAGAACTGTTCCTAGCACTGCAGTTAAGGAAGTTAAGAAGTTCATTAATAACGCTTTAGATTTAGAAAAACCTCCATGAAGCAATACTCCAAAATCTCCAATTTCTTGAGGTACTTCATGCAGTACAACTGCTAAAGTCGTTGCAATACCTGTAGGAGTATTTACAAGATAACTGGCACCTATAATTAAACCATCAATAAAATTATGCACAGCATCACCCAACAAGTTCATGTAAGCAAAAGGATGAGGATGATGTTTGTTTGGTTCAAGATGACAGTGATGCCAATGAATAAATTTTTCAACAACAAAAAAGAACATTATTCCCGATAGAACATACAAAGATAATTCAACTCCAAAACCATACTCTCTAACTGCTTCAGGAAGCAAATGTATAAATGCATCAGCAAACAAAGCACCAGCTGAAAAACTCACAAGAAACAAAACAATACTATTAAGTTTTTTAACGTTCAAACTCAAAAACAATATCCCAATTAAAGAAACCAAACTCACAATACCTACACTTACCAAAGAATAAATCCATTCGTTTGCCATGATTTTACTAAATAAAAAAAACTCCCCACTCCCGGATTTGAACCAGGAACCTCGCGGGAACGGCTATCCTCGTTTCATGGTTAGTTAGTACATACTCCACGAGTGATTAATATCTACAGCCGCGCGCTCCACCGTTAAGCTAAGTAGGGAAACATGAATAGAATGGCTAATTTGTTTAAAAAGGTTTCTATGAAATTTCGCTTCGCAAAATTTCCAAAAAAAACAACAATATTTTTAAAGAACCCACATATTAAGGCAATAAAATGAACATAGACCAAAAACTCGAGTTAATAAAAAGGAACACTCAAGAAATAATAACTGAAGAAGAACTTAAAACTCTTTTAACTAAAAAGAAAACTCCTGTTGTTTACATTGGAACTGCAGTTACTGGAAGACCACACATAGGTTATTTTGTTTGGGCAATAAAAATTGCAGATTTTATTAAAGCAGGATTTAAAGCAAAAATTTTGTTAGCAGATATTCACGGAGCATTAGATAATACTCCTTGGCCTTTATTAGAAAAAAGATATGAATATTACGAGAATGTCATAACTGGTTTATTTGAAGCAATAGGATCGGATCTATCAAAATTAACATTTGTTAAAGGTTCAGACTTTCAATTAAAAAAAGATTATGTGTTTGATGTATTGAAAGTTGCAACTTTTGTTACAGTGCATGATTGCCTCAAATCATCCTCTGATGTAGTTAAGCACGGGGATAATCCTAAACTTGCAGGACTAATTTATCCAATAATGCAAGCTTTAGATGAAGAATACTTGGGTGTAGATATTCAATACGGTGGAGTTGATCAAAGAAAAATACTTGTTTTCGCAAGAGAAAACCTTCCAAAAGTTGGGTATAAATCAAGAGTTGAAGTAATGACTCCTTTAATTCCAGGACTAACTCCTGGAGGAAAAATGTCAAGTTCAATAAAAGGATCAAAAGTAGACCTGATAGATCTTCCTGAAGAAGTAAAAAACAAAATAGGTTCAGCACATTGTGAAGCAGGAGTTGTAGAAGGCAACGGCGTTCTTGCATTCTTAAAATATGTAGTAATGGTTCTTAAGCAAGACAAAGGTGAAGAATTCCTAATTGAAAGACCAGAAAAGTTCGGAGGCAATAAAGCATACAAAACCTACGAAGAAATAGAAAAAGATTACTTAGAAAAAAAACTACACCCAATGGACTTAAAAAACTCTCTTGCGAAAGAAACAAACAAATTACTGGATGTAATAAGAAAAAGATTTGAAGGAAAAGAACAATTAATAAAAGACGCATATCCGGAATGAAACAAGTAATCAAATTATTTTGAAGAAAAAAAATGAAAATAATCTTATCCGCGTTTTTGTTGAGTGCAGCATTACTAACACAAAGTTGCAACCCTCGAACAGAACCGCCAATCAAGCAACCCGAACAAGTAATTGATTCTAATGACACTAACAACAATCAAATTGAAGATGCTCTTGAAGAAATGTTAAAAAAAGATAATTATAGTAAATACGTGCAGGACAGTCAAGAAACAGAACTTGTTGCTGTGTGGATAGACTACAAGCAAGCTCCAAGTCAAATTGAAAAGCAAGGCATAATTAACCTGGGAGGATTATACTCGGAACCATTATCACCATCAAATCTAGGAATTTATGCAGGACTGCCAAAAGACAAACTCGAAAATTGGGAAATTTATGCAAAACAATTTAATGCTCACATAAAATCAATTCCGAGAAGATGCGGCAACGATTAAAAAAATTCTAATTCACAAGTCAACAGTTTTCTTTTTAATAATTTAGAACTTTCTTAGCTCAGGCCTCCGCGAATCGTGTGCGTACTAAATTCTTTACTGGCTGTGAAGGCAGCATCATGAATCTATAAAAAGAAGAATTGGTTTTTCAAGTGCACTCAACAAATTTTGTAAACAAAATCCTTAATCTTATCCTTTGCTTTCTCTCTTCTTTTTTGATGCTCTGCTAAGAACGTATTTAGTTTCTCAATTAGTATTGCCTTTAGTTCCCCGCTCAATAATTTTCCTGACTTGTAATCGTCATAAATCTTTTTTAGCTTTGCATCGTCTTCTTCAAAGAAAGTAAGCCATTGGTAAGAAACGTCAATGTCAGGATTTCCTCCAAGTTTTCTTTGCTCTTCTAAAGTTGATCTGCCTCCAGAAAATGCATACTTGTTTATTTTGTTCTTCACAGTTTTTGCGTCATCAGTGGTATAAATTGCAGCTCCTTCAGAACTTGACATTTTTCCGTCTTCTTGCATTCCTCCGAGACCTGGTAAAAATCTGCATTGTATTGCTGCAGGCTTGTAATGACCTAGCTTAGGAAGAACATCTCTGCTAACTCTGAAGTGTGGATCTTGATCAATTGCGTAAGGAATAAGACAAGGAATTTCTTTCTTAGCTATAACTGAAGGCAAGAATGCGGGTACTGCTTGCATTGCAGTATAAAAAATTGCACCAATATTATGCTCATTTGTTAATCCAAAAGCAGACTTAACTGTTGAAAAAGTAATGTGTTTAGCAACTTTAATTGCTTCTTTGTACATTATTCCTGCATGTTCTGAATCGACTAAAAAATGGGTTTTTTTAGGATCAAAACCTACAGCAATCACGTCAAGCATGTTTTCATACGCCAATCTATTTGTTTCTTCCAAACTTAAGTCTTTTTTGAACAAGAATTTTTCGTCATCAGTAAATTGAAACCACAATTCTACTCCGAATTTGTCTTGAAGCCATTTAGTAAAAAGCCAAGGAACTAAATGCCCCATGTGAGTGCCTCCTGAAGGGCCTCTGCCAGTATACAAGAAGAATTTATTCCCTTTCTCGTATTCATCTAGAACAAAGTTAAGATCTCTGTGAGCAAAAAAAATGTTTCTTCGCAAAAAGTGATGTAATTCACCAGTATGTTTTCTAAGTCTCGTCATCACTTGATCATCAATTTTAGAAACACCAAATTCAGCAATTAATTTATCATAATCAATGTTCCCTTTAACTTCCCAAGGTGTAACAATCATTTCTTTAGTCATTTTATATCTTATTACTGGGTTATTAATAAAGTTTACTGCTTCTTATTTATTAACTCTGCCAAGACATTAACAAAAACCTCGTTCTCTTCTCTAGTATTAACTGCAATCCTAACATAACTATTTTTTGGCACTTTGAAAACAGATGCGTCAGTTACTAAAACTCCTTTTTGTTCTAAAATTTTAGCAGCCTTCCCAGAGTTAGAACTTATTCTTTCTAGATCTACTAAAAAATTTGTAGTTATTGATTTAGTGTGGAACAAACCCAATTTATCAAGCTCTTTAAACAAATAATTTCTTTCGGTCTCCAAAAATTCTCGGGACTTAGAAATATGTTCTTTATCTTGCAATGCGGCAATAGCTAATTCCTGGCCAATTCCATTAACTTTGAAAGGAGAAGAAACTTTTTTTACTTGATCAATAATTTCTTTGCTAGCGACAGCATAGCCTACTCTGCATGAAGCTAACCCGAATGTTTTTGAGAATGATCTAACAATGATAAGATTATTATATTTTTTAGTTAATGCCATCCCATTAACATCTGTCGCATCAGCGAGTGCTTCATCAATAACAATGATTCCTTTAAAATTATTAATCAACTTTGACAATTCTTGCTTTTCTAATTCTAAACCAGTGGGATTATTAGGATTACACAAAAAAATAATTTTTGCATCCTTTGATTGGCGCAAAATATCATCAGCAGAAAGCTTAAAATTCTTCATCTCAATAAAAACAGGACTTCCACCCATCATTTTAGTATGAAACTCATAACGATGAAATGTTGGAACAGGAATTATTGCTTTATCTTCTGCAGCAATAAAAGTGTGAGCAATCATTTCAATACAACCATCACAACCATCACCAATTAAGACATTTTCTTTATTAACACCAACATATTCAGAAATTAATCTGAGAAAGTCACTGTTTTCTGGATAATAATGATGAACTTTTAGCTCAGATAACACTCTCAGTTTCTGAAGTACCTTCTCAGAAACTCTGAAAGGATTAATGTTTAAAGCCATATTTGACTTAACATTTAATTGCTCTTCTTTAGGAGCATACTCCTCAGTAGGCATTTGTTTAATTTCTTTTCTTACCAAGTCCAGCATAATTTGAGTCATAATTTTTACCTCCAAAAATTAGTAAAGAATTACTAATATACTTCTACCACCAAAAGTTAGCACTAAGAACTTCTTCAGTACAAAAAGCAAAAGCACAAACAGTTGTTGTTTTCATGAAACATTAAAAAACACAACTCATTTATAAATATTACTTTTATTTATTTATAAAATTCTGAAAAAAAGAAAGTTGAGAAACATAAAAGAAAACAACCGCAACAACAATAGATACAAAGAATCCATACAGCAACGATTTATTAACGCCAATTTTAGGAATAAAATACAATAACACTAATGCGTAAAAGGGCCAAACCATAAACGTAGCTAAAGCAGAAGATTTTACTGCAATAATTGTTGACTTGGGTCCTGCCGATTTATTAATAAAATAAAAAGCCACCAAACTCATATTAGGCAAAACCATTAATATTCCTGCAAGAAAAGGATATCCTTTTTCTGAAGCAAAAGCAGCTAAAGAAATAACTGAACCACTCACTAAAAAATATAGCAAGTATTTTAGCATGAAATTAGTAATATTGACCATTATATAAACCTTAGCTTATACAAACAAAAAGTTTATAAACTTGTCGTTACTGAGTAGTGATAATATAATTTTTAGGGGGATAAAAATGGAAATAAACACAGGACGTTACAAAATTGTTTTAGAAGAATTACAAAAAGGAGGACCCGGAGGATATGAATCAACATACCTTACTTCTGAAGGAGAACCCGCTTCACAAAAACTTTACGAACTTATTAGCAAACTTGAAGGAAAATTTTTGCCTGCAGAAAACAAAGCAGTAAGAGGAAGAAACTTTGCAATTTTAGAAGAAGCATTAGCAACTAAAAGAAATTTAGGAATCGCTTCAGGATTCAAACCCAGTGGTCCATTTCATTTCGGTCATAAATTGGCTTCAGGTGCTGTTGCTTTCTTTCAAAAAAATGAAGTACAAGCGTTTATTCCAGTTGCAGATTTAGAATGCTGGATGAGCCCAAAAATATCCGTAGAAGAATACAAGTACTGGGCCGCAGATAATTTAATTGATTGGGGAGCAAATGGTGTTGATCTTGATGCAGCACATGTTTATTTACAATCTGAAGAATTCAGAGTATCTGTTTTAGCTTACCTTTTAGCTAGAGGATTAGAATTTGGACTCCCTCTTAACACTTACGGAGCTCAGAAAATGATAGATGAATTTCAGTTTTTATTCGCAGGAGTAACTCAAGTAGGAGATATAGTTCTCCCACAACACAATGACTTCGGAAATTACCACTCATTTATGGTCAGTGGACAAGATCAAGATGGACATATGAAACTAACCACAAGCCTAGTACAAAAAGCAAAAGATCAAAAAATAAGATTACCCGGAGTAAATACCACACCATCTGCTTTCTACATACCGCACATCAGAGGACTTTATGGATCAAAAGCGAGTTCAAGCAAAGAAGAAAGCACAATATACTTAGGATCTGGCAGAAATAAAAACGATTTGAAGCAAAGAATTGCAGAAGCGCAAAACAAATTCGATCTAGCTGTTAAAACATCTCCAGAAACTGTTAAAGAAATGTGCTTAGATTTTGTAAGGTTCCTTCCAGAATTTAATGGGCATAATCTTGTTCCTTTTAATGAAGTTTATGAAGGAACAGAATATCAAAAACTTGCAACAGAAAGAGAAACTGCTGAAGACAAAACAAAAGTTCAAAAAAAAATCGATGATTTATTGCTTGATTTTTGCGGGAAAACAGGACAAGATAATGTTGTTCTAGTTAGAGATTTGTTAGCTTCAGTCTTAGCAGAACACCAAGAAAGAAGAAAAGCAGTTTTAGACTATGCAATTGCGAAAGTAGATTACACTCAACCAGTGGCTTGGGAATTGGATGCAACAAGCAAACCTGAAAAACCTACTTTTTGGCAAGCTTCAGAACGTGCTGTTGTTGATAAAACAAAAAGAAACCAAACACAATGGCATCAGATTGTTGCTACAGAGAAAGACCGATTAGTTCCATAAAAAATGATAAAAACATATCTAGAACAGAAAGGACTCATAGAAAAAGTTTTAACAATTAAAGAACTAGAAAAACTAGCACAAACAAAAACAGAAATAAATTTGATGATGGGACAAACTTTTGACGAAGGACAACCACTAGATATGTTAAAATATGCTTTGTTTATCATGAATTTAAGTGATTTAATGAGACAGACAGAAGTAAAAGTGAACTCTACTTGGTTGATTGCAGACCATTTCATTTCAGAAATTAACAATGATAAAGATAAAGATCTTGTTAAAATGCAAGCAAGAGACAGAATAACATATTTGAGACTATTAAACGTTGCTTACCGAGGAAACATCGGCTTTATGTTATCTTCAGAATTAAGCAAAAGTGAAAACTACCAAAAAATCCTAGCACAATTAAAAAATGAAAGTAAAAACAACACTCAATTCAGACAAGCTCTTCTAAACGCAGTTCCTGAAGATAGAAGAGCAAACGAGAAAGCAACAGAATATTCTTTGGAAGAATTAGCAACAATACAAGCAATGAATGCTCATGTCAAAGTAGGACCAAAATATGAACTATTTTATGATGAACCTGCAAGAGAAATGTCAACTACTCTTGGTGCGAATAAATTTGTTGCAATTCATTTGACAAATTGTTGGCCTCTGGGAACGCCTTCAGTTGATGATAAAACAAAAAAAGAAATTGAATCATTCGGAGTGCTGCCTTACAAAAAAAATAGTAAAAGATTGGGAGCACACAGAATAGATCCTTTAAATGATAGCTCAGAAACGGTTAAAAAATTAATACAAGAAACAAAAAGCAAACAAGCATTATTAAATTTATTAGTAACCTTAGAATTAGCACAACAAAGAATTGAAGGAAAAATAGCGCCTGGGTTTTTTGGAACAAAAACTCCAGGACTAATTTATTTTGATGAAAGCAAAGAAGAAGTTTCTTCAGGAAATAATTATTTTAACCCGCAAATCGCTCAAGATCTTGCAATAGGAATGTACCAAAAGTATGTTCAAAAACCCTTAAGTGAATAAAATGATACTTGAACAATTATTGAGTCAGAGAGGACTAGTTCTTCAAAGTCCAACTGCAGAAGAATTGAGAGAAAGAACTAAACAAGTTAATTACACCACTGTTTTTTACGGAGAAACTTACGATCACACAGGAAACACAATTGATAGTATGAAGTATTATTTTTTTGTTGCAGATCTAGCTGATGCTTTGAGAGCGGAAGGTGTTGAAGTACAGCCAGTAATTCTTGTTGCTGATACCGCTGCATGCAGAAATGTTAAGCCAGACTTAGAATACAAATATCTCGCACTAGGAGAAGACAGAGCAAATTTTGTAAGACGAGTAAGCGAAACTTATGGACTGAATTTAAAAGTTCTGAAAATGAGCGAATTTATTAACACAGTAGATTTCATAAAAAAACGTGAAGACGTAATTGATATATGTATTAACGATCCAGTATTAATGCAACTAATAGAAAAAAGTGTTCCGGAATCAAAAGTAGAAACAGAAAAGAAAAAAGGATTCATGTATTCTTATGATGAAATAGCAACCATTATCGATTTAGATGTAAAAGTTGGTCCTCCCAGAGAAGATCTTTATGATAATATTGCCAGAGAAGTGGCAAAAAGAAAAGGAACAAAACAATTAATGAGCTTATTCTTAACTCCTACTTTTCCTTTAGGAATGAATTGGGCTTATTTTTTTTGTAATGAAGGAATAGAAGATCATGGAATAACTGCATACAAAGGAGGAAGTAAACGACTGCAAGATAACAGAATACTTATAGGAAGAACAACTGAAGAACAAATAGAAGACTTAATCGACACGTCATTTATATCAACAAATCCTTTATTACCAAATCCAGTTCTTGACATAGGAATAATATCAAAAATAGCAAAACAAAGACTGAACGGAGAAAGAAAGCCCATACAATTAAGCGAAATATTTTACAGTGGAGAAATAAGTCCTGAACAATTGAAAAAATTAGTGAAAATGAATGTTAAACAACATATTTTAGAGGTGCTAAAATGAACGATCCTGCAGCACTAAAAAAAATCATAGAAGACGATTACAATGCCAAATTAGCACTAAAACAAAAAGAAGAAAGTTATTATCCTGAAAAATTAAAAGAATTCGGACTAAAAAGTATAGATAGATTTGTTAGCTATCATCCAAACCCAAGCAAGTTTATGAAGTTCGGCATTACATTCGGACATAAAGATCTTGAAATAGTTGCTGACGCAATAGCAAACAATAAACCTTGGGCAATTGTTTCTGGATTAAATCCTTCAAGCCCATTACACTTTGGTCATAAAGCAATATTTGATGAACTATTGTGGTTGCAACAACAAGGAGCAGACCTATTCATTCCAATAACAAATGATGAAACCTATTTAGTAGGCAAAGCAGACAGCTTAGCAAAAGCAAGAAAAACAGCTTATGAAGACATAATTCCCAGCATAATCGCAATGGGTTTTAATCCAGAAAAAACACACATTTATGTAGACTCAGATTATCCGGACATTTACAACGTGGCAATGGATGTATCAAGAAAGCTCACTCTTAACAAACTATTTGGAGTTTTTGGATGGGATTACAAAGAACAAACTGAAAATCCTGGAAAAGTATTCTACATGGGAGGAGTACAATTAGCCCAAATATTATTACCACAATACCCTGAATTCGGAGGGCCAAAACCAACAATTATTCCAGTAGGAATCGATCAACACCCTTACATTTTGTTAGCAAGAGACATTGCAGAAAAGAAAGGATTCATCCCACCAGCAGAAATAGACTTAAAATTCTTAATGGGGCTAGATGGCAAAGGAAAAATGAGCAAAAGCCGAGAAGGCTCAGCAATATTACTAACCGACACACCTGAAGAAGCAGAAAAAAAATTAAGAAAAGCATACACAGGGGGAAGTGTTTCAGGAGACTTTCAAAGACAACACGGAGGAATTCCAGGAATATGCCCTGTTTACGGACTAAGAATGTATCATTTTGAAAAAGATAATTCTTTAGAAAAAAAATGTAAAACAGGAGAAACACTTTGTGGCCAATGCAAAAAAGAAGCAACAGAACAAGTAAAAGCATGGTTAGCAGACCATCAAAGAAAATTACCAGAAGCAAGAACAAGAATTAATGATTTCTTACTAAAGACGCCAATAAGATCAATATTTGAATAGAATTTCTTTTGAATAACAACAAGTTTTAAAAATATCTTAGAATTATTTTCTTTTATGCCCTTGTAGCTCAGTGGTGGAGTGCTACCTTGGTAAGGTAGAAGTCGCGAGTTCAATTCTCGCCAAGGGCTTTCAGAACCATGGTACGATGTCCTTAAAAAAGGGCATTGGAATTTGATTCCTAAAGCTCCTTTCTGGCATTGTACTGTTGATGTGGTGCTTGTGGTGGCCACCATTTGGCCACCGAACTTATAAATCATTATTTCTGGAGGAAAAGTTATGGAAGATATCCATGAGTATGAAAAAAAGTTAGAGCAAATGCGAGAAAAAGTAAAGAATGGTTCTTTAAGACTGGAGAATAAGAAAGTTTTGTTGGATTTTGAGAATCATTTAATATTAAAAAATGTTGGGTCTGCAAGAAGATTGAAATATTTTTATATGTTACAGATTTTCTGTAGAAAAGTTGATAAAGATTTTAGAAATATAGATGTGCAAGATATTAAGGATTTTATTAGTTCAATACAGAAAACAAGTCTGAGTGAATGGACTAAACATTCTTATAAAGTGATTGTGAAAAGATTTTTTTATTGGTTTAAGGGGAATGATGAAGAATATCCTGCGGAAGTCAAGTGGATAAAAGCTACTTTTCCTAAAAATAAACAAAAATTACCTAATGAATAGTACAGGACATAAGTAACGCATAATTTATATAGTGGTTGTGTTTTGTTGGTGTTATGATAAATCTACAAACACGGGAACTGATCCTTAAATGGATGCATGAAGGCAAAAAACAGTGGCAAATTGCGGATTTGATTG
>JACRKG010000049.1 GCA_016215315.1 Candidatus Woesearchaeota archaeon | reverse complement strand
GGTGGCAATGGAGGCACAATATTACTTAATGGCACAACGATTAACATCACTAGCGGATCATATGTACAAGCCAGAGGAGGTAACGCCAGATCTAACGCCGCTTGTTCTACCAACAACAATCTAAGGGGTAATGGTGGGAAGATTAATATAACTGGAACTACTGTTGCTATCGCAGGAAATTTACTTGTCGATGCAGGAAATGCAGGTGGTTGCGGTACTGCTCTTAAAATGCAGGATGCCACGCATGGTTATATTTATATTAATAATGTACTTAGTCCTTGTAATACAGGAACGTTAGCTGCTAATGCAGTTTGCAGAGTTTATTCTGGAATACAAATTCCTAATGGTTACTCGGTGAATACTACAGGTAATATATCTGTAGAAACACAAGGTGAACTTTCTGCTGGAAGTGTTCTCTGTACTACGGGTGCATGCAGTACTGCAAATAATTTTACTATTGTTGCAAATGAGTTAAATGTTTCTGGGAAAATTACTAGTGCAGGAGGAGATATAGTTGTTGCTTCTGGAAGTAATCAGTGGTCTGGTCATGGTGGGACGATAAATCTTAGTGTGACTAATCTGATTGTTCCTGGAAGAATTTCAGTAAGTACAGGTCATTTCCATAATAGTAGCACGGATATTTTTAATGGAGGAAATGCTGGTGAGGTTTGGATAAATGCAACAATAGTCAATGTAACAAGCGCTGGACAAATTGAAGCGAGAGGGGGTAATGGAAGAAGTAATTCCTGTTTAACTACTAGCGGAAGTGTAGGTAATGGTGGGGTGATTAATGTAACTGCGCCCACAGTAAGTATTGCTGGAAACTTACTTGTTGATAAAGGAAATGCGGGAGGTTGTGTTCTTACTAACCGGCAGGATGGCAAGGATGGTTTTATTTATATTAATGGTAATTATAGTCCTTGTAATACTGGACTGTTATCTTCTAATACTGTTTGCCAGGTTTTCTCCGCCATTAGAATTCCTCGGGGTTACTCTGTGAATACTACTGGCAACATATCTATATGGACACAAGGTGAATATTCTGCGGGTGGAGCATTGTGTGCTACTGGTGTGTGTGAAGCTGCAAGTAATTTTACTATTATTGCTAATGAATTAAATGTTTCTGGAAAAATTACTAGTAGGGGTGCAGATATAACTTCTACTGGTGGAGGTAATCAGTGGTCTGGTCATGGCGGGACAATTAATCTTAGTGTGGTTAATTTGATTGTTCCTGGACTAATTTCAGTAAGTACAGGTCATCTTCTTAATTCTTCTACTAATATTATGGCAGGAAATAATGCGGGTGAGGTTTGGATAAATGCAACAATAGTTAATGTGACTAGTTCTGGACAAATAGAAGCAAGAGGAGGTAATGGAGAAACAGATCAATGTACAACCACTAGAGGAAATGTAGGTAATGGAGGAGTGATTAATGTAACTGCTCCCACTTTAGCCATTGCTGGAAACTTGATTGTTGATAAGGGAAATGCGGGTGGTTGTGTTGGCAATAACAGACAAGATAGCAAGCACGGTTTTATTTACATTAATGGAGTGTATAGTCCTTGTAATACTGGAACGTTAGCTGCTAATGCTGTTTGCAGAGTTTTTTCTGGAATACAAATTCCTAATGGTTACTCGGTGAATACTACTGGAAACATTTCTATAGAAACGCAAGGTGAACTTTCTGCAGGAGGAGATACTTGTTCAGGCGCTACTTGTGAAGCAGGAAGTAATTTCACAATTAAAGCCAATGAATTAAATGTAACAGGAAAATTAACTAGTGATGGTGGAGATACAACTGCTTCAAGTGGGTCATTAACTTGTTCAGGTAAAGGAGGAACAATAAATATTAGCGTAACAACTTTAATAGTTCCTGGAAGAATTTCTGCAAGTTCAGGTTATAACGCAAATACTAGCTTGGACTCGATAGGAGGAAATGACAGAGGTACATTATTAATAACTGCTACAAGCCTTCTTAATGTTTCCAGTACAGGAATATTACAAGCAAGAGGAGGTAATGGGGAGACTGATCAAGTTAATTGTGGTTTATGTGCAAGAGGAAGAAGAGGTGCAGGTGGAGAAATTAATGCAACTGGCGGAACAATAGATATAGCAGGATTCTTGTTTGCAGACAGAGGTAACGCAGGAGGTTGTACTACTTCAACTGGAGGAAACACAAGACTAAATGCAACCTCGTCAATCATCGTGAGTGGTAAAATAAACACTCAAGGTTCTGCTGCAGGAAACATTTCAATACTAGACACAATAGTAACACTTACAGGAGCATTGCTAAACGCGACAGGCACAATATCAAACGGTCAAAATAAAATCACTTACTGCACTCTTAACAATGCAACATCAGTAGTATTACCAGATCCAACATTCACAGCAGGAGGTTCTTATTGTAATCCCGATTCTGCAGGTCCTAGCATTAATTTTGTTGATCCTACTCCGACTAATGGTGTTGTTCTTCCTAGCGCTAATGCTGATAATTGTGTAGTCATTAATGCAAGCATTATTGATGCATTAACATCCATTCAAAGTCCATGTACTTTAGAATGGAATTCGGTTAATGAATCAGGATCCGTTGTTGGTAGTGGGTTAAGTGTTACTTGTTATGTAAACAAATGCAATACGATAGCAGGAACTACTTATTCTTATAAAATTTTTGCAAATGACACTTTGAATAACATGAACTTTTCTGCAACTCAAACTTTTGCAATAAACAATCAATCAATTATAACTATTAATAGTCCTGCTAACGCAACAACAACTGCTGCAACGTTCAGAATATTAAACGTAACTGTTGACGATCGAGATGATACTTTGTTAAATGTTAGTTTTTACGGAGGAAATAGCACTGGCACTGCAAAACTTATTGGTTTTTTTGCAAACGTAACTAACGGAAGTCTAGCAACATATAATTGGACGAGTAATATTATTAATAGTTCTGACACTGAATTAATTGGTTTTTGGAGATTAGATATGAACGCGTCAGATTTTACATCAAATGCCCATAATGGAGCAGTAAACGGAGCAACTCCAAATCTTTCCGGAGGAAAACTTGGAGGAGCATACATGTTTGATGGTAACGACCACATAAACATAAGTAATACAATAAAATTTAATATTACTGATACGCTATCAATTTTGGCTTGGATAAAAGGAAACACTAGCTTATATGGTGACGGTTCTGACGGTGCACTTACAGTATCATCAGCAGACACAGTAGTAAACACATATACTACATTATCAACCAACGTAACGAGTGATGTTCAATCAATAACTGTTGGCAGTGGTGCAGGTTTTTCTAATGGGGATGAAATATTAATTATTCAAATGCAAAATGGAACAAGTTCATATCTTGCAGGAAGATATGAGTTTGCCAAAATATTTTCTGGAGGAGGCACGTCAACATTTACACTTGCAACTCCTTTAAAATATGCATACGGTTCGGGAAAATTTGATCAAGCAAGTGCTTTAGCTGCACAAGTAATACGAGTGCCAGAATATTCATCAGTCACAATTAATTCGGGAGCGTCAATAACAGCAACTGCTTGGAATGGAACAATAGGAGGAATAGTTGCTTTCAGATCGCAAGGAACAGTTACATTAACTGGAGGAATAACTGTTACTGGTAAAGGATTCAGAGGTAAAGGAGCAAATACTGTAGATGCTGAATGCAGATTTCAAGGTGAGAGCTATCCTGGAAAATGGTCGAGAACGGGAACTCCTAATGGTGGTGGAGGTGCGGGAGGACCTGCTAATGATGCAGTTGGAGCAGGCGGTGGTAGCTATGGTTCTCAAGGTGGTCAGGGTGGGCCAAGTGGTGGCGGTTCAGCTCCAGGAAATATTTATGGTGTATCAGATTTATCTTTATTTCATTTAGGTTCTGGTGGTGCGACTGGAGAATGGAATTGTGAAAGAGCAGGTACAGGTGCTGGTGGTGTTATGATTTTTGCGAATACAATATCTGCGTCAGGTCAAATAAATGTAACGGGAGAAAATGGAGGTGGACCAACAGGAGGATACGTGGGTTCTTCAGGAGGATCTGGTGGTTCAGTTCTACTTGTTGCAAACAGTCTAACGTTAGGAACAAATCTTGTAAATGCTTCAGGAGGCATAGGATTTGCAGGGTATAAAAGCAGTATTGGTGGAGATGGTGGTTCTGGAAGAATCGCTTTATATTATAATACTTTATCCGGTGCAACAACTCCTGCACAAGGTTATACTGGAAACTTATCTAATTTTACTTCTTTCTCAATTGTAAACAAAAAAAATTCGTATGGTGTTGGAGTTACGAGTGATCAAATAATGGGATTCATAAATAATAATACTATTAATTATTCGTCAGTTTCAAGCGATTGGAGATTTGTGGCGCTAACGTATGATAAATCAAATATTAAACTTTATGTTGATGGTGCATTGCAGTCTAGCGTTGCTTTAACAGACTCGATCTATTTATCGAGCAATAATATTGTGATAGGTCTTGATGGATCATACTACTTTAACGGATCAATAGACGAAGTAGCAGTATGGAACAGAACTTTATCTGCTACAGAAATTCAAGATTTGTATCGCTTAACTAATGGAACTTATTATTGGAGAACTGAAGTTGACGACGGTGTTGACTTGAATGTTTCAAAATTGCAACAATTTACTATTGGGACTGCTGTTTCTAATAATGCACCAACATTAAATAAATTTGAATTATATCCTGCGCGTCCAACACAAAATAATAATTTAAAATTAAACGCGACATGTTCCGATGTGGATGTTGGAGATACATTAACTGTTTTTTGGAGCACATTCAAAAATAATGCCAACCAGGCAGGCCTTGCAGGAAGTCAAACTTTAACTGGCGGAACAGAAACATCAATTTTCACAATTGGCAACGGAAATATTTCAATTGGAGAATTATGGAATGCAACAGGATACTGCAATGATGGAACTGTTAGCACTACAACATATAACACTTCAAGAAGACTCATAATGAATTCTGCCACATCCCCCATTAATGCAACTCAACAAAGCGCTAATGCTGTAATAAATTTAGTTTCTAACACAACAACTTTTACATTCGGCTCAACAGATGGTGATTTTGCGCCGGGAAGCGGTTCAACAACTAAATGGGCAGGAGTACATGGCAACGTAACTTCTAACATAACTTTAAGAGCAGCAGATGAAAAAGTTGCCACTTATTTTGGAGCAGCCACATCTAAACTGGTTTTTGCATCACAAGATACTTCACTGAGCTTTAGCACAATGAAAAAAATTCCTCCTGCAAATATTGATACCGTGTGGGGCTTTACTGTGAGCGATGCAGACTCTGCTACAAATTTATTCACTAAAAACGATACAATTGGAACAATACAAGAAGTTAGTTATATACCTTTAAACGGTGCCGGAATTTGGAAAAGCAGCATTCTTACAGATAATTCTAGCGTTACTGCAGGAACAACCGGTTCTAAAACAGATTACATATTTGCTGTTGAAGTAGATGAAGACAAAATTAATTTTAAAGGAGGGTCATTCAAATCAGATTATGAACTAATGGTTCCATCAATTGCAGGCAGTGAAACATATTATTTCTACGTGCAAGTAGGATAAAAAATAACTGAAATCATAACTTGTTTTTATATTTTTTGTGGGAAAAAAATGGAAAATTTTTCCAAAAAACAAAGAAAATCTGAGGGGGAAGGGATTCGAACCCTCGAAGACAATAAGTCACAGGATCTTAAGTCCTGCACATTTGACCAGGCTTTGCTACCCCCTCAAGAATAGTTGAGTGAGTAATAAGTGCTTATTTTAAAAAACTTTCTAGATTTTTTCAGAAAATATCTGAAAAAATCCTTAAAATAGAAAAAATTAAAAGCATTGAAAAGAACTCCTATTTTATGCGAGATGTTTACTTATTTGTGGCGTGCTTAGTACTAATTGCGGGTTTAGGTATTGGAGGATTTCATTACCAAACTCAAGTCACAGGTCAATTGGTTAAGGATTACACTCTTAAAATTAATACTTTAACAGGACAATTAGACCAGTTTAATCAAGAGTATTCTAAAGAATTTTCAGCTCAGCAAGCTGAGCTTGAAAAAAGCAAGAAAAAAATAGATACCGTTGAGAAAAAATTAGATATTAAAAGTCAAGAATTTGAGACAAAAGTGGGATCTTTACAAAGTAATATAGATACTGTTAAAGATTTAAGCGAACAGCAAATTGCAGATCTTTCAGGAAAACTAAAACAAGTTGAACTAAAAAGTGTTTCACAATTAAGCGACTTAAAAGATCAACTAAATGGTTTAGGTTTGAGCCAAGGTTTTGCAGACATTATCGAACAAGTTCTTCCCGCAGTAGTAAGCATAAATACTAATGGAGGAATAGGCAGTGGTGCAGTTTTTAGTCAAGATGGATATATAATTACGAATAAGCACGTTGTTACAGGATCAAGTACAGTTACAGTTAAGACTTTTGACAAAAAACAATACACTGCAAATGTGATTGGTGAAAGTGCAACCAAAGATATTGCAGTAATAAAAATCAATGCAAACAATATTCCTTTCTTATCATTTGCTAATTCGGATAACGTAAAAGTAGGCGAATCAGTTATTGCTTTAGGCAGTCCTGGAGGACTAGACTTTACAGTTACTGAAGGAATAATCAGCGCAACAAATAGAATAATAAATACTGTTAATCACTTACAAACTGACGTTCCAATAAATCCAGGAAATAGCGGAAGTCCTTTAGTTAACAAAGCAGGACAAGTAGTTGGAATAAACACAATGAAAGTACAAGGCTTTGAAGGAGTAGGATTCTCAATAACAAGTAATGAAGCACAAGCAGCAATACGGGAAATAACAAGCCAGTAATGACGAGCTTGTTGAGAATTCTGTGAGGGCTCGTGATTTTCAGTAATTTTTTTGATTAATATTTTCTCTGATTCTTACATAAAAAATAAAAATTTTCAGAGCTCAAGTCCTGCGGACCTTTACACTCAGACTGGCCGGCGAATTGATATGAACTTTGGCCGGCCAGTCTTCGAGAATGATACTGATATAATTTCTGAAGGACTGCCCGCCACACTGAAAATTATTATTTTTGCGGGCAGTCCTGAAAGTAAATGTTCCAAAGGAACTGAAGTCCAGAAAATTTTTTTAATGCAATGTGAAAAGCAATCTCGTGATGTTCTTTGGGCGAAAGTTTATAAATTGCAATTTTCTAATTAACTGAAAATGAGGTGCAAAATAATTTTCTTTGTTTTGTTGGCACTTTTGTTAGTTTCAATTGTAAGTGCTGGACGTGTTCATGATGATTTAACAAAAGAAATCACTAAATTAAAACCAGATGATAAAGTAGATGTAATAATTAAATTAAAAGATAAAATAAAAGATAAAGATGTACTAGATTTTGAAGCACAAGGAGGAAAACTGAAAAAAAAATTCAAGTACATTAATGGCGTTGCTTTTTCTGTGCCCGCAAAATCCATAAATGCATTAGCTAAACACTCAAGTGTAGAACGCGTAGAACCAGACTATAAAGTAAAAGCATTTCTTAGCGAAAGTGTTCCTTTAATCGGTGCAGACAAAGTATGGACTTTCGGACCAACAGGTAGCGGAGTAAACGTTCACGTTCTTGATACTGGAGTAAGCAGTCCTTACGTTCACGTTGTTGAAAGTCAAGATTTTGTAGGTGAAGGAACACAAGACCTTAATGGTCATGGAACTCATGTTGCGGGAATAATTGCATCAAATAATGAAAAATATCGTGGAGTAAGTCCTTCAGCAAACATTTACAGTGTAAAAGTACTAGATCAATACGGCTTCGGTTTTGCTTCAGAAGTAATGGCTGGAATAGAATGGAGCATGAGCAAAAATCCAGACATAATAAGCATGAGCTTGGGAGCACAAATAAGTAATTGTGACGGAACAGATTCTTTATCATTATTAATAGATGAAGCAAGAGCTAGAGGAATTATTCCTGTTATTGCAGCAGGAAACGCAGGACCGGGAAGCAACACAATAACAAGTCCCGGATGCGCAAAAGGAGCACTAACAGTTGGAGCAGTAGACAAAAGTGATATAATTGCAGAATTCAGCAGCAGAGGACCAACGGGTGATGGAAGAACAAAACCAGATATTGTAGCACCAGGAGTAAGCATAACATCAATGTGGAATGACGGAAATACAAGAACGCTTAGCGGAACATCAATGGCCACACCACACATTTCAGGAGTACTAGCATTACTAATAAGCGCAGGAGCAACTAGAACGGAAGCAGAAAACTACTTGTTAAACGCAGCATTTGATTTAGGACAACAAGGAAATTATCAAGGAAAAGGAAGAGTAAACGCACTCGCAAGTTATACTGAATACCAAAAAACAAAAACACCTACGCCAGCACCAGAACCAACACCATTGCCAGAACCAACTCCTACTGAGCCCACTCCGACTCCAGTTCCTGAGCCCAGTCCGACTCCTGCCCCAGAGCCTACTCCAGTTCCTGTACCGACTCCTACTCCCGTGCCATCTCCAGCACCAACTCCTATTCCTGAGCCTACGCCTACAGAACCAGTTCCTACTGAGCCCACTCCGACTCCAGTTCCTGAACCTAGTCCAACTCCTGTTCCTGAGCCTTCACCAATATTAGAGCCAGTTCCTGCACCAACACCAACCGAACCTACTCCAGTACCAACTCCCGAACCTGATAAAAAATATGAAAAACCAAAATCATTCTTCTGGAAAGTAATTGATAAACTAAAAAAAGTTTTAGAAGGAAAAAAACCAACACCTACAGAAAAAATTGAAAGAAACATAGAACGAATTGAACAAAAAAGAACTGAACAATATGAAAAGAAAGAAGAAGCAAAAAAAAGACCACAACCAAAACCGTTGCCTTATGATTACTTAGAAATCAATCCTCCAGGACCAGTACTTATTGTAGAACCGGAAAGACCGCCGGTGTTAATTATGCCATCACCACAAGGACCTACATTCAAAGTTTTTGACCAGTGCGGAGATAGACTGTGCAGTCCAAACGAAGATGAATATATTTGTCCTCAAGATTGTAGAAGACCAGAAATAATTATTCAAAAACCAACAATTACACCACCAAGCATGCAACCACTAGTAGAACCACCAACAATATCTCCTCCAACACCAGATCACCAAGAAATTAATCCTCCAGTAACACCACCGCAAGTAAGAGTTTCTGGGGAAAAACAAAATGATAAAAGTCAAAGAAGCGATGCAAATACAGAGGCTCCAATAATCGATGCAACAATCAATGCAAACACTGAAACAATAGTTGGCAATGAACAAGTTGATGCAGAAGCAAGCATAACAGAAACAGCAAACACAAACACTGCAGTTGCTGCGCAACAAGAAAAAAATAATGAAGACCGATCAAGATCGCACGGTAGAGGAAATGTCAGATCCAGAGGCAGAAATGAATAATAAAAAATCAAGCTCACTTGGTTTACGTACACTCATGCAAAAGAAGTTCATCTTACTTTTGGGAGTTCTACTATTATTAATTTTAATTATTAGTTGTGATCAACCAAGCCAACCAGAACAAGCATTCCAAAATCCCTGCAGTCAAATAAATTCTTTAACCTGCAGAAGTCCATCTGCAACTGGAGGAGTATTTTGTTGCATGAACTTATTCAACCAAAATGCAGCAACAGGCTATGCATGTGTTCTTGGCAGAGACCAGTTTGCAGGATGTTATTCTTCATTAGAACAAGCTAGACAGCTAGGCTGTGGCGGATCGATTGTAAGGTGTGTAAAAGAATAAGATTACTCAAATTAGTCTTTCTCATAATTAATTTTGTTTTAATTTTCAGAAAGATTTATTAAATACTTACTTATTTAGTCGTATATGAATAAAAAATTATGCATTCTGTTAATTTTTTTATTAATACTTTCTGCGTGCAAAACTGTCATAACACAACAAGAACCACAATTAACAGAAGAACAAAAAGCGGAGAAAATAACTCAACTGTTGTTAGAAGCTCGTTATTTCACAGAACAAGGAGATTTTACTAATACAATTACAAAATTAAGTGAAGTATTAAAACTAGATACTAACAATATTGATGCACATTTAAATTTAGGTTTAGTTTACGGCTTTATTGGAGATTTAGAGCAAGCAAAAAAAGAAATTAACCGTGTATTAATTATTGATCCAAGTAATCCGAACGCAATAGAACTTAAAAAAATATTAGAAGGTCAAGCAACACTAAACCCAGAATCAAAAAATGAAGAAGCAATGAAATACTTTTCAAAAGCAGAAGAATACTTCGGTCAAGGCAAATATGAATTAGCAATTAGCGAATACCAAAAAGCAATTGCTGCCGACCCTGAATTTTCCACAGCATATCTTTATTTAGGTGACACCTACTACAAGCTCAATAAATACGATGATGCAATTCAACAGTATAGTGAAGCGATAAAGAAAGACCCGAAAAACAAAAGGCCATACCATTATTTGGGAGATGCTTATCTTGCAAAGAATAATGTTGAAAAAGCAATAGAAAATTATCAAAAAGCATTAGAAATAGATCCAGATTATACAATAGTACAAGCAAAACTAGCTGATTTACAAAAAAAGTGAAAAAAATATGTCTAAATGTCAAAAAACATTAGTCATTTACCTAACAAAAACGAATACTATTTATAATAATCATATTTTCTTACGTTAATGATACAAAAAATTCACGCGGAAAGAACAATTTTGCTGGCATTTTTACTCGCGCTAATATTTCTCGCTTCTTGCACGGTTACCGTGCCTAGTTCAGAAGGCAATAAAACTGTAAAACCTGAAACTTCAAAATTGGACGATTGGAAGTATATTCCGGAACAATCGGGTTATGGTGGTTCTTTTGGTGGGGGTACATTGTACAAATCAAGTATGCCATCTCCTACCCCGATGATGGCTGAGTCTATAGGCTTTTCAACTGGCGGAGCAAAAGATATCAATAATTTTAGAGAAAATATTAAAAATAATTTTTTACCCTTATCAACAGACATAACTTATGAAGGTTTGTTTTATGACTATTATTTTGATACTGGCAAAAAAGAAGAATGTACAAAATTATTTTGTCCTTCATACAGTTATGCTATTTCAAAAGATCCATTTTCTAAAGAAGACCAATACTATTTGTCTGTTGGTTTGAATTCAAACATAAAAGAGTCAGATTTCAAAAGAAAGAAATTAAATCTAGTTGTTGTTCTGGATATTTCTGGTTCAATGAGTTCTTCTTTTGACAGATATTACTACGACAAATTTAGAAATCAAGAGCAAAGCGCTAAAGAAAAAGAAATCGCTGAAGATGAACTGAAGAGTAAAATGGAAGTTGCAACAAAATCACTTACTGCGCTTTTAGATCATCTCAAACCAGATGATCGACTAGGAATTGTTCTCTTTGACAATCAAGCATATTTAGCTAAATCTTTGAGCTTAATTGAACAAACAGACTTGCAAAAATTAAAGAATCATATTTTAGAAGTCATGCCTCAAGGCGGAACTTACATGGAAGCGGGCATGGAAATGGGTACTGAATTATTCGAAAAAGAACTTGGTTCAGACCAGTCAGAGTACGAAAATAGAATTATATTCATGACTGACGCAATGCCGAATATAGGCGAAACAAGTGAAACAGGATTGTTTGGAATAATGAAAAAGAATGCTGACAATAAAATATATTCTACATTCATTGGTATTGGTGTAGATCTCAACACAGAATTAATTGAAACAATGACAAAGATCAGAGGAGCAAATTATTATTCTGTTCATTCCGCAAAAGAATTCAAAAACAGATTGGATGACGAGTTTGAATTCATGGTTACTCCATTGGTATTTAATTTAAATCTAAATTTAGATGCTAAAGGATACAAAATTGAGAAAGTCTACGGTTCTCCTGAAGCTAATGAAGCAACGGGAGAAATAATGAAAGTTAACACTCTCTTTCCTTCTAAAACTGAAGAAGGACAGACAAGAGGGGGTTTAGTATTATTAAAACTGAAAAAAAATTCTCCTGATACAAGCCTTAAACTTAAAGTTACTTATGAAGACAGACTTGGAAAAGAAGAAAGTGAAGAAGCAGTAATAGATTTCCCCGACAAACAACCAGATTACTTTGAAAATACAGGCATACAAAAAGGAATATTGTTATCAAGGTATGCGGATCTTATGAAGAATTGGATAAATGATGAAAGAACAGCAGTACTAAAACCTTCTGTTGATGAAAAAGTAGGAATAATCGTGCCATTTGAAGAGAATGTAGAATTAGGCAGGTGGGAAAGACAATCAGTACAACTACACGTTTCAGATAAGCACAAAGAATTATTTAATAAATTCAATAATTATTTCGAGAAAGAAATGAAAGAACTAGGAGACGACTCTTTAAGTAAAGAACTCGAATTGCTAGATATACTTAGAAAGTAAATAGAATTTAGACAAAGAACTCAACTAACTCTTTTTCGCCGAAGGTGTTCTGTATTAGTGTATTCTTTCAACATACACTTGGATGCTAGAAACATACAATTTATTTGGCGATTTTCCACAAGCTTTCAAAAAATGTTTGAAATGATTTTATTACTTCAGGATTATAGATTACAGTCATTGATAACGGTTCCCAACTGTTGTAAATAACTACTCTTTTCTTATCTATACTTATTGCGGCGGGCGTTATTCCTGGCAAAATTCTCATTTGTGTTAGTGGATATTTTTTGAAGTATTCTTTTGGTTTTTCTGAAAAAATAAGTCGCATCTTTATTCCTTTTTTAGGTCTGGTTTCTGTGTTGAAATGTTTAAAAATTCTGTTGATGGGTTCTGGTCTGTCTGCGGTAATTCCCATTCCTAAAAATTCATCATCTTTGTCTAAATCTTCATAAATTTGGTTCAGCAAATATTTTAATCCTTCTAATCCTTCAAGAACAATTGGAGCTTTAAGTTCTTCTTTTCGCTCTAAAGAAAACCTTAATTGGGGAATAATATCTTGCGTTTTCTTCTTTTGTTTTTCTAACTCTTTTTCTTTATCTTCAATTAGATTGATTATTTTTATGGGGTCATTAGCTTGAAAATATTTAGTCTTATTTTTGATCGTGTAATTTACAAGCCCCTTCTTGGCCAATTTATCGAGAATTATGTATATTTTTGATGCAGAAATTCCTGCTTCTTTAATCAATGCGCCAGTAGTAGTTCTGCCCAACCTAAATAAAGCGTGATAAGTTTTTATTTCGCCATCAGTCATTCCAAGATCTTTTAAAAAATCCAATTCCGTCATTAAAACAAATAAAATGCTTCAAAATATTTAAACTTTTCTAATTTTTAACCCACTCAGGGGGAAATAATACTTATATACTCCAAACTATATTCACTAGTATGTGATAACAAGGCGTTATTACGGAGGCAAAAATGAAAAAAATACTAACATCAATTGTTTTAACGGCAGCTCTGGCAATTGGAGCAACTGGTTGTGGAGATGGAAAACACGAGTTAAGAAAAGTTGGACAACATGAGTTAAAAAAAGTTGAAGATGTGACTGGAGATGGGGTCACAGATGTGTTGATTGATATACGCGCAGATTCATTCCGCGACGTAGGAAATTATTTATTCATAGGAAAAGAAGATGGAACTTTTATCAGAACCCAAGAAATGAATGATAAAAACGGAATAAAATACTTTCTTTCGGATGAAGGAGTTGCTTGGTTTTTAGATGGCAGTATTTACAAACCATCGCAACAATAAACAAATGGAGGTAATTAAAATGAAAACAGAACCAAAATACTTGCTTGAAAAAAGATTGGAACTTGGAAAAATTCCACGAGATGCCACTATTACAAATAGAATTTGCAGAACTGATAGTGGATGTTCTGAATTTAGTTCAATTATGTATTTGGATTTTATTTACTATGTTAATGATAAAGGAAAACTTGTGGAAAATGTTTTTAGTGGTTTGTATGAAGAATTGAATTATACTGAGAAATATATTGAGGAACATAAATCAATTACTGAAAGTACAATTGAAGTACATCCATTCATCAAAGAATTATTTTCCCTCAAAGAAATCCCCGATTTTGTTACGGGAACAGCATTAGTTTTCATATCTGCATTTTATTATAATGAAATATCTGATGCGGCATCCATTGATAAAGTCCTGATGTCTCTTGAACAGATGGTGATTGCAGTAGGTTTAGCAACTGTAGGAGTTGCATTCATGCTAATACCGCCACTATACAAAGCTATAACAACTGGTGCGAGCAGTGCGTGGAAGAAATATAAACAGCTCGAGAAAGCAAGAAATAACAAAGATGATAAAAACAATTGAAGAAAGATTAGAGGAAGTAGATTTTGGAGTGGTGAACTAAATGGCAAATTCGGAATTTTTTAATAAAAAAACTTTGGAGAGATTAGTGCTAACAAGAAAAGCAAGAGTTAAGAAGAATCTTTTAGGTCTTGATTCTTCTTCGGAGCGTGTTTTCGATATTGAATCAAGAGTTGTTAGTCTAATGGATCCTTTAGGATATGCAGGAGTTAGATCTCCAGATCACTTCTATGTTTCAGACAAAGGAAAAGTATATCAAAGAGTTAAAACGCAAGATAAAAAATTACGCGACTGTTTAACTAAAGAAAACCTAAAATATGGTTATGGTCCAGGATATTTAATTCCTGTCAAAAAATCAAATATTGCTGAAATTATAGATTTTTGTGCAACACATAGAGCGTATAAAGGAACGCTCATATCCATTATTAAATATCATAAAGAATATCATTGGTGGAGCTTTTAATATTTTAAATTTTTTACTTATTTTCTTTTATTATTTCCCTACAAACTATTATACTGGATTAACAACAACATTGCTTATCGTTCCTAAGACTTTTGCTTTTTTAGCATCTCCAGCTCTTTTTATTTCTAAATTCTCAACTGCTTTTGCTGCTCTTTTTGTATCTTCAGAACTAAATCCTGCAACTAACAAAGCAACATTTCCGTTTTTGTGCTCGAATAATTGAACAAAAGCAGAATTTTCAGGAATACTTTCTTGACAAGGTCTTGGCAGTTCCATCAAGTAATCAGCCCAAATATTTGCGCAAGGACCTCCAATAACAATTGCATTATGATCAGTAATATTAACTACTTCACTTGCTAACTTGCTTATTCCTAAAGGCAACGGTTGAATTTTTGTATTTGTTAATGCTTTAGCTTCACCAATAAGTACTGGTCCTCCTGTAACAATTACGTCTCCACCTCTTTGAGTTAATGGATATTCATAAGTTAATTTCTGAGGTGTTTCTGTAGTTCCGGGATCATAAAATTCAAGCAAGCCACCATAATCATCTAATTGTTGTCTTATTGCTGGATTTGTAGTTAAAAAAATTGGTTTTGGAATTCCTAAAATATCATTCATGTTTAATTGTATAACTCCTCCAGAATTTCTAATAGGAATTGCAATGTTTAATGATCCACCGTTTTGTGCTTGTCCTTCATCAAATTGTTTTGCAGCGGTTGTAAACGTAATACATGAATGATTTCCTAAAACGCTAGCAGTTGTTTCACCAGTACTAAGAGTTGAAGTGGGCGTGCTGTTTAGTCCGACAATCATTCCTCCTTCAGTGGCAATCCATGAAAGTCTTTGCTGAGAAAAAACTCCATCACCATTAACATCCATGCTTATTTTATTAGAATCTTTATCTTTGAGTCCCGAATATGTTTTTCCTCCAACTACTAAATCAAAACCACCAGTTGAGTTAGCCTTAACTTGTTTTGAACCACTGGCTAAATCAGTAAAAGAATAACCTATATCTCCAGAAACATTTGTCGCGCTCTGATACTTAAGCACTCTTGTAAATGCAGTGTTGTCTGATGTGCTTGTAGGCCTGACACAACCAGAATAACTTAATTGCTTGTTTCCTGCACCATCTAAAAAAGTTGATGAACCACTATTAATGTCTGACAAAATAACATAATCTTCAGGATTGATAAAATACCTGGTTGTTTCGTCGTTATCTTCAACATTCCACAATCCTCTTTGAGCTCCGCTACTTGCTTCACCATGTCTCATGTTGCCATCAAATCTTAATGAAGCTATTGGAATCCTATAATTTAATCCTTCTTGATTAGTAAATCTCAAATTGTATTCGTCTCTTCCTGAAGCATCAATTTTAAGAGTTGTTAGAGGAACATCACTTAAACCATTATACTTAATGTCCCACAATGGCGCAAGCATGCCTTCTGGTTCATTTATGTACTCTCTAACTCCATGTCCTGCTGGAACAAGAACATCACCAGATAAACCATTTGCTTTCAACCTGTATTTAACATGATTAATTGTGAATTCACTTTTTCCGCTGTTTAACGTTCCGCCAATTTCTACAGCAGAATCTTCTATTTGTTCATTATTAACTCTAGCTCCGCCGTCAGAAAATTTACCATCTGCAAAATTAGAATCCTCAAAAGTGATCTTATTTGCGCCAATATAAAATCTTAACACAGATGATTGTGTTTCTTTACCTGTAGTTATTATATCTCTAACTCCAAACAATTCTCCTGAAGGTAAAGGAACTGCCTCTCCTGGTTTTATTTTTGGCAAGACTTTTCCATTAATTCTAATGAGCGCTTCTCCATTTGTTTCTGAAAGAACCATTACTTCAACATCATAGGAATTCTCTCCAATTGTTACGCTTTTATTCTGATGTTCTCCCATCTCTCCAAAAGCTTGCCCGCCAATTAGGTCGATCCTAACTCTACCATTAACAACAGTCGTATCAACAACAGCATTCACAATAGTATATAAAGAACCTAAAATAGTAACTTCTCTGTCATTTAAATTTTCTAATGTTGCACTAGCCGAATTAGTGTTTGAAGTGCTAGAAGTTAATCCTTCTTCAAATTCCAAAACCCAATCAAAAATTTGATCACCATTCCTGAAATACAAAAAGTCTCCAACATTATCAAAATTATCTTCAGTAAAAATAACTCTTTTAGAAGGATCCTGAGCAGAGTCATTAAATTGAATATATTGATTGTACTTTGTTACTCCGCTGCCTGTTGAAATACTTCCTCCTTTAAGAAAACCCAAATCAAACTCACTTAAAGAACCAGTTACTTCACCAATTGTTTCATTAATCTCTAACAAATTTGTTGGACTGCTAAGCTCAACATAATCACCTTCTACTTCAACTTTTTTAGGTTGTTTAGAAGCAATTTCTTCCTCTTTAACAGACAATTGTTGTAATGAAGCAATAATGTTACCCATTGCAACAACATCACTTGCTACAGCAGAATCACCAACAACAAGAACTAAATTACTTGCAGGAGTTCCATCCTTAATAAATGGTTGAGGATAATCTTTCAAAGAAAGCGCAGAAGCTCCAAGAATAGAAGCACCTAACAAAGAGAAAGAAGTAGCTAATGCTAAAACTTTCTTGAATTTACATAACTTCAACTTTTCACCTCTTTTTAAACTATTATTGCTCTGGCATTTTATAAATCTTTCTAGGATTTTTTGCAAATCTGTTATCCCGAAACTGGTTCCGGTTTCGGGATAACAGAAAGCAAAAAATTCTTAACAATCTTTATAAATAACTCTTTTTTTGAGTTATTTAATGCAAAAAAAGGTAAACATAGGCAAGATTGCCTTGATTACTGGCGGTGTGATGAGTGTATTACTGCTTTTGTTCGCAATTTACTTACTGGTATTTTCTGATAGTTCAAGTGTTTCTTTAGGCAGTTTTGTTCCTAGTATTCTTAAAGGAAAAGGCTGGCCAGATTATGTAAAAGAATTACAAAACTTAACTTTTACAGCAGAATACCAAGTTAATGGAACGGGGGTAAATCTTGATTTGTTAAAAATTTCTCAAAATTCTTCAAAAAAAGTAAGAATCGATGGAGAAATAAAAGGAGTAAAAGGATATTTCTTAAAATTAGATCAAGACAGTTTTTTTTGCACCGAAAAGTGCAAAAAAATAGATGAACTAAATTATTTAATTCCACTAAATTTAGCATCAGACGAAACTGTTAAAGAAGTAAAATCTCGTGAAGGAGATGATTGTTTTGCTTTGCAAAACAATACTATTTGTTTTAATGAACAGAGTGTAATAAGTTATTTCTCTGCAAATAATAAAGAATTAATATTGACAAACGTCAATTATTCAATTACTGGGGGGGTTTTTGAAGTAAAATGAAAAATACAAAAATTTGTGTTGTAGGATTAGGGTATGTTGGATTGCCAGTTCTTACTGCTTTTGCAAAGAAAGGACTGCCTGTAATTGGATATGACATTAATGAAAAAAGAGTTCAAGAATTAAAAGAAGGAAAAGATAGAACTAATGAAATAAGCAAAGAATTACTAACAAAACTAGACTTAGCATTAACATCAGATCCTTCTCACATTAAAAATTCTAATTTTGTAATAGTCTGCGTTCCAACACCAGTTGACGAAAACAACAATCCAGATCTTGAAGCAATGATTTCTTCATCAAAAACAGTTGGCAGAAACTTGGGAAAAGGCACAGTAGTAGTTTATGAAAGTACCGTTTACCCAGGAGTTACAGAAGAAGTATGTGTTCCAGTACTTGAAGATTTTTCAGGATTGAGATATTTAAAAGACTTCAAAGTAGGTTATTCTCCAGAAAGAATTAATCCGGGAGATAAAGAAAGAACAATTAGCAAAGTAAAAAAAATCGTTTCTGGCTGTGACGAAGAAACTCTTGAAAGAGTGGCAGAAGTTTATTCAGTAATAATTGAAGCAGGAATTCACAAAGCACCAAACATAAAAACTGCGGAAGCAGCAAAAGTAATAGAAAACATTCAAAGAGACTTAAACATTGCACTAATGAATGAATTATCAATAATTTTCAGCAAACTAGGAATAAAAACAAAAGATGTTCTTGATGCCGCAAGCACAAAATGGAACTTTCAACCATACCATCCCGGGTTGGTAGGCGGACATTGCTTTAGCAAAAACTCAACAGTTTTCTTAATAAATGGAAATCATCATAAAGTTAAGAAAATGGGCTCTTATTTAGATGCACTTGATTGTAAAAAGAAAGTTGTTGCAAAGGATGCAGAACTTTTTTATCCTGAGAACATAAAAATACTCTCTTTCGACCCTTCAACAAACAAAACATCTTTTAAACCAGTGACTTTGGCTTCAAAAAGAAAAACAGACTTTTTAATAAAAATTAACTGTGCACATAATTATAACTTAGAAGTTACTGATTTGCATCCAGTGATAATTTATGACGGAGAAGTAAAAGTTAAATTTGCTAAAGATGTTAAAGTTGGAGATAAATTATTGTTAAACAAAATCCTCCCTTCACACAAGGATGAATTTGAAATAGATCTACTTAACTATTTAGGCGAAGAACATCACCTTAAAGTAAGAGTGAAAATTAAAAATAAAAGTTTTTCGGATTTTAGAGAATTGATAAATGCGCATTTTAAAGGAAAGAAAGGCAATTACTTTAATCATGATTTTTTACCGCTCTCAAAGTATCTTGAAATAGAAAAAAAATTAGGTGTGAATCGTAAAGATATTTATTTGTGTACTGGCCGAGGTCCAAGTTTTAAAAGAATTCCTTGTGTTTTTAATGTTAACAAAGATTTTTTAAGATTGATTGGTTATTACTTGAGCGAGGGTTGTATAACTGATGATAAATCTTTAAGAGTGAGATTTACATTTAATAGGAAGGAAAAAGAATATATTGAAGATGTTAAAAAAATAATTCACAGTCTAGAACTTGATTGTTCTATTTATCAAGATAAAACATTTCAATCAACAACAATAAAAGTCTCTTCCCTTCTTTTTGGACTTTTGTTGAGAGATGTATTACGTTGCGGAACTAATTGCTATACAATGCAGATTCCAGAATTATTCTTTGACCTTCGCAAGGATTTGAAGGAAGAAATATTGAAAGGAATGTTCAGAGGCGACGGAGGAGTAACTTGGTATAATAATGCCAAGAGTTATGTCAAAAATGAAAAAGAATACTGCCATTTTAATAACAGTATAACAGTTTCATTTTTCACATCGAGCAATATTTTGTTTCAGCAAGTCATATTATTTTTGCTTAATCAAGACATAATACCTAAACTCGCCAAAAGAGAAGGACATCTAACAATAAACGGTCCAGCAGATGTTAAAAAAGTTCAAGATTGGTTCTTAGGGGAAAAAAATGAGAAGATAAGCAATTACTTGAAAAATATAAAGAAAAATAATTTTTATGACAAGGCAGAAATTCTTAAGAACTATATTACTATAAAAGTTGAAGGAATTGAAGAAATCAAAACAGACTATGTTTACTCAATGGAAGTTGCAGACACTCACACGTTAATAACTTCTAATGGAATAATAGCTCATAACTGCATAGGTGTAGATCCTTACTACTTAACTCATCGAGCACAAGAATTAGGCTATGACCCAAAAGTAATATTGGCAGGAAGACAAATAAATAATTCAATGGCAAAATACGTGGCAGATCTAGCAATTGATGAATTAGTCGATTATGAAAAGCCAAAAGTTCTAGTCATGGGTTTAACATTCAAAGAGAATGTTCCGGACACAAGAAACAGCAAAGCAGAAGACGTAGTTAAAGAATTAAAAAAACACAGAATAGATGTAGTTGCATGCGAACCACTAGTCGAAGGAAATCTTTTTGGTGTAGAAAACAAAAAATTTGAAGAAGTCAACAATGTTGATGGTGTAATATTAATAAACAAACACAACGCATTCAAAGAAATAACAATCAACGATTTAAAAGGAAAAGGAGTAAAAGTATTAGTTGACGTAAAAAACTTATTTAACGAAAATGAAGCAAAAGAACAAGGAATCATTTACAAAAGTCTCTAAGCATTCAGTAATACTGTTGACATTTTTGTTAGTGTTATTACTGTTAGTCTCATGCAAAATAGAAGAAAAGCCAGTGCAAAAAACACAACAAACAGCGGTCGTAATAGATACAAAAGAAATAAAACTCACTGATGCAAAAACAGAACTAATAAATCTCATTGATAAGGCGGCAGATTATCAAGATGTAATGCTAGGAATGACTGAAAAAAGAACACTTAATGATACTGTTCAAGAAAAGACTACAAATTTATCATACTCAAAAGATGCGATTAAAATAATTAATAATTTAGAAATAAAAGAAGAAAAAGAAGGAATATCATACACTACAACAAAAGAAACGGGCATGGAATTGATCAAGAACAACACTTACACGCAATGCATTTTAGACTTTGAAAATTGGGTTTGTGAAGAATCAAAAATAACAAAAGAAAAAATAAAAACTGCTTTCGATGAAATAAAAGATAAAAATTTTGTAAACACAATTCAAGACGTTACAAAAATAAGTGATAGCTGTTTCTTAATCAATAACGAACTAACTGATTGTTACGATGAAGAAGGCTTCTTAATAAGTTCAACAAAAAAAGGTTTTGAATTAAAAAAAGAATACGTCAAATTTGAAAAAGATAATTTTGAATTACCTGAAAATGTTGAGTTTACTAGTTAGTTTACACTTAATGGTTCATGTTTTGCAGTGAATATTTTGTTATAAGCGGGCGGAACATTGACGCCGCCCCTGCGAAAATTAATAATAGAATAATTCTGTGTGTGCACTCATAGATCTTTCTTTTTATCATTTTCGACCTTGGGTCGACATGAATTTCCGAACGCCATTCTAGTTTATAGTTCATGGTTTACAGTTCACAGGACGACTGTAAACTACAAACTGTAAACTATAAACTAATTTGCGTTCGGCTAGGATAAATTTTTTATAAAACAATAAATAAATAAGGTTTTAAGACAGTTGAAGAAAATTCTTTCTTATCACATCACAACCAGCCCAATTAGATTTCTTTAACCGTGTAGGGCTGATCTTTAGTGCTGCTGATGTTTGTAACTTCCACTCCTCTATAATTTATCTTTCCAGGCCTATGAATGTGGCCGCAAACAGCCCAACAAACCTTTTCTAATAAATATAATTCTTTAATTTTCTCACTACCCATTCCTGCATTCAGTCTTATGTGAAACTCGCTATCAAATCTTAAAAGTTCTTTAAAACCAACTAAATGTGTTCCTAAAACAATTTTATCGCATTTATCAACAATTTGAGAATGATGCTGTCTTACTTTTTCACAACAGATTTCAGTCAATTCTTGAGGCGTAATTCCTCCAGTCTTGAAAATTTTATTAAATAATTCATCTTGAAATTTGTCATTTTCTTCTTTATTATCCCCTTGATATAGGGTGTAATCATACCAGCAAACATTACCAATAAAACCCACTCTGTCTTGAACAAAAGGATTTACATCTAACAAATGAAAACCGTAATTGGAAAATAATTCACTCATTTCATCTTGATAATTTCTTAAAGTGCTTTTCTTTAAACTTTTTAATTCGTGATTACCTAAAAAAGCGAGTTTTGTTCCGGGAAATCTTGACAAAAGCGCTAAACATTCATTTATTCCTTTCTCAGTCATGCCTGTATCTCCGCCAACTAAAAGAACTTCTGCCGGAGTTTTAACAATCTGTTCTATATTTTTTAGAGCATGATCTCTTTTTCCTTCAATATCAATGTGCAGGTCCGAAACAGCCACTATTTTCATGATTTTTTCTCTCCGCGAAAAAATCTAATGACGTTACTTATGCTTTCTAAATCTTGTGTATTATAGAACTGGATTGTTTTTCTTCTTAATTCTTCATCGTTTTCAAGTAAGGATAAATAATTTATTAATTCACCGAAATATTCTTCTGCTTTTTTCCCTCTATTAATATCCGCAAATGCTTGAATTGCACAAACAAATGCTTGATAATTATTGTTTTTGCCGTATAATTCTAAATTTTTTATTGTGTTAACAACTGAAGTGTCTGCGATAAAATGTTCAAAATCTTTTCCTTCTTTCACTGAATTTCTAACTAGTGTAGAACTTATGTCTCCTAATTTAATTCCGAACATTTCATTTTTTTCAAAAAGTAATTCAATGATTCTATTTTTGTAAGGCTTTAAAAAAGGACTTTTAGCAATTGTTTCCTTAACACCCAATAATTTATCATCAACAGTTCTTTCACTAACTAGAAAACGATGAGAGAATAAGTCATAAAGCGCTTTCTTTGTTTCAGTATAATCATTGTGATAAAATGCAGGATCTGCAATTTTCTGCATTAAATCAGTGCCGCAAACAAAATAAATATCGACATTTTTTCCATAAACTTGTTCTAACAAAGGAACAAAATCAACAAATAATCCTCTATTGACCATTCCGACAGCAACATTTGGTTTTCCTTCAGCAAAATCGACAGTCATTCTGTATCTTTCTTGTAATGAAGAATTTTTTGAAATATCTGATTTTTTATGAATATGATTTATTGAAGTTAAAATCAATAATTGCTCTATGCCGGGTCTTCTTGATGGTAGTTTTTTAGCTATTTCTAAACTTCTAAAAAATAATGACGAATGAGCAATCGTTAAAGGATCATAACTTCCTGAAGCAACAACTAACTTACTAACTCGATTTTTAGGAATATCGGAAACATCCTTAACTAATTCCAAACGAGCTTCTTTTTCTTCCCTCATAGAATTAATTAAGTTATACAATTCCAAACTTTTCCAAACTTCATTTATTGTGTATTTCATTGTGTTGATTTTTTAACTTTAATTTTTTGATTTGACAAATAAGCTTTAACAACTTCCGAAGTTAACTCGGCCGTTTTGTAAGGCAAATCTTTAGGATCACAAAATTTTACTTGACTGAACTTGTGAGGTTCTCTATTTTGCAAGTCTCCTTCAATTAGTTTGGCAACATAACCAAAACTAACCCAATGCTGTCCTTCAACAAAATCTTGATGAATGCTAACGCAATAAAGAGGTTTGACAATTAAACCAACTTCCTCGCAAACTTCTTTAACAATGGTTTCTTCCAAAGTATCGCCAAATTCTACAGTTCCTCCAGGCAATTCCCAAAAACCAATTCTATTATTTGCTGTGTTGGCTCGTTCTGTGAGAACAATTTCTCCTTTGTCATTTGCTATAATAACCCCGACACCTATTCCTACGTGGTCTTTTCCAACTCTCATTTGTACATCCTCTCTAAACTTCTATACATTAATTCTCTAACAACGCTATCAAATTTTTCTCTAAAATGGGTATCAATTCGGTGTTCTTCAACAGTTGAAGATGCAGCATTCCCGTTAGTTATCTCACAAATGTAAACTCTTGGTTCTTTTCTTGATTTTCTTACTCGCATTTCTGGAGCAATAGATGTTTCTGCAAGAACATTTTTGACTTTAAAAGTGCTCAAAGCATTTTGAGCACTTTCAAGAACTGCTTTTTTAGTAACTAAAGAATCTTCTTGCTTTTCTCCTAAGGCTTCTCTGATTTTTTTATTGTAAGGAATAATTATTCCTCCTAAATAAGCTGAAGAACCTGGAAAATTCAATGACTTGGCAAGTCTGGCACTGATTTCTACTGCTAACAAATCCAAGCCTTCCTTTCCTTGTTCAATAAGTCTTTCTCCTAAATCATGTTTGACTGAATGTTTAATTACAGTTTCATGAAATGCTTCTAAAAGTAGAAATTCTTCTTCATGTTCTTGATAAAATTTGTTAGCAACATCTTTTATGCACCATGCTTTTGCCAAATCCGTTTTCTCCCAATTTTGTTGTTTTCCAGACTGTTCATACCATTCTTTAATGGTTTTGGCAGCTTCAGGAACTCTATTTAGCCAATCATTCTTCTTTAATTCAATTCTTTTAGCTTCTTCAAATAAATTTTCTAAAGGAAGAAATAATTGTTCAGCAACATTTTCTCCACCCGATAATTTTTCATGATATACCTTAACAAAAACATTTCCACTCCTTATCCAATCTTGCAATGTCATTTTTACCTCACCCACGAATAGTAATCTCCTAAATTCTTAAATAGTTTTCGTATTATTAACTTAAACTACGCCCAATTTACTTAAAATTTGGTCATATTTTTCATTTTATACCAGTTTGTCTTCTAATCTTCCGTCAGAAAACAAAAACAAGCCTCTTGCAGATGATTTGTCAAAACCGCAAATAGTTACTTCAACGTCATGAATTTTGTAAACAGGCCAGTCGAAAATTGTTTTTAATGGAACTTTATTCTTGAAAGGCTCTGTTTCTTCAAGAGGATATTCTTCTTCGTAACCTTTAAGTTTTCTAATAACTACTCGGGTTATTCCTAAATCTCTGCTTTGCTTGATGTAACTGTCCATTTCTTCTTTATTAAACGGAGTTATTAACATTGATAATTTCACAGGAATAGTTGCCTCCCGAAGTATTTTTTTGATATCTGGAGGTCTAACATGAGTAATTTTCGTGTATGTTTCAGGATTAAAAGAATGCAATGATATTGATGCTTTGTCATAACTATTAAATGTGTTTATTTTTCTCAGAGCAAGAAGTCCATTAGTATGCAAGCTCAAATTTGCATCAGTTTTCAATCGTTCTCTTATAAAAGAGATCAGTTCTAATTCATACTTGTAAAGTTGAGGATCAACGTTTGTTCCAGTGAATGCAAAATCTTTTATTTTATGCTCATTTACTTTATCTATTAATAATTCTATATTTTTTGGAGGGAACACATCTAAATTCCAAGGGAGGTGTATTAGGTCTGGATGATTGCCAATGCACTGGTAGCATTTAGCATTGCAACTTTTTCCAGAAAATAACAGATTGGCATAATCATACATTCTAATCGGGCCTCCTTATCATCAAATTCTCTCTAGATGTATTTGAGTAAAACAGAGGAATGATTCCGTTAACTACATTGTTTCCTTTTTCAGTTAAACAAAATAATCCATTTTGGTGCTTCATTAATCCGCGATCTTCCAAAAAGAGCAGTTCTTCGCGAAATTTGTCTCCTAAACTCATTCCGAATTTTTCTTGAAAAGCTTGCTCGTTTATTCCTCCAAAATAAAAAGAAACACAAATAAATTTAGCCATTATTTCTTCCGGAGGAAGAACGTACAAATCTTGAATTGGAAAAGAACCTTCATTGACCATTTCTTCATACCGGTTTAATTTTTTTGACGCGGCTCCTTGATTATAGTACATTGCATCTTTTGCTAAAGATTGTGCGCCTAAACCCATGCCCAAGTAAGGTGTTCCTTCTACAACTCTTTTAGTTAAGTAAGCACTTGTTCCCATATCTCCTGCTATTTTGCTAAACGTGTTCTTTCCAATGTTTGCCACATAACCATTTTTGATTAACAAATCATACGCAGAATTGTACTGTTGGTTAGTTTGTTCTAGACTTACTTTTGTTACATCACTGGCAAGTTCTGTTTTCTTAAATCTAGTTCTATACAAAGTAACATATTCGGGTTCTAGTTCAATTGCGAATTGTACTGTTGAAAGAAAGTCGTCTAAAGACTGGTTTGCAAAGCCATACATTAAGTCGAGATTTAATTTCTTAAATCCTGCGGCTCTTATGTTGTCTTTTGCATCTATTAAATTCTTTAGAGTGTGGTGTTGCCTTCCTATTTGTTCAAGTAAATGAGGATTAATCGTTTGTATTCCCATGCTTATTCTTTCCACGCCCAAATCTTTTATTGCTTTTATTTTTGCAAAATCCATTCGCGCAATTTTTGGCGTAGTTTCTATACTAATTTCAAAATTAGGGCCGAGATTATATCCTTGTAATGACGCACGTATGATTTTTCCTAAACTTTCTGCAGATAACGTTGTCGGAGTACCGCCACCAATATCTAAACCCACAACGGTTTTGTTTTCCATGAATGATCTATAAAATTCAATTTCTTTTAAGAGTAATTCTAAATATTTATCCTTAGATTCTGCTTCTTCTTTTGATAAAACAGTATATTCGCAAAATGCACATCTTTTATCACAAAAAGGAATGTGAACATACAAACCTAGTTCTTTAACATCTTGCCACTGTTTTTTGATTTCAGAATTTACGTCTGTGGGTCTTACTTTGTAGTTCTTCCACACTTTCCTTCCGTCTAGAGGGTATGCTGTGTTTGCGTAATGGTGCAATTCAAGACCTTTCTCGAATATTTTTTCCAAACTGGGTTTATTTTCAGTCATTATTGTATGGTGTACACTAACTAATATATAAATGTTTCGTGTCTGAGAAACACTAATTGCTTGTTTTGTTTGTTGATGACTTATTGCTGTGAGTTCTAGATTTAAGGTAGATAACTAGTAACTTTTTCGATAGATATTTAAACATCTGCCACTCGATACAAAATATGAAAAAAACAATACATAATTTTACAGTTATAATAGAAAAAGATGAGGATGGCGTGTATGTTGGCAGTGTTCCTTCTCTGAAAGGATGTTATACTCAAGGAAAAACGATCGATGAACTTCTAAAAAATATCAAAGAAGCTATAGAGTTGTGTTTAGAGGTAGAAAAAGAACTGCCTGAAGAACAATTTGTTGGTGTGCAACAAGTACAAGTAGCAGTATGAAACTTCCTTTGTTGTCTGCACAAGAAGTAATAAAAGTTCTTAAGAAATTGGGTTTTGAAGAACTAAGACAAAATGGAGTCATAAATATTTTAAACATTCAGATGGAAGAGCAACAGTTGTTCCAGTTCATCCCGGAAGAGATATTGGAAAGGGTTTACTCAAGAAAATAATTGATGAAATCGAGCTAAGTAGAGATAAATTCTTAGAGTTGCTCTAAAAATTTCTTGAATTTAGTCCATGCCTTACTTCTATGACTTATTTTGTTCTTTTCTTCAGAACTCATTTCTGCAAAAGTTTTTTTCTGGCCTTCAGGAATAAATAAAGGATCAAAACCAAATTTACTATCTCCTTTAGGAGTTTCGGCAATTTTTCCTTTTATTTCTCCAACAAACGCTTGAAAATTTTTACCATCATAATAACCCACGGCACACATTGCTTTAGCACTTCTATCAAATTCATTAAGCATTTTGCAAATATTTTCTCTACCTAAATACTTTAGCACCCACTTAATTAATGCCCCTGGAAACCCGTTAAATGCATCAAAACAAAATCCAGCATCCTCAACAACAACTGGTTTCTGAATTATTTCATAAGCTTTTTTTGCTTTGTGCTCAACAACGCACTCAACACTAACTTCTTGAATTTCATGCAAATCAATATCTTGGTGGTTTAATTTAATTCCTAATATTTCTTCAACTTCTTTTAACTTGTTTTTGTTGCCTGTAACGAAAGTTATGTTTTTCATAAACTTACTAAAAAATGTGTTTTTTAAAAAGGTTTTGAATTGTTTGATTTTCATTAAAGAGTGCGAGAAGTTTTATATACTTAATAATCTGTTTTTAAGAAAACAATTACAAAAATGAGGTGAATTTGTTTGAAAAAGAATGGGAGATCATCAGAATTTTATTTAATGATTAGTGTTGTTTTGCTAGTAGGGCTTTTAGGATCATACTTACTTTTACTTGAATCGGGAGAATTAACAGGACAAGCAGTACTTGCAAAAGGAGTTACTACTTACGAAAAAGGGTATACAACTACAACAAAAGGGGCCGTACCTGTAACTAAAGAATCACTTTTAAATAAGAATAACATTCAACCCGCAGCTTCACCTTCATTTTTTCAAACTCCTCAACCAGCACCAGGTGGTAGAGATTCAGATGTTCAAGGAGCTAATCAATGCACAACTTGTGGAAAACAATATGAATTTAGAACTGTATCTGCGCTCTGTGGATCAAAGAATAATGTTCTAAATAAAGATGTTGGAATAGATGCAACTTGTGAAAGGGAATCTTCTAATTGGGATACTGAGCATTTTGATAAAGGAGATTTACTGTATTTTAGTAGTTTAACTATGACCGCACAATGTGTTTCAGGAAAAATTGTTAGTTATGGGGCCGAATGTCCAAATAAAGCAGTAATGACTGAACTTAAAGCATCTGGTTTTCCATATGTGGCAGATAATAGCTACTGGAATGATTTACCGCAAGTTTTTGAAGTAAAAGCAAAATGTGAACACGTACACTATCTAGACTCAAATCAGTTTATGTCTGTTGTTATTACCTGCATGAGAGAAAAAAGTAGAAAATAATTTGAGCAAAAGCTCAAATTTTTATTCATTTTTTCTGGCAAGCTTTTGCTGTTTTCTCAATGCTTTGCATTATTCTTTCAAGATGTCCCTGTTCAACTAGGTTGTTGTACAGTTTCGCAGTAAAACTTTTTTCGCTTCCGCCCGTTACTTGGTTGAATATTTCAGTTCCTTTTTTTCCTTCGAGGAACCTTTTACCTATTGCAACCATTTTTGCCCCATAAACTTTTCTAGCGTCATCTTCTTCTATTCCTAGCTCGCTAAGTTTTTCTATTTTTTTCTCTGTTTCCATTGCCATTATTCCATTATCGCATGCAGGGTACGTCATAAGATCAAGAACATCTTCGCAAACTCGGATTGCTCTTGAACCAAATATGTACTTGATTGCATATTCATCTTTCCCTGAGCATTTACTTCCCATAGTGTAAACTGCAATTTCTTCTTCCGCAAAAACTCCAGTCATGACTCTGGCAATTCTGTAATCTCTGAACATACTTTCTAGCTCGTTTATTTGTGTTGCTGCAGCTAAAGAAATCAATAGTTTGTCTTGCGTGCTTGACTTAATTTCTTCTGCAACAACATTCACAAAAGCAGGCTTAACACTCAGAATTAGTATTTCTGCTTCATTTGCTGCTTTGAGGTTATCTGTTGTTGTTTTGATTCCTTCGTACTTTCTTGCTATTTCAGCAAGTTCTTCCTCGCTTCTTTTTGTTCTCGTAGCAATTATTTTCTTATGCCCTGAATTGTAGAGCATATCTATTGCTGAAGTGCCTAAATTACCAGCACCCAATACTGTAATAGTTTTGTTGCTAACATGTTCTAGGAAGACAATCATCAGTATTGCTGAAAGCTTCCCGGCTTCCTCCTATGTTTTGTTCTTTGTTTTTTTCTTCGTTTTTTGTTTTCATTTTTGTTTCCTCCAATTTAGTTTATAGTTTGTGGTTTACGGTTTACAGGACGTACTGTGGACTATAAACTGCAAACCGTAAACCAAATTTTAAAAATTAAAAAATAGTCTAATTGGTTTATGAGTGCACTTATTGTGCCGGCACGGGTGTAGAACTAACTGAAGAAAATGATACAAATTTTTTACTTGAAACTTTTTGTGCCATAATAATTCAGATGCGCTTGCAAATATATAAATATTTTGTTTTCCGCTTTAATGTTGTTACTTTTCAGTAGTCAAGAAACGAAAGCTTTAAAAAGGAGTTGTGTTTTATGTATAAATTGTGTTTGTTTTGGAGTAATTTAATGGGAGAATACACATTAACTAAGAAATTATCAAAACATGGAAAACAATGCATTCTAGTTATTCCTAGCTATTTAACTAATGTTCTAAAACCTAGTTCTGTTGTTGAAGTTAAAATAAAAACTTTAGAGGTGGGAGAATGACATTCATACCTAAAGATAAAGTTGATGAATTCCTGAGCGGAAAAATAGATGAGGAAGAAACAAGACAAAGACGTGCAAGAAGTCCTTTATTTGGAAATGAAGGAAGAGTTTATTCTCCAGCACCAGACTTGTGGGGTTCAGTTACACGTGATGAAGCAAGAACAGAAGCTGAGAAATTATCAAATTTGTTTGGTTCTTGTCTGGAAAGTGCAAATTTAAAGTATCTTTATAGAGATCTTTTACGTAGTCAAATTGGCATAGATATTCAGCGTTGTTTAGAAGAGATAAAAGGTTTGGACATGGCAGAAGAAGTATGTGTACTTGCAAGAAGACAAGACCCTTCGTTAAGCCAATTTCCAATTTTCAAACCTTGGGCTGAAGCACAAATGTACTTAATGCCTGAAAGTGCAACTAGAGAACACGTTCAATGTTTATTAGGAATAATTCCACCAGATGTAGGAACAAAACTTCAAGAAAGAGAATCTGGGGATTGGTAGGAGGTAAATAAAAATGAGTCACGTAGAATATTTTGATATGAATGCATATTTCAATACACAACAATACCTGAATTCGTTAAGTATGAACTTAGAAGCAGGAAAGATTGGAGAAAATGAATTGACTGAAGAGGAAGCAGAAATATTGAGACAAGCAACTGAAGTAGCTAATCAAGGTTCTAATGAAGGTAAGTTGGATGGAATTGTTGAACTTATTGAAAAAGCAGAAAAGATTTTTGATAAATATGGAATGGCATCAGAATGCCCACATCACAAGCAAACATTGCAAGAATTTTTAGATGAAATATCTCAAAGACCTGATGTAGTAAGAAAATATGGCTTAGAAGGATATGTTAGAAAGAGAAAAGCTCAAGAGAAACCAACAACTAAGGCAGTAGCAAAGAAAAAAAGCTGCGGAAGAGGAGGATGTTGAACAAAAAATGACTGCCACTGAAACAATGCAGATGATTGAAACTTTTTCAGGCAATATAGGCTTTGCTCTAGAACAACTTTCATTACTTGAAAGAATTGCAGAAGGAGCACAAGTAAATGAGTTAGTTACAGAGGCAAAAGAAATTTTAGATCAATATTACTCCAGAAGCCAGCACAAAAAACTAACAATAGGAGTAAATGATAAATGCAATCTTACTTGCGCGCACTGTTATTATGCAAGCACACATGATAGAAGTTTAAGAAATAGAAACGTTTTAACATTAGATGATTGGAATGAAGTTATCCGAGAAGCACTCAGCTTAGGAATAAGACAATTTTCTATTGCAGGAAAAGAACCACTACTAAGTCACGAACTAACTTTTGGAATAATTAAAGAAATAAACAAACAACCAGATTCAAGATGTGAATTATTAACTAACGGCACATTAATTAACGAAAATATTGCTCAATTAAGAACTTACAAATTTTCACCATTAGTAATAAGCTTTGATGGTTCAAAAGAAACACACGATAAAATAAGAGGAAAAGGAAGTTATGAAAGAGCAAAAGCAGGTTTAATGCTAGCTCAAGAAACAGGAGTTAAAAATATTGCAGTAACTTACACAGCAATGCATCAAAACGTAAATTCATTGAGTGAAATGATTCAAGATCTTTCAACTTTAGGAGTGAAAGAATTTGGAATTGCTTTTTGCGCTTCTACAGATTTTACTAAAACACAACCAGTAAGCATGGAAACGTTCTATTCTGTATTACAAAAATTGGCGGAATTAGATTTAAATAACTTAAGTGTTTCATTACATCTTCCTGGAATGGAACATGCAAGAATAATTGCAGAACTTTACAGAAATGGAGAAATAAGTGAGGAAACTGCTTGCGTTCCAAGTAGTAAAATACCTAGATTAGGAATATTTTCTGATAAAGAAAGAAAAGTTGTAACACAAATTGAATTACTTCCAATGACATTTTACAGCAGATTAAGAATAGACTGTGATGGTTCAATAATTGGAGATTATGAAGGAGTAAAGAACGGAATTAATGGTAATGGAGTCCATAATATTAGAACTACAAGTTTAGAACAAGCTTGGAATTCAACAGAACAATCCTGGCAAGAGCATGCAACAAGATTTTATCAAAACTTAACAAACGCTTTTGCCGAGGTGCAAGAATGACATTTATACCAAAAGGTAAAGTTGATAATTTCTTAGAACAATTAACAGAATCTAGTATTGAGAGTTCTTCTGGTAGTAAGCGATATTCTAATGGTCTTGAAACAGTATTGCCTTCTAAGAAAGGAATTCCTGAAGAAGGAATTTACAAAGATTTAAACTTCAATCCAGAAAAATTCAAAAATTTATTGTTTTTTGATTACTTAAGATATTTGGATGCAAAAAGAAAAGATGATGAAACACCTCTTAGGTACAGAGAAGAAAGACGACCTTTAATTACAGTATATCAATCTCCTATTTATTACTTCATAAAAGATTTAGGAAGAAAAAAAGCTAAAGAAGTATTAGCAAAAGCAAAAAATGATCGCGTGAGAGAAGATGCAGAAAAGTTTTTAGAAATTTGTTTAAGACCTGAAAGAGTATTTACTGAAGAAGAATATAGAAGATATCATGAAGAGCTAGTTTTGAAAGATTTAGGAATACCCTACACTTTTAGAGGGAGACCTATCATAGATCAATCTGCTTTCCTGACGAAGGTGCAAGAATGACATTCATACCTAAAGATCGAGTTGATGAATTTTTAAGAGAAGGAACTCTGGAAGAAAAAACATCGCGGGGTTTTATTCCTGCATCACAATCTGGAGTAATTATACCTAATCAAATAATCGGCGGATTAATTGCGTCAGAAGTCAGAGCGGATTCATCACCTGAAAATCCTGCTCAATCAAATCTTTCAAAATATCCTCTCCTTTTTAGAGATGTTGGAGATGATGAAGTTTTTGAGAATGGATATGTACTTTCAAGAGCTAGAAAAGAATATTTAGCTAATTTAGTTGGAAAAGATATTTTCTTTCTCGCTCCCAGAGATCCTCCTGCTTCCGATTGGATATTAGATTTAGATCTTGCGCTTAGAATTAGGGATGAACATCCCGAAATTGCAGAGCAGCAGTCAAGAGCAGGAATAACCAGAGAACGTTTGATTGAAACTTTCAAAAGAAGAGTACCAGAATATAGGAGGAATTAAAATAAAAATGGCATGCCACTTACAATATTTCAATCTTGCAGGATACTTTAATAGCTTAGGCTACGTTCAAGAAATGGGTTTTAACCTGAGCTTGGGAGAAATTTTCGGAACTGCTTTAGAGAGTGAAGAAAAAAGAATACTTGAAGAAGCAATAAAGCTTTCAGATCAAAATTCACAGAATGGAGAACTTACAGGAATTGTTAATTTAATACAGCTCGTTGAAAAATTGCAAGAAAAATATGGTCATCAAGGAGAACACAAACATGACACTGAAAGCATTGTAAACGCAATGTGCAGTCAGCCTCAACTAATCAACAGATATCATTTAGAGGGGTTGGCTAAAAAATTATCAGGCCACCAACCACACGTTCATGTTCATACCAATACGAAAAAACAAAATAATAAAAAATGAAACCAATAAAACCAAATCCAAGTACAGAAATATTGGCCGCAAGACTAATTAATGATCTCGCTGAAACAGGTTCAGATGAAGATTTATCTAAACTAGATGAAGCAAAATTATTTGAAAAATATGCAGATAAAGGAGATCTTCCTAACAGAGCCACACAACAATTCTTGGAAAGAGATAAAGAAAGTCTTTCAGGCATAAAAGATAAATTATCTGCATTACTAGGAGGAGAAAAAGAAGATGACCTTGCAAGTTTTGAAGATCCTAGAGATGTTAAAAAATATTTAGATCGATTTGTTGAAGGACAAGATGAACCTAAAAAAGCACTAGCAGTAGCTCTAGTAAATTATTTACAGCACGGAATAAGATCGGGACTTTTATTATTAGGCCCATCAGGATCAGGAAAAACATACTCCGTTTCATTAATAGCAAAGAAATTAGGGATTCCTTTAGTCAAAAAAAGTTTAGCAAACGTAACAACTGAAGGATTCAAAGGACAAAATCTTTCAGAAGGACTAGAAGACTTAATTGGAGTAGAACAAGGAATATTATTCTTGGACGAATTTGATAAAATAGCAAGCAATGATGAATTCGAAGGCTTCGGACCACAATTACAAAACGAATTATTGGCATACTTCACTGGAGAAAAAATAAAACTAAATGTAGAACCGAGATTACCCCCAGGAGCAGAAGAAGAATCAGACGAAGCAACAAGTGAAAAGTCAGGAAAAGTTACTGTTTATTCTTTACCAACATGCCCTGCCTGTGTCAGATTAAAGAACTACTTAGGTGACAAAGGAATAAACTTTGAAGACATCGATGTTTCAGAAGACTCTAAAGCAGGTAATGAAATTATGGAAAGAACAGGCCAAAATAGATTTCCCGTGAGCGAAATTGACGGAAAACTTATTGTAGGTTTTGATCAAGCAAAAATTGAGTCTGCACTTGGAAAAAAAGCAAAAAAAACAACTCCTAAAAAAGCAAAAAAATCAAATGAACCAAAAGAAGCAAAAATTTACGGTTTAGGACAATTACAACAATATAATGGTGGTTACGGAAATCAAGGATTTCCTGCAGTTCAATCATATATACAATCAATAACCCAATACTTTGCTCAAAAAGGAATCAGAGCAAGATTTGTTGACGTAAATGGAGCATTTGAAAGAACTCCTCAAGAAGTTAAACGATTAATAGATCAAAACGAAGGCTCTGTAGGTTATAATCGCAGAAGACCTAGAGAATCTCAAAATGATTTAGGAACTACTCTAGTACTAGATATTGACGGAATCAATGGCTACTTTATTAATCCTTCAAGAGAAGAATTGGAAGACATATTAAATAAAATGAAAGAACCTGAAGAAACACCTGAAGAAGAACCAGAAGAAACACCTGAAGATAACACGCCAAAGAAAGATAAAAAGAAAAAACCCGAACCAACAAACATAGTTGACTTAAGTAAAATATTAATTATTGCAGCAGGAGCATTCCACGGAGGAAAACGTTCACCATCCTTATACAAAATAATCCAGAAAAGACTTGGAGGAAATACTTGTAAATTAGATGAGACTGAATTATTAGCACAGGTTCAAGATAGAGACTTAATAGAATACGGATTAAAACCAGAACTAGTAGGAAGACTAACTTCCAGAACAGTACTAAAACCTCACGATGTTGAAGGATTATACAGAATTCTAAAATACAACGAAGACTCGCCTAGAGATCAGTTAATAAAAAGTTTTGAAAAAATGGGAATAACTGTTCACTTTGACGATCCAGCATTACTACTTTTAGCACAATATGCTCACGAAGGAATAGGCGTTAGAGGAATACAAAAAGTATTAGAAGAATTAACAAAAGATATTTCATTCAACAGAGCAGACTTTGCAGGAAGAACAATAAATTTCACTAAATCCGATTTAGAAAAGAAACTAAAGAAACAAGTAGAATTCGAAAAAAGAGATAAGTATGAAATTGATTGGTTTGATATTGGTTCAATTATGGGTTATTTGGATTTATTCGTTCCAGATCAAAGAGAAGCAAAAGAAGAATTAGCAAAAGCATTCCACTTATATCACGTAAAAAGAAACTCAAAAGACTTAGTTCTTCCAATGAGCAACGTATTATTAGTAGGGCCAACAGGTTCTGGTAAAACATACATGGTAAATTTATTAGCAAAAAAAGCAGGATTACCAATTGCTTCAACAAACGCAACAGGAAAAGTTCCAGAAAGTTTCAGTGGAACACCTTTAGCTGAAGTATTTGAACAATTCAGTCAAGACCAAAAAGATGGAATTGTATACATTGATGAATTGGACAAAGTACTAATGAATGAAGGAAACCCATTAAACAATGAATTAATAGGATTCTTAGAAAACGGAGAAGTAAGAGGAAGAAAAACTGAAAATTATTTATTCATAACTTCAGGAGCATTCCAAGATATTTACAAAATAAAAAAATCAAGAGGAGATGAAAGTCCTTTATCAAGAGAAGATTTAATCGGCGCAGGAGTTAGAGAAGAAATACTGGGAAGAATACCAATATTAGTCAACGTAGCACCACCAACATTAGAAACAATGATAAAAGTACTAGAAGGTCCTGACTCTTTTGTAACTCAATACGCAAATTATTTCACAACCAGAGGATACAAATTAGAATTAGAAGACGGAGTAATAAATTTAATTGCAGAATACGGAATGCAATCAAATTTAGGATTCAGATCACTAAAACCAGTTTGCGGAAAATTATTCGGCGAATACATGATTAACATGAAAAAATACCTTGAAGGAGAAACAATAAAAGTAAAATTAGATAATGCAGAAAAAATACTCGGGGGAGCAAAATGAATCATAAAGAAAGAATGCTTCAAGCAATTGAAAAAGTAATAAGACAAGCACAGCCTAGCATTGCACTTCAAGCAGTAGAACAACTAATTGCATATCCTGATGAAGAACAAAGAATAAGAGCAATGATCACTTTAACAGGTAACGTTCCAGAAGAAGTAGATAAAAAAATAAAATCATACTTGCAAGATTATTCAGAATTTATTGCGCAAGCTAAAGAAAATCATCCTGGAATTGCGGAAAAAATTTCTAAAGATATAGAATTCGAATTAAAACTTTACGAAACACTTCAAACAGGAAGCAAACCGGAAGATTTAGAAGAATTAGTCAATAATCCTAATTTCAAAAAATGTAAAAATTATCCATATGTAGCACTTAATTATGCTCTAACAACAGGCAAAAATAATGTTGTCGCTGAAAGTATAGACGCAATGACTTCTGAACAAGTTTGGGAAGTTTCAGGAATGGTAAAAAGTGAAAATCCAGAATTTGTTTATTCAATTGGAAAAAGACTCTTAAAATCAAACAAAAAAGAAGTATGCGAAAGAGGAATATGTTATGTTTCAAAAACTTTAGAAACAGATAGAGTTAAAGCAGTTGAACTTGTACAAGCAAATCTTGAAAAGATTTTAAGAAGCGAACAAGGAATTACTCTTTTTGATAAAGTAAGTGAAGATATTTATTCCGCAACAGAAGATAAAGAAGAATTAGTTAGTTTAGCTTTAAAGAAAACACCAAAAACAGGAATTAACTTAGCAAGAAAATTAGCTTCTGAAAAAAAAACATTTGAAGAAGTATTGGAAGTCACATCGCTTGTTGCTGAAACAGGTGATACAAAAGTTATTAAAGAATTTTTAGAAGAATCAATTAAAAGAGAAGAAACATACTCAAATTTAGTGGAAGTTATTAACGCTTCTTTAAAATATGATATTTATCACATGGATTTTGTAGTTCATGCACACTCATTAGGAAGCCGTGAAGAATTACTAAGCACAGGTGAAGAATTTTTAAAGAAAAAAAATCCCGCTACTGCAGATTTATTCTTAAGAAAAGCATTAGAAAGCAGTACTGACTATCAAGATTTTAAATTAATTGCTGAAAAAATGAGAAAACAAGATAGAGATTGCGCACTAGTATATTTGAGACTGGGTGTTAGAAATACTCATTCATTAAGCGATTTTGTTGACTTGTTTGAGAATTCAAATCATGATTATTTGACTGAAGTAGTTATTGACGGATTAAGACATCATTCAAAAATTGATGACTACAAATTTGCATTAGAATACTTGAGTGATAAATCGGGCGTTTTAGATGTGTTGGATGCAATAACAGAAATGAGAAAACAAGAAATGAGCAAAGGCGCACAAAAATTACTTGATACTTATGAAACTGAAAAGAAGGAAGAAATTGCAAAAGCTGAAAAAGAAAGAGAAGAAGCGGAAAAGGCTGAAAAAGAAAGAAAGGAAGAAGCTAGAAGAAAACGAGCGGAGGCAGAAAAAAGAAGTGAAGAAGAAAGAAAAAGAACAGCCGATTCAATACCTTATTTCGGTCCTAAAAGTGGAATTGAAGACCCAGATCAAAAAGCTCGCAGATTTCCAAATAAAGATGGAACCGATCCAAAACCACCTAAAAAAAGCACTCCTTTGATAATAAACAGCGATGAATCTCGAGGAAGAATAGATAGTAGTTTGGATAATTTATTGAGAGAATCTGAATCAAGGCCCGATTCTTCAAATCTAATTATTCCTCCTTCATACACAATTTCTGAGAAATTCTCTGATGAGAAAAAGTATTCGATAAATAAATATATTAAAAATTCAGAAATTATTGAAAACAACAAGATTTATGAGGACAAGAAAAGATTTTATTCAGATTGATATTTTCCAAAATTAAATAATTCAAACCTTTCATGCTATTTCTGATGGACTTTTATAAAGGTTTACGTTATAAACGAAACCTCTATGAACGAGCTTATTTTAGTATTTAAGTGTGATTAGTGAAGATGTAGAAAAATATCTTAAACGCTCAATTGAATAACGCTAACTGCTCAGCTCCTTTCTTAACCAAGAAAGCACACACTAGTCCTATAATCATTCCTGCAAGTACATCACTAGGATAATGAACGCCTACATAAATTCTTGAAAAGCCCACTAATAATGCGATAAATAATGCATACATTCCTAGTTTTGAGTTTTTGAATAATACAATTGTTGCTGGAGCGAAGCTCAATAATGTATGAGTGCTTGGGAAGCTGCTGTCTGCAACTTTGGAAATTAACAAATTAACTGCTGAGACTGTAAAAGGTCTTGGTCTGAAAGTCAAGTAATTAATTATTTGATCAAGTACTAGTGCTAAAAAAACAGCAAGAACTGCTTGAATCATTGTTTTTTTATCTTTTGTTGCCAAAACCAATGCAAGAATTAAAAGTATTCCAAAATGAGTTATGAAAATAAAAAAATTATCTAAAATAGAATAATTTCCTGCAAAATTATTAATCACTCCAAAAATTGTTGCGTCAAGCACGATAACTTTCAGTGATTGACTTAGATATTTAATTATTTGGTTTTTGTCTCTTAAAAGCAAGTCAATACATTAATTTTTTTGTTTTCTATAAAAATATATTTCGGAGCTTCAGTCCCTTACGGGACACTTTGTCTCAGAGTCGCCGCAAAATCTATAATTTTAAAATTGTGCGGCAACTCTTCGGAATAATCCAGATATTATTTCTGAAGGACTGTCTGCCACACCGAAATTATTATTTTTGCAGACAGTCCTGAAAGTCTATGTCCTGAAGGGACTGAAACTGAGAAATTTTTTTACCATTCAAACGGTACTGTTATTGGTGATCCATGAAAGTTAGGTTGTTTCTCACAATTTGGACAGTAAGGAACTGTTTCATAATGGCACTTTCCAGAACCAGAACAAGGAAATGGACCATCCCAAATGGGGTGTGCTATTCTTGCGCCTAACACTTCTGAATCGCATTTTGCGCATTTGCAATTAAACTTTCCTGTTGGATCTGAATTAATAACTAAGTATACAACTTCACTACCTTGCTTTCTTGCGTAAGTATTACCTTTTTTATCTTCAGCAAATTCAAGTATTGTAGCCCAAGAGCTTGTTCTTGCTAATTCAGCCCATTCTTTGTTAACTTTAAAAACTAAATTTTTTGGTTTTGACATTTAATCAAGAGAACTATATAATTCTTTATCAATTTTTCGCATTATTTCTTTAGTAGATTCTTTTGTGTTTGGAAACATTCCTAAGATATCTTTTACTTTTGTTACTGGTTTTTTTCATTTTTGGACCGTCCGTAAATCTATTAACTTGCGTATTTTAGCGGACGGTCTTCGAAACATTTATAAAACACATCCACCCAATAATTACTGAGAGCTATGATAGAGTTTATTAGAGCCTTACCAGACCAAATAAAAGGGGCGTTAGATCTTGGGAAGTATGTTAAGCTAGATCTTCCTAAAAATATTGTTTTCTCAGGAATGGGTGGTAGCGGAATTCCAGGAAACATTCTTAAAGATCTATTAAGCGATTGCAAAGTTCCAATAACAATAGTTAAAGACTATCACTTGCCGGGCTCGGTTAATCAAGATTCGTTAGTATTTTGTATTTCTTATTCAGGAAACACTGAAGAAACAATTAATTGTGTTAGAGAAGCTTTGAAAAGAAAAAGTCAATTAGTTCTAATAACCAGTAATGGAAAATTATCCTTAATCGCTCAAGAAGCAAACATAAAAAATGTAATAAAAGTTCCTTACAGAATGCCTCCAAGAGCAGCAATAGCATTCTTTGTCTTTCCAGTATTAACAATCTTGAATAACTTACAACTATCAAACATTTCTAATGTAGAAATTAATGATACAATAATTGCTTTAAACAAAAAAGGCTATGATGAAAAAGCCCAAGAATTAGCTCAACAATTAAAAGATTCTGTGCCTTTGATTTATACAACACAAAATTATGAAGGAGTGGCATTAAGATGGAAGCAAGCATTTAATGAAAACACAAAAATTCACGCATTCCACAATGTATTCCCTGAACTAGATCACAATGAATTAATGGGTTACAAAAGACCTAGAAAAGAATTTTTTGTACTAATACTAAGCGATGAAGATGAAGATAAACAAATGAAGAAAAGAATAGAATTAACTAAAGACATAATACGACAATCAGGCAACGAAGTAGTTCAAATAAACATTAAAGGCACTTCAAAACTAGCAAAAATATTTACGGCAATACATTTAGGAGACTTAACAAGTTATTATTTAGCAAAATTACACAATGTTGATCCCATGAATACAGATTTAATGGATGAACTAAAAAAGAAACTGTAAACAGTTTGTAGTTGACAGTTTGGAGTTTGTGGTAAAGAACTCATCGGCCATCCCGATTCCGGGTAACATTTCGATACCAATTGATTCCGCGCACTCACAAAAAGAGGTAATAACAAGTATTGACGTCAAAAAATGATGGCGCATTGACAGTCAGGATTAATGATTATGAAAGCATTAGTATTTGACACGGGACCAATCATAAGCCTAGCTACCAACAATCTTCTTCAATTATTGCCCAAATTACAAGAAAAATTCAAAGGAGACTTCTTCATAACACAGGGAGTTCATTATGAAATAATAGAAAGACCATTAAAAAGCAGAAGATTCAAGTTCGAAGCATTGCAAGTTGAAAGAAGAATAGAACAAGGAGTATTACAAGTTTATAATGACAAAAGAATAACTGAAAAAGCAAAACAAATACTAAGCCAAGTAAATAGTTGTTTTAAAGCAAGAGGCAAATACATACAAGCAGTGCAATTAGCAGAAGTAGAAACATTAGTTCTAGCCAAAGAAATAAACGCTGACGCAGTAATAATTGACGAACTAATAACAAGATTATTGATTGAGAATCCAGAAGAAATAGTAAAAATAATGACTCACAGATTAGGAGAAAAAGTAGAAGTAAACAAAGCAAACTTAAAACAAATGCAAAAACAATTCAAACAAATAAAAGTACTAAGAAGCGCAGAACTAGTAACAATAGCTTTTGAAATGGGAATTCTAGACAAATACTTAGTAAACATCCCCCAAGCAAGAAAAGAATTACTAGAAGGCCTGCTCTGGGGAGTAAAACTAAACGGCTGCGCAATAACAGAAAAAGAAATAGATGAAATACTTGAGAGCATAAAAAAGTGAAAAAGTTTACAGTTTGGAGTTCATAGTTTACAGGACGTACTGTAAACTGCAAACTGTGAACTATAAACTAGTTCAAAACCTTATTAAACCCATATTCCTTGTTTACTTTCATGTCTAATCAAACAACTCAACTAATAAGAATGGCAATTAAAGAGGATGTAGGTTCTGGTGATGTAACTACAAACTCAACTATTCCTAAAACTCTCAAAGCAACTGCAGTAATGAAAGCAAAAGCAGAAGGAGTTATTTCTGGATTAAACGTTGCAAAAGAAGTTTTGAATACAATTGACAAAAATCTTAAACTGAAGTTTTTTGTTAAAGATGGAGCTAAAGTAAAAAAGTTTGATAAGATTTTAGAAGCACGAGGATCAGCAAGATCATTGTTGGTTGCTGAAAGAACTGCACTAAATTTTGTTCAACACTTAAGCGGTATTGCAACATTAACTAACAAATTCACCGAAGCAGCTAAACCAACAAAAATATTAGACACAAGAAAAACACTTCCCGGATACAGAATGTTGGAAAAACAAGCAGTACTTCATGGCGGAGGAACAAATCACCGCAAAGGACTTTATGACTTAATATTAATCAAAGATAACCACATTAAAGTTGCAGGAAGCATAACGAATGCAGTAAAGAGTGCAAAAAGGAACAATAAAAGAGGACTAAAAATAGAAGTAGAAGCAAGTAATTTAGATCAAGTAAAAGAAGCACTGCAATCAAAAGCAGACATAATAATGCTAGACAACATGACTGATGCAGAACTAAAAAAAGCAGTAAAAGTAGTAAACAAAAAAGCAAAAACAGAAGCATCAGGAAACATGAATTTAGAGCGAGTAAAAAAATTAGCAAAAATAGGTTTAGACTATATATCTGTGGGTGCAATAACACATTCTGCGCCAGCACTTGATATTAATATGAAAATACTGACTGGTTTGTAGTTTGGGGTTTCGAGTTTACAGTAAAAACTTATGCTATCTGAATCTTACAGGTTTGTAGAGTTTTGATATCTTGATATCAAAACTTTGCTTAGTTTTGATATTGTAATATCAGAACTGGACATTATTGAAAATCTTTAAAAATAACAAGATTTTCCTTATTTCATGCAATACAAAGTAATCTCGCTATACAAATATGCAGATATTAAAGAACCAGAACTCTTAAGAGATCAACTTAGAGATTTCTGTACTCAAAGAGGGATTCTTGGAAGAATTTTAGTAAGTAATGAAGGAATTAATGCAGCAATTAGCGGTAGGATAGAACAAATTGAAGAGTTAAAGAATTTTTTTCTAAAACAGTTCAAAGATATTACATTCAGAGAGCAAAAATGCGAAAAAAATTCTTATCACAAATTAGTTGTTCGAGTCAGACCTGAAGTGGTTGTTTTCGGAGAGAAAGTCGATTTAAGTAAAACAGGAACGCACTTAAGTCCTAAAGAATTTAATGAAGCAGTTAAAGATAAAGATACAATAATTCTTGATGCAAGGAATGATTTTGAGTATAAGGTAGGCAAGTTCAAGAATGCAATAGACTTAGGAATAGAAAAATTCTCTGAATTTCCTAAAGCAGTAAAAAAAATAGAAAATTTGAAAGACAAAAAGATTGTTATGTATTGTACTGGAGGAATTCGTTGCGAAAAGGCATCTGCTTTCTTAAAACAAAAAGGATTTAATCACGTTTACCAATTGCAAGGAGGAATAATAAATTACCTTAACCAATTTCCTGAAAAGAATTTTGAAGGAGCTTGTTTTGTTTTTGATGACAGATTAGTATCAAAAACAGGCGAGCCGGTAAGTGCCTGTGAATTATGCGGAGAACTAACTGAAGAAATAATTAATTGTCATAATTTGGATTGTGATAAATTATTTATTTGCTGTGAAGAATGTCAAGCAAAAATGAACAAAGCCTGCTGTGAAGAATGCAAGAACTCTTCAAGGCAAAGAAAACAAAAACCAAAACCAACAATAACAATAGGAAAAATAGAAAATTATTACCCAAAAGCAAAAAGTGCTTTGGTGAAAGTTGAAAAAGAACTTTGTTTGGGAGAAAAAATCACTATAAAAGGTAAAACCACAAGTGTTGAAGAACAAGTAAAAGAATTAAGAGATTATGACGGAAACCCAATAAGTACTGCAAGCGCAGGAAAACTAATAACCCTGCCAGTTTCTAAAAAAGTAAGAAGGAATGATAAAGTGATGGTGGAAGTATGATTCCTATAAATCCCGGCAAGAAATTAGCAAAAAGATCTTTATGGAGCGAGTTTGCTGAAGGCTTTCTGTTAATATTCACTCACACAGATCCGGGAGGTATTATTTTCTCAATTATTAATGCAATAATCTTCTTAACTTATTGGATATTTTTTCTTGTGGGAAAATATGTTCTGAGAATAGATATGGATAACCCTACAAAAATTAAAGATCACTAAAAATGTAGGGTTGCAGATTGGTTTTAGATTTTTTATTATTGCACAAAACTTTTAAACTGGTAAGAAATAAATTGAATTATGTCACTTGAAGAGTTATTTAATCAATCAATTGAAGAATGGGTGGTTCATTGCAAAAGTCCTGAAGTACAATTTAGTTCTTTTCTTAAGCCTGTTTTTGATTGTGATGTTTACAGAAAAATAGTTTCTATGGGCAGAGACGCTTTGCCTTTTATTAGACAGTTTTATGATAAAGATAGTTATGGCAATCTTGCACTAGAAATTGTTCAGGGTCACGGTTTACCCAGAGCAGTGAGAGAAATTGTTGGAGAAGAATTTGAAATTCCTGAAGAACTGAGTGGAAGAATTATTTTAATTGAAGAGTACACAAAAAATTGGCTTGATAAAAACATGAAATAGTTTACAGTTCATAGTTTATGGTTTACAGGACGTACTGTAAACTTCAAACCGCAAACTACAAACTAGAATATGAAATCTACAATCAATCCTCCGATAAAAAAGAATTTTAACATAGACAATTTAATTAAAGATTTTGAAAGAGATTCTGGTTTCTTTGTAGTATTATTGGGTGTTGAATGGGAGAAAGAACAGGTTTCTAAATATCAATTTGCAATATTTGATTCGAGTTTTTACGGAACTAGGGCAAAGCCAGAAATTTTGTTTCACTCGAAGAAATATGAAGAGGGACCTTTATTTATGTGGGATGGGTTATATGTTGTAGATTTTAATATAGGCAACAATTTTTGTTATACTACTTTTGAATGTGATGAAAAAATAAACAAAATTGAATACTTTAAAGAATATTACACTGAACTACGTACCAGAATGATTGAAGAGTTTGGCTGGGATGGCCCTCCTGAAACTGTAGAACAAACAGTTGAAAGAACACTAGAACAAAATAAAGATTTTATCGAAGAAATAAGTCAAGAAGTTGATAGCAATCAATTCTTAATGCGTTCAGGAAGAATGGGCAAACAATTAGCTCAAGCAAGGATAAGACTGGACGAATTAGAAAACTGTTTATTGCAAGAAGAAGGAAAAGAGTTGCCTTCGTTCAGGTTAATGCAAAAATTATTTCCCACAGAAACATTAAAAGATTACCTTCCAACAGATAGAAATTTAGTTCTTCCAGAGCACAAGAAATGGGTGCTGTTGGATAGCTTTTAGAGTGTCACATCAACAACATTGCTCTTTGTTGACCTTTCAATATTGCCCGCAACACTAAACTTAACTACGGCAACAGGCAATGTTAATCCTTCGAGAACGCTTAATTTATTTCTTACATTGTAATAAATAATTCTTTCTTCACCTGGTTCTAATAATTCTATTTGCCATTTTAGTAAAGTTCCTTTTTCTAAGTTCTTTATGGCAACAGGGTTTAATGTTCCTTCATATTTTTGTTCAACAAAATCAGCAAGGTTAGGAATTACGTCGAGAACTCTAACATTTCTTATTTTTTGTGAAGATCTGTTTTTTAAGAATAGCAAAACTTTTAATTTGTTAATGCCTCCTTCTGTAGATTTTAACACTTGAGTCTTTTTAACTAGTACAACTGGACTTCTGAAAACATAATACGCTGTAATAGAAAGAAGTACTAAAATGACAAACACTGCTAAAGATACATAGCTTGTGTAAACTTTTACTGTTTTTTCTTCATTAACATCAAGTTCGAATTCCCACTTATTTTTGCTATTAGGTTCAGGAGTTAAAGTAGTGAATAATCCCTTTAAAAAACCGAGTTCTTGGACGTAAGTTGCAGGTAAACGATCATTACCTATGTTTGTGAACTTTACAACTTTGATATCAGTTAACCAACCAGCATCTAGTTCTTCTTTGACAGCTATTTCACCATATTTGTCTATTGAGTACTGTTTTTCTTCAACATCATAACGATAAGTTTTTTCTGGCTCAACTAAAAAGACACTTGTTCTTAAAACATCAGTTCTTGGTCTTGTTTTTTCTGGAAAACTGATGGTAAATTCCAATTGTTTTTTTTCGTTAGCAGTAAGGCTTGTTTTATAATCTTCATTAACTAGGTCGCTTCTTACTTTAATTAAAACATTTGATAGCTCTCTTTTATTTCTGTTTTCTAAATTAAGCACTAGCTTAACTGGTGTTCTAGGATCAACTTTGCTAGGAAAATCAATCTTTGCTTTAACTGCAGGAAGCCTTTCACTGTATTCTGGTTCTGAAGAAGACAATTCTACACCAACTTGTCTCTTCAATAAATCATCATTACTGGTTGATTTAATATAAATTGGAATCCTGTAAACCCCTGAAGGTACATTTAAGGGAGTTATGGTCAATTTTAAATCATGAGATCCTTGAACTAAATACGGGTAAGGATCAGTAACAACATTCCAATTAATATCTGGAGAATAAACTGCAAAAGATTCTGTATCTTTAGAATCATGAGTTAATTTAAGAGTGAATTCTGCATTTTCATTAGATTTTATTGCTTTCACGTCGGGAGTTATTTCAGCGTCGAAACTAAATGCAAAAACAGTCTGAGCTAATAAAAGCAGCACTATTAAGAATAAAACCCCTCTTGGCATCATCAAAGTACTTAATTTAATTCAAATATTTAATTATTTCGTTAGTGGAGGATTATTTTTACATATTGGAAGAAAAAAGGGTATTTTTAGAATCCAAATCTCTCTTCATATTCTTACTTCTTTTTTCTTTTCTTGAAACTTCATAATTTAACACTCATCTCCAAAAGTTTCGGGTTATGTGTCCATAATATCGCGCCATCAGTATCTATTGTTATTTTTCCCGAACTTTCCAAATAACTAAGAATTATCTTAAAAGTTTGATACATGACTTTCTTGGGAAGAGACTTCCACAATTGCATTTTATTGAAATTTTGCGAAGCAAAATTTCTGGGGGTTGAATACCCCGACCTTTAGGTCGTTTTCTTTCGAAATTTTTTTGAAGCGGCTTCGCCGCAGAGTGTTCTGCGGACGAAACTGCGCATAAATTTTCCCAATTTAT
>JACRKG010000047.1 GCA_016215315.1 Candidatus Woesearchaeota archaeon | reverse complement strand
CAATCAAATCCGCAATTTGCCACTGTTTTTTGCCTTCATGCATCCATTTAAGGATCAGTTCCCGTGTTTGTAGATTTATCATAACACCAACAAAACACAACCACTATATAAATTATGCGTTACTTATGTCCTGTACTATTCTCTCTAAAACATATCTACCTTTATAATAAACATAATGATCTCTAGGCCAAGAAACAGGCACACCTCTAACAACAAAGCCCGCATCATTTATTTTTTGTGCTAAAGCATCTCTTTCCTTCCATTCATTTGCATTACCTCTAGGTTCAATTCCCACAATTACTTCAGCAGATCCTTCAATCATCCCTAACACCCCTCCCAATCTGCGAAATCAATTAAGTAAGTTTTTCTTTTTTCCGAATTCCATATCGCATTATGTAAACCTTCATCTCCGGGATAAAAACCTAGTGCTTTTGCTCTCCTAATTTCTTCTTCGTACATTTTATTTGCTTCAGGAAATACATCCTCTTGTTGCATTAAACTCAAAGTTATTCCAGGAATATATTCCATTACAAAACCAGGAACAACAATACCTTCTTCCAATGAAGACTCTCTGAAAGTAACGTTGAACAATCCTTTTGGTCTTGGAACAGCAATACCTAAATTATAAAGAACAGTTTGTTTTGTAATTTCTTTATTGAGGTCTCTTAAAAGTTTCAATCCCCAAAAAAACGATGTTTTATCCCAAAATTGATAACCTAAAACAGTCTTAGCAACATGACTACTCGAAATTCTACGAACCCGGTTATATTCAGGATCGAGTTTAGGAGTAAACTCCCATTGATCAGGCCAAGATCTAGATACTAGTTGAACTGATGGAGTTTCATTTATGCTAGGATCAAATCTAGATGCTAGATCGCCTGAAGGGGTTTTGGAGTTCATTTTTTCACCTTTTGTTTCTTTCTCCAACTTCTGTATTTCAGACATTCTTTTTTAGTTAATTTTTGTTTTGCATAAAGAGTATCATGAATTACTGCAATATTATGCGCTTCAGAAGGGAGTAATCCTTGGTACAATCTAAGATCTGCTTCTAAAATTTCATGTAAAACCACCAGACCTCTGAATTTTTCAGGAAGTTCTTCCCAAAAATAGACGTCTGCCCCATCATAATAAGATGACACTGTCCATTCTGCAGGCATAGTATTATCACTAGTTGAAGTCACAAAATAAGTTCTACCAAAATATTCTAAAGTTTCAAAACTGCCATCTAATAAAAGAGTTTCTATTGCACTTTTCAAACCAGGAAAATCAATATTCATTTTTTCCTCACCCAAAAATGGAAATCTATCAAGTAGACTTTTCTTTCTTTAGGATTCCATATTGCATTGTGCTCTTCTCCTGGCGAGAATCCTAGCGCCATTGCTTTTTCTCTTTCTTCTTGGTGTTTTTGGTCTACTTCAGAATATAACTTAGTTCGAAACATTTGGCCAACCATTACTCCAGGAATGTATTGCATTACAAAACCAGGAACTCTTCTGCTTTCGAAATAAGGAAAATTTCTAATTGTTACTTCAAAGATTCCTTCGGGTTTTGGAACAGTTATTCCCGATTCATAAAAAAAGCGTTGTGTTTCTAGTTCTTTATGTAATTCTTTTAAAAATTCCATTTGTTGATCTTCTTTAACCGTGTCCCAATTTTGCCATTCCCAAAAAGTTTTTACAGCATGCTTTCTAGAAAGCCTACGAACTCGGTCATAACATGGCTGAATTTCAGGAGTCCAATACCATTGTTTGCCCCACTCGCCAGATATTGCCCAATCCAAGTTAGGATCTTTTTTAGTGCTCATGTTTGCACCTCTAACTTCTTAACTTTCAATCCATCCTCAGCCATTACGAATGCTACTTCAGTTCCTTTATTCCATCTTAACAAACGCATCATGTCTAAAGGAATTGTTACAACGAATTGTCTTTTGTTTTGTTGGATTTTCATTTTCTCACAAACCCCTTCAAGTATTCTATTCCTTTGCTGATTTTGTAAGATACTGCATAAGTGACAGATGCAATTCCCAAGTTGGCTAAAGATTTGATGTTCTGACCTAACAATGAGTCTCCGTTTAGAAAATGACCAGTGATACGACCGTAATCACCATTATCAATACTTCCAAGGTTTGCTACTAAATTAATTGTACTTGCAATACCTAATGCTTTTAGTACTGGGCTGTTCTTTTTTATTCCTTGATGTAATAAATAAACTCCTAAAATTGTTAACAAGTACGGTGCGTAACTAAGAGAAATACTTTTTAAAATATTCCAGTCTGCTGGAGCGCTGAGGTATCCGGTCATTCCATAAGCGCCTCCCAAAAATTCTTGATCCGTTCTTATTTTTGGAATAAAATATTTTAATAACTCACCACCAAATATTGGGTTTAATCCAAGTTCTAAACCGGAACATCCCAAAATTTTTCCCATTAATGCATGCATTCCTTCATGTGCTAAAGTGTAAATTGGAGCGCAAGCTGCTAAAGTTAGTCCGAACTTGGACCAATCTTTGAAACCTTTAGTGCTTGAAAGAGCTTGATAAGTATCATCACACAAGTAACCAAATCCTTTAAATGGAAATGTTAAAAATTTTCCAGATTTGCTAAGTAATGATTCTTTTTTAACAACTTGTTCAAGTGTGTTTTGTTGGGTTTTCATTTTTCCCTCCTGAATTTATCATAAACTTGTTCAGGAATTTCTGACAAATTTATTGCCGGCATGTTTCCTTCAAATAGTTTCCATTTAGTGTCGGGATGTGCTATTCTTAATCTTGGATGGTAATCTTTTCCAAATAAAAGCCAAGGATGATATGGGCACAGATTAGCAACTAAGTCTGATTGGAATGGTTGTTCTGACCTGTTTAGAATTCTGTTAAATAATCTTAATAAGTCATTTAAGTAAACTTCTTTAGAGCTTTCCAAATGTTGTCTTCTTAATTCTCTTATTTGTTCTCCTTGAGGAGTTTGCAAGTATTTTTTAACTTGATCTATTAATTCGGCAGTGTGTAAACTTTCTCTAATAACTCCTAATTGTTTTAATTGTTTGTAGCCATATTGTTTTGTGTTAAGTGGTGAAACTAAAAAAAGAGGCCCTCCCGCAGTTGCTTCTACAAAATTATGCAAATGAACAAGATGATTATTGCTGAATTTTATGTTAGAACTTATCATAGCAACATCTGACATGGCATAATAATCTCTCAAAACTCCGAAAGCTTCAATTACGTTAACAACATTTGTTAATCCTGAAGAACTTACAAAACTTTTAACTACATCACTAACGCTGCCTACAAAATAAATATTAGTATCTTTTTGAATTGCATCAATTACGTCTTTTAACGATCCGAAATCAAGAAATTCTCCATAACGTCCCATTAAATAATTATCAAAACCAGGGGCTCTTGGAAAACCTATTACTACAGTAGGTTTATCTTGAGGGAGTTTATATTTTTCTTGTAATTCTTTTCTTTTTTCTTCACTTACTGGCGTTACACAATTCTTTAAAACCGAAACATCTATAGCTACTTCTCTATTTCTTAATTCGCTTAATTCTCCGCGAACGTCGCAATAATTTGTTAAAACTAAATCAGGCCATTCTTGCATCTTGATTGAAGAGTTTATTATTTTTCTTCTATCAATTTCTTTTTTTGTGGCTTCTCTAACAACAGAATTAAAACTTCTGCATAAACTTCTGGAACCGTTTGAAAAAAAAGCATACTCTGCATCAAATCCTCGACTAATTAAGAAGTCATACAAAGTACTGAATGCATAAACCCCTGCAAAACCATCATTCAATTGCAAGCAGATTCTTGGTTTTGTGGTCATCTCACAACCTCGGTTCTTTGCACGAACTTGAATATTTTTTCTGCTAATTGTTTTTGTTCTTCAGTAAATTTCGGGAAGAATCTTTTTCTGTATTCTTCCAAGAATCCTGCTTCAACTATCATGAACGCGCTTGCGTATAATTCACATGAGTTACTCTTAGGGTGGCCCGAATCAGGATTTTGTACAAAATGACTATCCTTAAAAGAATCAGTAATGCCTAATTCTTTAGTGCATACATAAAGGTTCTTAAATTCTGAGGGAGTGTCAAAGTTGAAACAATTGTACTGCGTTGCTAATTTATGATGTCCTAATTCATGAAATAAAGTTGTTATGCCGAGATGACAGATTGAATTTTCAGGAGTATAATTCAAAAAAGCTCCAGAAGTCACTCCGACAAATTTGTTTGTTACACATCCCCCACAACTTCCTTCAAAACCTACAACAAGAACATGAGGATGCATGAATCCGTATTTTTTAATTAAACGTTCAAGGTTAGATTTTATTAAATCGCTGAATTTTTTTTGAACTTCAAGAGCTTTTTCACCAATGTATTCCATTTTGTAACCTTCACAGCGATCTAGCGAAGTCATTTCTCTTTTGTATTCTGCAAATTGAGCATCTTCATCTCCATAACACAACCTGTAAGAGGTATTTGCAAGGAATCTTATTAACATATCTTTCAAAGCAAAATCCATAGTGGACATTCTATTTTCCAGATCTCGGTTGCTTGATTTTGCCATTTTATCTATACCTCGGATCGAATTCTTTTGTTGCTAAATACTCGTTAAATGCAAGATCATCTCCGCAAACAGGAACATCCTTAAGTGGAAATCTCGATCTTTTCTCTCCGGGTTTCTTGACTTTCACGCATTTTAACAGTTTTTTTGCTTCAAGATGCGCTACTGCTCTGTGATGACCTGCGTAATTATTTTCATCTAATGGATCTTCTATGCATTCAAGGTTATAACTTCCATCAGGATTTTCAGAAACAAAAATTGGAGGAAAATCATCCCCTAGAGTTATTCCTTTTATTATTGCATCTAGCTTGAACCTGTTTGCGTAAGGTTGCGTAACATAAAGAACGGTTTTTTCTAAATCTAAATATATTACTTCTCCCATTTCTTCATAACTCTTAGGAATACGTTCATGGATTTCAGGAACAACAACTTCAGGAAGCTTAGCTAATTCTGCTTGCTCATTCACTAATCCAGATAAACCTTGAATTTTTACCGTATCTTTATTCATCTTAAAGCCTCCAAGTAAGAAATTAAATCTTGATGCGCATCAAAAAGAACTCCTTTTTTTCTATAAAAATCAAGGCTCATATTTTTAGGCAAATAATAGCGAGCATCGGCAATTAAGTCTGTTGATGTTAAAATAGAAAATCCTTTTCGAATGGCACTTCTTGCAGTTTGTTTCACACAATAACTTGCATTAACTCCCATTAAACAAAGAATATCTGCTTCAAATTGATCTAGCACACTTTCAAGATTTGTGCCAACAAATCCATTATTACCTGGCTTGCGGATTCTTTCAAATATTTTTATTTGCCTGCTCTTTGCGTTCAACTCACGAGTAGTTCTTTCATGATACTCATGTTCTAAAAATATTACCTGAATACCTTCTCTAACACAATATTCTAAAACTTGTAGTTGAGATGAAACAAGGATTTTTCTCGTACCTCTAAGAAGAGCAGAAAGAAAATATTCCTGCATATCAACAACTAGAACTGCAGGTTTCATTCTAACACACCTTCAACAGTTATTTTATCAACGGGAACCGGGTGAGGATACCAGAGTTCTGGGACTTTGTACATGCCACTATAATCTGCTAATTTCACTACAGAATGATCTCTTAGCAATCTTTGTGAATTGAATAATTCTCTTTTATCTTCTTCTAAAAGCTGATCATGTCCAAATACCAAAGACCATAAATCTTGACCACATAATTCTAGGAATATTTTGGGAGAAAAATGTGCATGTTCTCTGACATAAATACCTGAAATATTTTTTAAAGGAAAACTCAAAGTAACCAATTTGGCTCTGTTTTTTGTTATATATGTTTTTAAGTAATCAAATAATAGGTGTTCTTTCCATTCATCAAAATTTTTGTTAACTCCACACACTATAAAAGTACCAAAATAAAAATCCTCAATTAGATATTCATATGTAGGAGGTTTAACGACAGAGCAAGGTTTCAAAAACCCATCACGCTGAATTCTTTCCCAATTATCTTCGTTAGTCATATGATAAACTCTACTTCCAACACTGATTCTATGTTCTAAAGGTTGAGTTGATTGAATCATGTTTGCATCAAGTACTGGTACACAATTGGTTCCCATTTGCTGTACCCTTTTGAATGTGCCTCCATACAAATTTCTCTGAGATTGTATACTTTACCTCGCGGATTAAAATCTTCAACAACCTGCGCAGAAAGTACATCTAATGTGAGAATAACCAAATCCGAGTTTCTCATCGAATTAAAATCATAGAATCCTTCATACCCTTTATGACTCAAACCAGTATTTGAAACTCGAACTGTGCTAACATTAATGCTCTTCAAATAATCTTCAAATTTTCCTCGATATATGAGACTATGACACACACCATGCCAGCAAACGAAGCATACTGATTTTTGTTTGATTGTCATTTCACCCTCTGTACAAATTCAAATATTTTTTCTGCTAATTCTCTTTGTTCTTCTGTAAATACGGGGAAAAATCTTTTTTTGTATTCTTCCAAGAATCCTGCTTCAACTATCATGAACGCGCTTGCGTATAATTCTTGAGGATTATCATTAGGATGCCCTGCCCGAGGGTTTGATAAAAAATTACTATCTTTAAATGTATAAATTATTCCATTAAGCATTACTTTTTCATATATTGATTCAAAGTCAGCATAAATTTCAGATTTCTTCCACAAAAACGGCAGACCATCTTGAAACTTGTAGTGTCCGTATTCATGTATTAAAACTGAACTAGCTAAGTCAAAACTTTCTTTTTCCTGATATCCGAAACATCCTGCGCTAACGGTCAGATGATTTGAGCAAAAAGCTTCAAATTCTTTAGAAGAAGTAATAACTAAATCCGGATAATAGCCATATTTTTTATTTAATCTTTCTAGAACTCCTTGAATTTGTCCATCAAATTTCACACAAACAGCTCTATTTATATCTCCTTCTTCACCAAAATAATAAACCCTCCCAGATATAACACTATGATCTCCAATAACTTTCTCTTTGGAAATCTTATCTTCAACCGATTTTTCCTCCCTCTTATTCTCAAATGAATTAGACTCCGTGTAGGAGATTTTGTAATTCGTATCACAGCCGGCGAGTATTAAATTTCCTACAAGAGAGCAAGACAAAATTATTTCAGTTAAAGTTATTTTTCTGTGTGTCATTTCTCCCCCCTCAATTCTTTTATTTTTTCCCAATCAAATAATGCATCGTAGCCCAGTCCTTCAAGCATTAATCTTGCTTCTAAAGGGAAGCAGTCATCTACATTCTTTTTAGAATTGAAAATATGAGGAACTATTCTTCCATTTAATTGTTCTAAATTAAATTCAACATAGTTATCACCTTCCATTTGAACTGTTGCTAAAACCATTGAACCGTAACCTGATCCGTAATAACTTATGCTTAAAGTTCCCGAGTCATAGTATACTTCTTTCAAGCGGCCATATTCTATTTCTTTATTAATTAATCTTGGAGGAGTCATTAAGATGACTTCTCGCAATACAACTTCGCTAATGTGTTCAGGATTGTTGGATTTTAATTTATCTTTAATTTTTTTTAATTGTTTTTGGGATATTTGGTTGTACTTTGCTAGTACTTCTATTGTTTGTAAACATCTTGGGTCTTGCATTTCTGGTTCATCCCAAATAAAAAAAGAATTCGCTGCTTGAATGTATTCTGCAACTAATTCACGAAGATTTTTTGAAGCATAAGGGGAAGTATAACCATTTTTAGGGCCGTAAGTTCCATCAAGCCATGTTGGAATTAATTCTTTCCAACCATCCAATTTTGTTAAAATTAATTTTCCTAAAGTATCTCCATGAATTGCTAATAATTCTTTATCAATTTCTTTTGGTGCATTAAAGTGTTCTATGTGTCCTAGTTCGTGAGAAGCAAGCTGTCTGGAATTATCACAAAGTTCTATTAAATCAATAACAGACCAAGCTTTTCCCGAATAATCTAGGAAAGGAGTCACATACCAACTCATTAAATCTTTAGGCTTGTGAAGAACAATAAAATTGCAATGTTTTAAAGCATCAGAGTTATCGACTTTAATCCTATCTAATTCTCGTTCTAATCCATTCATTGCGGCAGAATCTTTATTGCCTAAGTATTGTACTTTGAACTTCTTTTCGAAATCTTTTTCTTGCTGTGTTTCAGTGAATTTGTCAGTTATTGCGTATTTTACAATGTTCAAAAATGTAGGATTATCTTTGTGAAAATAAAATCCTCCAACACCTAAACCAACAGTTGTAAGTGCTGTTGCTAAAGCTTTCTTCCACGTCCAGAACTTTTTCTTTTTTTTGATTTGAGGATTGTTAATTCCTGAGTTTACTTCTGATTCGCTCATGAAGCCACCTCACCAATATTGTACAACAAATCAAACCATTCTTCTCTTGTAGTTATATCATGATCTACTGCCCAAATTCTTGTTCCGCACAATAATTCTCTTGAAGGATCCATAAAAATTGCTTTTAGTTCGTCCATTGTTCCCATGAAAACTTGGAAGTATTTCACGAATTGGCCCAATGTAGGATCGATAAGTATTTCTCCTCGGTCAGAAGTGTTTGCTTTTAGTAATGTGTGAATTCCTTTGTAATTTGAACGCATGAGTTGAGTTTGCATATTTCTTTCTTTTTTCAAAAACTCCTCAATAACACCAGAATAAAGTGTACACATACCACTCAAAGAATTTGGCCTGTTTCCTTTGTGAGGATTTGGTTCTGAATCAAATAGTTTGCACAAGTAAAATGTATGATCAAGACTATGATTGCCAAAAAAATAAGCATTTTTTGCAGCATCATTAACTGCCGCTTCCAATTCTTGAAATGTTGGTAGATTACTCATTTATTTCCTCCAACGGTTTCATTCGTTGCTTATTTAGAAAATTACTAATTGGTTTTCTTAGTTTTTTTGTTCCAAAATACGCCAGAGTAGCACCTGCCCAATAACATGCAATGTCTTGAGGATCACAATTCTTCTGCGCTAATTCTTCTAAAGAATAAGCTAAACCATAACCGATAAGGGGGATTTTCAAATATTTATCTCCATTTAAGTCAGCAAGCAAAACAGACAAAATAGAAGATGCTGCTGCAACGCCAAATAAATCACTTAAGTGTCCGGTCCACCAATCATAAGGTCTAATACCTGTGCTAGCTAACTTTTGTAAGTGTTCACCATAAAGAGCTAAGCCAGAATAAATCGGAATTTGAACTAGTGCAGCTAATTTGCCAGAAAATTGTTCACACGTTTCAAAAATATGTTCAAGACCTTTTGCCATAGTATTTTAGTAGTTAATAGAAGATTGAGTATTTAAATCTTTCGTTTTTTTACCACTCGACAGTAGTTAATAAATAATCTAGTAATTAGTACATTACGACACCATCGTAAGATTTCACCAGAAAGCTTACGATGCCATCGTAAAGTTTATAAATGAGCTGTGTTTTATTGTTTTTTATGGAACAATCACTACACTTAATGAATCCCTGGTGGGAAGGTAAAGAATTCGAAACTGGATTAGCGCGAAACAAATACTTGAAAGAGCTAATTGAGCTGCAAGATAAAAAAGAAATCATATTTCTAACTGGCTTAAGAAGGATTGGAAAAACAACAATTTTAAAACAAATCATTAAAGATCTTATTCAGAAAGTAGACTCTAGAAGAATACTTTATCTTACTCTTGACTTCATATCTTTTAAGGGCAAAACAATCCACGAGCTAGTCCAAGAATTTAGGAAAATACATGAACACAAAGTAAGTGAAAAAATATTCTTATTCCTTGACGAAATCACTCAAATTCCAGAATTTGAGAAAGAATTAAAAAATTTGTATGATCTTGAAAATGTCAAAATTTATGCGTCTTCATCTTCAGCATCATTGATGAAGTCAAAAAACAGTTTTCTTGTTGGAAGATCTAGGATTATAGAAATTCTACCATTAGATTTTGAAGAATTTCTAGCTTTTAAAAATATTAAAGTATCTGAGCAAGACAAACATTTAATGGACAAAAATTTTGAAGATTATCTTAGAATAGGAGGCTTGCCAGAATATGTTCTGACAGAAGATATAAGTTATGTAAAAAACACCATTGAACAAATCATGTATAAAGACATAATAGCATTTCATGACATAAAAGATAAAGATAGTGTTGAAAAATTATTTCTTCTATTTTGCGAGAGAGTGGGAAAAAGACTAACTTATGCAAAAGTTGCAAGAATATTAAGCATAAGTGTTGACACCGTGAGAAGATACACAGATTATTTTAAAGAAGTATTTTTATTTTTCACAATAGAAAAACATGCAAAATCATTAAATGAAAGAATTTTTTCTCCTAAAAAATTATATATTGCTGATATTGGAATAAGAAACGTCTTTGTAGGATTCAAAGATAAAGGAGCATTATTTGAAAATGTAGTATTCCTTAAAATAAAAGACAAAAATCCACATTATTTTTACGAAAACGAAAAAGAAATTGATTTTATAGTTGGCGAAACTGCATTAGAAGTAAAATACAAAGAACAAATTGAGAAAAAAGAAATAGATTTTTTTGAAAAATCAGATTTTAAAAAGAAAATTCTCATACAGAGTTTTGAAGATTTGAAAAAACTTGAAGGAAATTGGGAAAAAAAGAAAACCTTTAAATAACACCACTGTTTTCTTCACCTTACAATGGCAAAAAGTGATTGTCTTCATTGTGATTGAATTTTTAGTTCTTGTTAGAAATATTTATAATAACTTATCAGATCTTTCTTCTTACACTGGTGGTAGTGGTGAAATGGTATCATGGAGGCCTGTGGAGCCTCAGTCGGGAGTTCGATTCTCCCCTACCGCCCTCTTTATTAAAGAAGGTGATTTATAATGGAATTACAAACAGCTAAAGGAGTGAGGGATGTTTATCCTGAAGAACAATTATTAAGACAAAAAGTAATTGCAGTACTTAAGAAAACTTTTGAAAAGTATGGTTTTAGTCCTTTAGAAACACCAACAATTGAACGTTTTGAAACTCTGAGCGCAAAATATGCTGGCGGTTCAGAAATTCTTAAAGAAACTTTTCAGTTTGAAGATCAAGGTAAAAGAAAATTAGGATTAAGATATGACTTAACTGTTCCTTTTTGCAGATTTGTAGGAATGAACTCAACGCTAAAAATGCCTTTCAAAAGGTACGAAATGGGTAAAGTGTTTAGAGATGGTCCTGTAAGCAGCGATAGAGTTAGAGAATTTACTCAATGTGATGTTGATGTTGTTGGAGCAAGAAGCATTCTTGCAGAAGCAGAATTTATTAGCATTTACAATGAAGTATTCAATGAGCTAGGAATAAAGTTTGAGCTGAGAATTAATAATAGAAAATTGCTTAATGGAATGACAGAGACTGTTGGAGCAAGTAATGCAGAAGAAGTAATTCTCGCAATAGACAAGCTTGATAAGATTGGAGAAAAAGGAGTTAGTGCGGAACTAAAACAAAAAGGATGTAATGATAAGCAAATAAAACAATTGTTTGAACTAATCAATACTACCGATTTATCAAAACTTAAAAAATTAATTAAGTCAGAAAAAGGACAAGAAGGAATTAAGGAATTAGAAGAATTAATGGAATACACCAAAGGACTTAACAGAGTTTTTGTTCCTTCATTAGCTAGAGGTTTAGCGTATTATACTGGAACTATTTTTGAAGTATACGCTTCCGAAGGGGAAATCAAGTCAGCAATAGGCGCAGGAGGCAGATATGATAAAATGATTGGAGCATTCTTGGAAAGCAAGCAAGAATATCCCGCTGTTGGGGTTAGTTTCGGTCTTGACAGAATTTGCTCAGTCCTCAAAGAGAAAGGAGTAAAATCAAGAAAGACACCAACACAAATTTACGTAATACCAATAAAAACAGTCAAAGAATCTTTAGAAGTGGTTAAAGAGTTAAGAAGTGAAGGAATTAATGCAGAAATGGACTTGAATGAACGCGGAATAAGTAAGAATTTGGATTACGCCAACAGTTATGAGATCCCTTTCGTATTATTTATTGGTCAAGAAGAATTGAAGAAGAAAAAACTAAAATTAAGAGATATGGTTTCTGGTAATGAAGAATTTTTGAGCGTTGAAGAAGTTGTTAAGAAACTAAAATAGAAAAGTATAAAAGCAAGTACTTAAATTTAGTCTAGAAATTAAAAAGATGACAGAAACAAAATGGGCATAATGCTTCCTAAGGATTACAAGAATCTCAAAGAAGGAGATCAAGTAAGAATAAACGGTGAAGTATACCGAATTAAAAAGAGAAATAGCTATCCAGCACCAGACCAACTTCATTCGGATGTAATAACTTACAAACTTGAAAATAATAAAGTTCTAGAATATGATTGGAATTGGGAATTCTTTGAAATGGTAAAAAAGAACTTATTCTTGTTCACAGTAACAAGTTTAAGAGCTACAGAAATAATGCAGATAGAAATCGTTTAGAACTTTTTGCTTCGCAAAAAGTTCACTGGACATGTCTTTTTTGGGAAATCTTACAAAAAAACTGAAAAATTTCTCGAAATTTTGCTAAAAAATTCAGTAAGAAAAACCAAATTTATCGTCTAATTTATCAAAAAGCCAATACACTGCAAACTACAAGCTGCAAACTATAAACTAGAGTTCACTGGACACTGGACATTTACCCGTAGGCTATTTAAACAAATCCTAGAATTAATGTTTGCTGACAAGGCAAGAGAGAATAAAGGTTCGAATGGACCACCGTTTGAATCTTTGTTCCTTGAAACCTTGTCAGCCATCCTTATATAAAAAGGTTTTGGTGAAAACGGAGGCGAACTTTATGATTTGTGCTAGTTGTAGGAATAAATATCAGAAATATATGTTATTTAATTATAATTTGGAATTGTGTCAAACATGTTTTGACAATACCGAAAATGTCTATGACTTTAATTGTGATAAAATAACTCATAGCATAAAATGCCCAAAATGTAAACGGAAGTATAACTTTATTGTTGATAAGAAGTGTGAGACAACTGATTGTCCTGTTTGGTTTTTTTGGGATGAAACAGAATGCAGGGTTTTTGCTAGGTGGAGGGAGTAGAAAGGTTTAAATACCACTTTTACTACTTAGTGTTAAAGGTGGTACTATGGAGGCTAAAACTATCAAAATAAGTGCTTTAAACTACAAATTAATCTGTGAGTATGCAGGTGAATTTCAAAAACAAATTGGTGCACCAATATCAATAGATAGAGCGTTAACTTTGCTTTTCAAAAAGAATAAGTTAAGCGATCTTGCCGGAAGCTGGAAAATGAATGATAAAGAAGCTGAGACTTTTTTAAAAGAAGTTAAAAAAGGATGGACAAAATGGAAAATAAAATCTGCTTAGATACTGATTTTTTAATTAATTTTTTAAGAGGAAAAGAAGAGGAAATAAACTTTATCATTAATAATGAGGCTGCGCTTATATTTGCAACAACACCAATAAATTTATTTGAGCTTTATTTAGGCGCGTATCAAAGGATGAACAAAAATGAACTGGGAGCAATAGATGAGTTATCAAATAGGATCAGGATTTTAAACTTATCAAATGCTGCTTCAAATATTGCTGCAAGAGATTTCATTCTATTAAGAAAAAGAGGATTGGAATTGGATTTTAGAGACGTATTAATTTCTGCAATTGCGAAAACAGAAAATTTTTGTTTAAAAACAAATAACAAAAAACACTTTGAACGAATACCTGCCTTAAAAATCATGCAATAGTCTCTTTTCTTTATAATCCTTTAATATCTGATAATGATCGAACGCCAATTTTTCTTTCCATTCTTCTAAATTATCTAACTTGATTACAACTGAGTTCTTAGCATCGTCTCCTGCTTTAAGAGTTCCGTAAGCTTCGCACACAAAAACTACTGAAATAACATGACCTCTAGGATCTCTTTTTGGGTCTGAATATACACGAAATTGTTTTAGTGTTTTTACTTCTAAATCAGTTTCTTCTTTTAATTCTCTGATTACTGCTTGTTCTACTGTTTCTCCTTCTTCAACATGCCCTCCAGGCAATGCCCAGCCTAAAGGAAATTTCTTACGCTCAATAAGAATAATTCCTCCATTGTATTTTGTTATTGTATCGACTGTTAGTTTCATTTTTTACCCCCGACCAATTTTTTAATTGGAACGTTTTTTAATTTTATTTTTTTGTAAGCATTTCTATATTTCGTATTGCTTAAAATCTCAAAGACAGAATCACTTAATTTTTTTGCCAATTTCAGGTTCAAAAAGTTTTTTGATTTCTTCGTGTCAATGTCTTTGTCTTTTCCTAGATTTATTCCTATTCCTAGTTTTTTTACTCTTTCACCAACTAATGGTTGATCACCAAAGAAAGGAATTACTATCATTGGAACTTTTTGCAGCACTGCTTCATGAAAGCTATTGCTTCCTCCGTGAGTTATGAAAACATCTGCTTTTGATAGCAGGTCCATTTGGTTAACTCGGTCAAATACGTTCCAATTTTTTGGATATGTTTTAAGAATTTTTTTTCCTTGAGAAACAAAAACAACTCGAACATTTTTGTTTTTGAATAGTTTGGCGACACCCAAAATGAACATTTTTAGTTTGTTTCTTGTTTGTTTTTGTTGGTTCCACAAATTATTCATTACAACAGTTCCTAAAGAGAAATAAATTAGAGGAATTTTATTCTCCTCATGTTTTTTTACTTCATCAGCTCTTATGTTTCCTACAAATAAATATGGAACTTTTTTTCTGTTCTTCAGATAATTTGAATCCACCAGGGAAGAATAAGACAAAACTAGATTTTTTTGTCCGGGTAAGTGCAACCCATCAGATATTAATTCAATTTCTTCTTTATCTATTTTAAAATCATATTCTTCTCGTATTTGTTTGATTGCTTTTTGGTTTTCTTTTGTTGAAAGTTTTTGTTTTAAATAATTTTTATTAGTAAATGGCCCTATCATTGCAGGTATTGAACACCAATAAGGAATTTTTAGCAATTTTCCTACAAAATAGCCTTCTAATGAGAAGAAATCGTAAATGATTAAGTCTGGTTTGAATTCTCGCGCTATTTTTATGCAGTCACCTAATTGTTCTGCCACCCTAGGAAAAGTCCATAATGCAGGATCTGTTTGTTTGAGGGTTGATTTGGCTAAAATAACTGTGTCAACTTTTGGTAAGTCTTCCGGAAGAATATTTTTCCATCCTGTAATTACTAGTTTGAAATTAATTTTTGATTTTAGTCTATTTATTGTGTGCTTAAGAATGTTAAGGTGTCCTCCGAAGGGTACTGTGAAAATTAGTATTTTTTTCATGGTTTACCTTAAAAATTTGTTTTCTAAAAATTTGATTATTTTTTCTTGTCCTGGTTTGCGCAATAGCACTTTTTTGTCTTTCTTAATATTTTGTTCAAATCTAGTTAGGTTTTTTATAAAATAATTGAGTTTTTCTGTGTTAATTTTCTGGTTCGATATTCCTAACTTATTTTCATTAATAATGTGTGCGTTCATTTGTTGTTCATAGACTGCCAGAGGAATTGCGTAAACTGGAATTCCTAAGTACATTGCTTCCGATAAAAGCATGTGGCCTGCTGTTGAAATTATTCCTGAACATTCTTGCAATATTTTGTAAAATATTGGATCGCCGTGTTCGTAAAGGTGTATGTTTGAGCTTGTTTTGAGTTTGATGCTTGCAACGTTGCGAGTGAAAACGTAAAAGTTTGTCTCTTTTCGTGATTCAAAGATTTTTATTATTTCATTTGAGCTTTGCACAAATTCTCTTTGTGATGAAATATAGACTAAAATTGATTTGCTTTGTGATTTTTTTCTTTTTAAGTTGATTATTTCTTTTTTTAGTGTTGAAGGGAAAATTAATACTTCTTTTTGTTTTTTATTTACTTTAAAGAATGAACATGCAATTCTTGCGTCAGCTTTAGGAAAGAACATTCTTAAACGCATTATTTCATCTTTATACCCTTGATTTCCCAAAGATTCAGGAAATTTTCCAACCAAATATTTGCTTTGTTGATCAATAGTAACTAATGGCACACTATAAGCATAAGCGTATTGTGCGCTTAATGGTTCGTAATCAGTAATTACTAAGTTTGGTTTGCCTAGCAGTTTCTGTGCTTTAGCTAATGCTTTGCAATTTATTGTTAGAAAGTCTTTGTTTTTGTTTATTCTTTCTGTAGCCTTGAAGTCTAGGCCTTTTTTGTTACCTGCCCAGAAAGGAATATCAATTTTTAGCACTGAAATGTTCTTTTTGTTTTTGAAGTATTTATCATAAAACTTGTAGCTTTCTTGGTATGCAAAAATAACTATTTTACATTTTTTTGAGAAGTGCTGCATTAAAGGCAGTTGTCTGTGCGTGTGTCCTGTACCTATTCCGCTTATTCCCCATAATATTTTTTTCATAGTTGTGTTATTTTATTTACGATAAATGATTTTGGTCCTGTTATTGAGTACACAGGAATTTTTTTTAATGTTTTTGATAGTTTTCTTGCAAGCAATTCTTGTATTCCTTTTGGTGGTGTTCCTACAAAAACTTTGTCTTGAATTATTGTATCTGCATTAACCGCGTCCATAAAATAAGGATAGAGATTATGAAGTGCGCTAAGACGGTTCATTTCATCAAATTCTTTTACTCCATCATTTAGTCTAACTAGGATAATGGCCTTGATGTTTGCCTTTTTTGATTGGTCATATTGATTTTCTTTAAGAAGAAATGCACATCTGTTTCCGTATTTTAATGCGTTTCCAAAATCTTGTTTTGTTGTTATAGTTTTTGTTCCTGCTATAGCACTAATTTGTTTTCCTAATAAAACGATCGTTTTGTTGCCTGAAAAGAGTTTCAATCCTTTTTTTACTAGTTCTAGACTTATTGTTGTTTTTCCTGTACCTGTATGACCAACTATTAAATAATTACCTACACATGCTGCGTGCACGCAAAACAATTTCTTTTCCATCAGTTTAACTCGCACAAGATTGTATAAAAGATGATAAATATCTAAAGATAATTTGCCTTTCCAAGAATCAAAAATAATTATTTGGTTGTTTTCTTGAAATATTTTCTTTCTTAAAGATTCTACATGTTTTATTTTAAAATGTGTTTTTTTTGAAGAAGTAATCTCAACTCCCGGAAGATAGGCTCGAAGTAATAAATTATTGATCTTTAAATCAGCATTACTTTCTATGCTTGCACTTATTTTTCCAGGAAATGATAAAAATATTTGTTTCATGGTGTTTTTTAATCGTTTGTTCTTTTAACTCTTTCTGTCGATAGAGAACAATTTTAATTCTATTCCCCAATAAATCTTGTCAGGACCTTCTTCTGCAATGCTTTCTAGACGGGATTCTAATTGGTTTAAAGTGGTTCTTTCTACTTCATGTGTTGGTACTGGATCACTGCTTCCGTCGTAGCATTCGTGACGGTATTTGTTTCCAAAGTATGTAGCGATCACGTAAGGGTTTGATGGGTTCTTTATTCTGTTTGCGTCTTCAAAAGTAATTGCTTCTTTTATCAAGATAGGTTTTTCGTTTAGTACAGATCTCGCAAATTCTGCTGCAGCATCCACGCTTGAGAAACCTTTTATTCTATCATAAAGTGCTCTTTTGTACCTGTTGGCCTGCAAACTGTTACCAATTTGGTCGAACTTATGCAATACATAATATTTTTCTCCCATTTTAGTTACCTCCATTTCACCCTCCCGTTGGCTTCCCCAACAATAATAGAAAAGCATAACTAGTATATAAGCTTTACGTTTATTTCACGTTAAGTTAACGTATTTTGTACGTAACATTTATATATTTGGACTGCTAGCTTAGTGTAAAATGCACGAAAAAGCCAATATTGCCGTGGATCCAGTGATTTTTACTATTTCAGAAAACAAGTTGAAAGTTTTGTTGCAAAAAAGAGAAAAGGAGCCTTTCAAAGGAAAGTATGAATTATTAGGAGGATTAATTGAAACTAATGAGACTGCCGAAGATGCTCTTGAAAGAAAACTTAGCGAAGTTCTTGGTGCAGGAAAAGTATTTTTTGAACAATTCTATACATTCACTAATCCAAAAAGAGATCCTAGAGTAAGAACTGCAAGTATTGGATTTCTTGCTTTAATTGAAAAAAGCAAAATAAAGAGCACTGAAAATTGGTTTGATGCTGATAATTTGCCAATGCTTGCTTTTGATCATAGAGAAATAATTAATAAAGCTCTAGAATATTTAAAAAATAATCTTGATTCTGAGCTAGTTAAACAATTTCTTCCTCAAAAATTTCCTTTAAATGAGCTACAAAAAATTCACGAAATAATACTAGAGGAAATTTTTGATAATAGAAATTTCAGGAAAAAAATGAGAACCTCAGAGGTTATAAAAGAAACGAAAGAACTTGAAAAGAATGTTTCTCATAGGCCTGCTATTTTGTATAAATTTAGCTAAGAAAAGTTATTCAAAATATATTCTTGTCTTTCACCCATAGTTGGCAAAAAAACTGCGCGATATCTTTCTAAAGTTTCTTGAGGTAAGCCTAATTTTGCAAAAACATCATGAATTGTTCTCATTTCAGGATCCAATAATAGCTTGTGTGCTTCTGCCAAAACAGTGCTGTCTTCTGGAGTTTTTCTCAGTATCTCAAAAAACAACATCCTGGCTTCTGGATGTTCCGTTTGAATATAATCTGCAACAATAAGTTTGACTTTATCCTTTACCTGCTTGATTTTATATTTTTCACAAACTTCAACAAAATCCTTCAGTTTTTTTTCAACAAGTAGAGTGCGAACCATTTCATTATCAACAAAGAATATGCTTGCAAAACCACTAAGTACTTCTTTTTCTAGTTGTTTCGTGTATTCTTTCTCTTCACAATCACAAAGATACCTAGTATCACGAAGAATTTCGTAAATTGAAGACATTACATCGACTAATTCTTTCAGTCCTCTATCTTTATCTTTTTGATATACTTGTTCCCCGATTAAATGCCCTATTTCTGATCCAAAACCACGCAGATTAAAATATTTCGGTTTTTTTAGTCTTAAAAATTTAGCAATTTTTTCTAAGGAACTTTCTTTGCCTGCCACTCTTTCAATGAGAGGTTTTTCAAATTCTCCAGTTTTTTTAAGAGTCACACAAGCAGTTTGTGTTGGAAAATGAAAAAAAGCATTTCCTTTTTTTAATCTCTCTTCAATAAAAAGATTTGTAGAAACTTCATTTGATTTAGAGAGTATTATCCTTCTTGCTTGGTCAGGAGTCCACAATACTTGTCCTGGTTGAATTATTATTTCTTTATCGCTTCCTAGAACTCGAAGAAAGCTGCTAGAATACTCCATGGCCATTTCTGCAACACTTTCTTCAGTTAAGCTTTCCGCAATGGCTCTTTCTAGTATCATATCAGCACAATTATTCTTTTCTAACGTAGTCTTCCAGCATACATTTCTTCTGCTAAGTTTCTTACTTGCCCTTTCCAGTTGCCATCATGATTGGCTAAAGCTACTTGGTATGCCCAGTTTAGATCTCTGTCTGAAGGCAGATTGAAACATGTACTTTGGTGTTCGTCATCTAGTAATCCGAATTGCTCTACAACTACTCCTTCTACTTTTTCTCTGGTAGGTTTTTCTGTTTTTGGTTTTCTGAATCGTTCAAACATTTTCATTCAACCTCATCATCATAATCAAATCTTGTAGATCCTGCATTTCTTAAATCATCAAGCGTTGCAATTTTTGGATCTAATTTATACTTAGTACATTCAACAAGGAAAAGTGACGCAGTTCCTGGATCTAAACCGTACTTTACACAGTCAAGAGTAAAAGACGTTGTTCTTTTAGGATCTAAACCTTGCTCTTTACATTCTCGAATAAACAAATCCACGTCTATTTTTTCAAGTTTATTGTTTAGTGTCATTTTAATAGTATTAGAAATAAGAAGTATTTAAAGTTTTCTATTTTTTACTACCGTAAAGTGACAAAATATCAGCTACTTTGGTTCAACCCGCAGTATTCCCTCAACTTCATCAAAATGCTTGTCTAGAGAAACCAACGTATTTATGCCATTATCAAGCATGCAAGACACTATAAAACCATCGTCAAAATCCAAATTGTATTTTTTTGATATTGTCAAAGCAGTTAGCATTTCTTGAAAAGAAGGTCTCAAAATATCCAAATTATTAGTTAACTCACCAATAAAAAGTATAAATTTTTCAATAACTTCAGGTAATTTAACTTTTCTTTCCAACTGTATAATACAGGAATAAATAACAAAATCTGAAGTCATAGCTCTAACACCATTTTTTACTTGCTTTAAAAAATCAGCACAAATATTTGCTTTAATATCTCCTAAAAAAAGTTCAAGAAAAATATTTGCATCGATAAAAACTATTTCTCCTTCGCCCATAGTTTCGCAGTTTCATGTTGTAATTCAACGGAAGTGTATTTTCCCTTTAAGTGCTTCATTACTCCTCTCAACGAATTCAACAAATCATCAAAATTAGTTGATTCAGGTTTGTACTGTTCTTTCATCCAGTTTTTAACTGCATCAGTGCTGGCTTTTTTAATAGCACCTCTAGAAAATCCATATTTTCTCATTGCCATTTCTCTAAATCTTTGCTCAAATTCTTTTTCTAACTTCAACTTCAATACCATAGGTACCTATGTACCCAACTAATATATAAATTTTTTTGTTTCAAAACCCAAACATTTATATACATGCAATAAATAAGATATATACAAGACATATATATGGTAAAGGCAATGATCGATATTTCAGAAGAAGCAAATAAAGTGCTGAACGTGGTTAAGGCAAAGAATAGTTTGAAGACTAAATCTGAAGCAATTAATGTTATTGCCGAGGAATATTCTGAAAAAGTTTTGCACCACAGATTACGACCAGAACGTGAAACGCCTAAGAGGCAGATTTCGTTCTAAGGGGCTATGCGTAGAAATAGTTTCGCGAATAAGGACAAGGCAGTCTTGTTGGGATTTAAGAGACTGCCTTATTATTTTTTCTAAAAATTTATCACAATTTTACTTTTCAATCCAGAAAAATTTTCCCCTTGCCGCCCACAAATTAGTTCATAGTTTGCAGTTTATAGTTTATAGTACGTACTATGAACTGTAAACCATAAACTATAAACCAGAAGGCGGGCGGAACATTAACGCCGCCCGCTGGCGGAAATTAATAATGGAAAAATCCCATCAGTGCACGTGCAGAATTCTTCGTTTATCATTTTCGACCGCAGGTCGACACACTGTTCCGAACGCTAAGACCAGAACAAATCAAAGTTAGTAACATCAGTTAAACACTAAGAATAAAATTTAAAAAAAAAAGAAAAAAAGAAAAAAAATTTATAAAACATCAATGCCTAGTTCGTCACTGAATTTTTTTGCTTTTGCTTTTGAGTGAGCATCGTCTTTTCCTAGTATCCATGGGCTGTGTACTCCTGTAATGATCGTCATGATCATTAGTTTTCCTTTCATGTCGTCGCTTACTCTGGCTCCCCAGATTACGTTTGCGTCATCATCCATGTGTTCTGTTACTAGTTCTCCTGCACGGCTAATTTCGTCAAGAGTTAAGTCGGGTCCTCCCCAGACGTGGATTAGTGCTCCTGTTGCTCCTTGGTAATTGATGTCTAGTAATGGGTTGCTTAGTGCTCCGTTTACTGCTTCTTCTACTCTGTTATTTGTGTCGCTTACTCCTACTCCGATTGCTGCTACTCCACCGTTTGACATTATTGCTTTAACGTCAGCATAGTCTAAGTTTACTAAGCTTGGTATCGCAATTGTTTCTACAATTCCTTTAATCATTGTTGCAACTAGTTCGTTTGCTACTGCAAATGCTTGTTGTACTGGTAAGCTCCCTGCAATTTCGACTAGTCTGTTGTTATCAATTACGATTGCTGTGTCAGCGACTTTTCTTAATTGTTCTAGTCCAAATTCTGCTTTGTCGATTCTTGCTCTTTCAATGTTGAAGGGCATTGTTACAGTTCCAATAACAATTGCTCCAGTTTCTTTTGCTACTTGTGCAATTACTGGTGCTGCTCCTGTGCCTGTACCTCCTCCCATTCCTGCGCAAACAAAAACCATGTCAGAATTTCTTAATGCTTCTTTTACTTGCATTAAACTTTCTTGAGCTGCTTCTGCTCCTCTTTGTGGGAAACCACCACAACCTAAACCTCTTGTTACTTCTCTACCTAACAAGAATTTCTTGTCAGCTTCGAGAACGTTAAGGTGTTGGTAATCAGTATTTGTTATTATAACCTCTGCGCCCTTAACTCCTTTTTTGTAAAGCCAGCTTGCCATGTTTCCGCCAGCTCCACCTACTCCTATAACTTTTATATTTGCTTTACCAAACTCTAAGTCTTCATACTTGTTTTGTTGTTGCCCTAAGGCATTTTGTACTAATACATCCATATGCCCACCTCCTCACGTTTTCCCTCTTTTTTTAGTCCTAACGTCCTTTTGGTCTTAATGTGTGTGTCTTGCTAATGTGTGTTAATATGAAAAGGCTCCCCATTGAAAATCTCTCATTTGGGGGTGTTTTGGAGGAAGAATTCGTGGAGAGCCTTTAGTTAAATATGAGCTTAAATCACCTCTTCTTCCCTCAGTATACATCTTTTGTATACTAACATAATAAAAACACTACTTATATATAAATGTTTCGTTTAAGTATACTAGCGTCGAGAAGACAAGTTTTATATACCTTTTTAGCTTTCAGTTGCTGAATGGTAATATTGTATGATCGTTTCAATCTTTCTGAGGATATTTTTGAAATTATTTTTTCTACCAGTCAACAAATTATAGTTGCTAAAGAATTGATAAAGTACATTTTAGAAAACAAGGGAGAAATTAGTAAAACTGAAATGAGTTTGTTTGCAACAAAACTTCACGACGGAGAATACGAAACAACTCTCGAGAATGAACCTTACAAAGGAAGAAAAGCAAAATTAAGTTACAACAAAAGACAATTCTATGATAGAATTCTTACTCCAATGAAAAGTATGGGTTTAATTAATTATGATTTGTACAAAAAAACGTACAAAATAAGTCGGCAATTTAGTAATGATTTAATGAAAATAGGTTTAATGTGGAAGCAGTGGTTAGAGACTCAAGGGTTCGCAGAATAATTTTTTCCTCTCGGAAAAAATTCGGTGAAAGGTTGAAAAATAGTTTTCTTAAAAAAAGAGATTAAAAAAAAATATTTTCAGTCTTCTGCTACTCTTACAAGAGGTTTTGCTTTTTTTAGTAATCTTCTTGCAATATGTCTAAATTCCATTGTACCTGCATCTACAAAAAGCAAATTCTCATAATTATCTCGTCCTAGCATTAATTGAATGTCCACTTCCGTTCTTAGATCCATTTCAACTCTGGCCAGTTTAGCTTTTTCACTCTCAGTCATTTGACTTAAGTACTCTGCAATTTTTGGTTCGTAATTATATTCCCAGCTCATTTTATTTTCCTCCTCTCTCAAAATAATTGTTCTGAACTTAATTTTTCTAAACTTTTTATTTGTTCATAATGAATACATTGATTTGTGCTTTGAGTTGATGCAAAAACATCGCCTAAAACTTCAGTAAGATTTATTGTTTCACTTTCAGAATCATGTCCTTGATATTTGCCAAAAATAACATTATTTCCTGCAAAAGGAAAAAATAATGGTTCGTACACAATTCTGACAATATCTCCTTGAATTAATTCTGCAATTGCATCATTTATTGAGTTGGACATTTTAACCTCTAAAAATATGTTTTAATAATGCTAAGAACCACTCCTTTTTAAATCTTTCTATATTTAACTACTCTTCAATAGTGAAAATAAGAAGATTTAAATAGGAGACATTATTTTTGATTCATAACATGAACAATTTTGGAAAATTATTAAGAAAAGAATTACCTGAAGAAACTGTATCTCAAGCACTTGAATTACAAAGTGCAGGAAATGAAAAAGATTTAGCTCTTTTAAGCGCTCAATTATTGCAAGGATTCTGGAATGTTATTGGGTCAGAAGCATATAGATCCGTAGATAATGAAGCTATGACTTCTAGAAATTATTTTGAAGGTCTTTCTGCAGAAGGAGAAAGAATACGATTCAAGCCACAATATTGTGGAGTAACAGTACAAACTATGCAAGATGTTGCCAACAGATATCCTGGTGCAGGAGTAACTTATTTTTTTGCTGAGTACAAAGATGCATCTAGACCCGATTATGCAGGTTTTGTTGAAAGTATGGCAAGATTAAATGTTAACATTCCTTCAGCAATGCAAAGTTTCATTGAGCATGCAAAGTTCATGAATGGTTTAGCAATATCCAATGTAAGACAAGCTCAACAACCAAGAGAATCAAAACGCGAAAAAGCGATTAAAAGATTAGATAAAGAAGATTATTTGAGAAGAATGGATGAAGGATTAACATCAGCACATTTTTTAGTTACTGGTCATTCTGTTAATAAATTCTAAAAAATACTCAAAAACATACAAAAAAATTTAAGCGATTATGATTTTTAAAAAATCTTCAGGAGATATTATTTTTATTCCATGACTATTCTCGTCATTTTTTCTGCTTTCTTACTTCATGAATTATTCTTGGTACATCCGACTCTTTTAAACCAGATTTTTTAGCAGCTTCTCTTAGAGGTTTTGTAATCTCTTCCCAACTAAGAGAACTAACTTTTTTAACTAACAAATTTTCGCCTTCAAGAACAAATAATACTTTCTCTCCTTCATTCAAGTGCATTCTTTCCCGTATTTCAGAAGGGATTGCTACTTGACCTCTTGCGCTTATAGTTCCAATTTCAATAGATTCTACCATATCTTGTAAATAAGATATATCTTGTATTTAAACTTTTCTATTAGAATAAATTCGCTTTGAAAGTTTCCCAAGTTACATAATTGTTTTCATCAATTAAATATTCAGTTACGTCTTCTAATGTTTCTTGGTCTGTGAAGAATTTTCTTCCGTAGAATTTTTGTAGTGCTAATGTAAAGTTCGTTCTTGTTTTGCTTTCCAGGCATTCTTTTATTCCTGCATGCATTGCTCCGTAAATTATTCCTACTTTTGGCGGTCTGTTTTGAAATTTGTCTGCATATTTCTCGCGCAATCTTGGTATGACTCCGTGTTTGATTTTTGCTGCGGTCATTGCGTTTCTTAATTCGTTTCTTGGTGCTTGTTGAACTAAGCTTGAGAGAGAAATCATTTTTCTTAAAATTGCGGGAGCTTTTTTGTTGTCTGAAAATCCCGCAATTAATCCTGGAATTGTTTGTGCGAATAAAGTTCCCAATACTAATAATTCTGTGTTTACAACTCCAAAATGACCTCCTCCCCGACCTAAAGGTCGAGGTATCCTCGCGAGGCCTTTATGCAGCTGCATGATGCTCTTCTTGATTCTGAATATATTTCTCAACAGTTGCAAACTCGTTGTATCCAACAGTAACTGCACAACCACCT
>JACRKG010000046.1 GCA_016215315.1 Candidatus Woesearchaeota archaeon | reverse complement strand
CCTTGCTATTTTTCTCATCATTTCAGTTGATGCTTGATCACCATCAATAAAGAAAATTCTTAATCTTACATTAGGATGGTCTCTGTATTTTCTAGCTGCAGCTTCAGCCAATTCCATTCCTATTTCAACAGGTCCTTTATTTTTTATTCCAGTATTACCTGCTTCCGGATAACCGTCTGTTAGTAATGTTGCTATTGCTAAAGGTTCATCTTTTAGTCCTTCTAACATCCAATCAAGAGCTAAATCTGTTCTTGTTGTTCCGTAAGGAGCATCTAACTTTATTAGTTCTGCAGGCGTTATTTGCTTTAATTCCTCGCTGTAAATTGCTAGTTCTGTAGTATTATTTGGATTCAAATGTCTCATTAATGCATCTTGTGCTAGAACAGTTTTCTTACCCATCGCAAATCTGTCGTTTCTTTCCATGCTTCCGCTTATGTCCATTGCATTTCTTGAAGCTACTTGAATTCTTCCTTTTTGAGTTGCGGGTTTTCTTTTTCCAGAAATTAAATGAGGAAAAACAGGGTATCTGTAACCTTTAGTTCTTGATAAAATAATTGATTCAACCCAATCAACATCAGGAAATTCAGATAAATCATTTATTTCTGAAAAATAAGTTATCAAATTATCATAAGCTCCTTGTACTTTTGTTAGGAAACCCATTCCTTCCATTTGTTCTATGTCTGCAACAACTTCTGCAAGCATCATGTCTTCTAATTTTTCTGCAATTTTATCTTCATTAAAAACAACTTTATCTCCAGGTTTAATTTGAATCAGAGAAGAACCTGAAATATATGTTTTAAGTTTTTCTTGCACAATTACTCGAACATTTGTTTTTTGTTGAATTTCTTCTTGTTCTTTCTTCTTTTTTTCTTCTTCTTCTAATTTTTTTGCACCTAATTCTTCTTGCATCTTTTTAACAGCAGATTCTTTTTCTTGAGCTAATTGTTGAACTGTTGCTTCAGTTGTATCTTTTTGTTCTACTGTTGTAACAACTTCGTCTGCTTTTTTATTTAGTTCTTCTTCAGCTTGATTGAGCATTTTTAGTTCTTTCTCTAATTCTGCAGCTTTAACTAATTCTTCTCTGATCTTCATTGCATAATCTTTTATTAATTCATCAGTTTGATTTTTGTAAAGAGAAGGCATAATCCACCTTACACCTTTAGCTAATTTTAATTTTGTTTTTCTATAACTTCCCAAGTTCATATATTGATGAACTATTTTCTTGAAAGGTTTTTCTTGCTGGTAACGAGCAGTGAATTCTTGAACGTATTGTTCTACTGACATAACATCATTTTGTGGACTACTTAGTTCTTCTTTTTTGCTAACTTTTTCTTCCAATGTTTTTTGTTCTTTGTTTTCTTCAGTCATTTTTACCAGAGTTTATAGTTCATTATTTCCCATGTTTTTGCGAAAAATCTTCTTACAAAACCTTTCTTTTCTTCTAATTTTGCTTCTTTAACGGTTTCATAATCTTTTGTTTTTTTATTTAAAGGATCGATAGGACCTTCAGATTCTACGGTTTTTAGTGCACTCTCTAAATCCTTTAACTTGTTTGCCTTCGCGTGGTCTCCAACTGGTATCGAAATATTACTGGGTGTCTGAGGATCGCTTGGTGTCGAAGACGTATTAATTTGTGGATCATAGTTTGTAGTTGGTGGTTGATAGTTAGGAGTTTGTGGTGTGTAGTTAGGATTTTGTGGTTCTTGGTTTGTTGTTTGTGATTGTTCTCCTTGATTTGTAGTTTGTGCTGTTGTTTGTTGTGTTTGCTGTTGTGGTTTTTGCATTGTTTCTTTTATGTTGATTAATTTTTCAAAAGCTTTTTTTCCTCCTAAGTCTCCTAATTTTTTTTTTATTCTTGCTCTCATTTCTTCTAATTGTGCTTGCGCTGCAGTGTAACCTTGTTGTTTTTCTTGAAGTGATTGATCAAGTTGCGTTAGTTTGGATTTTTGTTCTTCAGTTTGAGCTCCCACTACTTCTTCTAATTCATTTATTTTTCCAGAATATACTTCTTCATGCGCTCTAACTCTTTCATCGTGTTGCATTTCTGAATTTCTTAAGGCGTTTTGTTTTTGAAATTCAACATTTTGCGCAATTTGTCCAGACAATTGTCCTAATACTTCAGAATTTTGTACTAAGTTATCAACAGTTTGTTGTGCATTACCGCCATTTTTCCACGCTTCAACAATTGTTTTTTCCAGTTGTTTATCTATTACAGTAACATCTATTGAAGGCATCCTAAATAATTTACAGTCTGCATGTCTATAATCGTTAATTTTCATAACGAACCTCTTTAAGGATTATTTCCTATTTTACAACTTGAATGTTCTCTTGCTTCTAACAAATACCACATCAAATCAAGTAATTCATCTTTTGATACTTTTGAAAATCCGGGTTGTTCTTTAAATAAATAATCCATGAACGGGTAATCAAATCTTGCTTTTTGTAAGTCTCTATCTTCCCTGTTATCGTAAGCTTTTTTTACAGCTTTAAAATGACCAAGCACATTTCTTTCTGCTTTAGATTCATCTTCTTCATATGATTTAATTTCTGCTACAAAATTCTTTTCCATACCTGGAATTTGTCTTTCTGCTATGCCTACATCTTTGTAAGCTTTGCACCACCAAGTATCTTCTTCTTCTTTTAGAACTTCACTGAATGCTGAACTTATCCAATCGCTTATTTCTTGCCTTGCTTCAGAATAATTTTGCGGTGCATTTTCTTGAAGTCTTGTATACATTGCAAATTGAATTCCTTGAACAGCGTAAGATGCGTTAGCAATTGTTGCTGCTTTTTCAAAAAATACTTTATCAAGAAGCAGTCTAGCTCTTGCTGCAAATAATGCATCATTTTTTGAACGGTTACTTTGTGCTATTTCACTTTTTCCTTTACCTTGATAATCTTGTCTAAATTTAATGTATAATGCGTCAACAGCTCTTTCAACTATTACTGGCATTGTTATTTCTCTTAAATTGAAAGCAGCTTCTTTGTGTGTATCTCCTATAGGAGCATCTTCTATTTCTGCATATTCTTGGTGGAATGATTTTCTTGTTACGCTATAACTAACATCAGGATCATCTGAATAAAATACTGGAATAAATATCATTCTGTCATTTTCTGCTGGACTGAATTTAGTTATGTCATTTGTAGTGTAAATTATTAAGTTGTGTGCAGGCATTGAGAAACGTAATTGGTCTGGTTTTACAATGTTGCTATTAAGAGTTTCTAGAACTCCTTTTCTTGTTGGAAGAGAAATTTCATCTGCTTCATCAATTTGTAGTATTCCATTGTTAGTTCTAGGAAGAACTCCCGGACTATATCCTTCTGGATCGAATTCATTTTCTCTTTTTTCGTCAGTTTTTCCATCAAGTTTTGGTATTTTAGATCCTGCTAGGTGATATCTTCTCATATCTGCAGTTCCTTCTTTAGATTCTATGCCTTTACCTTCTCCGTATTTTGCAATTACTACTTTAACATCATCAGGTTTTTGTAATTTGAAAAAACCTGTATCTCTGAATCTTGGATCGTGATTTAGCTTGCATTGAGCACATGCGGATAAAACTTTTGAAAATGCAGGATCAAATAAACTAAAAGGATTACATTGTACTTTACAACCTTCAACTATAGGAATTACTAGTTGCTGCTGAGCTAGATAAATTATGTCATTTGCACAATTTGTTTTTCCAGATCCTGGAGGACCAAATAATATCATGTCTTTTCCAAGTAATAATCCTAAAACTATATCTTCTGCAGTTTCATAAGGTAGTGATGTTCTTGGGAAAAAATCAAGCAATACTTGTTTTTTTACAGTATCTTCTCTTTCCATAGGAACCATTTGTCCTAAGCTAGAAACTTCTAAGTTCTTGTAAAAATCCTTGCTTAAGCTTATTTCGAAATTTTTTCTATTGCCCATTCCCTCAACAAGTTCTTCTGTTTTCAGGGTGATTGTTTTTTTTCTTTCGTCAAAACTAGTCATTGTTCCTACAGTTCCTTTAGGTAATTTTGTTGATGCATCTTCATAATCTTCAGTTAATTTTATTTTGTGTCCTAATTGCTCATCTGCAACCGCTGCTTCTCTTAGTCTATATTGCGCTTGAATTGATTTACGGATTTTTCCGTCGGGATCTAAAAGAGCTATTGCTTCAGGAGTATTTTTGTCTAAAGGATTCACGAAATAACCTTGACCTGGTTTAGCTTCTTCTAAACTTTTGTTTCTTGCATTATGTATCTTGCTATCAAACTCTATGCCGAAATAAAATTGACTTTTATCATCTTTATCAGCTACTTTCTTGAGGATTTTTCCTTCAATCCCTTCAATATTTACTTCTCCGTAAGCTTTTCTTCCTCTAACTCTCATTCCTGCTTCTGCAAATCTTAAAATTACTTCAGGATCAACAATTTCATCTCCAGCCATATCAAAATCATAGCTTTTGAATAAAGGAAGCCAAGCTCCTAGAATTTCTTCATTTACTTGAGCAAGAACTCTATCTCTTAATGATTCTAATCTTTTTTTAGTAATTAAGGCCATATGTGATGAAGAAGTTTTAGGAATAACACCTAAATCAATTAAATCTTGCCCCGTTTTTACTTTTTCATACTCTTTTAATCTATCTTCAAGCATTTAAGACCTCCAGTAAATGTTATCAGATATGAAGAAACTCTACTAATATATAAATGTTTCGTTTTGTGACCACTGGCAAGTGACAAAAAAAGAAAGGTTTAAATATTGGAGTTGATTTTAACATTGCATGACAAACAACATTAACCAGCTAGCATCACAAGATAACATCGAACAAGTCATTAATCGAGCAGAAGAAGCTAGCAAAGAAGTAAAAGTCGAAAAAGGACAAAATGCATTAAGACAACAATTCGAATACTTAATAAAAAGAGTTTTCGGAGAAGATACAAGTTGCAATTATTCTAGTCCTTACAACAACTCTTCAGTAGAATCCGGTAAAAGATATGATTACGGAAATAACTGGAACATATACAGATCTAGAAGTCTTTTTGAAATGATGACTGGTGTGGGAAGATTAGTTAAAATTTCTCCAGCGTCAGAGACTGAGTCAATAATCGGAGATGACAATGAATACCGCTCAATATCAATAACAGTTTTCGATCCTAAATCATTAAGCAAAGCAAAAATATTTGCAGCAGCATACAAAGAACTTTCAGGACAAGAAGCAAAAATAATCCAAGAATGCAGCATGCCTGAAGAAATGAATGGACTAGTTGAAAAATTTGATGAAGAAAAACCAAGAAGAACTAGCAAACCTCTAGAAGTTGTAATAAAATTTTCTAATGGTACAGAAATGGTTGCAAGCGAAGAACATTGGACTAAAGAATTTGATGCATTCATAAGAAATAGTTTTAACAAATATACCGTTAAGCAAGGCTCAGAGTATTTATGGGAAATTGATCAAGTTGTAAGCAAGAATATTTTTGGAGGACAAACAAGAAAACGTGTGGCACTAATAAATACAACTTCCTGGCCAGGAGATGATTACTGGAGCGAACAATCTGAAGCTTTAGAAATTTACGTTTACGATGATAATGTAACAAAAGAAGTACTAACTTTCGTTAAAGAAGTAGAATCACAATTAGGAAAACCAGTAAAAATAATAAGAACTGAGGCGGAAGAATAATGGGCTTATTTTCAGAATCAACAAGACAAGAAAAAGCAATTAAAGCCATAAGAGCAAAAATAAATTCGGGAGAGTTCGAAACAGCAAGAAAAATAATAGAAAATAGTTCTTTTGATCTTGATGAAAAAAAAGTGCAAGTAACAGATGAATTGGCCAACGCAGAAAACAAAAGCAAATTTGAAAGATCCTTTGAAGGTTATAACGGTAAACAAGCAAGAGAAGCTTTAACTGCATTAAGAGGAAAAGTTCCTTCTTATGAATATGACTCACTTGAATCAAGGTTAAAAACAATCGAAGATACAGACATTATTGCTCACTTAAATTCAATCTTATTTGAATCAACAAGGGAAGATAAAATAAGAAAATTCTTAGAAGCAACATCTGAAGGAAAAGAAAGAAAAAAAGTAATAGAATATGTTCTAGCAAAAAGATTTGTCGCAATAGAAGATAAATTCAACAATGCAAAACAAGAATTTGGCGCATTATTTACAGATTTATTAAATTTAAACAGTCTTCTTGAAAGATACCAAAATGATGGAGCAAGTTTGGGAGACGTTGTTGATATTGCTAAATTTACCGCAATGATTACTGAATACTTATCTGGAGATTTAGTTAAAGCGACAAAACTATATGATGAAAAAATTCCAGGTAAAAAAGTCAAGTTTAATGGAGAAAGTTTCGGTGCTGCAATGAGCTTTCCTGACGCATATCGTACTCAAAGAAGTAACAAATTACCAGTAGGAACTATTGGAACAATATTCTGGATTGATACGCAAAACAGGATTTGGGTTAATTTTGAAGGCGAAGTTACAGAAAACTGGCAAAATCTGATGAACTCAAGCAACGAAATAAAAGAGTACTATTCAAAATATCCAAATCATAAAGTTGCTTATTTTAAAAGAAAAGAACTTATCATAGTAGAACTATACAACGAAATAGAAAAGAACACAGTAAGAAAAGAATTAACTAGAATGAATGAATTATTTGCTCAACTTTATTCAAAACAAGAGCAAGTAGTAAACGAAGAACCTGAGCAAGCCACAGAACAACCAAACATCAATGAACTAGTTTCTCAAGATTTTCCACACAAAACAAAGTAAATCAACTTTATTTTCAATAAGTAAAATAATGGTTCTTTGTTAGAAGTTTTTCGAAGAAAAACTTTCGGAAACGTTATAAATCCTACTTTCTAGTCATATAAATATGCATGATATCCCAAGTAAAGAGGGCGGGAAGCAAGAAAAACCAGTAGTTGTACCCGCGCAAGGAACTGTTTCCGTATTAACTCCTGAAGAAGCAATGCAATTATCTAACATCAGTTTATGGATTGATGATTATAATGACATTTTTTCTGACTTTGATCCTAGACCTTATTCAGAAAGAGCATTATCAGTAGACTTCTTAGATGAAGCCAACAGAGCAACAAGGGATAAGCCTTCAGGACAAATAATGCTAAAATTATTAGTTCCAGAAAGCAAAAGAAAAACCGAAGACGAAGTGATCATAAAAAAAAGACTAAAAGAACACTTTAAGAAAAGACACAAAATAGGACAAGAAGACGTTAAAAAAGTTATTAAGCACGGAGCAATTTTTGCATTCATAGGCCTTGTTCTAATGATGACTGCAGCATACATCATATTTAAACATGCAGAAGTCAATTTACTTACTAGCTTTTTAATAGTATTTTTAGAACCCGCGGGATGGTTTTTCTTTTGGGAAGGACTAGCAATGATAATGTTTGAATCAAAAAAAGTAAGCCCAAACATAGAGTTCAATGAAAAAATGTCAAAATGCGAATTTGTATTCTTCTCGTACTAGATGGAATGAGATATTTATTTTTAATCATGCCAACTTATTTATTGCAAACTAGAAAATTCTTAGCTCAGGTCTCCGCGAATTATGTGCTTAATAAATTCTTCAAGGTTTTTGGAGACAGCATCATGAATCCAGAAGAAAATCGATAAGTCTCATTAGTGCACGTACATAATTCTTTCATTATCAATTTTCAACCGCAGGTTGACAAAGTGTTCCGCCCGCCTTCTAGTTCATAGTTTGTGGTTTGTAGTTCATAGTATGTCCTGTAAACTACAAACTAAATTGCGGGCGGCAAGGGAAAAGATCAAGAAAACTAAAGAATCAAAACAAAGTTGAAAACAAATCCCAACAAACAAATCCTCTAAGAACATAGAAAATCATGACTAGCCAAGAATTTATTCATACGGGTCATTCAATCTTTATTGCGTAATTATTTCCTAGAATATCATTAACTCTCCACAATCTCAAAAATTCTTTGTAAGAAAAATTAGATTTATTCAGATGAGCGGGATCGTTAACAAAGATTTTTTCCTTTTCCAAATCATATCCTTTAACAATGTAAAAATGTGTTCCGTTACCATAAAAATCCCAGTGAGATTTGCACCTCACTATAAGAGGAGTTTTATTATCAATTGATTTAACTAAATCTTCCAAACATAAATTTCTCAAAGCTTGAGCATTAAAATCACACTTCCTCGCTACACGAACAACTTCTTTAGGGTAAACTCCAGAATATTCTATTTCTTCAGGTTCATTAAAAAAACCAGTTAGTTCTTCTTGAGTTATTTCAAAACCATAATAAGAAAATATCATACACAAACAAGCAACCCCACAATATTCTCCGGGCAATTGTTTTATCTTAGGAACATCTAAGATTTTTTTACTCATTATGCTTCTTATGATAATTTTCTTTTATTAAGCTTTTGCCACAAATAATATAATTTCGCTAACAAAATGACATTTTTATCAATAAATAAACGAAAGATTTAAATATAAGTGTATCTTTTACACTATTAAGAAGAATAAATAACTATTATTGGGGGTATTAAAATGGAAAAAACAATCGTTGTAATAAAAGGTGACGGAATAGGAAGAACAAAGAACGGAGTTCTAGGAGTTACAGATTCAGCAATAAAAATAGTCAATGCAGCAGTAGAAAAAGCATACCAAGGAACAACAAAACTCAATTGGGTTGAAGCTTTAGCAGGAGAATATGCAAGAGAAACAAATTTTCCAAACTTAACTGACGAAGAACTAAAAAAAATGACGCCAGAAGAGCAAAGAAGCGTTTACTTGCCTCAAACAACAATTGACTTAATCAAAGAACACAAAATAGCAATCAAAGGACCATTAGGAACACCAATCGGCGAAGGATTCAAAAGTTTAAATGTTTACATGAGACAACTATTCGATCTTTATTCTTGTGTTAGACCTGTGAGATATTTCCACGGCGCACCATCACCAAACATTAATGCTGAAAAAATAAACATGGTTATTTTCAGAGAAAACGTTGAAGATGTTTATGCAGGAATAGAATTCGAAGCAGGCAGCGCAAAACAAAAAAAATTATTAGAATTCCTAGTCAAAGAATTAGGCGCAAACCTAGATCCAAACACAGACTATGGCCTAGGAATAAAACCAATGAGTGCTAAAGGAACAAAAAGATTAGTGAGAAACGCAATCAATTACGCATTAGAACACAAATACAAAAGCGTAACAATAGTTCACAAAGGAAACATAATGAAGTACACTGAAGGAGCTTTTAGAAAATGGGCTTATGAAGTTGCTAAAGAAGAATTTGGAGACAAAATAGTTCTCGAAAGCGAATTAAGTGGACAAAATCTCGAAGGAAAATTAATTATCAAAGATAGAATTGCTGACGCAATGCTTCAATTAGTACAACAAAGACCAGAAGATTATGGAGTACTAGCATGCCCTAACTTAAATGGAGATTACTTAAGCGATGATTTAGCCGCATTAATTGGAGGATTGGGCTTAGCTCCAGGAGCAAACATTGGCGACAAATATGCAATCTTTGAAGCAACCCACGGAACAGCACCAACACTACCACCAGACAAAGCAAACCCAAGCTCAGTAACATTATCCGCAGCAATGCTCTTAGATCATATTGGCTTGACTGAAGCAGCAGACTTAGTAAGAAAAGGAATTGAAAAAGCAGTAAGTGAAGGAGCGAAAGCAGCAGGCGAAGGAAAAAAACCACTACCACTAACAGGAGATCTAGCAAGTCAATACAAAGGATATACTGGAAGCGACGGAATAAATTGTTCAGAATACGTTGATAAGGTAATAAATTACCTTGGAGAATAGTTCGCATCTATTCCAAAAGTTTTATATAGTTATTGCACAGGATTAACTGTATTATGTGAAATAGGAGGTAAAAAATGGCAACCTTAACTTTAGCAGTACCTGAAGATTTGAAAACAGAAATGGAGCTATTTCCTGAACTAAATTGGTCCGAAGTAGCTAGAGAAGCAATAAACGAGAAAATTACGGAGTACAAACTGTTTAAATCAATAGTAGCAAGATCCAAATTAACACAAAAAGATGCATTAGAGATAGGAACAAAAATCAATGAAAGTTTGTACAGAGAGTACAAAAAAAGGATTAAAAAGGAGAAATAAATGCTTCTAGTGGTTGATGCCAACATAGTATGCTCTGCACTTGTTGGAGGCAGACTAACAGATTTATTTTTGTCCCAAAAGTTAAAGTTAGTTGCCCCAGAACTAATTTTTGAGGAATTAAAAAAACACAAAGAAGAACTAAAACAAAAATCCAAATTATCTGAAGAAGAGTTTGAAATATTACTAGCGATACTGGAAAGAAGAATAAAAATAATACCTATGGATGAATTTGTTGATCTATTTGACGAAGCTGAAGAAATACTAGAAGAGCACATCAAAGATGCACCCTATGTTGCATTGGCATTAAAACTTAAATGTTCTTTTTGGACATATGAAAAGAGACTTCTCAGAACAAAAAAAATAAAAAGCCTAACAACTGAAGAAGTTGCAAAAGAAATCAAACAATTCTTTATTTAAAATCTTGACTTTCCAATTGATTAATATTACTTCTTTTACTAGAAGTATTAGTATTTGAATAATTATCTTTAAATAATTCTTCAGTTCTTTCTAGCATTTTTGCTAAATGGTTTTTGTCAATTTGGTTAACTGTTTCTAATGGCACTAATTCACTTTTGCGAAAATGAGCAGCATCAGATGAAACAGCAAAGCCACCCCCATTCCACCTTGTAGACCAATTAAAATTCTTCCCTGAAAATTCTACCATTACTTCATTCCCATTAATTTTCTTCACGCGTCCGATAGATTCTAGAGGAATATTTTTTGCTCTATCTGAACTATATCCTGAAGTCCAAGTATCAGAAACATGACAATACATAACATTATCTCCCAAATTCAGATTGTTATCATCTCTTCTTTTTGCGTTCATACTGCCAACACAAGTATTAACCTGTTCAACAACATCTTCAATCGGAACTATTCCACCTAAACTAATTCCTTCTGAAGAATATTTCTCCAAAGTTCTGTTAAGATTGTGCAATAAACCAGATAAATCAGTATAAGAAATACTTCCTTTAACCATATTAAACAAGTTGCTAAATTCTCTAACAACCAAATCTTCAACAACCCTAGTTCTTTCTTTACTGCCAGCATACAATTCTACAAATTTCTCGCTCCATACTCTCCTATCGTCTAATTTGCAATTTTTTAATGCTGCCAAAAGACCCTCTTCAGATATTGTGTAAAGTAAAGCATCTAAATCTGTAATTTCTTCTTTACTCAACAATCTTTGTGATTTCAAATCAGTAAGTTTTTCTTGTGCTAAATTAAATTTATAATCTTCAACACTTTTTTTAATATCACAAATTCCTTCCTCTTTTGTAAGCCTGTCTCTTAATGCTGCTGCTTGACGTTCTCTGTAGTCTTTCCATTCATTATAAACATTACCAGATACTTCTCCCTCAAAGAATTCAAGAAGTTCATTGGCTTTTTCATACTCTTGTTCTTGAATAGCTTTCTCAATAGAATTTACTCTTCTCCCACCTTGTGTTAAGAAACCAAATAATCCCATTTTAGACTTGAAAATATTCGGAGTTTATAAATTTTACTACTATTGGGTTGTTAAAAAACAACTCAATGAGAAAAAAAACCAAAAATACACTCAAAAATTTTTCAACTTTTTGAGAAATTTTTCAAAAAAAGCCCGTTTTCATGAATTTCTTCTCATTGCGATGAAAAGAAATTCATTCTTGAGAGAAATTTTCCCAGAATTTTTCAGAAATGCATATAAAAAATAGCGATTTCTATATCTCACATGAAGAATAACCAATCAATATTTTCAGAGGAATACAAACAACTAAACACACAGCTCAAGTATTTGTTAATGTCTAAAAATAAATATACTTTAGAAGAAAGAATAAAACACAAATTTTACCAAATTTCAAGAAATACAAAAAAGACCAAAGAATTAAGACAAATAGCAACCCAAAGAAAATTTGAACATCTCACCGATCTACTAGAAAAAATGTATTTATTAGTTAAAGAACAGTATGAAATAACCCGAGTTTGCAAAGAACAGTCTTGCAGGCTTCAGCTAGAAAATATAACCCAACTGAATTATTTAGAAAGTGGACAAGCTAACAACCCAAAAAGCACAAAAAAAGCAATAAATACTTTGAGGTTGAATGACCGAACAATAGATTTGCTAATAGAAACGTATGAAGAACTAGAAATAAAGTACAAAACTGTTCTAGAATTTATGTTTCCGGCATTATTAATTCAAGGAAAAATAGCAATCTTCCATGCAGAAGCAACCCAACTCAAAGAGGACCTGATAAAGATGACAGAAACATCTCAAGAACTAATAAAAGCAAACACGGACTTAACAAAAAGCCTGGCTCAGCAGAACAAATACCTTTCAAGAAAACAAATTCCCGACATAAATGAAGAAAAAGCAGAAGAATTGCTAAGCGAAGTTAGAGAAGAACTAAAAACACAAAAAAGCAAATGGAAGGGAGGAGTACAAAAATCATTATCAGGCTACGACTGCATAAGAAACAATTACGCAAGATATGAATTTTTTGTAAAAGCAGGAACATTTGCTGCAAGTCTGTTCAAAGATGTTTTTTAGTCAAAAATGGTGCTTTTGATAGTAATATTCCTACTATTTAAATTTTCACCAAAATATTTATATATAGACACTACCTACTAGTAGTAAAATTAATAAGTTTTTGCTAAAAACAAAAACTAAAAAAGCAAAATAAAAATAAATAAAAACAAAATTTTAGGGGGTCTAAAATGGCAGAAGAAACACAAGTAAAAAATGGTTTAGAAAAGTTAACAGAACAATATGGCTATAACGCAAATACAAGAACTGTTACAAACAGATCTTTTGATAGCGCTACAGAACTAGAATCAAGCAAAAAGAACTTAAGAAGAATAAGCAATTCACCACAAACTGCTACAAGCACAGGAGACGTTCACGTCCAAATGGCTTCAATTCAATTAGACTTAGCATCATTAGCAGATGAATATGGAAAGTTAAACGTTAACTTCTCAACTTTAGTAGGTTCAAAAAAATTATACGGACTTGTTGAAGGCATGAGAATAAAGGGTAACGAATTAATAGGCAGAAAACAAGCTGCAAAAGCATTAAAATTAAGAGCAATCCAAAGAAGAGGAGACTCTATCGAATACTTAGTTAATCAAATGTCAGAAGTTCTAAACCAACAATACCAAAAAGTTATTGAAGGTGGAGCAAAATGTAGGGGAGTACAATTAGAAAACATTTCTCACATGAAAACTTTAGACAGAAAATTAGTAGAGTCATTAAAAAGCGGAGTTTACAAAGGAGTAGACATGGCTCAAGCAGAGAAAGAAGTAGAAAAATTAGAAACAGAACTAAATGATATACAAAAAGTACTAGAAGATTACGAAACAAAAATTAATGCAGCAAAGAGAACTGGCGACATAGATGGCGTATCAAAACTTGCAGACGAAATGTCACAAGTATTAGATATTAAACACGGAGTACTTGATGGAAGATTAGGTGCAGAAGGAGTAGTATCTGAAATAAGAAGAAAAATATTAGGTTCAGCAGAAGCAGTACAATCTGCAAAAGGAGCTACTGCAGCATCAAAAGTTAACTACCAAGCACTAGAACTATTAATTGGTTCATACCACGACTTAGAAATAAAGTACAAGAACGCAAAGGAAGATATGATTCCAGTATTCTTGATACAAGGAAAAATAGCAGCAATGGGAATGGAAGTATCAAACCTAAAAGACTTGCTATTAAGAGTATCAAACATATCAAACCAATTAATGAAAGCAAACAGCGATCTAGTAACAAAAGTTTCTAGCGAAACATTTAACTTACTACAAACACCACTCTACGATCCAGTAAAAATGAGAGAAGCTGAAGAGAAATTAAGTGCTTACAGAGCTGAATTAAACAGAAACAAAATAGAATGGGCTGAAAGCGTTCAAAGCATAAAAGAAGTGCCTGATCAAGCTCATTACGCACAACCTTAATAAGCATTTTTTATTTTTTTACTTTTTTGTTTTTTTAACATCCTAGTTGGTAAACTATTAAAATGGATCAATCATATGAAATAAAAAATGGGGAAAAAGCAAGATACTTGCACCAATTAGACAGAGCTCTTTCTGCATTAGTAACCGGTTTAAAGATTGAAAAACCCGAAGACCAAGACCTTAAAGAATTTGGCGATACAAACAATTGGAATTGGAATAGACTGCCTAGAGAAAATAAAACATACGAAATAATTGCAGATCTCGTTGAAAGAGTAAGACAAGAATACAGATGGTTTGACTGGCAGATTAATTCAGAAAAACCTTCACAAAACAAAGGATATTTCAGTAAATTAGAACTTAGTGCAATTTCGGGATTACCCTGGCTTTTTAATTTTGTAGAATTACACAGACTAAGAAAAACTGCCAAAGAATTACTTAAAGACTCACAAGATTATGCCTCTTTAGCAAAGGAATTAAGAAAATTATTGATGGAAGATTATGTGGAACTTGAACAAGTAGCAGTAAAATCAAGAGAAATAAGTGAAAAAGCAATGAAGAAAAACTTTTTAGAACAAATACAAGGAGCAGAATTACTAAGCTGGGAGTCAACAAGTTATTCAAAAAAACCAGAAGCAAGATTAATTTTATCTTTAGGCGGAGAACAATTATGGAATGTTTCATTTGTAAAGTATTCTCCAGCACCAAGCATGTTTGAAATTTATGTAGTTGATTTATGGCAAGACGTAAGAGAACCATTAATAACAGAAGCAAATGGAAAAACAGTTGTTTCTCCAGTATTAGAGCGAGCTTTTGATTTTGGCAGAGATAACGCGGCATGGTATATACTAAAAACTCTTGACGAGAAATTCAAAAGCATTCACCCAGTACATGTTTCTAGAGCACTAATAGGACCTTTTGAAAATAAATACTTAACAAACCCCGACAACATACAACCATTACCAATAACAGGAGAATTACTTAAAGAAGATCCTAATACTGCGCTTTTAAGATTTAGCAGACAATATTGTTACGCTCCAACTCATAAAGTCGAAGGAGAAGAATTCAGACAAGTGGTTCCAAAACAAAATTGGACTGACGAAATAATAGTTTGTCCTTCGCATCTTTCGTCAAGAGTTTCAAGATCTATTTTAGGAACTAATGTAAGAATATTTGAAGCATGAGGTAAATAAAAAATGGCAAAAGAAATAATAATTGATCAAAAAGTGAATGAAGATTTAGAAAAAATAAAAAAATTAATAAGTCAAAATCCAGAAAATGCGTACACAGAAATACTAAAGTTGTATTCTGCAGATACTAGAAACACTTCTCAACAAATTGAATATTTAAGCGCTTTTGAACAAGCAATAGGCGTATTCAGGAATGCTTCTCTAGAATTAAGAAAAGAAATGGATGTGCTAACTTTAGAACAAAGATTAGGAGCAAGATTAAGAGCTTTAGAAGAAATACAACAAAGAAAATACACTCAAAAAATAGAACAAGTTCTAACAGCAGACCCTAAGGGCGCAAAAGAAATAGAAGAGTTACAAAAACAAATAACTGATGCAAGATTCTTTTTTAACAGATATGCATTATTCTTCGCAGGAAATGTCGGACTTGCACTTTTGAATTCAGAAAAAGCAGATGTTAAAAATCAATTTACGTTCGGAGCAATGGGCGATTCAAGCGTAGATAGAGATGAGTTAGCACTAGCACTTGCAGAAGCAGCTAAAGGAAACTTAAACAAAACTTACAAAGATAACAGAAAAGCAGGACTACCAGTAACTGAAGATGAAATTAAGAACACCCTAGAAGCAATCTTCACATCTTGGATTAACCAATTTAATTGGGCTACATTTGATGACTTAGCTAAACAGTATAGTGTAGATCAATTAGTTGTAAAATATGGAAATTACTCAATAAAGAATGGAGAATTCAAGAGGAAATACAACACAGTAGTAGTTGATGATAAAATAATGAGAGTAACAAAAGAAGACGTCATAGGAGCACAAGACTTTGGAAAAATATTGTGGGACAACATGTTAAAAGTAGCTGCATACGATTTTGAGAAAAAGAAAAATCCTTTTGATCCAGCAGGAACAATTTTTACTTATGGAGCTCCAGGATGCGGAAAAACATTCACAGCACACGCATACCTACAAACATTTGCAGAATTATGCAGAAGAAAAGGAATTCCATTATGGATATTAACTCACAGCGTAACTGATTATGCATCACATTATCAGAACAAAACAGCTAACGAACTATCCGCATTAGGAGAGAAAATAAAGAATTTCCAGGGAATAGTTATGATGTACGTTGCTGACGCAGACACAATATTCACTTCAAGAAAAAGAGAATTAACTGCAGAACAACAAAATACTATGGGAGTTTACTTCAAAATGTTTGACGGAACAATGGTTCCAAAAGACGGAAAATTCCTAGCAATAATGGACGCAAACTACATTGACGAAATAGATGATGCAACAAAAAGCAGATTATTTGACGTACTATTAGAACTTAAGAGATTTGAAAAAGCAGAAGACTTTGCAGAATTAGCAAGAAAAACACTAACAAAAGGAACAGATGGAGGAGTTTCTCTTCCAGAAGAAGACTGGCTCGCAATAGGAAAATACTTACTAGAATGCCCAGGAAGCGTACCTTTAAACAACAGAGAAATCGGACACATACTAAAACAATTAAGAAGCGTAAACGTAACCGAAGAGGATTTAGGAAAAAGCTTTGAAGAAAACGTTGCAAATAGAAACGCTCAATTAAAAGGAAAGCTAACAAGAGATAACATAATTGGAAAATTTAAAGAATACATCGACACAAGACAAGAAATAGAAAGAGCATCTTACGCAAAGAAACATTCGGAAGAAGTTGAACAAATGTTTGAAATGTTAAATCAAGTTAAAGACCCAACAGCTCAAGAAACAGCAGTTGCACAATAAAAATGCAAATAGAATGAAAACACTAAAAGAACTTGCGGAATTGTACAAATTAAAACAAATAGTTCAAGATAGTCGTGGGGATGTTAACACTTCCAAACTCGAAAAAGATTTTTTGGCTTTTTCTGCGTATTCGCAGAAAAAAGTTTTGAAAATCAATTTTCCTAATTTATACCAACTTCAAGATGAAGAACATATGCATTTTGCTGCTGCACTATCCGCTTTAGATATTAAAGGAGTTAAGTCTGTTGATTATCTTGATTTTTCTGGAGCTTATGCATTAAGCACTCCTTTGGATGTAGTAATACTAATGTCATTAAGCCAAGCAGGAGCAGATAATTTTACTCAAGCAAGATCTCATATGAATCCTTTAATTGGAAAAATATATTTAGAAGGAGGAGCAATGATAAGAGACTTCTCAATTCATGAAGCATTAGTTGGAAAAGTAGTTTCGAAAAGAGGAGCTTTAGATTTAAAAGAAATAGTTTTATTCCCCGAAAAATTTACTCCAGGGCCATACCAATTATCTGTTCGCTTAGAAACACCAATGAAAACAGTTGAAAAACTAAGAGAATTAACTGAATTAATAAAAGACTTCGAAAAAGATCCAGAACAAGTATTAGATCCTAAAGCAGTTGATAAAGTTACAACGAGAGCACTAAATTTAAGAAAGATTCTAGGATCATTATCTAGATATCAAGTTATAGAAAACCAAGAAGTGAGCGCAGAAACAAATTCTTGCGTTATAAAAAATGAAAAAAGCGAATTATTTTATCTTTACTCTCCTGAAAAAAATGTCAATGTTTTAGTTTATTTTGGAGAAAATCCTTTTGAAAACGCAAAAATCCCTCAAGGATTACTCATTCTACCAGGCAAAGACTATCAACACGTATTATTAAAACTGCTAGATCTTGGATTTTATCAACCAAGTACTGCTGTAGTAGAACAAAGAGTTAAAGATTTGAATGAAATTTATGAAGCTGCTTCAAGGGGTTTAGGAAAATCACTTGATGAAGAATACCAAGACTTTGATGGTTTATTAAAAGAATTAGACAAAACAAGAAGAACATTCAAAGATACAATTAACCCTTCAATTTTAGTAAGATACGCCATGCAATTAAAGCCAGAATTACTAGAGTTCGTTTTATGCCCTTCAACAAGCGATCCAGTTGTTCATGAATTATTGCCGAGACTTTCATGGAATCAGGCAATAAGAAATTATCACAATACAAAAGAATTCACTGGAAATTTCAAGCGAGGAAGTGAACAAGAAAGAAAAGCAATGTTAGACGAAGTAGTGTCAAGTTTATTATTCGGTAACCAACAAAACAATGACGTTAATTTATGGCTTTACAAAAAATACAAACAATTCTGCACGAATTCAGGAATAGTATTTGATGGTGAAGGAACAGAAGACGACTAGATAGTAAAACACGCTCTTAAGAGCACTCTATTAAGGACTTCAACTGAAATCGCAAATATTTGTAGGTATCAAGAAAGACACTAAACTTTATTTCCAATTGTATGCAAGAAATTAGTGAATCCTTCACCGTAATCTTTCAGTCCATTTTGTCCTGTTAATTTCATTCTTAAAGAATATACTGGAAGCATTGCCAAGGACACCACACGCTCATAAATCCCAGGTCTTTTCATTAATCTTAAAAAATCTCCTCGTAATTCTGCCCTTAAATCTAAATTTTCAGTAAACTCTCTAGCACTTCTTCTATCTTCATAATTAACGACACCTATTTGTCTTTTCAATCTTTCACAATTAGCAGACTGCATAAATACGGGATTTTTTGAATTCATTAATGCCAAATATGCTAGTGCTTGAGCATGCAATTCTTTACCATAACCATGCCTGTGAGCCAATTCATGAGTTATTACATGAGGTTCAAAAACGCCCATATCTTTAAAAATATAAATTTCCCCGTCAATAGGTTGGCATGCGCCTAAAGCAAAAGGCATTAACATTTTAACAATTCCGAAATTTCTAATTCTATCGCTTGTTTCAACTCTAACACCAGTAATACTTTCTAAATAATCTTCTAATTCTTTATTAACTAATTTTGCCAATTCTTTCCGTTCATAATCTTGAGGCAAGTATTCATCGTTTAATTTTTCGGTTAATTTTTCTATTTCTTCAAATCTTTCTCCTAAAGATTGTTGTTGAAGAGTTTTTATATCAGCACCAAATTGTTTTTGAAAATTTATTCTTTTTGCAAAATTTGATTCAATAAAATAAGGAATACTTGAAGACAGCCATACAGCAAGTAAAAAAGTATTTGCAAGCGATGAGTACTGAGCTACGTTTGTTAAACCGGCATACTCTGTGCCCATGCTAAGTAAAGCAGTTGCCATTACTGAATCAAATAACGGAATGGGCAGCTTCGTGCTTAAACTCTCAATGTGCATTTTTTTTGGCATAATTTGTTCTTTTTAACTTGTAATTTATAATTTTTTCAAAAACTATTTAAAGACTGTTTATTATTAACAGCGTATGGAATTACAAATCATTTTTTTAAGAATCTTTCTCACATTCATTCTTTCACTAGTGTATGGACTTCAAAGACAAAAAGCTCACAAACCAATAGGTTTTGGCACTTTTACTTTCGTTTCTGTTGGAGCTTGCGCTTTAGGAATTACTGCAATTATTTTTAATCCTGAAAATCCCTTACCATTAATGGGCTCCATAGTTACTGGTGTTGGTTTTTTAGGTGCAGGAGCATTAATCAGGAATAGCGAAAAAGTTTTTGGTTTCACAAGTGCAGCAAGCATTTGGTTATTTTCAATCATAGGAGTACTAATTGGAGTAGGAGATTACTTGTTAGGTGTTACTATTTATGCATTAATTTGGGTTGTTATTTACGTTGATAGTAAGCTAAAATTCAGAGGTATTGGTTCGTATCAGAAAAAAATAATTATAACAGCCAACAAAAATGTTAAAGATAAAGAATTAACAGAAGTATTGGGAACTGATAAGTACACAATTTCTAGTCTTGATGTAAATAGAAAAGATTCAAAAATTGTAATAACGCTACAGTTTGAAGGTAACATAGAAGAAGTAAATAGAATACCTCACAATTTGTTCAAAGAAGAATGGGTGGACTCTTTTAAGATAGAATGATTCTGGGTGTTTTTTCGCGTTTATTTAGCATAAAAAATTTAGTATTTCTAAACAAAAAGTGAATAATAGCGCAATATTTATATATTTAGAAATCATTTAAACTGTATGGTGTCAAAATATGATGTATTTTACGTTATAGCCACCAAAGGGGAAGTTAGAGTTATTGATATAGTTAAAGCTCTGAACAAACCAGATAAGGAATACCAAGTTGTTTTTAACAAAGTTTTAGAATTAGAAAGAGAAAAATATGTTGAAAGAAAAAACACAGTCAAAGTATTGCACAATGAAAAGTCAATAAAATTGTTTAAGTTGCTTTTATTCTGTACAAATAATCTGATTAACTATAATTTAATTTTGAAAAGAGAAATGGTCAGATTTATTGAAAGAGCTTTGAAAAAAGAATTTTTCGCAATAAAAGATGTAAAAGTTCACCCTCAAACTTTTAGTTTTTACGTCGATGCGTTGTTCAAGTATGGTTTTTTAATTATTCTTTCTAGAAAACCTTTGAAGTGCAAATTATTGAGACACCACTTCCTAATAGATTTAATGAGATTTTTTGGCAAAAAAATTCATTTTTATGCTTCAAAAAGACATTCTTTCATCAAAGAAATAAAAAAAGAATTAAGACGGTATAAAAAGAATTTAAGAATTAACCCTTCTCTTTTCAAAGAGTTAGAAAAAAAGAATAAAGCCAATTTTATTTATTCAAGCCTTCATTTAGAAGGAAATCCTTTAACACTTCCCGAAACTCAAAAATTAATATTAGAAGATGTCATTCCTGAAAAACAAAAATTAATCTTCATAAAAGAAATAACAAATTATGAAAAAGCCATTGAATTAATGATGAAGAACGCAAACAACAAATTGAAATTAACCTTGGATTTAATATTAACTTATCATGGAATTGCAATGGCACAAATTTATGGTGCTGGAATAATAAGAACCCAAAATGTAATAATAAAACTAAACCCAAAATTCAAAACATCAGATTGGAGTATGATAAAAACAAAATTAAGTTCTTTATTAGACCGATATAATTTGTTTGAATCAAGAAAAAGAAAAATTAGAGAAATCATTAAGTTTGCATCATTCTTTCATAATGAATTTCAGAGAATTCATCCATTTATTGACGGAAACAGCAGAATGGCCAGACTTTTAATGCTTCACATTCTAAGAAGCCACAAAATACCCATATTAGATTTACCAATAGGCTACTTTGATCTTTATTTAGACTTGACAAAAAGATCCACAAAAAGAGACGATGCAACATTCAACATTTTAATTGAAGAAATAGTATTCACAAATCTTAAGCACATTAATCTGAAGATTGGAAGCGGATTGATAAAATGACCCGCATGAATAAATTCTAGACTGTCATGATTTTTTATGTTATTAAATGATTTACAAGCTCATAGCTAGTAACAGCTTTGTTTTGGTATCCTGTTTAAGTTATTCTGAGTTATTTTTTTATCAATCTAAAATTTTTCCCTTGCCGCCCGCATGAATGTTGTGCGCACGGAGTACTTCACCGGACTAAGCGGGCGGAACACTTTGTCAACGCTAGCGCATTGAAGATTAATAATTGAATAACTCTGCGAGTGCACATACAAAATTTATCAACTTTTTTATGGACTGTCTATGCCTCCACTTCTATTAAACAACACAGAAAGCACACTCAGTGGGGAGGCCTGAGCTCCTAAACATCTCCTGAAAAATGGAGTAATAATAAACAACAACTTATTTAAATCTTCGGGCAATATTATAACATATGGACATAAAGGATTACGTATTAAATAAAAAAAGCGAATTTGCAATTTATGACATGTACGATTTCAAGAAATACTTCAAAAATGAAGCAATAATTGCAGCATGCGCTTATTTTGGTGGACACTTATTAGGATTTCAAGCAGCAGCAACTGCAGGACTAATAATAGGTGTTGACGCAGGAGTTAGATTATTCACAGGCGGACTTAACGAGCCTGTTTCAGGATTAGTTGGAAAAATAAGAGAGATGGGTTCTAAATAAAATGGCATGGACTACTGGCGGAAAATTAATTGAACAAATAAACGAAGCAATGAAGGAGAATGATTTTCAAATAGCTGAAGATTTATTGAACAAATTTAAAGAAAAAATAGATACTAAGTTCTTTGATTCTATGCCAAACGTAAGAATAGATCAATACCACGAACTATTAACACAATTTAATAGAAGAAAAACACTCCACGAATTAAGAAACGCAATAACAAATTACGATCTCAAAACTGCAAAAGAAAAGTTAGAATCATTAACTTCACAAAAATTAATAGTAACAAAGGAAAAAAGTGCTTTAGAGTCACAATTATTCTTAATAACTGAGGAAGGTGTGCTTTCTCAAATCAGAAATTCATCTTCAAGTGAGGAAAAGATTTCTTTAATGGAAAAATATGCAGATGTTTATTCTCAGGGTAGAGAAATTCGAAGAATTGGCACTGATTTACTTGCTGAATCATTTGCAAGCGTTATTAACGCAGCAAATACACGAATTAAATTTGAAGACCTATACAACAAAACTCACAGAATAACAAACTATTTAGAAAAGTATACTCAAAGAGGAATTAATTTATCCCAAATAGTTCCTTTGCAAGACTTTTTGAAGACAGTTCAAGATTATTTAATTCAACTAAAATCAAAAGGACCTTCAGATACTTATTTGGACGTAGGAAGTGCAGTAAGGTATACTGAGAAATGTACTTATGTTGGCTTTGATACAGGAAGAGATCCTAAGATCATTTACGGTTTCGAAGGAATAGTTACAGATTACCAACAACTAGAGGAAGGAATAAGTTATTGCATTGTAGAAGTCACACAAAATAACCTAGAAAAAACATTAGAAACATTCCTCAACGATGAATTAGAAGTTCGTGAACCAATCACAGAAATAGACCGAAACTTAGTCAGAAATGAATTAGATAGAATACAAAAATTATTCACAGAACATTATTCTGTTGAAGTTACTGAAAAATACCCTAGTCAGGATTTCTCAAAAGGAATAAACACATTGGTTTCTAAATAAAATGGCATGGACTACTGGCGGAAAATTAATAGAACAAATAAATCGTGCAATAAGATATGAAGAGTTCGAAGAAGCAGAAGAATTGCTCAACGATTTCAATAGTAAATTACAAAACGGATATTTCTGGTATTTCAAGGAAAGTAGACAAAAACAACACGATGAACTAAGAGCTCTTTTTAACAGAGTAAAATCAATTAATCAATTGGATGCTTCTGTTAGCAATTATGATGTTACTAGTGCCAGAGAAAGTTTGACTTTTTTAATTACAAACAAATTAATAAGTACGCGCGACAAAAAAGTGCTTGAAGGAAGAATCAATGAACTAACTGAAGAAGGACTTTTCTCAAGAATACAATCAGTCAGAAAAGATGAAAAAGAAAGTTTAATGGAAATATACGCAAAAATTTATCCTGAAGGAAAAGAAAGCAAAAAAATAACCACAGATTTGATTGCAGAATCATTCGCAAGAGTTCTAAATGCAATAAACAACAATGTAAGATTTGAAGAATTATATGCACAAGTTCATAAAATAACTCAATATTTAGAAAAATACGCACAAAACGGAGTTAATTTAACCTCAATAGTTCCAGTGACTGAGTTTTCTGAAAAAGTAAATAAATACTTGTCAACAATAATAACAAAAGGTATTTTTGATAGTAGAGAAATAAGATTAGCAAGCAAAGTTAGATATATTGGTAAATCAGATGATGGAGATATTGAAGATCTTAAAGGAAGAGACTCAGAAATTCCTATAGGCATTGAAGGAATAGTAATAGGATATAATGATAACTATGATGATGAAACTTACACAGTTGATTTTTCTTTAAGCAAACAATCAGAAACAAGTTCTGAAGCTAATAAAGAACAATTAGGTGTTGAACAAAATCAAGAAGAATTTAATCAAGAAGCAACTCAAAAAGCAGAAATACTTATTTTTGGCAAAAAAGGAAAATTTGAAGGAAAAATAAAAGGAAAAAAGAAATTACCACAATCAGAAAACAGAAACACAGCAGAGTTCTTTCCAGATGAATTAGAAGTTAGAGAGTCTATAACAGAAATAGATAAAAATTTAGTAAGAAACGAATTAACCACAATAGAAGAATTATTCACAACACACTATTCAGGAAAACCACAACAGAGCTATAAAAGCCAAGACTTTCCTAAAGGAATAAATGAATTGATTCATAAATAAAAAAGTAAATGTTTGCTCAATCATCAACGAAGCTCAATCACTTTTAAGATATCTTTCCTTAACATAATCCACAAAAGGTTTTTCTTTATCTTCTATCTGATAAAGATCTAAAACTTGGTAATAATTCTCTAATTCTTCTATAGGTATTTCTACTGGAGGGTATTTTTTCTTCCACAAAATCCAATTCATCAAAAGCCTTGATAATCTGCTGTTTCCATCAACAAATGGTTGGATGGATATTATTTTCAAGTGAACTAGCGCAGCTAATTCCACAGGATGTAGCTTTCTGCTTACATCTTTGTACCACTTAAAAAAATTAATTAGTTCTTTTTTGACTTCTTGCCATTTTGGTGGAACATAAGGCGTTCCTGCAAGTTTAACATTTCTTTGAAGTTCATCTCTGGTCTTTCCAGCAACACTATCATCAATTCCGCTCAACAAGATTTTATGAAGTTTTTTAATAAAATTAATACTAAACGCACCTTTATATTTAGTTATGACAAGAATTCCTTTTTCATGATTCTCTAGTTCCTTGATAGTTTTGGTATATTTGAGATCTTTAGGAATGAGGTTTTCTTTAAGAATCAAAAAAGTTTGTCTGAGAGTTATATCTACTCCTGACAATTTACTGCTGTCATAAGTGAATCGGATAATAAAATCTTTTAGTCTTTTTTCTTTTTCTAAAAAACTAAGTTTTTTAACTTCTTGAATGCTCTTTTTTTTCTTTCCTTCAATTTTTTCAACATCTTCAGAACTAAGATAAACATATTTCTTATCTCTGCCTATATCTTTAATAAACTCCATTTCTATTCTTTCTAGTTCTTTTTTTGAAGGCAAAACCGTTCCAACATACTTTCTTTTGTGAACTATTTTATTTCCTTCACGCAGAGTATGAACTAGGTAATAGAATAGTTGTCCCTTGATTTGCTTCCTCTCCAAATAGACCATAAAGCGGTTAGGGGCTACACATATTTAAATCTTTCTGTTAGGGGCTACAAAAGGTTTGTGGTTCATAGTTTATGGTTTACAGGACGTACTGTGAACTCTAAACTGCAAACCATGAACTTTTCCAGAATTCATTCTTGATACTTCTTAACCAATTCTTCCAATTGTTTTAAACTCAATTCTTGTTTTGGAAAGTCTTCAAGACCTAATTTTTTGTATGCACTGGCCTTTTCATAAATATCTACCTTTTTGTCAAAATTAGTGTCAGCAAATCCTCCCGGACCAAAAATTTTATCATATAACTCTTTTCGTTTTGTTTCATTTGAAATAAACTCATTTCTTAAATAATCATGAATTTTTAGTTGTCTCGAAAGGCTAAAAGTGCCTGTATACGAAGAAATTACTAAGTAACTAAAAAATGCGGCCGTGCTAAAAATTCCATATATACCATGAAGTGGTTCTAGATCTGTTGTTCCTCCATTTTCATGATGATACAACAAACTACCCCAAGGCAAGAAACTCCACCAAGGACGACCAAATATTTGCATTAATTTTCACCCTCATAAATTTTAACTAATTTTTCTAATTGTTCTAAAGAAAGCCCTTCTTTAGGAAAATCTTTAAGACCTAATTTATGATAAGCATTAGCTCGTTCATAAACATCTATTTCTTTATCAAAATTGGTATCTGCATAACCATAACCACCGGAACCAAAGATTTTTTCGTACAAAACAGAATATTGTTCTTGTCTTTTCTTGTTTAGTTCTTTATTTTTTTTTATGGTTTCTTGCATCTGGATGTTGAAATCACCCAATTTGTAAGCAAAATAACCCAGGCCTCCACAAGCAAAAGCAAGAAAAGAGTATATGGCACAAATTTCTAATTTAAATTTAATATCATTCGGCATGTTTCTTAAAGAAAGCCTATTTGTTTATAAGATTTTTTCCTCTCCGAGAGTAAGCCTTATAAAACTAACTTCATTGATGTTTTTATGGCATTAAATTTGATAGGCATAGGTCTTAATGATGAGAAAGATATTTCAGTTAAAGGACTTGAGTTAGTTAAAAATTCAGATGTTATTTTGCTTGAAAATTATACCTCATTAATGCAGTGTTCAGTTAAAGATTTGGAAGATTTTTACAAAAAGAAAATAGAGTTAGCTAATCGTGAAAGAATAGAAAATGATTGTGAGAAAATAGTTAGCGAAGCAAAAAAGAAGAATATTTCAATATTAGTAATTGGTGATGCATTAAGCGCAACTACACATATTGAATTAATTCTTGAATGCAAAAAACAAAAAGTAGATTACTGCGTAATCCACAATGCGTCAGTTCTCACAGCGGTGGCAATTACAGGTTTACAGCTTTACAAGTTTGGCAAGACTGCAAGCATTCCATTTCATGAAGCAGATAGTTATTGGAAGATATTTCAAGATAATCAAAAAATCAAAGCACATACTTTATTCTTATTAGATTTACAGGATGGAAAATTTATGACTGGACAAGAAGGCCTGAAAAAATTAGTATCAAAAGGTCTCAAAGAAGATGCTAAAGCAGTCATTGTTGAAAGATTGGGAAGTTCTGAAGCGAAAGTTCATTATGATACTGCAAAAAAATTGTTAAATCTTAAATTAGAAAATCCGCCTCATGCATTAATAATCCCCGGAGAATTGCATTTTAAGGAAGAGGAATGTTTGGAGGCGTTTAAGTGAAAAAGGAATTTGATCTATTGGTTTCGCAGTTGAGAAAAATGGGAGATCAATACAAAAACGATAAAGATTTTGTAGAACCAATACACAAAAAGTTAGTTCACGATCTTGATGTTTTTATGGAGTATCCTATTAAAAAAAATGAAGTTATTCCCATCTCTTTTTTTGATTTTCCGGAAGTATTTGCAATAATGGGAGGAATAGATAGTAGCTTTTTTATACCTAACCACAACATAATAGGATTAAATCTTTTAAGCATAAGATGTGCTGGCGCAATAGAAGATGAGAAAGGCAACATCGTAGATGAAGCAGATACTCATGATTTGTATTCCATACTTGCTCATGAATATTTTCACTCAATATTTTTCGATTATCATCATGCAAGATTAGTGGAATTACTTAAAGAAAAACCACCTCAAAACTTTTTGAGCTTTGATGAAGGTCCTAAAGTCAGGGGAATAAATGAAGCTTTTGCTTTCTGGGGACAAAAAGCCATCACTGGAGAAGATTTTTTAGGAAAAAAAGATTTACAGACATACTTAATAACATATGAACAAAATGGAACAGATATTAAAGCATTAAAGCAAACTTATGAATTATTAAACAAATATGAAAAAACTCATGGAAAGAGTTATGCTGCAAATAATTTATTAAAAATAGTGAACGATAACTTATTAACATCAGATTGAAAAAATCCTAAATAAAAAAAGATAGTAATAAAAAGATACCTTTAAAAAAGTATTTATTATAAACACATCAGATTGAATTTAAATAAAATGAATACATTAAATGATCAAGTAGGATTGTATCAAGACCGTAATAATTTGAGTAGTTTTAGAAAATACTTAAACATTACAGTTCTTACTGCAGGATTATATTTTCTTAGTGGTTGCGGTGGTTGTAATAGCAAGGATAAAGCTTACGTTGCAAGAGTTATTGATGGAGATACTATTGTTTTGTCTACTGGAGAACATATAAGATTAATTGGGGAGAATACTCCTGAAAAAAAAGAATTTGGTTTTAAAGAAGCAAAGAAACGTTTAGAAGAATTAGTTCTTAACAAAGAAGTTGAGCTCGAATCAGAAAAAAGAGATAAAGACAAGTATGGAAGATTGTTGCGAGATGTTTATGTTAATGGAACATTTGTAAATGAAGTAATGATTGAAGAAGGTTATGCTGAATTAATGTTCTTTTCTCCAGATAATAAGTACGAAAGTGTTTTAACAGAAGCCAGAGATAGACATTTAGCAACACATTCTAAAGGGAAATGTCCTAGAGCACACTGAATTTCGGACAATTTTTATCACTTAAAAAATTAAAAAAATCATTCTTAATAAACAATACACGCAATTTCACGCACAACTATATCTCCAGTCAATAAATTAACCTGTCCGAACAAACATTGATTTTTCTTTTCATCTTTTTTTCCATATACATCAAGTAAAATTTCTTTATTAAGAAAATCTATTCTTATATTGTTGTTCCGGTTATAACTGGGTGCTTCGATTGGAGGCAGCATTATTTCTAGTTTGGAATTTGCTTTGACAACTATTTTTTCAATCTCGGATTTAGGTTTTAATTCTTTAATGCTAAAATAAAATGGTACTTTAATTTGTTGTTTTATTTCTTCTAAAGAGAGCTTATTGTCTTTGTTGTCTAGAAAATTAAATTCCAAAAGATCTCGGAATTCCACCCAATCGATCTTCGCAACAAAACTTATTGCTAAAGTTTTATTGTCCTTTGGATAAATAGGATATGCTCCAACAAGTTGTTCTCCTTTAGTATATCCTACAATGCTAAAGCGATCATCTAATTCTTCAGAGTTCATTCCTGTTTCTTGCATTATTTTTTCTTTGATTAGTTCAACATATTTTATTAAGTCTTTATCATCAGAATAAAACGCAGGGATTCGTTCATTGCCCGGAGATAGTATTACTGGGGTGAGTTCTTCAGGTCTTTCTGCTTGAATTTTTTTTAAAACGTCTTTGTAAGATTCCAGAATGTATTTATCTTTTTTGAGAGATGATTCTTCATTTTTTATTTTTTGGTTTAGAAATTCTTCTGCTTTTGTTCTTTTAAGATCAAAATAATTCTTGTGTATTTCTGAAAGTAAATAAATTGCATCTATCTTTTTAGCGCTCACATCAGAATTTTCGATAAATTTCAGAATTAATGGAACTGCTTTTTCACCTTTTTTAGCAATACCGATATTAACATAATCTGGCGTATCTATATAGCCGCTCACTTTCTCAAAAACTGCAAACTGTTCCTCCAAAGAAAGAGTATTATAATTCTCTTCATTGAGATTAGGCATTTCAGTTTTATAAGAAGGATCACAAGCAACAGCAAGAAGCAATAAAGATAACAAAAGTATGCTAATTTTAATGTCCATTTTATAATTATTTTTTGAAAGAAGTATTTAAATTATTCTTTTTGTGATTTTTATCAGGGATGAAACTCCACATTCACCATTTTTTACCCGCGTTTTAACTTTTTCAAAAAGTCTTCACCATACATTTTAATAAACTCCAAACAAAGAATATTTTGTCAATTAAATTTATCTGTAATCTCTCCTCTCAACTCTCCAGTCTCAATTCCTTTCTTTCCAACCATATCTAATTGTATTACAAAAAGAGGATGATTTTGCCAATCTTTTTGTGACTTTTTTGCAAACTCAATGATTCCGTGAGCAGTTCGCTGTTGAAATTCAATCCAAGAACGACAAGTTTTGTATTCTTTTTTCATCCAGTCAAATAATTCTAGCTCATCTTTTTTTAATTTTGATGTGTCATAATCAGTCCCATTATTAGTTTTGTAAATCATTTTTGCCCTAAGTTAGTTTCTCCCTTAATATCTTCACTGCTTCCATCATTTTTTCTAATTGTTTGTATGCTTCTTCTCCTCTCGTTTTTAGTCCGCAGTCAGGGTTTACCCAAATTTTTTTAGGATCTAGATTTAATGATAAAGGTATTTTTACCATTTCTTCAACGCTAGCAATTCTTGGGCTGTGAACATCGTAAACTCCTAAGCCTATTGATGCGGGAAATCCTCCTTCTTTTAATGAATTGGCTGTTTTGCCTTTTGCTTTGCTGTCTTCAATGCTTAGCACGTCAACATTCATTTTTTTTATTGCTTCAATTATTTGAGGAAATTCTGAAAAGCACATGTGTGAATGAATTATTGCGTAATCTGGCGCTTCACAAAAAACGTTTCTGAATGCATTGATTGAATGATGCAAGTAATGTTCTCTTTTTGATTTGTCTATAGGCAAACCTTCTCTTATTGCGGGTTCATCAATTTGGATGTGTTTTATTCCTGCTTTAACCAAATCATTAAATTCTTCTTGTAATACTTTTGCTACTTGATAATATTGTGCTTCGCGGGATATGTCTTCTCTTGGAAAACTCCATTGCACCATCGTTACTGGTCCTGTAAGCATTCCTTTAACTGGTTTTTCCGTTAATGATTGTGCGTATTTGCTCCATTTTAGTGTTACTGGATTTTTTCGTTTTATTTCACTAGTTATTACTGGGGGTCTGACATATCTTGTTCCGTAAGATTGCACTGCGCCATTAATTGCTGTGAAGCCTTCAAAATTTTCAGCAAAATATTGCACCATATCGTTTCTTTCAAATTCTCCGTGAACTAGAACATCTAAGCCTAATTCTTCTTGTTTTGTTATGCATTCTTTTATTTGTTTTTTTATGAAATCTTCATATTGTTGATTTGTTATTTTTCCTTCTTTGAAAGAAGTCCTCATTCTTCGGACTTCTTTTGTTTGAGGGAAACTACCAATGGTTGTTGTTGGATACAATATTTCACTAACCCAGAAATTTTTTCTTTGACGAGAAAAAATTTTGGTGGGAAGTTTTTCTTCGAAAAACTCTAATTTTGAATATTTTATTGTGCCTTTTTTTATTTGTTCTAGCTCAACTAGTTTTTCTTCTGCAAAACTGAATTTGTCTTTATTAGTTTGTTCTTCATCTTTTGTATTTAATGGAACGTGTAGTAAAGAACTCGATGGTGAAATATACAGTCTATCTTTTGGTATGACCGAAATAATTTTATCTAGAGTTCGTTTTGTTTTTTCACTTGCCTTCCAGACGTTTCTTCCGTTGATTACTCCAGCAATAAGAATTTTCCCTTCTGGAAAATTCTTCAATAAATCGAGATTTTCTTCTCCTTCTACAAAGTCTAGGCCAAAGCCTTCAACTGGTAGATCAAACAAGGTGTCTGCAAATTCATTAACGCTTCCAAAATAAACGTGTAAATGAACTTTTTTGTTTAATTTTTCTAAAAATGATTTGTATTCTTTAGGAATTCCTTCAGTTAAGAATGAAGGTTCTTCTAGTTGAATGATTTTATTCGGTAGTTGGTTGATTAATTTAACATATTCTTCGCTTAATTTTTTGAATAATTCTTCTTTTGAATAATTTGTTTTATTTATTGAGTACGCTAGTAAAGTTTGTGGGCCTATTAGTGCAAATTTTTTGTTTTGATCTGTTCCTCTGAGTCTCCATTTCGCTGAAAGTTCTGGTAATTTTTCTATTTCTGGTTGGACAACGTGATAATTCGTGTTGAACCATTTTACCATTGGAGAAGCTTCTGCATTTTCTTTTCCTCGAGGAATTGATAAATAGTCTTCTAGTGTTTTTATTTCTCCAAATCTTTTAGGAGTTAAACTAAAGTTCACGGCAGTTCTTAATAATCGGTCATAAATGTCAAAGTCATTTTCTACTTGCAGGTCTAGTTTTCTTTGTAAATCAGAATTGTAAGAAAAAACTTCATGTTTTGCTTTAATTATTTCATTTTCTTTGTTTTCTCCACTCCAGAATCCTTCAACTGATTTTTTTATTAAGAACTCATAAGAATTAGGCAAGCCTAAAATGGTGGTTTTCATTAAAAAGTTATGTAAATAAGAAGTATTAAAACTTTACTAAAAAAAGTTTTGTAAATTAGAATTCCTCTTTCAATATTTGATCTGTTTGGAACATAAATATTTTTAAATTACCCGGTATTTATTTGAAAAATGTCTGAAAAAAATATTTTAAGTGTTGGAGAATTAATAGAAAGAACTTATCAAACTTTATCAAACAAACATAACCATGAGGAGCTTTCTTTTCAAAATAATGAAGTACGTACAGAAATAGCAGATGATTCTGATTGGCACAGAACAAGAACTGGTTATATGCGGTATAAACGTGCAGGAATCTTCAATCTTAAGGGCAATACTCGGGTGATTGCTAAGGGTGAGGCTTGTGGAAGTTATCCTGCTGACCCTTATGATAGTGATATTTTGGCTTTTGAATTTTTAAGAGAAACTGAAAAAGATTCATTACAAGTTCGAGAAGATATAATTGATAAAATAGCCATGAGCAGTTATTTCAAGAATTCTCTTCTTTGCGGCATGAGTGACGGTTCTTTAACGAGTACTAAAAAAATGTTTGAGCTATTAAAGCCAGAATTAAATAATTTTATTGCAGAAACACCAAAATATGATCCAGAATTTTTATCTTTATCAACGCTCAGTCCAATATGCACCAGTTCTGTTAAGTACAAACCTGAATTTGCAGAATTTTTAGCTAATTCTATCGAAGCTATTTTGAATGATAAAAAGACAAGTTAGCAAAAAAATAACATTAATTTAAGAACTTAATTCACGCTGTGCTCACTTATTTGCTCAGCAGTATGTGCTATTTCTTCTTCAAGATTTTCGTTGTTGCTCAGTATGCTGAATTTTCCTCCTCTGAATTCTACCTTTCCTTTTTCTAAATATTTCAAATCATTGTTAAAAACAAGTATTGCATCACTCATTCCTTCTTGCATTTGTTTGTAGCCTTCTTGGACTATTTCTTTTCTGGTTTCTTCAAGTAATTGGAATGCGGGGGTTAGTGCTTGTAGGCAAAATCCTCCATTACTCTTTCCGTTCCAATTTAAATCGTTTCCACCCCAGAGATAGTTAAGGTCTAATTCTGTTTTCCAAGTTGGTATTTTTTTTAGTTGTATTAATTGTTCTAAAGGATTGCTGTGCTGCAGTACTGTGCTTTGACGATTTTTTACTAATGCTTTAACATCTATTAAGTATGCTTGGCCTAGTGTTTCTTCTAATAATCTTACTTCAGTAATTAATTCCCATTTTTTATTGTTTATTCTTGTTGTATGCTTGTGTTCTACTATTAAATCACTGCCTTTGTGTTCTAAACTTTTAAGAGTTAGTGGTATTGTGTTTCCAGTTCTTGTTTTTGAAATCTTTTCATAAATAATTTTGAACGAAGATACTTCTTTGTCATTTTTGTTTATTTCGCTTTCGTTCAAAATTAAATTTTTTTGTCTCAATTCAGTTAATATTTCTCTGATTCCGTTAGATTCTAATTCTCCGTCAGTTCCTAGACCGAATTCTAGTAAAAATGAATCGACATTTAAGCAAGGAAGAATGTATAAAGTAGTAAAATCCATCATTGGAGAAAATAATTTGCTATCTTCTTTTCCTCTAGCTAAAATATCTCCACCAACGTCAACACCTAAAACCAAATCATACTTGTTTGTTTCTACTAATTTTTTTACTGTAACGGATAATTCTTGACTTCCTTGTTTTGTTGAGAGATTGTAAAAATTATTTACGGGAATCTTTAATTCTTTAGCTATTTGTGGCAAAGAAGAGTCAACAAAAGAGATTTCTGTAGGTTTCTTTGAGCTAATAAATCTTTTAACATCTCCTTCTAATTTGTTTATTACTTGTTCTTGTTTTCCTCTATAAGTGTGTGTTGCTCCTGGGCTGAGTATTCCTGCAATATCTACTTGAGTTCCTTGTTTTGATAAGTATAATGCAGGAAGTATTGCGCTAACAATATCATTTCCTCCACCTGTGCCTATAAGAAGTGCTTTATTGTACTTTTTTGGTAAGTTTAGCATGAATCGTTTCCCCTAAGCTTTGTAAATGGGCTAAGTTTTTTAATTCTTTCTTTAAATTTTCAGGGAAAACATCACCAAATCTTGCCCCAACTAGACTCCCGTACATTGCTCCAACAGTATCACAATCTCCACCATAATTAACTGCTTCGATCAAACCTTGGATTGGATTGTTCAAATGTTTTTGAAACATAAATAACGCAAAAGGGTAGGAACGATAAGTAACACTCGTACAACCAATATGTTGATATGCTTCTTCATCGCTTGCGTCTTTGTTTTCTTTGATCCATTCAAGTCGAGAAAGTAAATTTCCTTGTTCATGCCAAGAGAATTTTTCAGTTAATGGTTCTTCCCATTCTTTGCAGACTTCAACAATTGAATTAACAAATTCTTCTCGGGATGTTTCTTTTAGCGCAGAATAAATTGCGTGAGCTTGAACAATTCCTCCAGCAACTGATCTGGGATCTAAATGAGTTATTTGTCCGATTAATCTTGCAAGCTCTAAGCCTTGTTTGTAATTACCTGTTGCGTGCATGTAAAATCCCATTGGAGACATTTTCATTGCAGGAGCATTACCTGGACCGCCTATTACTCCTGATTCCCAGATTGTTTTTCCTTTGATTAAATTTTCCATTGCTTCTCTAGTTGTTCCTCCGAAACCTTTGTTGTCTTTTTTGTATTCTATTAAATGTCTTTCAGCAATATCATAAATATTTACTCCTCCTCTTTGTGCTAGTGATTCAGCAATAGTTAAAGTTAGAATTGTGTCATCAGTGTATTCTCCTTTTTTGAAGTCTTTAGTCCAGTATCTTAGTTTTCCAAATTCGTCTTCTTCAACTAAATTTCCCGTTTTATCCTTAACAAGGACAGGATCAATGAAATGATCAATTTTTTCAACGTACTTTTGTATTTGTTCTCGCTTCCAGCCTTCAACAGGCATTCCTAAAGAATCACCAATCGCGCAGCCAATTAATGAAGCTGAGTAGTTGTTCATATTCGTGTTGAAATAACACTTATTTATAATTGTTTTGGTCATTTTTTGACCGAAATAGGGCATAAAGCATTTAAATTGGGCATTTTTTAAATAAAATATGAGCATTAAACGTGGTCTTAAAAACCTAGTTTGTTCAGTGCCACTAATTTTAGGCTTATCTGGCTGTTTTGGTTACATGATTCCTGGAGAAAATTTTAAGAGAGAGGTTGAAAAGCCTGGTTGGGTTAAAGAATATTTCTCATACCCCAAAGCACCAATTGATTATCAATTACTTCAAATGAGCGAAAAAGAACATTATACCATAAAAACTTTAACATTTCATAGTGCAATGCATACTAAACCTTTAAATGATTTTGCAACAGTTGATTATTATGATATAAAAGGGGAAGAAAAAACTCCTCTAATCATTCTTTCCCCAATACTTGGAGGGAAAAATACTCTTTCAGAAATGTTTGCAGAATATTACGCAGATAGAGGCTTTGCTTGCGCTATTGTTCATAGACCTAATGATAAATTTCCTGACAACAACAATTATGCTCAAGGGTTAGAAGATATTCTAAAGCAGTCTTTAATTGATACTATGCGAGCTATTGATATTCTTCAAGAATTTCCAGATATTGATAAAGATAAGATTGGTTCTTTAGGTATAAGTTTAGGTGCAATTAAGAATGCAACTCTTGCAGGAATCGATGAAAGGTTAAAAGTGAATATTTTTGTTATGGGTGGAGCAGATATTCCTTACATTTTAGAGCATACAAAAGAAGGAGGTATTGTTGAGGAATTGCAAGGAATAGCAGACAAAAAGAAATTATTTGAACAATTAAGAGAAACAATAAGATCGGATCCAAAATATTTAGCTCCATTTATTAACGACAAAAATACTTTAATGTACATAACTTTATTTGACAATGTTGTTCCTATAGAATGCCAAAGAAAACTCAAAAAATTAATAGGAAATCCTTCCGTAGTTTATTTATTGGCAGGACATTATACTGCATTCATGTACATTCTGCCGCCATTCAGGTATGTGCAAAAAACTAGTTATGAATTTTTCAAGAAAAAGTTCGCTGAAACAGATAAAGAACAAGAATAATAAATTTTTGAGTTTTTCTAGTTTTCACATCTATTTTTTAATAATAAAAAAATTTCTCAGTTTTTATTCCTGCGGACATAGACTCTCAGACTGGCTGGCAAATTGATATGAACTTTGGCCAGCCAGTCTTCGGAATGATCTTTGATTATCATCTCGAAGACCGTCCGCCACAAATTATTTTTTATCAATTTGCGGACGGGCTGAGACTAAAGTTTAAAAGGAGAAAGTTTTTACAAAAATAAACCCAATAGTTTAATAAATATTAAAAACAACTTGAATTACCCTAAAATATGCTTGAACTAAAATTCAAAGGAACCAATAAAGAAATAGGCGGAGCTCATGGAGAAGAATTAAGAGCGGAAATTAATCAGACTCTTAACCTTTATCTTGATTTGTGGAAGAAACCTTTAAGTGAAATACCCGATTTGGTTGAAGGTTTTAGAAGTGCCACTGAGAACTATTTTCCTAAATTGGATGAAGAAATTAAAAGTATTGCTGAAGGCTCAAATTTGGATGTTAATTTAATTTATGCCATTAATTCTAGAACTGAGTTATTGTCAAACATCAATTTAAACGAGTGTACTGCTGTTGGTGTTGACGAATTTACTAAAGTCAATTATGATGTTGTTCTTGGACAGAATTGGGATTGGATGAATAATTGGAGAAATTTAACTAGAATTGTTGAAATAAATTCAAGAATTAAAATGCTCATCGAGCCAGGCATGGTTGGAAAGATAGGTATGAATGCAGATGGTTTGGGACTTTGCTTGAATTATTTACCTACTTTTAGCGTTAATAAAACGGGGATCCCAGTTCACATATTGATGAGAGGGATTTTAGAAAATAAAGATTCCAAATCTGTTGCTGAATTAATCAAGAATTCTCCTAGAGCAGCAAGCGCTAATTATTTAGTTGGTGACAAAGGAGGCAATATTTGTAGTTTTGAAACAACTCCCGAAATTGTAAGTGAGATTTGGAGTGATAAGTTTGTAACGCACACTAATTCTTTTAATTCCCAGGGAGAACTTTGCAAGAGACAAACAATATTTGAAGATGCTTTAAGAAATTATATTCGCCAATCAAGAAAATTATTACCTCAAGATTTGAAAAAGGCATTCAAATTAGAAGGGGTTCAAGCTCCAATAACTTTCCAAGGAGGAATTGAAACAATTCATACAATTATTATGAATTTAACAAAGAAAAGAATGCTAGTTTCTGAAGGAGCGAAATCTGATGAGTTTAGTTGTTATTATTTTGAAGTCAAATAAAAATCAAAGGTAGAAAAGAATTTTAATGTTCTTTGAACCAATTAAACGCTTCATTCAAATCTAAGAATACATATCCTTGTTCTGCTGCTCTGCCTTTTGCTCCTTCTGCGTTTGCTACTTGTAAAGTCATGTTTGTTAAGTTGTAAATGGTGATTTGCAGATTGCCTTTCATGGCTAGTGCAGGATTAAAGTCTTGTTTGATTAAGTCTTCAGTTATTCTTCCATAATATTGATTGACTTTTTCATTTATTAACTTGTTATTGTGTCCTCCAAATATTACATCGCTTTTGTTTTCTAGAGTAATTTCTGGTTCTACTGCGGAAACTATTTTTTGGAATTTTTCAGTATCAAAAGCTTCAAACAATTCATGATCAGTTAAGTAAGCTCTAGGTTCTTGTGCTTCGCCATCACCAATAACGTACACATAACAATTGGTTCTGTTAGCAGTTCTAAGTCTTTCAGTTACTTCATCTAAGTTTGTATCAAACTGCAATATTTCTCTTAACAAGAAAGGCATTGGTGTTCCTTTAAGTGTTTCTTTTTTTTCTTCTAAATTGTTAAGTTTGCGATATAATTCTACAGCTCTATCTCCTCGCATTTCTCCTAAGGCAATTTTTTCTTGACTTACTCCAGTTACTGCACCTAAGAATCCTGCCCAACCAATTGTTGCAAAAGGATGACCTACATCAGGATTAACTACAGATATTACTGGATAATTTTGCACTCCAAATTCTAAAGGAAAATCTAGAATTCTTACTTGAACAACGTTATTATTTTGTGTGGCACTTCCTTTTAAAAAATAATTACTGCAACCATTTTCTACAACATCCCCGACTATTTGGTAAAATTGCAAATCTGCAATACTTACTTCAGCACCATCTGCCAATCCTTTCATTTCTTCTTTAAATTGTTGTGAGATGAATGGTTCCATTTTTTGGTAACCTACGTTAACGTTTTCTTTTTTGTCTTCATCTAAATCAGAAGTAATGTATTCTTTTGATTTTATTATTGAGGTAAGATTTTTTGTTACTTGTTCTTTTAGTAATTTTCCGTGTTGAAATCCTCTTTCGTAAGGTGTTCCTTGAGTGTAAAGCACATAAATTTTATCAGTTCCTTCACCAATAATTTCTAGTTTTGCTTTTGAAAGAATTTTTTGTTCTAAAGTTTGTTCTGCGACAACAGCATTTTGGTTTTTTGAGAACAAATTGCATGCAGGCATTAATAGTGCTCCTGTTAGTATTAACGGAAGTACTTTGTTTTTCATTTTTCAAACCATTTAAATGCTTCTTTTAAGTCTAAAAATGTATAATTTCTGTTGGATGCTTTTTGTTTTCCTTCTGCATTTGCAACTTGAATAGTCATTTGAGTTAAATTATAAACTACAATTTGTAAGTTTGTTTTCATGGCTATTGCAGGATTAATATCTTTTTTTATTATTTCCTCATTTATTCTTCCATAATTTTCTTTTATTTTCTGGTTGAGTAATCCATTATTCCAACCGCAAAATATAACACCATTCATATGGTCTAAAGTGCTGTTTGGTTCGACTAAAGATAATACTTCTTGATAATCTTGTTCTGTAAGTGTCTTAAATAATTCATGATCAGTTAAATATGCTAGTGCATTTTGTGTTTTGCCGTCACCAATTAAGTAGACATAACAGTTTGTTCTGCTTGCATTTCTAAATCTTTCAGTTACTTCATCTAAGTTTGTATCAAATTGTAGTGCATCTCTTAATAAGAAAGGCATTGGTATTCCTCGTAGTGTTTCTTTTTTTTCTCCTAAATTATTTGCTTCTCTATATGCTGCTACTCCTTTATCTCCTCTTACTTCTCCTAGAGCAATTTTTTCTTCACTAACTCCACTAACTGTGCCCAAAACTCCTGCCCAACCAATCATTGCATACTTGTGTCCTTTTTCTGGCTTGACTAATTGAATCACGGGATTTTCTTGGATTTTTAATAATAGAGGAAAGTCTAAACTTCTTACTTGTATTGTATCTCCTCCAGTTGCTTCGCTCGATAAATTGTAATTACTGCAAGCGCTTTCCACAATATCTCCTAAAGCTTGAGTGAACTGAACAGATTCTAGAGTTAGTCCTGCACCATCTGCTAAACCGTTCATTTCTTCTTTGTAATCATCGCTAATAAAAGGTTCTAAAGATTTGTAGCCAGTGTAAAGCGGTTCAGTGTTTACAACATCCTTATATTTCTCACTTGCACCATCTCTTATATGCATTAGTCTCCCTATGTTTTCTCTAACTTGTTCTTTTAGCAGTCTTCCATGTTGAAAACCACGCTCATAAGAAGTTCCTTGAGTGTATAAAACATAAACTTGATCTTTACCTTCACCAATAACTTCTAGTTTTGCTTTTGAAAGAATTTTTTGTTCTAAACTTCTTCTGTCATCATTCATTCTCACTCTGTGATCATCAGTATAATCAGAATAATTTCCAATCAAATAATTTGCACCGTGATAAACAAATTTTACTTGTGCACAACCAGTCAAGTTTAGCAAAGTAGCTGCCAAACCAGTTAATGCTAATTTTTTGAAGTTCATTAAAAGTTATTGACCTGTTTTGTTTATAAATTTTGTTTATTTTTCTGGCATAATAATAAGAGGCATTTAAAATCTTATTTGAAGAACTCAGAAGTCCCGACACCCAGTAATGTTTCGACAGCAGCTGACATCAGATGAATGATGTACTCAGTAACATTTTTAAATAACTAAAACAAAGAGGGTACTATGAAGGCTTTGTTAGTGGCCGTGCTATTCCTCTTTCTTATTAGCTGTTATCAGCCTAAAGAATTACTTATCGTTCTAAAACCTACGGATAATTTTCATGTTTCTGGAACAGTTATCTTTAAAGAAGAAAATAAAGGAGTAAGAGTTATTGCTGATCTCAACAACTTACAGCCAGGCCCTCATGGCATTCACATCCATGAATTTGGCAGTTGTGATAATAATGCTGAAAAAGCAGGCGGTCATTTGAATCCAGTATACTCAAAACACGGCAGCCCAGAGAATAAAGAACATCATGTTGGTGATTTAGGAAATATAGATGCAAATAATAAAGGTCACGCTCAAATGGATAAAGTGTTTACTTATTTGAGTTTTAGTGGCGTCAATTCAATAATAGGAAGAGCAATTGTTGTTCATGCAAAACAAGATGATTTTGTTTCTCAACCAAGCGGTAATTCTGGAGAAGCAGTTGCATGCGGGACGATAGTTTAGTTTTTATAGTATTCTCTCACTTCAAAGAAAGTTAATGGTTTGCAGTCTTTTCTTTCAAAACCTAACAAATTAACGTATTTGTGCAGTACAATGTTGTCCTCTGCTTCTATTTCTAAGAACTCAGGTATTGCAATGTTTTCATCCAAGTATTTGTCAAAATCAAAGTGTACTCCTTCCAATTGATAGCTTATTCTTGTTTTTCTAGTGCTTTCAACAACTGCCAATCCTAATTCTTCTAAGATTTCTTTCATTTTGCTAAAATCACTAACTTCAACTTCAATTTCTTTAAAATCTTTGACATCGCTAACGTTAACAAATTTTTTGTAAGTCAGAATTACCTTTTTACCATCTTTTCTCAATCTCAACAAATCTCTAGCATTCTTTATTTTTTCATCTTCAAAATCAAACATTACCGCATTAAGTTCTCCTTCAAAAACTTTCTTTGCACCAAGTTTTAATAGTTTTGCTTCAACATCTTTTCGGTTAACTTCAAGAATTTTTACTTCTATTTCGCGCATTTAGAAAAGCGAAGCTTTTCTATTTATATGCTTTGTGTAAATTTTAACCCTGCTAAAATTTTTATTTATGTAATAATGGCAGGCTTGTTTATAAACTACTTAGCATCTCCCCAACTGGAGCCGGCCATACCATAATAAGGATCAAAATCAGAAACCCTGTACGGATCTTGATCATACTTCACTCTTCTGTTATTCGCATTCTGTTCGGTTAGAATTGAGGTAAGTTTTGATTTTGCACTTTTCTTTTGTTTCTTTTTGCCTTTTTTAAATTTCTTTTCTTCAACCACTTCTTCTAATTCACTTCTGCCAGTCATTTCTTCCAGCATTGTTTTTCTGAATTCTTTTCCGTAACTGTAAAAATTGCTTATTCTTCTTCCTAAATCATCTTCAACTTTTCCCAAGTGTTTTGTCGCATACTTTCTTAGTTCAGTTAAAGTGTTTGTTCCTTGTTCTTCTGTTGTTTGGTCAAATATTATTCTTGCAACTTTTTTGTTTTTTTCTTGAACAAGTCTCGTTTTTGGAAATTCTTTTCTTAGTGTTTCATATTGATTTGCAGGCAAATCAATATATAGAACTCCTGCGTTTTTTGCAGCATTAATAAACGCCTCTCTAGTTACGTTTCCTTCAATTCCAACGCCGTCGCTTTTCACATTACTGAATAATTGGTTCAACAAATAACTGGCGACTTCAGGTTGACTTAGCATGATTGAATTTACTAATGTGTTAAATGGCAGTATTGTGTAAAATACATCTGCTCTTTCAGATTCCTTAGCACTTGCTAATTTCAGTGCTTGGAACAAATGATATGCTTGTGTTAAACTGACAAAGTCTTCTCCCAACAGCGCGGCTGTTGTACCTTCTAATTTTTGTTTGAATTCTGGGTTCTGCTCTTGCCAGAATTTTTCTTGCAATAAATCATAACTTCTTAATAATAAATTATTTTCAACACTTTTTGTTATTTCTTCAAATTGCTTTTGTAAATTATTTTCTTTAATTAATGTTTTAACGCAGCCAGCTAATTCTCCAGTTAGTCTTAAATAATCTGTTTTTTGTTCGTCTGTTGCTCCTAAATTAGTAATACTTTCTTGTCTTATTCTTTGCATGCCATTCAGAATGCTAACTAAGTTTTCTCTGACATCTTTTTCATTTAATTCTACTTGGATAAATTTTGGTGGTTTGCTCATTTTTGAAATACCTCAATATCATCGATTAATTTATATTTATTTTCGTTCATTTGATATTTTATTAAGTGCGCATGAATAGAGGTTGTTTTTTTGCCTATCTCACTGATTTTTTTGTCGCTTTGCTCTTCTTTTGCCAATATTTTTGCAAGTCTTTCTGTGCTTATTTTTTCTTCTTTTGAAACTACTGAGATAATATATCTAGTGTTCTTAAAACAAAATAATCCTGTGTGTTTATAGTAATCATTAATTTTTTGAGTGTTTGTGTAATGAACGCAGTTGTTTTCTTGATCTATTTTTGAGCATAACAAATCTTTCAGTTCTTCTTTCTTTTTTGGTACAACAAAATAACTGGCGCCTTTAATATCAGTCCTATTTATTGAAGAACCATAATGAAAATTCAATCTATCATTAGCGAACCAGAACATGACAGGCGATGATTCTCTTGAAGGATAATGCTCAGACCCAACATTATTTATTGTCAATTTGTTTTTATCTATTCCTGTTGCAAAAGCCAAAACATCCATTATTGTTTCTAGATCGTCTTTTGTCCCAAATAATCTTTTTATAAAATTTCTATCACGAGGGCGAGAAAATTTGGAGATCTCATACCAGTTAGAGTTACGCATATCGAAAGCACTTGCTTGCAAGTGTTCTTCTAAGTCTTTATCGAAAGAACCATAATTATGTATTATACTTTGGTAATCGCTAAATTTGTCAAATGATATGACTGTGCTAGTTGTTATTAAACAGTTTTTAAAAGTGCCTCTGAATGTTTTTAAAAATTCTTGAGCTTCCTTGTCGTTTTCATAGTCTTTTTTTATTTGTTTGAATAAAGAGTAATAATCCGCAAGCGAGGCCATTTGAATTTTCTTTTCTTTATATTGCGAAACCCAGTCATTGAACTTAGCACACCTTTCTGTTTTTTCCAAAGTCCAGTCTAGATCTAAACTCTTTTTTCTTTTTGGCATGACTAATTTATCAAATTCTTCAGCAAATCTTTGGCCAAATGAATGAACGTTAGAAACTCTTACTGCTAAATTTTCTTCAGTGTTTCCTAAATTTTTTCGAGCGTATTCTTTGAATTTTTTGAAATAGTTCTCCTGTTGGTCTGATTCTTCTTCGGTTTGTTGTATTCTCGCAAATGTTTCTTCTCCTTTTTTAACGAAAATAAATTTCTTTTTCTCTTCCTCACTAAAGTCCCAAGCTTCGTTTTGAAGGTCTAAGTATAATAAACCTAATTTTTTAGAAGCTTTAGTTAATTTCTCAACATCATTAATACAAATGTCTTCCATACCTAGGCCAGTTAATTTTATTCCGCCTAGGTTTTTTAGAACAAATTTAATAACGTTATAATCTTGTATTGCTTCTTTGCCGAGCAAACTGTTCACAGGCGTTATTGTTCTGGCAGTTTCTAATCTATTGTCATCTAATTTTAAGTATTTTAGTGCTTGAAATACATGATAAACTTGCGATTCATTTGTAAAATTGCTGCCTAATAATTTTATTGCTGTTTTGTATAAGTCTTCTTTGAAATCGGGATTTGTTTCATTCCAGAATTCGTTTTGTAATGTGTCATAGAATCTTTGTGCGTTTTTCTTCTTGACAGAATTTATTAATTCTTCAACTGATTCTTCTAATTTGTTGCTCGTTATTAGTGCGTTAACGCAGCTCGCTAGCTCTCCTGTTAGTTTTAAATAATTTTCACTTTGTTCTGTGCTTGTTTCTAGGCTGGCAAAGCTTTCATGTCTTATTTGCTGCATTTCTTCTAATATTTTTGATAAATTTTTCTTTACTTCTTTATCGCTTAATTCTATTGTTAGTTTTTTTGGAGGGGTTTTCATTTTCTGAAAACCTCAACATCATCAATTTCTTTGTAATCATCACCTTTTAATTCATATTTTACTAGGTGTGAATAAATAGGAGATAGTGTTTCTTCTATTTGTTTTATTTTTTCTTCGCTGGTTGTTTCTTGGGAGAGTATTTTTACTAAATTTGTTTCTTTGCCAACAAAATTTGCAGTATTTTGTATTATTGACACAACGTATCTTTCTTTGTTATAACAGAATAATCCGGTTAGTTTTGTGTGATTGTTAATTTTTTGTGCATTTAAGAAGTAAACGCATGAGTTTTCTTTGTCAATTACTGAATCTGGAACAGCTATCGCTCCTTGTTCTTCAGAAATTGGTTTTGTTGTTTGAAGTAATCTTGCTCTGCCTGAAGCATTTCCTGGAGAGTTTTCGCATTCTATGAAAAAAGTCGATTGATTATTTGATGATATTAATCTGACAACTCTTTCTCTTGCATAAGAATCATAACCTGATTTGTGTAACATCATACTCTCGGCCTGACAATCTACTAATTTACTTAATGTTTCCGAGATTTCTTTAACTGAGTCATTTGTATCAAACAATGCACTTAAGAAATTGTGAATACTTGATGCTTCATTAATTTGAGAGAAAGCATGTCTGCAGTATTGGTTGTTGGATAAATTGGCATTTTTCTCTTTTATTAATTCAGGATTAAAACAATCATGATGATCTTTTACAGTTATGCTTGATGCACTATTAGTGATCCTTGTACTCGTAATTAATGCTGCAATAAAATCATGTTTATATTCTTGTTTTAATCTTTCTGCGTTTCTTTTTCTTGTTTCATTATCGCTTTCTAAATCTCTTTTTATTTGTTTAAATGTTTTGTACAAATCTGATGCAGAAGCAATTACTTTTTGGTGTTTTTTTCCATATTTTATCCAGTCTCCTTGTAATTTTGAAGACCCGTTATCAGCATTGTTTTCTTCAACGTAAATTATATCTTCCAATGATTCTTTTGGCTCGTTCTGTTCTTTTCTTTCTGGATTTATTTTGTTTTTTAATTCTTCCAAGAACTCTTCTCCGAAATTATAGAAGTTTGAGACTTTTAATACTAAATTATCTTCTATTTTTCCTAAATTTAGTTTTGCATAATTTTGGAATTCTTTGAATGTGTTTTTTGCGTTTTGTTCTTCTTCTTTTGCAAAAGATATTATTGCTTTTTGGCTTCTTTTTATTACTTTTTTACCTTGCACATATTTAGAAAGTGAGGCGCTTTCATAAATGCTTAAAGGAACCTCTGCATAAAGTACGCCTAGTTTTTCTAATTCATTGATCAGAGTGAATTTCTCGGCTGTCTCTGTTGCAATACCATAGTCTCCGATTTTTTTCCCTACAAATTTTTCAACCAGAATTTTGCTTAAAGTTGAAGAATTATTTAACAAACTATTGATAGGTAGTATTGTTTTTATTACATCTATTTTATTCTCATCAAGTTTTAAGTACTTTAGTGCTTGAAATAAGTGATATGAATGTGTTGTGCTGCTGAAATCATCGCCTAACAAGTATACACTGAGATTGCTGAGTGAGTTAAGGAATTGCGGATTTGTTTCAGTCCAGAATTTGTTTTGTAAAATGTCGTAGCATTTCAAAAGTTCATCACTCTTAACAAAGCTAATTATTTTGTTTACTTGTTCTTCAAGATTGTTTTCTTCAATGAGCGCTTCAACACAGCTTGCCAATTCGCTAGTTAGTTTCAAATAATCGGTTTTTTGTTGGTTTGTAGATTCTAAATTAACAACGCACTCATTTCTGAGCTTGCTCATGTCGTCTAGTATTTTTAGCAGGTTATCTTTAACATCTTCTTTCTTTAATTCTACAGTTACTTTGTTCTGAATTGACGTGTTCATTTTTTACCCCAAACTCTAAACCACAAACTTCAAACTAATTCATTTTCCGAAGTATTCTAAATCATCTGCTTGTGTGAATTTTTTAGTTTCTGAAGTATATTTTGCTAGATGTGCATATTGTGGTGCAAATTGTTCACAGATTAATTTTAGTTTTTCTTCACTAGTATTTTCTGCGGAAAATACTTCACTTATTGTTTCTTCGCTGTCCTCGTTTAATCTTTTGATTATCATTGATAACAGGTACCTGTTATCTTTGAAGCAGAAGAGTCCTGAGTATTTTTTGTATTCTCCTATTTCTTGAGTGTTCACGAAGTATGCGCTTTGTGCTTTTTTGCTTGCACCGCTAGTTACTTGGAATGACAGTGCAGGTAGTTTTTCTTCTTTTGATTCTTTAACTATCGGTTTGTATGTCACTCCAAATGATTTTCCTTTTCTGATGTTTTTTATGTCGTATGATAAAATCCAGAGTTTGCCTGAATCTGAAAAAAAGTTTAAATCACATATGATTCCGTCAATTCTACTTCCACGTTCTAAAGTTCTAACATATATTTCTGTTCTTTTCTTTCCAGTCATGAATTCTAGGTTTGTAAGTATTGTTTCCGTGTCATCTTCTGTGTCAAACACTGCTTTTAATTGATTTTTTAAAGGTTCGTGCGTGCTAAGATCATTCAAAGTTTTAGTTCCATCAAAATGCTCTATAATAACTTCGGGTGATTTTCTGATTAATCCTTCAATTCCCGAGTCTTCTCTTTGTACTACTTGTGTGCCTGAAGCATTAGTTTTGTGATGAAAATTTGTGCTTGTTACAAAAGTCGTCGATCCTTGAAAGTTCAAAAAGTTTCTTAATTCAAATAAATTTTTGTATACTGCTAATTTTTCTGCATCACTTCCGTGTTCAAACATTCTTTTTATTTCTTTAAAGTAACCATATATATCTGCCATTGATGCTAAGATTTTTCCTTTTGATTGCCATTGCTTTGACCAGTCTGTAGAATTTTTGTTGTCTTGTCCCATTTCATCTATTGTTACTTCATATTTTCCTGAACTGTTTTCTTTTGGTCTCATTTTGTCTTGCATTTCTTGCAAGAATTCTTTTCCGAATAAGTAGAAGTTGCTTGGTTTTCTTAGTAGACATTCTTCTGCTTTTCCTAAGTGTAGTTCTGCAAATGTTTGTAGTGGTGTGAATGTATTTCTTCCTTGCTGTGTTTCTTGAATGTTTTTTATTATTCTTACAAAGTATTTGTTTCCTTCTTGTATTACTGCTGTTTGTCCTGCGGGTTTTATTTGCATTCTATCATATAGCTCTTTTTGTAATTCAATATATAATACTCCCATTTCATCGAATAAGTTGTATGCATCAATTACTGGTACTTCCGCTATTCTTACTCCTGTTCCTTCATCTATTGATTTGTTTATTACTTTTGCAACTATTTTGTCTATTATTTTTGTTGACGCAATTATTTCTTTGTTTAACAGTGTGTTTATTGGTTGTATTGTTTCTAGAACTTCATTCATGCTGTCAGTGATGTTCAAGTATTTTAATGCTTGAAATACATGATAAGATTGTGTTCTGTTTGCAAAATCGTCTCCCAATATTGCTATTGTTAGGCTTTCTAAGTTTTCTTTAAAGTTTGGTGATTCTTCTTTCCAGAATTTTTCTTGTAATAAATCATAATTTTTTAGTGCTGGTTTTTGTTTTACTAAATTCATGACTTCTTCTGAGTGTTTTTCTAAATTGTTTTCTTCAACTATTGCTTTTACGCAACTTGCTAGCTCTCCTGCTAATCTTAAGTAGTCCATTTTTTGTTCATCAATTGCTTTTAAGTTTGCTACACTTTCTTGTCTTATTCTTTGCATGCTTTCAAGTATTGCAGTTAAGTTTTCTTTTACATCTTGAGTGTTTATTTCTATTGTCATTCTGTCTGAAATTGTTTTTGTCATTTTTCTTCCTCCGTGTTGGGTTTTATGTTTAATTGTTTTTGCGGGTTTTCTTTTGCAATATAAGTTACATTCACATATTGCCGCATGAGCATTTTGTCGTGTTTGCCTATTTTTTTGCCTTTCTTTTTTCTATGTTGTTCTATTTCTTTTTCTAGTTCTTCTATTTTTGAGTCTAATACTTTGATTTCTTGTTTGTGGACTATTTTTTTTCCTACTTTATGATTTGTGTCGTGTCTTCTATCAATGTCGTATTCTACGTCTCCGCCTTTTCTTCTGTACTCATCTTTTATTTCATAGTGGCTTCCTGCCCAGCAGGTTATTTTGTCAAATTCTTCTTTTGTTAAGGGGACTTCTTTTCTTTCATTGATTGTTATGTGTTTTAGTACGCTTTCTATGCTGTAGCCTTTGAGTTCTTCTGCTGTTTTTCCTAACATTAATGCGGCTATTGCTCTGGCTCTTTCTGCAACGTAAGGATCATTCAAATCTAACTCGTTCATTGTTTCAACATTCCATTCTGGAATGTCTACATCCTTCTTGCTTGCTTTTGTTAATTTGTTAATTAGATATGTTTCGTATGCGCTTCTTGCGCTTACTGCCCATTCTACTCCTTGAACGCTGCTTTTTCCTTCGTCTAATAATTCATCTTCGTAATCTTCTACGTTACTGTAAAAATCAGTTATTTCATCTAATGCATCATCAAAGTCATTTCCTTCGCCAGGATTTGCTAAGTAATAAAGTAAGTTTTGTGGTACTAGTGTTTTGAAGCTGTCGCCTTTGTATTTCATGTCTATCAGCATGAAACCTGGAGGTACTGCTGTGAATTCGTTGTTTACTATGATAAATTTTTTTCCTTTCTTTACTTGTTTTAGCGCTTCATCATCTGGTGTTCTTCGAATTACTAATTTCTTCTTTCGTCTGTAATTATATTCTGCACTCATTTGAGTCTCCTGTAGTCCTCCACTCCGTCGCCTACTTCTTTTATTACTTCTTCATATTTTTTAACATCTTCATCTTCTGGTATTCCTCGGATCATTTTTCTTATTGTTTCTAGGTTTAATTCTGCTCCGAATTCAGTTATTCTTTTGCAAGTGTATGCTATGTCTCTGCAAGATAAGTCTTTTCTGATTTTCAATAATTGTTTTGCGTTTACTTTTGGAGCATATTTTTTCCACAAAGCTAGTTGATCTTTTTCGGTAGGTTTTCCAAAGTATAGTTTGTGTACAAATCTATCCATAAATGGTCCTCTTAAAAAGTCAGGATTATTGTCCGTGCCTATGATGTATACTCCTTGTGGTGGTCTGCTTAGTACGCTTTGCATGTATCCTGTTTGGCTGTCTTTGTGACTTAATACTCCTCTTCTTTCTACAAAACTGCTTATTTCGTCAAAGCAAACTACGCAAGGGCTTAATTGTTTTGCTCTTGCTATTACTTTTTCTACGTTGTCTTTGCTTTCTCCAACCCATTTGCTTTCTAGTTCTGAACCTTTTAACAAAATATAATTGTAGCCGTATTGTCCTGCTACTGCTTCTGCCATTAATGTTTTTCCTGTTCCTTTTGGTCCGTAGAATAATATTACGTTTTCTTCTGTTTTATCTAGTATGCTTTCTAATAGTGCTTTGTGGTCTTCGTAGCCTGCTAGGTCTTCAAATTTTACGTCTGGTTCTATGAATGGCATGTCTCTTATTGCGCTTGGTTTTGTTTTTTTAATTCCATATTCTAAGTCTTCAAAGTTTACTTTATTACTTCCGCTTTTTTTTGCGTGAGTGAATGATCTGTTCAGTACTTGTTTTAAATCTCTTCCAACATAACCATAGCTTTTGTCTGCTAGCTTTTCTAAGTCTTTTTCTGTTACTTCAAATTTGTGTCCGCCTTTTTTGTTGGCGTGTATTTTTAGTATTTCGTATCTTCCTTTTTTGTCTGGTGGTAAAAATTCTACTTCTTCGTCAAATCTGCTTCTTATTGCTTCATCTAAGTCGTTTGCTCGGTTTGTTGTTCCTATCATGAATATTCCGTGATTGTTTTTTACTCCTTGCATTTCTGTTAAGAATTGTGTTAGTGCTTGGTATTGCAATGGGTCTACTACTTCTTTTCTGCTCGATAATCCTTCTACTTCATCGATGAATGCTATTAGTCCTTTTTTGCTTTTTTTTGCTATGTCTCTTAGTGCTCCGAATAATTGTCCTATTGGTGCGTTTTGTCCTTTTACTAATCCGCTAATATCATAAAATGGTAGTCCTAATTCTACGCTCAATACTTGTGCTCCTAATGTTTTTCCTGTGCCTGGAGGACCCACAAATGACCTCCTCCCCGACCTAAAGGTCGAGGTATCCTTGCGAGGCCTTTATGCAGCTGCATGATGCTCTTCTTGATTCTGAATATATTTCTCAACAGTTGCAAACTCGTTGTATCCAACAGTAACTGCACAACCACCTG
>JACRKG010000048.1 GCA_016215315.1 Candidatus Woesearchaeota archaeon | reverse complement strand
ACAATTAAGAAATATATAGAAGAATCAAACCACTGGTCAGCCACAAAACAAAAAAAACTTTTTTGATTTTGAAAATCGGCGATAAATGCCCCTGGCTTTAGCCAGGGGATAGCCGATTTTCCCAATTATGTTTTTACTTTGGGGTTTGTGGTACTATTAATTAGTTTATTTTGTTGATCTAATTTAACAAGTTTCTGCCGTGTTAGTGCTTTGACTCCGACCCTGACGGGTCTTCCGTCAAAGCTTCTGCAAAGAGGTGAGGAAAAAATTTTTAGTGGTGCACTCAAAAAACTAACCCTCAGTTTATCACCTGTCATTGCCGCCAGAGAATTATTTAATTCAGCAAGCACGAAAAGCGTTGGCGGCTGAAACTGGGAAAATTTTAGTTTAGCGATTAAATTGTGAGAAATAATCAATTGTGAATCTATTCTTTTTCTATTTTAATTTCTTTAATTGGAACTTCTGTTTTGTCAACATGACTGAACCAAATACCTCTTTGTCTTGGATTTTCTACAGTTGGTTTTTCTTGAACAATTCTTAATAAAATTGCATTTTCTTTATTGTTTTCATATATTTTAAGTAAATGAGTTGGGTGTAAAGATGGATCTCCCATTTTGTGTAATTCGATTGCGATATGTGTTCCTATTGGTTGATTTTTTTCTGTGTCAAACAAATCAATATCTTCAAACATATTCAGAACTTCATATTTTTCTTCTCCTATTTTCAGTATATTTCCCGCTTCGAGTTTCATTTTTGTTTATTAGTTATTTTTGTAATTTAATTTTATGACTCTTTATTTCAAACATATCTCTTCTTTCTAATTGAGTTAAGCTTCTAAAATATTTTTGTACATAAGCAAAACTGCTGATTCCGATTGTGCTTTTTCTGTAAACATTTAAGTCGAATTCTTTTGTGTTTATTGTGCTTAAAGGAATAGTTACTCTTGTAGTCCAGTATTCGTGTTCTTCAGTTCTTTCTGTGCTTATTTGCCATTCAAAACCTGTTAAGTTGTGATTGTCTGGGCCTATTCCTTCACTATTTTTTCCCTGTGGGGAAAAAATAAATGAGTAGAAATCTTTGTCATCTGTTGGGTTGTCAATTGTTATTTCTAGTTTATCTTTTTCGCTAGGCGAAAAAGATTTGAAATCAAAATACAAATTAGTTTGATCTTTGCTAATGTTCATCACTGTTCTGTCTTCGATTGCTAAAGCTCCTGTCTTTTCTCTTAAGAAGTATGATGTTGTTAAAGTGTTTTCTAAGCTAAATGTTTTTTCTTCGAATCTTTCATAATGCTGAAGTTTTCGGATGGCCAGGAAGAAAAAGTAGTCTGCTTCTGTTAAAGATTCATTATTTATTCCTGTATCAGGCTTCTGCACTCCGCTCACAAACCCTTCATAACTTAACTCAGTACTTAAGTAATTCACACTTATTTCTTTTAAGACTTTCTCTGCGCTTTCATAATATATTTGTTTTTTTACTTCGTCGTTTTCCCATACTGATAAATCTAGTAGGAAGTTTGCCATCATTACTGTTGTGAAAGAATCCTTTTCGGATTCTTTGCCTAAGTTCCAGTGCCAGACAAAGTTGTCTTGTCGTGTGAGCATTCCATCCGCAATGTTTCTTGCCGCAACGAGAAATCTTTCGTCGTGAGTTAATGAGTAATATTTTACAAAACTTATTCCTGCTTGTGGTTGTGTTAGTGCGAACAAATCTTCTTTATCTTGCCAATCTCTAAAGCCAACATTATAATATACTTCGCCGGCTTTTACTTCTCTGTTTTGCGATTTGACAATTTTGTCTTGTTGTGCAATTCCTACAGCCCTCCACACTAATCCATCTTCCCTGATTGCTTTCAATGAAGTTTCCATATGCTTGCTGTAAGCTTCCCAATATTTTATGTCGCCAGTCATTGAATAAGCATCAACTAATAAATCCAAATAAATGTTTGATTCAACTTGTAATTGTTCTTTAGAACTTTCTTCTGAATTAACATTATCTACTGCTCTGAAGAATTCTCCGGTGGTTCTGAAACGTGTTAGCATTTGGTCTGCGTAATTAATCAAACTTTCTCTTGTTTCAGGATTTAGATCTTTTTCATAAAGAGGATTTAGCAATAAAAAGAAATCGTGGAATCCGCTTAATGAATTATTAGAAACAAATCTATTATTCTTAATTAGTTTTGCTAGTTTTTCATATTTTTCAAAGAACTTTTTATTGTGGGTAATTTCTGAACCGATTCTTAGCATTGAAGGATAATAGCTATTTGCTCCATCACGACTCAAATCGGTGAATTTGTATTTTCCATTGATGGTCATATCCGGGACAGAATTCTCTGGCATTCCGTTCATTATTTCTCCTAATTTATATTCAATGCTTTTTTGCAGTACAATACTCAGCAATTCTTTGCTTCTTTCAGTATCTGCGGTTCTCAATTGCTTGACCGCAGTGTTTAGTATTTTTTTATCTAATTCTTTCCGTTCTTCGATAATTTTTGTTTCTAAAATTTTCAAATCTTGTTCGTAACTTTTTCCTTTGTAATCAACAATTGCCGTCCTTGTCAAGGTTAATTTTTGTTCTAATTCCATTTGAAAAATTAATAATGAACTTACTTCTTCTTGTGTTTCTATTTTTTTATTTAATGCGGAATATTCTTGTTTTAATTCTGAAAGTCTGTTTTTTCCTTGGCAGTCTTGGTATGTTAGTCCTCCAAAAACGATGGCTGAACCAATGATTCCTGCTGCAGCAATTTTCTTTAATCTTGAAGCATTCTTTTTTACAAATCTTTTGAATTTGTACTTGCGAGCATAACTTAGTGCTTTGACTCTTTTACCTGCATTATAATCGTTTATGTCTTCGATTATTTCTTCACAATTTTGGTATCTTTCTTTTTTGTTTTTAGCAATGCATTTCAAAATTATTGCTTCTATGTTTTTATCAATTTTTGCAAGTTCTGAAGGTAAATAATCAAGATCAATGTAAGGGGCAGCTACTTTTGATAAGAATAATTCCATATTATCTGATTCTCCGCCATAAGTTGGAGATTTTTTTGTTAAAAATTCATGAAGTATTACTCCTAAAGCATAAACATCTGTTTGTCCATCAACATCTTCTTCACCGCTAGCCTGTTCAGGACTCATGTATTGCGGAGTGCCCATAATCATTCCTTTACCAGTAATAGTTGTGCTTGTCTTATCTTTAGCAATACCCAAATCAAGAATTACGTATTCACCTGGCTTTCTTGCAGCCACGTTTGCTGGTTTTAAGTCACGATGAAAAATTTTTACGCTATGAGCATAAGTTAGTCCTTCACACATTTGTTTTATTATTTCTAAACTTTGTTCAAGGGAAGGATTTTTAGGAATTTTATTAGGAATGTATTCCATAGAATAATACTGTTTGCTTCCTTCGCTTCCTATTTCAAATACTTTGGCAAATTTATCACTTTTTCTAACTCTGTGAGTTACTTGATATTCTTTTTTGAAACGTTCAACAAATTCTTGATTTTCACTCTCGCAAATCTTTAATGCAACAACGGCGGGAATTTCATTACTGCTTAATTCACTGGTTGTTGTGATGGAATTTTTTTGTTCGTAAATAGTTTCCATTTGTTCAACTACATTTTGAGGAATATTCCAGCCAACTTCTTTAACTATTTCTTCAATAACTTTTTTTTTCTTCCTTTTTTCGTGTTTTGCAATGTAAACAGCACCCATTCCTCCAACGCCAAGAACTTTTAGTAATTCATAATCGCCAACCCATTTTTTAAGAACTCTTCTAGTGGTTGTTTTTGGTGGTTGTTTAGGAGGCTGTTTACTAAAATCAACAGTTTCATCACTAGGACTAATATTTTCCCCCATAACACATAAATTAATAAATTCCTTTATAAAGATGTGCGGGAAGGTTTAAAAAAAGAGATTATTACTATTATAAGATTAAAAGCGTCTGATTCTATATCTTCCAACTTCTAAAATAGTTATCGCGCTTTCTAGAATCTTAGGTTTTATATTTTCTAGAAAATTCACTAATATCTTTACTAATTGGGCTGTTTTATAATAATTGGGCAATCTTAGTATGAGTAAACCGTGGTGAGACTTTTCAGGATAAATTAGTATATTTCCGAATTCTAAATCTTTTGTAACAAGTATTGCTTTATTTTTCTTGGCATATTCAGATATTTCTTTATCAGTAGCTCCAGATAATCCTGCGGTTCTTGCGTGCTCAACTTCAAAACCTAGTATTTTGATAAAATTTACAACAGATATTGAAATGTTTTCATCTAAAAAGAATTTCATTTTAAGCGGCTGATATCCTATGAATTTCTTGACCTGATACAAAAGAAGTAGTGTATCGTATTGCTGATAAAATTTGTTTTTTTTTTAAACCATATTCTTTTTCAATTTCTTCATAAGTCATACCTGTTTCTAACATGGTCATTACTTCATCAACCGTAATTCTGGTTCCTTCAATAATTGGTTTTCCGTGTCTTACTTTTTCATCAACTATTATACTTACCATGAAATTAATAAGTACTTACTTCTATATAAAGGATTTGTTTTTTTACAAACTTTTGCAAATTCGAGGCGAAGCTTTTTTAAGCAAAAGTTATCGAAATCTTTATATAAGAGAAGTACTGTTTTAAGTAAAAAAGACAGCAAAAATTTGCCGAATAGTTTTTTGGTATTTTTTTGTTGAAAACAAAAAATAGGTGAAATGTTGAAAGAGCTTAAATGGTACATTTTAGGTGTTGTATTGATAGTCCTACTTTGTATAGTTTTTGTTTATCTTAAGCTTTCGTTTACAGGAAAATTTTGGGTGGACATAGGCGGAAAATACGTGGAAGGAGGAGTTAGCGAGGGGACGCTACCTTTTTATTCTTATCGGGGAAGCCCTCCAGAAGTAAGCAAAATGTATTACTACACGTACCAAAAAACACCATCATCTGTCTATATTGCAGATGGAGAAATGGGATCTTCTTCTGAAGCAGCACAACAACCTGTACAAGCGCAAGTAATCATTGGAACAACAAGACCGAGCGTGATTAGAGAGAGGCCTCATGAATAAAACAGAACTGTGGATTTTTGCAATAATAATTGTTCTCGCGTTAGTTGTTGTATTCTTAGGAGTGCAAGCAACAGGTAATGTGTCAAGAATATATAATGTTCAGTACAGATCATGTCATTACTTAGATTCTGATATGAGAGGAGATTGCATGAGAATTGAAAGACAAGAAAGCACGAAGTGCGATCCTGCAGAAACAATTCCAGAACAATTAACTGGAAGTTATAATCCTTGGAATAGACCAATGCAATGGTTTTACAGAATATGTTCGGGCCCTAAAGGCACAACTTCCTGGTAAAAATCTCTTCGAGATTTTTTAAAAAAATGAGGGGAAAAATAATAATATTTTTAGTTGTATTCTTGGTTTTGTTTACTTCTGTTTTTGCGCAAAGTAATGTTCCGCAGAACATTAAAATGATTTCTTGCACTGAAGTTAAAGATCCTAAATTTGGAGGGGCTAGAATTGATTATCAATTTATGCAGTTTGACGAAAAAAATCCCTCAAAATGGCAGATTAAAACATCATCAAAACCCAAATTCGAGTGCGGAGAAATTCCAACAGAAGTAGTTAGTGAAAAAGGAATTAAAGGAATAAAAAATGTTCAAGTTTCTTACGAAACGTTTTGTGCGGGTACGCAAAACGTTGACAGAAAAGTGAACGAGTGCGAAGGAAGGTGTATGACTCCTCCAGGTAAATGTGAAAAGTTAAAAAAATTACCCGAACAAAAACCAACCGCAGCAGCGCCAAAAGGAGAAAAATTAGTAGTAAAAGATTGTTGTGTTTTTTATGAAAAAGTAGAATTTGTAAAGAATGATAAACAAGCAAAAAGAGATGTTTACAAAGGAACGAGTCTTCCAATAACAATAAAAAATGGTGTTTGTGGCAATGAAAAATTAGCTGACACTGCTAATGAAGTGCATGGATTCTGGATAACACAAAAAGTAAACAATGCCTGTGAATTAAACAATATAATGCCTGCCGCAGCACCACAACCAGCTCCAGCTCAAGGACAAGCACAAACTGCTCCTCAAATAACTTGCGGTGATATCCATTTCTGGAATAATGCTTGGCAAGAATTAGACACAACAAAGTTACCAACAAATTTTATGTTCCACTTAAAATATAATAATATTGCTTTCAAAGGAAATGATTTTGCAATAATATTTACTCCAGATCAAGGTCAACAAATTAATTTTTTAGGTCCCGGAAATTTTGATAAAGATCCCAACCAACCAAAAGCAAACCTTAATGACGGTTGGAATAACGATCCAGTAAGTAATACAGAAAATGATCCTAATGCTCAAGGAAGAATGTTTACAACAACATTAGATTTTGCAGGACAAAATTTGGGTAGGGGAATGCTAAGAGTTCTGTCTAGAGGAGCAAATCAAGCATGTTATGAAAAACTAGTAACAATAGGAACACCAACAATTCCTGCAACTCCAGCACAAACACCTGCTCCTGTACCAACTCCCATTCCAACACCCGTTCCTCAACCATCTCCAACTCCAGCACCGCAACCAGCACCAGTTCCCACTTGCACAACGCAACCCCAAGTAAGTTTTACTCCATCTTCAAATGATGCAGGTATTGTAATAAGAATAATTGATCCGTGCAAAAACACTCCAGGACAACAAGATCAATTAGTTCAAGACATAAAAGTAAATAATGTAGAATACCAAGGTTTAGTATTCTTAGAAACAAATGCAGATGATGGAACTTTTGAACACAATTTATTGTATAATTATGGCGCACCAACAAACTCATTAGGAGGAACTGGTTTGGCAGTAAAAAATTTATACCCAACAACTGGATGGTCGATACTCGCTGGTTTTTCAATAATAACAGGCAGAGCATTTGCTAATGGACAACCAACAAAAGAAACACAAGTAAATGTTCAAGCAGGACAAATTACAATAGAAATAAATTATAAAGGAAAAACATTTACTTCACCACAAATAACAGTGCCTCCAGAAACGCAAGCACCAGCACAAATTCCTCAGCCAACGCCCGCTGTTCCAACAGTTGCAGCTTGTTCTGATACTTTTGGAAGAGCAACTTATTATTTTGCAAATCATGATTGGACACAAGGCGGCCCTGGAACGCTAAACCCTGTAGGCGCTGATAATAAAATTAGTTTTAGTTTTGGAGGCCAGGGAGTTCTTGACTGGAACAAATATCCTAATGAGATTAATTTAGAATTATTTGTTACAAAAAGTGATGGAACAACTTTTGTAGTGCCGGTAAATCCTGCAGCACCACCAAACGGCGACTGGAGTGATCAAAGAACTTTCAGAATGTTCACTGTAGAAGTTAACGGTTTAACACCAGGTCAAGTAAGTATTAATCTCAGAAGAACTGACACAAAAGATGTATGTAAAACAATTACTGCAACAGTTCCTGGACAAGCAACGCCAACTCAACCACCCGCAGTGTCATCAATTGAACAAAATGGTGTTACTTATTCTTGTGAAGTTTCATTATCGCAAACAAATAATCAAAATAAATTAACAGTAAATGTTGAAATAAAAGATCAATATGCGAGCAATAATAATGTTCAAAAAGTAGGATACAAATATAGAATAGAAGAAAATGGAATTTTACAAAGTGAACAATCTACTTTTGCTAACTTAGACCTTGCTACAAAAATGTATCGCGGAGTATTCTCTTTTGACATGCGTCCAGGAGTTAATTATGATTATGCTGCATTATGTGAACCAACAACTCCAACAACACTAACTCCCGCAATTCCAGTACCATCAACTGCTCAAGTTCCAAGTTTACCACAACAGTCAACAACTCAATTACCAGTATCGACTCCTGCACCACAGCCTCAATATCCTTCAACAACAAGCATTAGGTTTGAGGATGTTACTGAAGGAATTAAAGTTGTAGTAGCAGCGCCTCAAAGCGTTAATTCTGTTAGGTTGGAAATGAATGTTAAAGGTCAAGATTATGGGTGTGGTGGATCAGGTAATCCTAGATGTGAGCCTAATACTGTTAGGTTTGAGGGCGTACTGCTTATTTCACAAAGAGAATCTGATGGAACTTTTGAACAAGTAGTAAAATTTGTACCTAAAAATACAAGAACACAATCCAATGAAGTAGAATTATCTTTTTTTGACAAAGAAAAAGAATTAGTTTTCAGTGGTACTATAAATGGAAGGTATACTATTAAATCAGCAGATCTTACAAAAGCTTTTGCTCCTGCACCTTCTCCAGTTCAACAACCAATTTCTGCACCACAACAAGCTATTTCACCAACACTCACTACACCTGCTCCAATAATCTCTTTCAGAAAATTGAATCCTACAGATAATAATGTAATACTAAAAGTAGAACATCCTGCTTCTGCCGGGAAAGGTTCTTTCTTAGTAAATGTTGAAGTGAAAGGAGTAGCACAACAATTTAATTTGCAAGAAACAAGTCCTGGAGTATTTGAAGGAGAGTTGGAGTTGAATTATGAATTTACCTTTTTACCTGATTATAATTCTGATGATCTGACAACTTATGCAGTATTATCAATCACGGGATTTGGTGCTGCAACAATATCTTTACCCAAATTATCATTAACTATCAGCGAAGGAGATAAAATAACTGTCACAGGGATAAGTTCAACAGAAGTATACACAGTTCCTACACCACAAACACAACCATCTCAACCATTACAACCAGTACCAACACCAACAATAACTATAACACCAAGAACCGACGGCAAACACGGATTTAAAGTTGTAATTGATGATCATGAAATGCTTTCGCTTTATGATTCTTCAAAAGAAGATACAATAACTTTTTCAGTTTGGGTTGATGCAGAAAATAGAAGACAAAACTTTGATGCAATAGAAACAGAAATAAATTCAGGTATTTTTGAAGCATTAATAGAAGTAAAAGAGTGGTCTTTCTTGCCAGAGTACCAACCTAGCACAACAACGTATGCAGTGCACAAAGGAACAAATAAAATATTAAACTTTTTCACAGGATTCTTTAGTTTATTCACGGGTTTGCAAACTGCGCCGCTAGAACAAGAATGGACAGATAACATATACACAAATGGCGGATTGCTAAGAATAGTTTACAAAGATGGCAGCACAACTTATCAACTACCTGCTGCGCCAGCATCAACACCTGTAGGTCCAGAAATTGGTTTCGGACCGCAACAAATAACAATAACACCAAGAACAGATGCTAAAGGAATAGCAATAGAAATCACTCACAGTTTAAGCAACACGCAACTTTCGGCAAAAGACGAACTAACTTTCACTTTTACATTCAATGGTCAAGAATACACTGCAAAAGCAGTAGAAACTGGAGAAAATACAGGAGTTTTCAGAGCACTAATTGAATTCAAAGAATGGAGTTTCTTACCCGATTATCAACCAGGAGAAAATCTTTATGAAGGAGTTAATGAAGATGCTCAAGGACCTTTAGATGCTGGTCAAGGCTTACAAATTACAAATGAAGATGTTGGAAAAATAATTTCTATAAATATTAAAGGCACTACTGCAACTTATACAATACAAACCACAGATGTTCCGCCATCAACTGAGCAACCAGCTCCAACTCCACAGCCGACACCAACGCCAATACCTGTGCCTGCTCCGCTTGAAAGTATTTCAATTAATCTGATGAGCAATGGCATAGAAATTGTCGTTGAAAGACCGAGTGCTAATAATGATCCTGATGTTATTGAAGAAGTTGATGTAAATCTTGTTTTTGATGGAAATAATATTGGAACTGTAAAAGCAAGAGAAACAAGTGCAAATAGCGGAAAATTCACGACAACTTTAACATTTTCAAATAGTCCTGAAACTGGAAAAATAGTAATACCCCAAGCAGGAACATTAACAGTAACATCGGGCAATATTCTTCCTGGCGTTAAAACTTTTGATTTCCCACCAATTGTTATAACACCACCAGTGCAATTAAGCATTCCAGGAATAGCTCCGAGTGATTCAAGAATTTCTGGCAAACAAGATCCTTGCTTTGATCAATCTGATACTGGTGGAGTTTCAAGAGCAGTGGCTTATGCATTAGATGGAGAATGTGAATCAAGTTGGAATTCTCAAAGTGGGCAACAAGAGCTAACTATCAGAGGACAAAAAATTACTCCACAATGTGCTTCTAATGATAAAACTGCAGAGTATTCTTGTGGTTGGAGGGAATTACAGGATAGTGCAGGACTTCCAGTTATTATTGACGATAAATTTGTTTATCCTGTTTGTATTAGAGAAACAAGTTGTGAAACTGATAAAATGTGTATTAATAATATGTGTGCATTTAATCCTAATCCAGTACAAACAGACAAGTGTCCTCAAGGAGAATTAGTGCAAAGTATTGATAACTTAGGTGGTACTCTACGAGTTTCAAATATTTTAGCAGAAAATTGCGATAATAATTATGAATTTAATTTCCAAAGTACTGATAAAGGTTATGGAATAAAGTCTTCAAATCTTATTGATGAATATGGTGATTCTGTATTTTTCTTAGGTGGAGAGCACACTTTGACAGATAATGGAGAAAATGTTTACTTAGATCACTGTAGTGACTTGCAATATTATGAAGTATATTGCGGAAACCAAAAAACAATAACGGATACTAATAGTGGTACAAAAACTGCTAATTATTTATGTAGAAAACAAAAAGATTGTCCTGGAGCTATGAATTGTGCACCTCAACAACACCCTCAAACTTTTAGTGGTGCTAAAGGAGGCTATTGCGTTCCTGAAGAACCAATAAAACCTATAACAACAACTCCTTGTCAAGGTGGAAGAATATTTGTGCAGGAAGGAAAAAATGTTGTTGCTCAGCATTGTGAAGATTATAGAAATGGAATTTATTCTGGAGTTAAAGCTAGAGAATTCTACTTAATAAATCCTGGCGCGACCGCTGCAACTGCAGTTGATGATCTGGGTGCAAGAGAAAGAGATATTATTGGATATAGCAATTGGTGTGTTGGAAATGCGCCTGCAACAAAAGAAAAAACATTAGTTTATTGTGACGATTTTGCTGCAGACTTACCATCTGATGCAAGATTGAGAAATTCAGTGTACGTTTGCGAAAAGGATGATTATTGTCAAGGTTCAGAAGTTTGTGTATTCGATCCTGCTCCGGCAGAATTCGGTTTTGATCCTGCAAATTCCGCTTATGGACATTGCCAAAATCCTTGTGTAAAATTAGACAGGAATAATAAACCTACTGGAGAACCGGTTGGAGAATTAGATAGAACTGCTAACAGTTGCACGAGATTATCTAATGGTGGAGTAAAAGCAAATAATAATGTGAATATACCAAATAGTTGTGATAGTAATAAAAAAGTAAATTATTATTGTGGAGAACGAGTAACAATGCCACACTCTTCAGGGCGACAAATAATACTAAATGCGATATGTAAATTAGAAGAAGCTTGTGCAGGTAATACCCCTGTCTGTTCTAACAATCAATGTGTTGCTTCACTACCATTAACTACTGGAAGGTTTTTCACACCACCTGACGGTTTAATTTACGATTCTTTTGGCAGAGCTGTTGGAAGAATATTTAGTTAACAGATGATAAAAAAGTTAAAAAGTTATTCGTGTGCACATAAAGAGCTCTTTAATTTTTTTATCAATTTCCGCAGCAGCGGTGTCAATGTTCCGAACGCTAAGGGCAAAATAAAACAAATCTGGCACACATAGCAAGCGTTCGGCTAGGAGAAAATTTAAGAAAATTAAAATGTGCAGAAAAGTTGTTAACTAATCACCCGAATTACGAACTCTACGCCTTTTTCCACCTGACTCCTTCAGGCGTATCTTCTAGAACAACTTCCAATAGTTTTAATCTCTCTCTTATTTCATCTGCTTTTTTGAAATCTTTTTTCTTTCTTGCAAGTTCTCTTTCATCAACTAATTTTTGAATATCCTCACTTAAGAATTCTTTTTCAAAACTAAATACGTCAAGCACTTTGTTCACGTCTTCTAAGAAATCCAGTATTTCTCTAGCTCCTTCTTGAGATAAATCATCAATTAATTTATTGCATTCTTTTACTAATTCAAAAATACTTGCTAATCCTCTAGAAACATCAAAGTCATCATCCATTGCGTCAATAAAATCTTGTTTTGCATCAACCAATAAATCTGTTGCAGCTTCTCCATCTTTTCTATCAATGTTTTGTAGTTTTAGTATAAAGTCTTGGAATCTTTGTAAACTGTTTTGTGCATGATCTAAACTTACGGGAGTGTAATCTATCGGTCCTCTGTAATGAACGCTTAAGAAAAAATAACGTAATACTTCTGGTTTGTACTTTTTTAATGCATCTCTTATTGTTGTGAAGTTGCCTAAGCTTTTGCTCATTTTTTCGCCATTAACTCTTAAGAAACCATTATGCAACCAGTACTTAGCTAATGGTGGTTTTCCTGAAATTAATTCCATTTGAGCAATTTCTGCTTCATGATGAGGAAATATTAAATCCATTCCTCCGCCATGAATATCATAATTTGAAGTAAAGAATTTTTCAGTAATTGCAGTATCTTCAATATGCCATCCTGGCCTTCCTAAACCCCAAGGACTTTCCCAAGTTGGTTCTCCAGGTTTTGCTTTTTTCCATAAAACAAAATCTCCAGGACTTTTCTTTTCAGGATTAGGATCGACACGATGTTTTTTTAGCTCTTCAATATTTTGGTGAGAAAGTTTTCCGTACTCAGTAAATTTTGATAAATCATAATAAACTCCATCGCTAGTCTCATAAGCACCTTTCTCAATAAGTCTTTTTACTTGGTTAATAATTTCGGGAATATAATCGGTAGCTCTTGCATACTTGTTAACTGCAGAAACTTTTAAAGAAGTCATGTCTTCGTAATATTCTTCTTCATATTGTTTTGCTAATTTTAATGGATCGACTTTTAGTTCATTAGCTCTATCAATTATTTTATCATCAATATCTGTAATGTTTTGTAAGTAAAAAACATCATAACCCTTCCATCTCAAGTATTTCACAACTACATCAAATTGAACATAACTCTTTGCATGACCAATATGAGAAAAATCATAAACGGTAGGCCCACACACAAACATATTAACATGCTTGCCTTTAATAGGCTTAAGTTCTTCTTTATTTCTTGATAATGTGTTGTAGACTTTCATGATTGTGAGAAATACTGGGCGGTCTTTTAAAGTTTTCGGATTAGGATTATGTGATAAATTTTAAGAATAATTTATTTTTTAACTTTTAAATATAGGCATTGTGAATCCCGGTCCTTTATAAACCTATCAGTATTGTCAATACCGATGCAATTAATACAAACTTTGTATTAATTGCACAATAGAATATGTTTTTGTTCGACACTCCGAACAAAAACGGCCTGTTTTGTTCGGTTAACCGAACAAGATGGTAAGTAATTTTTGGTGTTTTTTAAGCGAGAGGAACATAAAGAACCAGTCCGGCAATAACTACTGAAACACCCCAAACGATTTTGTTCCATTGAAAGATTTTCTGACCATCAAAACTTGGGAAAGGAATTAAATTAAAAATTGCTAAAAAACTGTTAATGTAAAGCCCAAAAGAAAAAATGTAGTTAGGTTGCCAATAATTTAAACCAAAAAATATTAATGATAATAAAACGTTTGTTGCTGGTCCTGCAAGTGCAACTATTCCTTCTTTCTTTAAGCCCATTCTAGGCATTAATACTCCTCCGGGAGCTGCAAAGACGAAACCAAAAAAACTCATTAAGAAAGCAAGCAATAACATTTTATCATCACTTCTAAATTCAGCCCAATAACCATACTTTTGTGCAACAAATTTGTGAGCCAATTCATGCAATAAAAATCCTAAACCGACTGTTAGTGCTGAAAGCAAGAATACTTCATAAAAACTTATTCCTACCTTTCTAAAAACTATTGCAAAAGCTAAACTGATTAATAACCATGCTTTGCCTAAGTCTTGCAATTCTTTTTTGGAAAAGTTCATAAGTTAATATTGAGTTGTTTTCTTATAAAACTTGCTTAATTTTTCAGCATTTTTTCTAAATCTTTTAAATCAAAACAATAAATTGTTTTATTGTTAAATTCTTTAATTTTTTTCTTGAATGATTTAGCAAAAATGGCAAAACTTTCTTTTCTTGAATTATTGTTCCATTCAACAAATTTGGTTTTTTCAATTAGTTCTTTCATTATTTCTTCAGCATTAACATTTTCTTTCCACTTAAATTCACAAAAAAGGATTTCTTTTGAGTCTTGATTTAATGCAATGATATCAATTTCTTTATCTTTTTGCCACCACTTGCTAATTTTAGTGAAATTAGTATGTTCAAAAATTATTTTTTCTTCGATAATTTTTTTGCAAAAATTTTCAAAAAGTTTACTAATATATTCTTCAAAATTATTTTTTATTAATGAAAGAATTTCTTCGTTTCTTCCCTCCTCTAATAATGAAATATTTGGATAAACGAACTTAAACCAGAAATTTATGAAGTTATCTTTTATAAAATAAAAGGTGGTTTTTGTTTTTTCTTTTTTTACTGTTGGGGGGTTTACTTTTTCAACTAGTTCAATAGAAAGAAGATTTTTTGTGTATTTTGGCAAATCTTTTTGGTTGACTGCGGCCTGGTTGGCAATTTTTGATGGTTTTGGAACGTTTGAAATTGCTTTTAATATATCAAAGTAAGTATCAGGTTCTTTAAGTTCCTCTTTTAGTAAAAATTCACCTTCGCGATAAAGAACGGCTCCTTTTGATAAAATTTTTTCATGAATATTTAAGAAAATATTTTTGTTTTTATCATAAACCAAAAAATAAGCTGGAATGTTACTAAAAATACAATAGATTTTTACAAAATCTTCAAAATCAATTTCTTTAAAATATTTATAAACTTCTTTTATTTTAAAAGGGTTTACTTTCCATTGCCCTGTTCGTCTTCCATATAAAGGACTTTTTGCGCTTAAAACGCCTTTTTCCATCATACTAATGCTAGAACCACATAATATTAACATTAGGTTTGATTTTTTTAATAACATATCAATTATTATTTGAAAATCTGAAGCTAAATCGGGGTCTTTTTCTAATAAATAAGAAAATTCATCAATACAAACAATAAATCTTTCATTTTTAGTTTTATTAATGAGGTATTCAAAGAATTCATGAAAATTCTTTAATTCTGGCTTAAAATCACCGAAGTGCTTTGCAGCAAGTTCAGTTAATCTTTCTATATTTTGCCGAGTGCCTCTAGTGTTTGCCAAAAAATATAGACTTGGTTTACTTACACAGAAATTTGTCAATAACTCGCTTTTTCCAACTCTTCTTCTACCATAAAAAACAAGGAACTGAAAACCTTTTTTGTTATATGACTCTTTTAGAAAATTCATTTCTTCAGTTCTATTCAAAAAGTTCGGCTTCATAAGATAATCTTTCATAGCCGAATATTTAAATCTTTCTATTCAAAAACTGTATGTTTCTAAAACATAATGTTTTCAAAACATATTGAAATGATTTGTTTTATGTTATGACTTTTGCGAAGCAAAAGTTAGAAGAACCAACCTTTCTTTTTTCCTAGACTTTTTTGGAATTCTTCTAGTAATTCTTTTTGTTTTTTGTTTAATTTTTTTGGTACTTCTATGCTGATTTTTATGTTTTGGTCTCCTCTGCCAGTCCATCTCATACTTGGCAAACCTTTGCCTTTTAATCTCAATACTGTTTCGTCTTCTGTTCCTGCAGGTATTTTTAGTTTTGTGTTCCCATCAATTAGTGTTGGTACTTCCATTTCTCCGCCTAAGCATGCTATTGCAAAAGGTACTTCTTTATTTATCCATAAATCATTATCTCTGCGCTCGAATGTTTCATGTTCTTGAACGTGAACTATAACATATAAATCTCCTGCTGGTGCTCCTGCTTCACCTGCTTCGCCCGCTTCTTGAACTCTCAATCTTGTATTATCTTCTACTCCTTCAGGTATTTTTACTTTTACAGTTTTGTTATCTTTTATTCTTCCTTCACCATCGCAATTAGTGCAGGCTTCTTTCATTTCTTTACCTGAACCATGACAGTCAGAACATGTTGTGCTTGTTGAAAACATTCCAAAAGGAGTTCTTTGAGTTTTTCTAACACTTCCAGCTCCGTTGCATGATTCACAAGTTTGTATTCCTGTGCCTCCTAAACCATTGCATTCTTCGCACATTACTAGTGTTTTGAATTTTATTTCTTTAGTTACTCCAGTTGCTACTTCTTCTAGTGTGACGTGAGTTTCTGCTAATAAATCATTTCCGGGTTTTGTTCTGCTTCTTCTTCCCCCACTGAAATTAAATCCAAATCCGGATAATAAGTCTTCAAATATGTCGCTGAAATCAGCTCCTGAAGCAAAATCTTGATAATTAAAACCTCCGCCACCAAAATCTGCAGTTCCGTATTGGTCGTATTGTTGTTTTTTCTTGTCGTCAGTTAGTACTGCTGCTGCTTCGCTGATTTCTTTAAATTTTTCTTGAGCGTCGGGAGCTTTGTTTATGTCTGGATGAAATTTCTTTGCTAATTGCTTGTACGCTTTTTTTATGTCTTCTTTAGAAGTATTTTTATCCACACCCAATATTTTATAGTAATCTTTTGTCATTTTAAGAACTCCAATATTTTTTTATCTTCTAATGTTTTAACAAATAAATCAGGATGATGTTTTAAAAGTTTCTCTTTTGTGTGGTGCCCTGTGTTTACCGAAATAACTCTTAAATGATTTGCTTGCGCGCTAGTTATGTCATTAGTGCTGTCGCCAATAACTATTGCTTCGCTGAAATCATAGTTTTGTGCTTTTTTTATTGCTTTAGCAACCATTTCAGCCCTGTTTTTTGCTTCATTACTGAAGCAAAAAACTTTAAAGTAATCATAAAGTTTTGACCTCTTTAGTATTTCACTGCCAACTTTTTCTGTGCTTCCGGTGATTATTCCTAAAGTGTGTTTTTTGCTTAATTCTTGAACTAATTCTTTTGCCCCGGGAAGAATGTATTTTTCAATATTGCCCGGCAAAATTTCTTCGAAATTTTGCGAGTAGTCGTTAATAAATTTTAGAATTTCTTCTTCGCTTAGATCTAGGTTGTGTTTTTTTCCTATTTCTTTAATTACATCCGCAAATCTTCTTCCTTCAAAATCCACATCAAAATAACTCGCTTTTACTGAAAAATTTTCTTTGAAAGTTTTTTCTAGTGCTTTTTCGTGAAACGAAAAAACTTTTATCAATGTTTGGTCTACGTCAAAGAGAATTAGTTTACTCGAATCTACCTTTAACTTTGTGCTCCTCTTTATTAAGTATTTCATTAATTTCTTTATCATAACTATTCAAGGGTACTGGTTGTTTGTTCTCTGTATGTCTTAAATATAAATATAACGCAGACAAACCCGCGATAACCAATAATATTATATCATTATACATCGTAATTGGTGGGAAGGGAGTTAGGATTTATTAACCTTACCGTTTACTAACTAGTTTATAGTTTGTAGTTTGTGGTTTATAGGACGTACTATAAACTACAAACTATGAACCACAAACTATTTCACTTCTTCCGCGTCAACTACGTTTTCTTCTTTTCCTTTTGAGTGTTTTTCGTGAGGTTGCTGTTCTTGTTGTTGTGCTGCGGATTTCTGGTATAATTCTGTTGCTGCTTTTTGTGCTACTTGAGTTAGTTCTTCTGTTGCTTTCTTAATTTCGTCAAAGTTTTTCATTTCTGCGTTTTTTGCTTGATTTAATTTGTCTAGTTTTTCTTTTAATTCAGTCATTACTTTTTTGTCTACTTTTCCTTCGAAATCTTTCATTGTTTTTTCTGTTGAGTACGCTAGTGTGTCTGCTTCATTGATTGTTTCTATTTCTTTCTTTTTCTTTTCGTCTTCTGCAGCGTATTGTTCTGCTTCTTTTCTCATTTTTTCTACTTCTTTTTCATCGAGTTTGTTTGGTGCTGTTATTCTGATGCTTTGTTCTTTACTAGTTCCTTGGTCTTTTGCTTTTACGTGCAAGATTCCGTTAGAGTCTATGTCAAATGTTACTTCTATTTGTGGAATTCCTCTAGGTGCTGCGGGTATTCCTAATAAATCAAATTGTCCTAATTGTTTGTTGTCAGGATACATTGCTCTTTCTCCTTGTCCTACTCTTATTGTTACTGCTGTTTGATTGTCTGCTGCTGTGCTGAATATTTGTGATTTCTTTGTTGGAATGGTTGTGTTTCTTTCAATTAATTTAGTGAAGACGCCCCCTAATGTTTCGATCCCCAGGGATAACGGTGTGACATCCAGGAGTAAAATGTCTTTTACTTCTCCTGCTAGTACTCCTGCTTGTACTGATGCTCCTGCTGCTACACATTCCATTGGGTCTACTCCATGTTCTACTTTTTTTCCAACCCATTCTTCTACTTTTTTTTGTACTAGAGGCATTCTTGTTGGTCCGCCTACTAGAATTACTTTTTCTATTTCTTTAGGTGTTAATTTTGCATCCTTTAATGCTTGATCAACACTTTTTTTACATCTTATTACTAAGTCTCCTACTAATTCTTCTAGTTTTGCTCTTGTTAATGTCATGTGTAAGTGTTTTGGTCCTGCGTTTGTTGCTGTAAGGAATGGTAAGTTCAAGTCTGTTGTTACAACTGTTGATAATTCTATTTTTGCTTTTTCAGCAGCTTCTCTTATTCTTTCCATTGCTACACTATCATTGCTTACATCAACGCCAGTTTGGTCTTTGAATGTTTTAACGACATAATTTATTACTGCTTTGTCCATGTCTGTTCCGCCTAATTCTGTGTCTCCTGAAGTACTTTTTACTTCAAATACTCCGTCGCCAAATTCCATTATTGTTACGTCTAATGTTCCACCGCCAAAATCAAAAACTAACACTCTTTGTTCTTTAGTTCCTTTATCTAAACCATAAGCTAGTGCTGCTGCTGTTGGTTCGTTGATTATTCTTATGATTTCTAGTCCTGCAATCACTCCTGCGTCTTTTGTTGCTTGTCTTTGATCATCATTAAAGTATGCTGGTACTGTTACTACTGCTTTGTCTACTGTTTCTCCTAAGAATGCTTCTGAGTCTTTCTTTATTTTTTGTAAAATAAATGCAGATATTTGTTGTGGTGTAAATTCTTTACCATGAATTTGATACTTAAAACCAGTGCCCATTTTTCTTTTTGCAGCCATTACTGTTCCTTCTGGGTTGCTTACTGCTTGTCTTTTTGCTGGTTCTCCAACTAGCATTTGTCCGTCTTTAGTAAATGCCACTACTGATGGAAATGCTTTTCCGTATAGTGATGCGCCTTCTGCGCTTGGCACTATTTTTGGTTTTCCTCCTTCAAGTACAGCTGCTGCGCTGTTGCTTGTTCCTAAATCGATTCCTATTATTTTGCTCATTTTAGTTTCCTCCCTGATTTGTTTTTTGTTTATTGATTTTTACTTTTGCATACCTGATGACTTTGTCACCAAGCATGTATCCTTTTTGTAATTCTTCTAATACAATATTATCCTCACATTTGCCGTTGCACTCGACGAGCAATACTTCATGTTTGTGCGGGTCAAATTTTTGGTTTGTTGCTTTTATTTCTTTAACTCCTTCTTCTTCTATTATTTTGTGCATGTTTTTGAATATCATTTGCATTCCTTGCATTACTTCTTGAGGAATTTGTTCTTTTGCAAATTCTTTTAACGCTCTTTCAAGGTCGTCAATTATTAATAGTATTTTTAGTATAATTTTTTCCGATGAAAATTTTTTGAAATCTGTTCTTTCTTTTTCTACTCTTTTAATGTAATTCTCGAATTCTGCTTGTAATCTTTTTAAGTGGTCTACGTAATCTTTTATTGTTTCTTCACTTTTAGCTAATTGTTGCTTTAAAGAAAAAACAAGATCCTCTTGTTTTTTCTCCTCTGGTATAGTTTCGTCAGTTTTTTGATTTTCTGTTGTTGTTTTGTCTTTTTGTCCAAATATCATCGTTCATTCCTGTTGATCTTAAATCAACTAAAACAAGGTTAAACGCTACTAATATATAAAGCTTTGGTATTTTTTTAGGAAACATTTAAATATCTGAGTCCGAATTAAAAGAATTAATTGGCAAGCGCTCAGTTGCCATTTGACACAAAAAAATCTACGGATTTTTTGTGCAAAAAGCTTGCTTTTTTGCACCCGGTAAAGTTTGTGATGTCAAATGATGTCTTTGCGATGCCAGTACTTGTGTTGGTTACCCACTATGATAATTCAAAAAAGGATAACGATTATAAAAATTACTAAGCCTGTTGAGCCTACTTTTAATGATGTTCTTCAATGGTTTGGTGATAGTTTAGGCTTATTTCATTTAAGAGATAAAGATAAAAGTTGTTTTAGGATATTTATTGAACTACTAAAAGTAGCCAGGGAAGGTCTTGGTTTGTCGAGTGATGAAATTGCTGAAAGAACTAGCCTAACAAGGGGTACTGTTGTTCATCATTTAAACAAATTAATGGAATCGGGACTAATAATGCAGCAAAGAAACAAGTATTATTTGAGAGATCCAAGTCTTGAATCCTTACTCGATCACTTAAAAAAAGATTTTGAGCAAACATTTGAGGATTTAAGGAATTCTGCTCGACAAATAGATAACGTGCTCAGATTGAGAAACTGAAATTGCACCAAAGAGCTACTGGCGATTGTAAATTATGCAGACTAAAATTTTCTCAGCTCAGGCCGCCGTGCAGAGTGTGCATGCAGAGTTCTTTGCCGAGGGTGGCGGCAGCATCATGAATCCATAAAAAGTTAAAGAGTTCTGTATGTGCACTTGAATAATTTTTTTTATACTATTTTTTGGGTTTGTTTTTTTTTAAGTTAATGTTTGTTATTGGAAGTTTTAGTTTTTTAATTTCTTCTAAACTTATTCTTTTATGTTCAAATCTTTCAAGTGGATTGATCGGTTTTGTACCTCCACTTACGTAACCACTAAGCATTGTTCTTCTTGTATCTTTTAATAGTGTTACAACATTTAATCCTTGTTCTAACATATAGGTTGCCGTGTAATTGTAATTGCCTAAACAAACATGCTGGTTCATTCCACCAGTAAAAGGGTGAGTGTAGTTATCAAGTAATCTCGGTTGGCCTTCAGATGTATTAAGTCCATCAAAAAATATTCTTACTCCTATTTTTGTTTCACCAAATCTGTAATACTTATTTTTATCTTTGTTTCTTTGGCCGTTGAAATAAACATAGTCATCGGGCATTTTTAATACATGTTCTGGGACTTTCAAAAAAACATAATAATGATTTCCTTCTTTCATAAAACCAAAGTCTTCTTCTTCATAAATAGTTTTCTCTAATAATTCTTTTATTTTTGAGTCTCTTCCTAAGATCTCGTTTACTTTTTTACTTTCAGCAACTTTCACTTTTAATGTTTCTAGCATTAATTTTCTTTCGAGCTCGAAAGAAAATTTGGCTTTTACTAAATCTAAAGATATTGGAGAAACTAAAGAATAATTTGTTTCTGAAATGTTTATTGATTGATCACCATTATTTTCTGTTTTAATCAGAGCATAAATCTCATTATTTATTATTGCAACATTTCTGCCCTCTAAAACTTTTCCCAATATTGAGTTAGGTTTATAATCTTCAGGGAATTTGCTAACATCAACATTTGAGTTTTGGTCAAATCCTAAAATAAAATCTAGTTTTGTTGTTTTTCTTTTTTTATTTTTTTTTGTTTGAAATTTTTGTTGGCTTACTTTTTTTATAAGTTCTGTTATGAAGAGAGATTCGTTTCTAACATAGTTTTCTTTTACTTCAGATATATTATTTTTTACTCTTTTTATGCCTAAAATATTTTCCAGTTTTTCATCATTTTGCTCCTTATTTCTCAAATGAGGAAAAACTTTGTTAACTATAAAATCAACCAATTTGACATTTTGCTCATAAGGATAATTTTCTGAAACTTTAGTTCCTTCTATTTCATTAATGACTTTTTTAAAATAATTATTTCTAAATTCTTCAAATTCTTTAAAAAAATGAGTTTCGGCTAATTCTTCTAAAGAATTTAAGGAAGCAGACTCGACTAATTTATGTGTTGTCTTTTTTCCTTGTTTTGTTGTTTGAAAGAAATCTTGTTCTAAGTTATTTCCTTCTTCCCCTAAAACATATAAGCGATCGTTTATTACAAAAACAGGAGTTTTTGTAGCAAGACTAAAAACATAAGAATGCAAAGAATTGTTTGTTGAAACTTCAGAAATATTCATTTTATTTTTGTTATTTTCTGAAATTTTTAATTCCTCTTTGTTAAATAAATATACTTTTTCTTTAATTTTTACCCAAATCATATCTTCTTTAGTGTTTGTAATAACTCCCTCAGAATTCAAAGGAATCCCATTAATGTCGCCAGTACTTGCATAATAATACTGATAACTTCTACCAGGATCATTCCTATTTTTACTGGCAAGACTTTTAACAATGACTACTTCCAAACCTTTTTTGAATTCAACCATTTGATACCACTATAAACCCTTTGTCAAAGACTATAAACTTTAAACCATGAACTATAAACTATTTCGTGTGTTTGTCAATTATTTCTTTCATCCAACTTTTCATGCTTCCTCTGTTACATTCACATGCTGCGTCGTTACCTGAAAGACCCCATCTGAAATCACTAGTTGAGTCATATCTTATCATTTTTTTAGCAATTGGTCCGTAATTTTCAGGTGATAAAACAGCTCTAGCTTCTGCAACCATTAATCCGCCCATTATTTGGTTAGTCATGATTACACTAGGTTGTGACGCATGAATACAACTATGGGATGTTTTTTCTTTAGCTAATGCTTTATCAACGCTTAATTTGCAGTCTAAACAAGCACTTTCTCCGGGTTTGTAAACAACTACTTGCCCTGCGGAAGGATTTGTTCCTCCGCTGATTAGAGGTATTTTGTACTTAACTGCAAAATAATTAACTAACGCTCTTGTTCCAAAACTGTCAACACAATCAATAATTAAGTCCGGAGGATTATTTTTGAAATGTTCTTCATAATCCTCATCTAATTTTCCGTCGATGCCTTTAACTTTTATTTCAGGATTTATTTCTTGAAGTTTTGATGCTAATGCTTTAGACTTCTTCTGTCCTACTGAGTCATAGAATAGCAGTTGTCTGTTAAGGTTTGTTGATTCTACAGTATCAAAATCTAAAATTTCTATTTTTCCTATGTCTGCTAATGCTAGACCTAAACTTACGAAATTTCCTAAGGCGCCAGCACCAACAACCAGTACTTTTTTTTCTTTCAAAGAAGTTTCTTTTATAGAAACTTCTTCTTTTTTTGAAAACCTGGTTGGCGATGCAGTTGAATAAAACAAGTATTGTGCAGGAGTGTCGTCCTTATCAAAAGGCATAACTATTTTTCTAACTTCTTCAGTTATTACTCCTCCAAGAACTTCACTAATTATCGGACTTTGAGTTTTTCCCACATATTCTTCCAACAATTTGTTGTTTTCATTCTTTTTATTTGGTATTTTTGTGATAAGTTCCCCCTTTATTGAATCTGCAGATGCAGAAATTAAAGGAATCTTATTTTTTTGAGCGTATTCTAATACGGTTTGTTTTGTTTGTGGATCGTTTGTTGTATCAATTATTACATCTGGATTTCCTAATAATTCTGCAAGCACCGAATTATTTATTTTTGCATGAATTCCTTTAACATTTACTAATGGATTAATTTTTGATAGAACTTCTTCTAATGTTTCTACTTTTGAGTATTTGTTCTCATCTAAATTCAACAAGAATTCTCCTTGAGATAAATTTTCAGTGTTATCATTGTCATATAACTCTACAGTTCCAAAACCTAAACTTACAAGGGATGCTGTGGTAAAATTTGCTAAAGGTCCTGAACCTATTACTGCAATACTTGCTTTTCTTAGTTTGTTTTGATCCCAATCTTTAATTAATTCTTGACGGTCATATCTGTTAATAACTAAGCCGGTTTCTTCTTTGTTCTTTGCTTTTGTCTTTTGTTTTGTTTTTACCATTTCAATCAATCAACGAAGAGTGGTCCTGACTCCCAAGGCCAGCCTGAAAAAAAAGTTTTTTTGCTTTTTTTGCCTCTTCTGTTCTTTCCAAAGTTTTTTCCAACTTTGAAAACTGGGCTGAATTTACTTACTTTTTCCTCTATTTCTTCTCTCATATCTTTCTCGTTTAATATTAAATCCCCTTCAACAACTCTCAAATTAGCTTCTCTGCTTTTTTCTTCACCTTCATAACATGAATGGCAGAATTCTTTTGTTGCAAGTTCGCAGTAAGGTTCGCCTCTTATTGCATTAACAACAACGCTGTAAGCAAAACCAATTCTTGCCGGAGTTGACAACTGAAGGTTTTGAATGTCTGATAATATTTTTGAATCAAGTGTTCCTTCTGGTCTTAATATTCCTTCGGGCATTCCAATAATGATTCTTTTTTTACTATCTTTTCCACTTATTACTAAATTATTTTTTCTTCTCCTAACTTTCAATCCTTCTCCTAAAATGGGTGTTTTCTTGCGAACTGTAATATAATTTGTAGGCGCAAGTTCATTTAATACAGTTATCATATTTTTATCATCTGTTCCAGAGTGGAACGTATTAAAATTAGCATGACTATGCCACCAGCCTAAAACTTTGTAACCGGAAGCATCAATTTCTCTACCTGCTCTAATAACATCTTCACCTTCAATTGTTACATCAGCGCCACTCACTATTTGGTTTGGAGCCAAATAAACATCTCTTGCAACTCTATCTTTGCTTTCTTTAGGCGTAATTAAAAATCCGTAACATTCTAAACTATCTCCTAAAACATCACAAACAAGTTCTGCATAAGTGTATGCTTTGTTTAATGCTCCTTTTGTTATGTAAACTTGCGAAATTGGATTTCTCGCCTGTTTTACTGTGTTTTCATTACTTTCTGTTTGTTCTAATAATTTATCTAAATCATTTATGCTCATTTTTATCCTCCCAAATTAATATTTGTAATTGGTAAATTTCTTTTTTTGATTTGTGACGGGGTTATTCTGTTCCCCTCAAAATTTTCCAAAGCTGTTCTTGGCGCTGTATTGCCACTAACATATCCGCTGAGAATTGTTCTTCTTGTGTCTTTTAAGAATTTAGCAACTGCTAATCCTGGTTCTAGCTGAGCTAGTTGAGAATAATTGTAGTCTCCTAAACATACCTCTCTATCACAAAATGGATCTGAATAATCTTCTTCAATTGTGAATGATTCATTATTGTACGCAATCTCTCCATCTTCAACAAATAATTTGACAGCAACTCTTACTTTATCAAAAAGATAATATCTGTCTTTTTTCTTTGTTTTCTTTCTTGATTTTCTTTCTTCATCATAGTCATCATCGTCGTCATAATAGTCATACTCTTCAAACACATAATCGTCTGGCATTTTTAAAACATGTTTAGGAACTTGCAAGAATACATTATACTCACCATAATCTTCTCTTATAAAACCAAAATCTTCCTCTTTATATTCTTCCTTTCTCACTAAGCTTTCTAAGTTTGAATTATTTTCTAAGAACTCTCTTATTCTTTTGTCATTTGCAGCTTTATTTCTGATTGTTTCAATTCTTATTTTTTTTGAGAGCTCAAAATAAAACTTATTTTTTACTTCGTCGATAGATACAGGAGAAACTAAAGAATAATTTTTCCCTTCAAAATTTAAGATTTTTTCTAGGTCTGCTTCTTTGTTTTCTGCCAAATAATAAACTTGATTATCGATTATTGCAATATTTCTGCCTTCAAGTAATCTTCCGAAAATTGATTCCGGTTCATAATTTTTTGGCAAACTGGCCACATCAACTTCAAGATCGGGTTCGTACCCAAAAATCATGTTTAATTTTTGATCTACTTTTTTTTCTTTTCTTTTTTTCTCTTTCTTTACTGGAATTTTTTCTTTTTCTATTTTTTGTATTAATTTTGAAAAGAACGATTCTCTTTTTCTTTCATGAGCAGAATTTTCTGTCGAAAATTCTGAAACTAACTCTCCTTGATCTTGAACATTTTTAACGCCCAATAACTTGTTTATTTTAGAGCTATCGATTTCTCCTTGTCTTAAGTGTGGGAAAACTTTGTTAACAATAAAATTTACTAATATGTAGTCCTCTTCAGTTTCTTGATTTCCATCTTCTTTTTCTTCAAGATTTTCAACAACTTCCTTGAGGTAATCATTCCGCACTTTTTCGTATTCTTCAGAGAAGTGGCTTTCTGATAATTCTTCTAAAGATTTTAGAGACGCGGATTCAACAAGACTGAATTTGTTCTGTTTACCGATTCTTGTTGTTTGAAAGAAATTTTTTTCTAATTCACTTTGTGCTTCTCCTAAAACATATAGGCGATCATTTAGTATAAAAACGGGTGTTTGAGAGGCCAAACTGAATAAGTAATAAGATGAGGGTTTAAAATCTGTTGTTTGTTCAAATAATTTTAATTCTTTTCTGTGAAAACGATATTCTTCATCATCTCCCTTGAATTTTACCCAGATGTCTTCATCATCAACAGTAGTAACTATTCCTTTGCTTTTCAAAGGGATTGTTAGTGTATCTGATTCATAATAGTACTCATTACTATACCTGTGAGTGTATTCATTTTCAGGGCCGAGATTCTTTGTTATTACTACTCGTGATCCTTCTTTGATCTTCATTTTTTTCCTCTTAAATTAATATTCGTAATTGGTAAATTTCTTTTTTTTACCTCATCGAGAGAGATCTTTCTATGTCCAAATTTTTCTAATGGATTTACTGGTTTTGTCTCCCCGCTCTTATACCCGCTGAGTAGTGTTCTTTTTGTATCTTTTAAGAGAGTTGCAACAGCAAGACCTGACTCTAAATGATTTAATTCATAATAATTATACTGGCCTAAACATATGCTTCTATTTGTGTAAGCGAATGGATGTGAATAACTTTCAATTGTGATCGGGTGGTTATACTTAATTTTTCCTTGTTCGATAAACAATTGTACAGCAACTCGTACTTCCTCAAATTGGTAGTACCTATTTCGATTATTTTTTTTTGCTTCGTGGTTATAATCATCAGGATATTCGTAATAAAATTTATAATCCTCAGGCATTTTCAAAACATGTTTTGGAACTTGCAAAAATACAGAATAACTGCCATCTTCTTTAATAAAACCAAAATCTTCTTCCCAATGTTCTTTTTTATTTACTAAACTTTCCAGGTTCGAATTATTTTCTAAAAGATCTCTTATTTTTTTATCATTGGCTGCTTTTGTTTTTAATGTTTTAATCCTTACTTTCTTTGAAAGTTCAAAATAACATTTATTTTTTAATTCTTGAACAGGCATCGGAGTGACTAAAAAATAATCAGTTCCTGAAAAGTTCAATACTTGGCTTTTTTTAGCTTTACTGCTTTTTGTCAAATGGTAGACTGTATTATTAATTATTGCAACATTCCTGCCATTCAATACTTTTCCCAATAGTGATTCAAAACTGTAATTTTTAGGTAAATCCCTCCTGTCAACTTCTAAATCAGGATCATATCCTAGAATGAGGTCTAATTTTTTTACTTTTTGTTTTTTTTTCTTTTTTTTGTTTTCAGAAAATTTCTCATTCTCTATGTTTGCTATGATTTGGGAAATAAAATCTTCATTTTTATTTTGATCTTCATTTTTTAATTCAGATTCTTTCTGTATTTCTTTTTCAGTTTCTTTCACGCCAAACAATTCATTAATTTTTGAATTATCGCCTGAGGCAGTTCTCAAATAAGGAAAAACTTTGTTGATAATAAAATCAACTATTTTATAGTTTTCTTTTCTTTCTGAACTTTCTTCTTTTTCTTTGATTACTTCTTGAATATATTTATTCTGAAACTTTTCAAATTCTTCTGAAAAATGACTTTCGGCTAACTCTTCTAAAGATTTCAAGGAACCTGACTCAACAATGCCGTGTACTGTTTTTTTTCTTTTTTCTGTTGTTTGAAAAAAGTTTTCTTTTAAATTTTCCTGAGCTTCGCCTAAAATATATAGTCTATCATTCAATATAAAAACAGGCATTTTAGAAGCTAAATCAAACACGTAAGAAGGTAAAGGCTTGAAATTATTTAAGTTTAAATTAGTTTTTTCAGCTTGCAAAATGTCTAATTCATTGTGGCGAAATCGATATTCTTGTCCTTTATCATCAATTTTTACCCAAACAATGGCTCCTTCAACACGAGTAACAACGCCTTTACTCTTCAGAGGAGTTTGGTGTATGTTATAAGCATCTCTATAATAATAGTGCTCTTCAGTTCCTCGATCATTATAATTTTCTGGGCCTAAATTTCTTACAGTAACTACTTTTGATCCTTTTTGAAATTCCATGATCATAAATTTGATTGTTAATGCGCGATCGCTTTCTGTTGCAGCTAATAAATTAGTAAATTGTTTTTCCAGTGCGCGTAATCACTTGAAGTCAAACATTACGGGTGTAAGAGGGCCGATATCCCTTTGATGCCTGCTCTGATTTTAGTATTATAAACCCCAAACTGTAAACTGTGAACTAAATCCTCCTTCTTGGACTTTTGATATTTCTATTTCAAGAAGATTGTATTTTTTTACTTCTCCGTTTGGTAATTTATGTTCTTTTTCTACTAAATAATTCAGTACCGCATCGTTTAGTTCTGCGTTTTTTCCATTGACTACTGCAACAAAATTTTCTGCACCTAATTCTTTCTTTATGCTTTTTACTAGAGGCATTTCGTCTTCTTTTAATTCATCTTGTCGAAGTAAGTAATTGATTGCATCGTTAATAGTTTTGCCTTGATAATTGCTTGGCAATGTTCTCATAACAGCATCGTCTGCAGGTGTTAATCCTGTGCGTGCACTTACTACTGTAGGTATTTCTGTGGTTGGTTGATCTTGGCTTGTTATTTGTTTATTTTGTTCTTGTTCAGCTTTTTTTGTTTTTCTTGCTCCCATTTTATTATACCTCCAAATTTTGTTTATTTTAATGCATTTTCTAATATTATTATTCCTTGTTTGTATGCTTCGTGAAATTGTTTTCCTCTTGCTCCAAAAACCGTTTCCCAATCATCTTTTACTAACGATTGTGTTATTTGTGAAGCATCAACAAACGATTCTTGTAATGCCTTGCTTAAGTCATCTGAAGAAATACCTGCTTTTTCTCCAGCTATTTCTCTTTTTATTGCGTAAGTTACTGCTCTGTCAACTATTCCTTTAATCATTGCACCACTAACTACATGCTTGTACAAAAATTGTTGATTTGCTTGTCCTTGTGGTATTAAGATGTTGTAAAGAACATTTTCTTCATCGTGAATTTCTTCTGCTAGTTTTTCTGCTAATTCTTTTGTTTTACATTTTTTTTCTCTCAGTGGTTTATCTTTTAAATAAATTTCAAATATTTCTTTTGTTCCTTCTTTGTTTGGTCTTGAGACTTTTATTTTCTTATCAACTCTTCCATCTCTGAGAACTGCAGGATCAATAATATCTTCTCTGTTTGTTGCTAGAATTGTAATTATGTTATTGTTTTCAGTCATGCCATCCATCTCGGATAAGAATTGAGGAACAATTGAATCATAAACATCTGTGGATATTCCGCTACCTCTTGTTTTTAGGACTGCTTCTGCTTCATCAACAAAAACTACTACTGGGCTTTCACTTTCTCTAGCTGCTTCTCTTGCGGATTCATATATTTTTCTGATGTTTGCTTCAGAATTACCCAACCATTTGTCTAAAATTTCAGGCCCGTTGACTTTGATAAAATAACCTTTAACATCATCTTTGCCATTTTTTGAAATTGCGGATAAATTGTATGCTATTGATTTTGCTAGTAATGTTTTTCCGCATCCTGGAGGACCGTATAATAATATTCCTTTTGCTGGTTTTCTTCCATACTTTGCAAATATTTCTTTATGAACGAAAGGGTTAACGATTTCTTCTTTTATAGTTTCAATTGTTTCTTCCAAACCACCAATACTATCCCAAGGTGTTTCGGGAACTTCTTCTAAGAAAAATTTTGATTTCTTTCTAGATAATTTTTCTACAGCCATAAGCTTTGAAGAATCAAGTACAACTTCATCGCCTGCTCTGATATCTGCTAAAGAAGATAATATCGTTCTAGGTTCTCCACATATTTGCACTTTAAGACGGTCATTAATTACTTCTTCAACAATTACTACTGGACCAAGTTGTGTGTTAAATTGTGAATAACCAATAATTGCTTTTGAAAGAGGATTCAAAATAACTTTATTACCTTTCTTGACTTTTTCTTTTAATTCTTTATTAGAAGGAATTTCGTAAACACCTTGTTGATCAACAGAAATCATTGCAGCAGTATTAGTTATTTCCAGAACAGTTCCACACAAGTATGGCGGAGCCTTTAATGCATCAAGTTCTTCTTGCAGTACAACAATTAATTGCTGCATTTCATCGAGTTTGCTTCTTAAGTCAACACCCCTCGAATCCCTGCTCGAATCTCGATCTTGGCCCATACTTTACTGAAGAATATATTGATTAATAAAGCTTCTTAACCAATTTTTTGTAAAAACGAAATATTTTAAATAGATTTTAGTAGATTAGTTAGTTATTAATAATATCATAATTTAAACCAATTGGTTTTTTTAAGGTTTTTTTATTTTCTTTTATATTGCAAAAGTTTTTAAAGAAATCATAACTCTTTTTCGTCGTGGGCTCGTAGTCTAGTGGCTATGACGTCTCTTTGACGCAAATGCGAAGTATTTGTTCCAAATGCTTGCATTTTTGATATGGAGAAGGTCGCCAGTTCGAATCTGGCCGGGCCCATTATCTAAAATATTATGGCATATTCGCCATAATTAAAATGATGATTGTTTAAACGCTCCCAAATACACAGAAATTCAACAGTATGTCAATGTTTCTATTTTTTTACATCTTTGAAACATTTTTCTTTCTTTGTTCAAGTTCTTCATCGAACATTTTTCTACAAACTCCAAACCATTAACTATGAACAAATTGTGTACTTTGTGTATTTTGTGTGGAGAAAATTAATATTGTACATACTTTTTCTATTTACAATAGTATTATTCGAGAGCAAAGCTTAAGAATTTATCTCGATTATACAAAAAACTAAAACAATTAAAACAAATTCGGGAGGCCGATAAAAAATGGAAAATAAAAATTTAGAAAATGTAATTTCAGTTGTGGGTTCTGCAGAGCTAGAAGTAGTTCCTGATCAAGCAGAGTTTTTGTTTAGTGTCATTACTGAAAAGAAAGATCCTAAAGCAGCACAAAAAGCAAACGCGGAAATAGCTACTCGAGTTTTAGATGCTTTGCGTGAAAGTGGAGTTAAAGATAATCAAATTCAAACTTCAAGTTATTCAACAAGAAAAATAGGAACTTGGGAAAAACAAAAGTATGTAGAAAAAGGTTACCAAGTAGCAAACACATTAAAAGTTAGCACAAACGACTTAGAGCAAGTGGGTTATTTACTTGATTTAGTAGTAAATGCAGGAGCTAATAATGTGGGAAATGTTTCTTTTTCATTAACTGATGATTTAGAAGCAAAAACAAACAAAAAATTATTTACTAATGCTTGTAATGATGCAAGAAGTAAAGCAGAATTATTAGCAAGCACATTGGGTGTTGTTGTTGGAAGACCCGTTTACATTTCTGAAGGAGTTCAGAATGTTGGAAGACAAAGACATTATGGCGCTGCAAGAATGAGTGCAATGATGGATTCAGCAGAAAATGCAGAAACACCAGTACAAGCACAAAATGTTCAAACAACAGCACAAATTAGCGTTTCATTTGAAATAAAATATTCGTGATAAAACGAATATTTTATTGTTTTATTGAAATTTTGTGAAGCAAAATTTCTATGGAGGAAAAATAAAATGTCTGAAGAAACAATAAATTACGTAATCGTGCTAGAGTCATTTCCTATGGCTCCTGGTTTAAGTCACAATGCTGTCAAGGACACTCTTAAAATGTATCTCGGCAATGCAGAAGAAGATATTAAGCAAAAATACAGTAATGAAATAACTGTGACTAATTACTTAAGAAGTGCTTCTTCATTAGTCGCTTCTAGCAAAAAAGAAGATTTTGAAAGAATTTTCGGAGTAAAAGTAGTGGGCAAAAATAGCAAGAGGATTGAAGGAACAGTGAAAGTACCTAAAAATTTAGCAGGATTAGTACGCACAGTAGAATTAGACAATGAAGTGCAAGTCACAAACGATTGAGGAGGTAAAATAAAATGTCAATAGATGATAAAGTTTCAGTTATGTTAGAAGTAAAAGAAGGCACAAAGCGTGAAGTAATTAAAAGTGCAGTAGAAAGATTAGGATATGCGCTTGATGAGAACTATAGAGTTCCAATGCCAACAAACAAGCCAATAACCATCATTTACTTAATTAGCGGTCAAAGAAATGATTACAATACTATGCAAGAAACATTGAAGAAAGAAGCTTGGTTTCATGCTGTTTTTGGTGATCCAAAAATGGAATATTTTGAAGGAGACGATATTATTAATGAATGGGGGGAACAAAAATGAGTAAAAAGAAATCAGCAAAAAAATTTGATTCATTCATGGATTTGACAGGTGAAGGTAGGGAATTAACTTGTTTATATCACGGAAGACATAATGTTCATTTAGAAGGAAGAATTCTGAGTGAAGAAAAAAATAAATTATTTGTAGGAGTTAGTTTACATCCTTCCGATGTTACCTACAGCGGATATAATCCTGACACAAAATCTTTAGAATTAGCTTACCAACCACCAGCACCAAACACTATAAGAATAAGCATACTGCAAATGAAAGGATACGATGTTCCTAAAGATATCAAGTCAATCGATGTGTATGATGCGGATTCAAAAATGTTTCCGTGTTAAGATTTTGGAGGTAAAATAAAAATGGGTCTACCAAACATAGCAAATGTAAAGTTTAAGAAAGGAGTTGGTGCTTTAGATTTGGAAAAAGTTATTTCCGAATACAAACTCACTAAAATGTTTCCTGATAAAGAGTCTAGTTCTGATTTGGAATTATCTAGACTATATGTTTTAGATATTCGTCAAGGAGGAACTGAATCACTCAAAGAATTAAAAGAAAAGTATGGTAATTTACTAGAATATGCAGAGTTACCGCCTGAAAGAAGATTAATAAGATAGTTTTAAAGAATTAAAAACAAAGAAAATCGGCTTACCGATTTTCTTAACACTGGACTCGGCTAAAGAGTTCCTCGAGTTTGTAAATTCTAATCTTAACCTATTTTAACGCACTCTAGAGGTTATCTCCTTCGCGTCATAAACAAGCATAGTTTCGTGCAGGCTTCGTACAGCGAGGTAAAGTCCAGTCGCCGTGGTAATTGCTGAACACTCACTAGAGGCTTTCTATAATCACGCTCTTTTCAAGAGCAACCGAATAGCCCGTGTGAAGATATTTCAGATTTTCAAGTAAATAAATATTTCTATGCTGGAAAATATATTAATTACAATAGAGAAGATAAATCTTTATAGTGCACGCTAAGAATTTTTCAATTATTAATTTTCGACCGCAGGTCGACAAAGTGTTCCGCCCGCCTTCTGGTTTATAGTTTATGGTTTGTAGTTCATAGTACGTCCTGTAAACTACAAACTATAAACTACGAACTAAATTGCGAGCGGCTAAGGGAAAAAGATTTCAAAAAATACAAAGAACAAAATAAAGTTGTTAACCACATCTTTGCTATAAACAATAAACTATAAACTAAAAATAAAAGAAATAAAAAATAAAAAAAGAAACGATTAAAACGTTTCGTCTCCTTTTAATGCTCTTTCTAAGCTCCATTTACCTGCGCCCCAAGCGAATAATACTAGGAATGCTGCAAAGTAAAGTAGTGCTAGTTCTCCTTGGTTAGCTAAAGGATTCCAACCGTTCGGAAAGTGTATCATGAAGTATGCTACTAACATTTCTACTCCACCTACTAATGCTGCTAGTTTTACGAAAACTCCTAATAAAACTGCTAGTCCTACGACTACTTCTATTACTCCTGCAGCTCCAAACATTGATGCTAGAGAGCCTACTGCTTTGCCTCCGAACCAGCCAAACCATTTTTGTGCACCGTGCTCAAAAAACATCCAGCCAACAACTATTCTAAAAACAAAACACAAATATTCTTTCCATGCTTCTTTTTTTTCTAATGGTGCCATTTTCATTTACCTCCTTTGAAAAATAATTTTACAGAATAACTTTGTTTTTAAGTAACAACTTATAAATTTTTCTAAAAACATTTTTTACACTCCCAAAAAATTTATATACATTCGGCTTTTTATATTTTTAAAATTAAAACGGAGGGGTTTTTTGATGGTTGAGGTTTTATTAAGTCTTGTTTTTGGGGTTGGTGTTATTGCAGTGTTATTTTCTGCATGGCTTGTTTGGGATGTATTAAGAAGAGATACTGGAACGCCAGAAATGAAAAAAATTTCGGACCACATTAAAGAAGGTGCTGAAGCTTTCGTTAAAAGACAATACACAACAATAGGACTTTTATCCCTTGTCGTTACATTAATAATTTTTGGAGTATATTTATACTCAGGAAAACCTGAATTAGCTTTCAAAACTGGAGTTGGTTTTTTCTTGGGAGCTGTTTGTTCTGCAATTGCAGGAATTGTAGGAATGATGACTTCAGTTAGAGCAAATATAAGAGTTGCTTCCGCAGCAAGAAGATCTGTTGGCGAAGCTTTAGTTGTTGCTTTACGTGGAGGAGCTATTTCAGGAGTTATTGTTGTTGCATTATCACTAATAGGTGTTGCAGGATTATACTGGTTGTTTGGTGCTGATCCTAAAACAACTCCTTTCTTAATTGTAGGTTATGGTTTTGGTGCAAGCTTTGTAGCATTATTTGCACAATTAGGCGGGGGAATTTATACTAAAGCAGCTGATGTGGGAGCAGATCTTGTTGGAAAAGTAGAAGCAGGAATTCCTGAAGATGATCCTAGAAATCCAGCAGTTATTGCAGATCTTGTAGGAGATAATGTTGGAGATTGCGCGGGTAGAGGTGCTGATCTTTTTGAATCGACTGCTGCAGAAAATATTGGGGCAATGATTTTAGGAGTTGCATTATATCCTACTTTCGGATTAAATGGAGTTTTGTTTCCATTAGTTGCTAGAGCTTTCGGTCTAGTAGCTTCAATGATTGGAATTTTATCAGTAAGAGGAAAAGGTAATGAAGATCCAATGAAATCATTAAACAGAGGATATTATATTTCAAGCTTTCTTGCAGTAATATTATTTGGTGTAGCATCAAAATGGTTGCTTGGAAACAGCTGGTTATGGTTCTTTGGTGCAGGACTAGTTGGAATTGCAATGGCACAAGTATTTGTTTACATTACACAATACTACACAGAATACAAGTACAGACCAGTTAAAGAAATTGCAAAATCAGGAGTTTCAGGACCAGCAACAACAATAATTTCTGGATTCGCAGTAGGACTAGAAAGCACGGCCGTTCCAGTGATAGTTATTTCATTAAGCTTATGGCTTTCACATTGGCTCGGAGTTACGAGTGGTGTTGAGCACGGAGGACTTTATGGAACTGCTATTGCAACAATGGGAATGCTTTCAACTGCAGCATACATTCTAGCAATGGATACTTTCGGACCAATAACTGATAACGCTGGCGGAATTGTTGAAATGAGCAAATCATCAAAAGAAGTCAGAGAAAGAACAGACAGATTAGACTCAGTAGGAAATACTACTAAAGCTTTAACAAAAGGATACGCAATAGGCTCAGCTGCTCTAGCTGCATTCTTGTTATTCTCAGCATACATGGATGAAGTTGCGCACTTAACTGGAAAAGTATTTTCAGTTGTTGACATTGCTAAAGTAGACGTATTCATTGGAGCAATGCTAGGCGCAATGTTAGTATTCTTGTTTTCATCACTAGCAATAAGAGCTGTTGGAAAAACTGCAGAATACATTATTCTTGAAGTAAGAAGACAGTTTAAAGACAAAAAAATTCTTGCAGGAAAAGCTAAACCAAATTATGCAGCATGCGTTGACATAACAACTAGAGGAGCTCTTAAGAATATGATTCTTCCAGGAGTTTTAGCATTAAGCTTCCCAGTAATTGTTGGATTACTTTTGAAAGCAGAAGCAACTGCAGGACTTTTAATGGTAGGAACTATTGCAGGAATATTATTAGCACTAGTAATGAACAATAGTGGTGGAGCTTGGGATAACGCTAAAAAATATGTAGAAACGGGAGCATACGGAGGAAAAGGCAGTGACGTTCACAAAGCAACAGTTGTAGGAGACACAGTAGGAGATCCATTCAAAGACACAGCAGGACCTTCATTACACGTCCTAATAAAATTATTAGCAACAATAACACTGGTGCTAGCACCGTTGTTTATTTAATTACAACTGAACTAGTTCAGTTGGCTTTTTTTTTATTTATTAATTCTTTTTTAAAGTTTATCTTTTTGGAAAATCTTCCAAAAAAATGGAAAATCTTCTAAGAAAAGCTTATAAAGAATTTTTGTTTTATATTATCTAATGGTTGAAAAACAAAAAATATACAATGTTGTCTTTTGGACTAGCATGAGTGTTGTTGCTGTTTGGATAGTGCTTAAAGCAATTGAAGTAATTTAGGTTAATTTCTGTTAATAACTTTAATTTCTTTTTTAATTATTGAAATCTTTCTCCTGGCCGCCCGCATTAATATTGTGCACATGAAGTACTTCACCGGATTAAGCGGGCGGAACACTTTGTCGACCTGCGGTCGAAAATTGATAACAGAAAAATTTTGTACGTGCACTACAGGAACTCTTCGACAGTTTATCATCTGTAATTGCCGCTAAAAGTAATAAAAGACTATTCAAGCACAAAACTTGAGGCGGCTGGAACTGAGAAAATTAAAAATTTTAAGAAAATAAAAATACGTTTTAACTTATATAATTATGGTATCGGAAACAAACTTACAATGTCTCCACTTTTATTTTTGTGTAATTCTTCAACAGTTAGTCCTACTAATTCATGAGGGTAAACTAGCCATTTGTCTGTTTCGTGAACGTAATAACTTGGTTTTATTTCGGTTTTGTTGTTTTTTGGTTTGTAATGGACTGTTGCAATTCTTATATTTTTAGGAATGTTTTGTCTTAAACGTTCTTGAAGAGTATTTAGCACTGCATTCATTGTTAGTCCTGTATCAAAAACATCATCGACCAAAAGAACTTTATCTGTTGAGTTTAGTTTTTCAGTTAAGTAATCTAGTCCGTAAACTTTTATTTCTTTTTTCAACTTACCAATTCCTTCATAAGCAGAAGTTCTTATTGCAATATGATCTGTTTTTACTCCATAAAATTCTAAGTATTCTTGCACTGCAATACCTATTGTTGCTCCACCGCGCCATAAAGCAATTAAAAAGTTAGGTTTGTAATCAGAATCAAGAACTTGTTTAGCTAACTTCCAAGAATCAGTTAATAACTGGTTTGCTGTGATGTACTCTTTTTCTGTCATAAAAAATGGAAAATAGGGTTATTTATATCCTTTTCGTTAAAAAACTTTGCAGGGTAGTTTTTATTACTGAACTAGTTCCTTTTTTCTCTCATGCAAGTAATATAAATGCGCATTATTGCATCATCTATTTCTGCAGGTAATGCTGATACGCTTTGGCACATGGCTTCAACTTCATGAACGAGAGGCATAGGGCTCCAAGCATTAGCATCGAATACAGTTGCACCATGAGTAGGTGCTGATACAGTCATTGTTCCTGTCCAAGGACATCTTGCTCCATAACTAACTATCTTTGCATTAAGATCTTCACATTTTGCTATTGCACCTAGATTCATCACATAATTACCATCTGAATGTCTATAATCATTGTATGCATCAGATCTTATACAACGCAAATCAAGACCTTCATCTTCAAACCTCCAGCTGTCATCTAAAGTTCCTGCACAAATTCCTTCCATCATTCTATACTCATATTGTTTTCCACAAGTTGTGCATTGATTTACTAACTCAACATCAGAATCTTGATCTCCTGGTGCTGGCTGCGGAAGTCTTTGAACTGGAGTTTCTGAAGAAGGTGTGACTGAAAGAGGTTCTTCTCTGAGTAATGGAGCCTTTTGTACTTGAGTGCTTTGAGGTAATTTTGTTGTTAATGTTTTCTGAGTTGTTGTTTCTTTTGTTGTGTACTCTTTTTGGTAAGTAATTCCTTTAGTTTGTACTGCTCTACCAGTTGCATCACCAGGTAAGAATTGCACTGCTAAAAATGAACCAACTAAAATAAAAACAAATGAAAACCCAACTAGCATCCAAAACATATTATCATCTTTTTTATGACTTCGCTTCATAGTAATACCTCTTTTATGTTATTTTAATTTAAGAAGTATTTAAAGTTTTTCTTTGATTTCTTTTCAAATCAGGATGATGAATCATTGAACTATGATACTTTGAAGAAATTCTATTTAGTTCAGTTACAACACTTTCCGGAAGATTGAAAGATGCTACTATTAATTTTGCACCAAATCTTGAAACAGATCCTTCAGTAAATAAATAAAAATCACCTTCTTCAATAAATCCTTGATATCTTCCTTTGATTGCGAATTGATATTCTGCTTGAGGAAAATATTCTGCGTGAACTTTACTAATTACTTCTCGGACTTCCTTGCTTGTGTACCCAACAAAAGTTGTAAAGCTAGATAAGAAAAATTGTCTTTCTTGAATTTTAGGTCTTAAAATATTTTTTCCCAAAAAATTATCAAGATACCTTTTTCCTGCCTTAATCTGTTCTTCGAGTTGTGACGCAGAAAAAATATGAGGAACAGTTATGTGGCTGTTTCTCCAAGCAGGAACTGATTCACCATTAATATCTATTTCATCTCTTGCAGGTGATGCTCTTGTTCCGAATGAGCTTAGAATTGTTCCTTCTAAAGCGCTTTTTAGAGATTTATCGCTCTTATCGCTATCAATAAAATCTCTAACTCTTCCGTAGCCAAAAGTTTGATACAAAAAGTTTTCGATAGCTTGTTCAGTCATATTGTTGCTGAATTATTAGGCACTATATTTAAATGTTTAGGTATTTTACTACTAAATAGTTGTTTCGTTTTCATGCAAAAGTTTTTAAACTAAAACGCTAATAATGTACTAAATAGTTAAAAAAAGAAAAAAAGAGGTGTATTAGACATGGTATTAGCAGTTTTAAATGCTTTGCAAAAAGTATTTGTACAATTGGGAAAAAGCGCAATAGAGGCTTTCCCGCAAGTGGTTGGTGCATTAGTTATTTTATTAGTGGGTTATTTAGTGGCGTTATTAGTTGAGTGGGTTGTAAGTAATTTGTTAGAAAGGTTAAAATTTGACGAGTATACTGTCAGAAAAACAAACCTTCACAAATCGATCGGCAACGTCAGTTTAGAGTTTGTGTTTTCTTTAGTCGCAAAATGGTACACATTTGCATTGTTCTTGTTGCCAGCTGCTGATGCAGTAAAATGGCCAACATTGGCTTCTTTCTTAAAAGTTGTTGCTGCTTGGGTACCAACACTTATTGGTGCTAGCTTAGTAGGACTTTTCGGAGTAATTGCAGCAAGCTATGTTAAAGAAAAAATTGTTGAAACAAAAGCTAAATCTGCTTCACTAGTTGCTGACTTTGTTAAAGTAATAGTTTTAGTAGTAACAGCACTAGTAGTACTAAGACAAGTAGGCTTAGACATTTCATTAGTAGAAAACAGCTTATTCATCGTATTAAGCGGAATAATGCTAGCATTAGCTTTAGCATTAGGAATAGGTTTTGGACTAGCAATGAAGGATGAAGCTAAAGGACTAGTAAAAGATTTCCTAAAAAGACTTTAAATAAGTCTTTATTTTTTTTCTTTTTATTTGTTAACTTATCCTTTTGATATATTTTTGATTTATGCTGATTTCTGAGCGTTTTAGCACTAAAATTTTCTCAGTTTCAGCCCCTTTAATTGTGTGCTTAATGATTTATTCACTGTTTTTGGCGGCAATAACAGTCAATAAAAAAAGAGTCTAGTTTTTTCAAAGCACACTCAAAAAAGAAGTATTTTATACTTGTTCTTTATGCTAAAAAATGTGATAATAGAATTAACTGGCTTGCCAAGGAGTGGAAAATCAACAATTGTGAAAAATGCGCAGTTAAGTGGTTCTTTTGTGATACATGAAGAGTTCTTTGATGAAAATTCCTATTCCAGATCAGATCATAATAATTACAACTTATGGTATGCTGAGCAATTAGCAAATAGAATAAAAATTGCATTAAAAGATGGTAATAATCACGTTTTTCACCGAGGCGCTTTTGATAGAATTGCTTTTGCTCAGGCTTTGTTCGAGATGGGATTTATCAACAAAAACACCCTTGAAAAGCAGGAAAATCTTCTCAATAACTTAATTCAAAGCACAGATAAAATAATCTTATGTGACTGCTCAGTTGATGAATCTTTGAAAAGAGATAGAGATTCTCAAGCAATAACTGGAAACAGGCAATTTTTAGAGATTTTGTGTACAAAATATGAAAATCTTGCAAAAATTCATGGAGCAATAAAAGTAAACACTAATGGTGATGTAAATGTTGCTGCAAAAGAATTAAGAAAAATACTTGGTTGAAAAATTTAGGTTTTTTTCCAGAAAATATACGAAGCGAACAATACTGCAAGAAATATTACTGGTATAAGTGCCATTAGTATTCCATCACCTGAAAAAAGATATGAAGCGGATGCTCCTATAAAGTCAATAGTAAAACCCGCGTAAGCCCATTCTTTAATAGTTTCAAATTTCCATTGTAATAATGCAATAACTCCTAAGATTTTTGCAATTCCTAATATAATGTTAAGATACAAAGGATATCCTAAGTGTGTCATAATTTCTTTTCCTTGTTCAGTGAGCATTAAACTAGATACTCCTGAAAATAACATTCCTAATGAGATTAAAATAGTGAAAACCCAGTAAAGAGTTTTAATTGTTTTATGTTTCATATTTAGTTGAGTTTTTGGGGTAATATTTATACTTTTTCTTTTTCTTAATTTTTTAAAACCGCAGTTTTTAAAAAATTTTTTAGAAAAGTATAAAAACAGAGCCTATCATATAACTCCTAGAAAAAGAGGCGTATGGTAAAGAAGAAGGCTAAAGAGGTAGTTAATGGTGGGATTCTAAATGGTAATTCGTATCCTTCTTACATTTTTTTGTTATTATTAATTGGATTTATTTATGTTAGTTATAATGTTATTTATCCTTTTTTTAGTGCAATACTATCAGGTATTTTGTTAGCTTTTGCTGTCCATCCGGTTTATGATTTTCTTAAAAGAATTATTGCAAATGAAACTTTCAGAGCAATAATAATTACTCTTTTGTTATTTGTCTTTTTAACCGCTCCTTTTGTTTACGTTTTAAGTCACGTTACTAGACAATCAGTTTTTGAGCAATCAGATAATTTGTATAATGACATTAGAAAAAGACTTCTTGAAGGTAATATTTTTGGCATTGAATGTGAGGATACTATTTCTACCATTTGCAAAGTTAATAATAACATCAATAAATGGTTGAGAACTGAAAAAGTTAAGAATTATATTACAAATGTTTCTGAACAAATAATTAATCATGCAACTGCATTGATGATTGACATTTTATTAACCGTTCCAAGCATACTATTTAACTTGATTATTTCAATATTAGCAACTTTTTATTTTTTAAGAGATGGAAAATACTTAAGTCAAAGATTAATCAGGTTACTTCCATTAAAAGAGCATCATCAAGAAGAATTATTTACCAAAGCATACGGAGTTACTTACGCGGTTGTTTATGGTTCAATTTTAGTTGCTCTAATTCAAGCAGTTTATGCAGGCATAGGTTTTTCTATTTTAAGATTTCCTAATGCCTTATTTGTATCAATACTTATAGGTTTCACTGCATTAATTCCTTATTTAGGTGCTTGGATTGTTTGGGTTCCATCAGTGCTCTATTATGTGCTTGTTCAATCAGCGGCCGGAAACGTTAATCCGGGTTATTGGGTAATTTTAGCAATATTTGCATTGAGTATATCATTAATTGACAATTTTATCAAACCATTTATTATAGGTTCAGGCGCAAAAGTTAATGCATTGATAATTTTTGTAGGAGTAATCGGAGGACTAATGTTTTTTGGTGTTCTAGGCTTTATTTTTGGACCAATAGTATTAGCACTTACTCAAGTTTTGTTTGAAATGTATGAACGAGAAAGATATTGTGAAAAATGAAATGCTTCCTAAAAGTAAAAGATGTTGATATATCAACAGGAGATTCTAAGGTAGTTCTTATTAATCACAATGATGCAAAATTTTTAGACATTCATCCTATGGACCGTATTAGTATAGACTACAAAAATAGATCTACAACTGCTATTGCGAACATTGCTGAAAGCGAAAAAACAATTCCTAAAGGAAGCATAGGACTATTTGAAGAAGTTCTCAGTGCACTAAAAGCAAAAAATAATGCTCATGTCTGTGTTCACTTAACTTCAAAACCAAAATCAATACAAGCCATAAAGAAAAAAATTGATGGAAAAGAACTCAGCTATGAAGAAACACTACAATTAGTTGATGATATTGTTAAAGACAACTTATCAACAATAGAATTAACGAGCTATGTAACCGCAAACTACACTTTAGGCATGTCGATGAAAGAAACGCTAGACTTAACTAAAGCAATGATTGCAACAGGAAATATATTAAAGCACAAAAGCAAAATTGTTGCTGACTTGCATTCAATCGGAGGAGTTCCAGGAAATAGAACAACCTTAATTGCTACTCCAATCGTTGTTGCCGCGGGAATATTAATGCCAAAAACAAGCAGTCGAGCAATAACTTCTCCAGCAGGAACTGCTGATACAATGGAAGTATTTTGTCCAGTTAACATATCTCTCAGCGAACTAAAAAAAGTTCTCAAAAAAGTTGGAGGATTTATTTTGTGGGGAGGCTCAATAAATTTAGCTCCCGCTGATGAAAAAATAATAAGAATAGAAAGCCCGTTAAGTATAGATCCTTTAGGACAAATGCTTGCATCAATTCTCGCAAAGAAAAAAAGCGTTGGCGCAACACACTTATTAACAGAAATTCCTTATGGACGAGATACTAAAATAAAAAATCCAAAAGAAGCTAAAAAACTAAAAAGAGATTTTGAATACTTATGTGGTAAATTAGGCATAAAAGTTTCAGTTTGGATAACAAGATCTGAAGAACCAATAGGTAATGGAATAGGACCTGTTCTGGAAGCTATTGATTGTTTGAAAGTAATGCAAAATCATCCTGATGCACCTAAAGACTTAATGGAAAAAAGCATTGACATGGCAGGATTAGTTTTTGATCTTATAGGAAAAACAAAAAAAGGCGAAGGAAGAAAAATTGCTGAAGAAATACTAAAATCAGGGCAAGCATACAAAGCATTTGTTAGAATGGTCAAAGCACAAGGAGGACCAACACCGGACATTAAAAAATTAAAACCAGCAAAATACACCTTTGATTTCAAAAGTAACAAAGCAGGAAGAATAAAAGACATTGACAACAAAGCAATATCAAAAATAGCAAGAATGGCAGGAGCACCATTAGACAAAAGCACAGGATTATTTATTTACAAACACATCGGAGATGTAGTAAAAAAAGGCGATGTTCTATTCACAATTTACGCAAGCAGCGAAGACAAACTAAATTACGCAAAAGAAGTAAGTAAAGAATTTGAAAGTTATGTTATTTAAAGGCGGTAATGATGAATAGTAAAGATATTATTTCTAAGGTTAAAAAAGCGTATGATATTATTGCTAGATTGCATAAAACAAAAGTAAAATCTGCAGAGCATGATCATCGTTTTATAGAAAAATTTCTAGCTTTGCTCGAACCAAACCAAAACGTTCTTGACATAGGCGCAGGAACTGGAGAGCTTTCTCATGAAATGGGCACTAAACACTTGTTAAAAGTCACGGCCATAGATCTTTCCAAGAAAATGGTTAAAATTGCAAAAGAACATTATCCTGATTTGAATATTCAACTCATGAATATAACGAATCTAAAATTTCCTCCTAAAAGTTTTGACGCAGTATTTGCAAATTACTCATTAATTCACATTCCTGAACAAGATATAGTCAAAGTTCTAAAACAAATACACAAAGTACTAAAGTTCAAAGGTTACGTTTATTTTAGCTTGCAAAAACCAACTTCAAAAAAACAAAAAGATGGTTTTTATGATGTTGTTTACCAAAAACAAGTAAAATTATTTATTAATTTAATTAATGAAAACGAGATTAGGAAATACTTAAACAAAGCAAAGTTTAAAGTATTATGGACCGGCCTAAGAGAATCAGATAAGAAAACAGAATTTCCATTTGATAAACTGTTTGTAGCAGCACGGAAAATGTGATTAAAAAATCAAACTATCTCTTTCCCTTTATAACTCGTTGCTGTTTTGTATTTTTCTAAGAAGTATTGCGCTTTTTGTTCTACTTGAAGTATTTGTTCTGAAGCATTGCCTGTAAAATGGACTTTATCATTTAGTAATTCATTTATTTTTTCTTCGTTTAAACCTACTTGTTTGAATGTTTCATCTTTCGCTAGTTCTTTAATAAAATCGCTTTTTTCATTTATTGCTTTTATTGAGTATTTCTTTATTATTTCATGAGCTTTTTCTCTGCCGATTCCGGCTTCAATAGCCAGCATTAATATTTCTGTTGTTGCTAAGAAAGGCAAATATCTTGAAACTTCTTCATTAATAGTATTCTTGTAAACACCCATATTTGTTAGTACGTTAAGTGTTGTTTCACAAACACCATCACTAGTGTAAAAACTATCCGGAATAACCACTCTTCTAACAACCGAGCAAGAAACATCCCCTTCTTCCCATTGGTCACCGCTAACTCTGGAAATGCCATCCGAATACATTTTTAACAAACTGCTTAATCCGCAAATTCTTTCACAATTTTTAGTATTAATCTTATGAGGCATTGCACTAGAGCCTGTTTGTCCTTCGCTAAAACCTTCATTAACTAAATCATATCCCGCCATTAATCGCATTGTTTTAGCAAAATTCTCACAAGAAGAACTAAGACCTATTAATTTTGAAACGAGCATTAAGTCTAAACTTCTAGGATAAACCTGGCCAGGAGAGCTTGAGACATTTTTGAAACCTAATTGATCTGCGATTTTTTTTTCCAACAAATCTACTTTTTCTTTTGTGCCTAATAACTTTAGCATGTCGAATTGAGTTCCAACCGGACCTTTAATTCCTCTTAAAGGATATTCATCAATAAAGTTTTCAAAATCTTTCAAATGACCCATTAATTCTTCTACCCACATAGAAAACCTTCTTCCCAATAAAGTACACTGCGCGGGTTTGTGATGAGTTCTTGCAGTAAGAACAATATCGCAGTAATCTTCAGACTTCTGAACAAAATTATTAAGCACTGCAACATATTTGTTAAAAACAATTTTTGAAGCATTCATTATTTGCATTTGCTCAACGTTATCTGTTAAATCACGACTAGTCAATCCTTTATGAATATGTTCGCCTGCATCTGCTTCTTTTACAAAAGCTTCAATTCTTGCCTTAACATCATGCTTAGTTTTTTTCTCAATTTCTTCAATTAATTTTAAATTAATATTTTCTTTAGCTTTTTCATATTTTTGAATGTCTTCTTCAGGAATATTAAGTCCTAATTCTTTTTGCGCTTTCATCACTGCAATCCACAAATTTCTTTCAGCCAAAATTTTTCCTTCTTTAGAAAAAATAGAATTAATCTCTTTAGTAGTGTAGCGTTCAGATAAAATATTGTTATTAACCACCGTTTCGCTTTGAATGCTTCTATGATATAAAAGCTTTATTGGGAAGAATAATATAGGTGTCAAAGGTGTCGTTTGATATCATAAATATTGCCGGGCGTCAGATATTTAATCAATGTTATTTAAATGACTCAACTAGCAAAATCATTTTATGCAAAAAAGTAGTAAAAAGACTTAAGACAAATAAGAGACTAAGAGTGTAATAATAATAAAGCAGTATTTTTATAAATTTAACATTACTACCTGTATTCTGGTGAGTAAAATGGTTGTTACAAGAGAACAAGTAAAAACATTGGCTGAACGATTATGTGAAGATTGGGATTTGAACCGTACAAAAGAACCCTTCATTTATTTTGTAGGAGTTGGATACTGCACTCTTAAATTTGAACTAGAACATAACTATTCTCATATATTATTAAAAAATCCTTTGAAAGATGATGAAGGAAAGATAACATTGAGAAGTCCTATTAAAATATTTAAACAGCCCAAAATTAAATTAAATGAAAAAGATTCTCTCGATGATTGGTGTTTAACCGTAAATTTATTACAAAAACCTCCAAAAAATGTTAAGCTAATTGATGAATATGGCGGTGCTAAAGTTGTATATAGAATAACGGGAATGGCCAGACTTTGTTAAACTATTAATTTTAAATTTACGCTAAATTTATATATTATTAGATTTTTAAACTGAATATGTTAATAAAAAATAATTTATTATTTTTATTTATTGTTTTTGGAATTGTATTCATCATAGGATGCTCACAAACTGTTAATCAAGTTCAAAATAACTCTTCTAACGGCCAAGACCAACCTCAAGATAAAAAATATGACCAAAATTATTGTGAGCAAAACAGTGATTGTGTTACAGTTGTATATGGAGGTTGTGGAACTATTGTAGTTAATAAAGAAGCTGCAAAAGATTGGGATCCTGAAGGACCTATATGTGCGGTTGGCAGAATTGCTACTAATCCCAGATGTGAGAATTCTAAATGTGTGGCAGATTACGTTCAAGATTGATTCAGATTACATTTAAACTTAAAGGTCAAAATATTTTTATACTAATTCATCTAAAAACGAATAGAATGGTTAAAAAACTGCCCTTAACACCCAAATATATCAGTTCTGATGGAAAATATTTGGGTGTTGTATCTGAAGAGCATTTTACTAATGACCAGATTGCTAAATTTCGTTTCTTTGATAATAAAACAGAACATGCAGTAAGCGGTAAGGTTGTTTCTTCTGCTAAAACAAAAGAAGGATTACATTCTTTCTTAGTGGAGCTTGAACCTCCTGCTCCTCAGAGAGTAATTGATATGTATTATTTTGTTGAAACTCATTATTTTGAAGTAGGAGAAGTAGGCAAAGAACAATTAAAACTTTACATTAACACAGTATTAAGTGTTGGAATGCCTTTAGATTTTGATTATTCGCCTAGCTCATTAAAAACTAAAATTCCAATAAAAGGAAAAGTAGTTTTGGAAGAAGAAACAGGGCATTTTTACGGTTTCAAGTATGCTTTTTGGATTAAATTAGATGAAGAATTAAGTCAAAAAGAATATGAAACATTAAAAACATTTGATAGAGATGATATAACAAATTATTTGACGGATGATGATATTCCGCCAATAATGTGAGTTTGTAGTTCGAGGTTTGGAGTTTATAGTAAAAAAACTCGACAACCTATAAACTATGAACCATAAACTAATACCGTGGCACAAAAAGAAAAATTAGAAGTTAAATACCTAAGTCCTGATGGAAGGTACATTGGAGGAGTTTGTAATACTAAATTAGTTGAGAAAACAAAAATAAAATTTGCAATTCCAGACAATAATAATTTAGAACATATCGTTCAAGGAGTTATTGTTAGCGTAGCTGATACTGATAAAAATTTATATTCTTATTTAATGGAATTAGATCCTCCGGCACCACAAAGAGTTAGAGATTTTCATTTATTTAACAAAACCTCAGATTGTGATGTAGGAAGTGTAACTAAAACTGGAACAAATTTATACACGGCATCGGTATTATTTGTAGGATTGCCTTTTGACATAACAATAGACAATAAAGAAACGGGAGAAAGCGTAAACATAGTAGGAACTGTATTATCGGAAGAAACAAAAAAATCACCTAAATTGCACAAATATTTCTTTAAACTAAAATTTGATAAAGAATTAACTGAAGAAGAATTAAAGAAATTAAAGAAGTTGGATGTTGATTGAAAGAAGTGATATTTATTTGTCAATTGCAGGTGGCGGACTATTGGTCAATGTTTCTAAACTATTCTTGTTCCGCCTTCATCAAACTCTACTTTACCTTCTAAAGAATTTATGTTTTCGATGAGTTGCTTTATTTCTTCTTTTTCCTCAAGGGTGTAATTTCTGCTCAATCCATAAGAGTTTTTAGTTTCTTCTCTTTCAACGATGAAACCTTGAACAGTTATCCACTTCTTGCCTGTTCTTTTGTGATGATATTGAACAACGAGAACTTCATCAGATTTACTAGGACCAATGCATAATATTGCCTTTCTTTCAATAGATACTAGTCCTCCTTGAGTTTTATCTTGGCAATTCAAACCATACCAACAATCAACTTTTCTTTGCATTTTCAAGTAATTTAAAAAGAGTGAGTTATTAAACTTTACGAAAAAAAATCAAATTAATCTATAAATTATATCTTACCCCTACATTTGTTTAAAAAACGAAATATTTATATATTTGTAGGGGTAAGAGGGTTTATGGTTGTTGCTAGAAAGCGTAAAATAGGTCGTGAAGACTTCTTTTATTTAGAACATACTCTACGAGTTAATGGTAAAATTGAGAAAAAAGAAAAATATTTAGGCAAAAAAATTCCTGAAAATCTTAACAATCTTAAACAAGAGTTTTTTCATGACTTGTTTAAAGAGAAGTGGTATTCTCTTCTAGATAGAATAAAAAAGAATTTTTCTGGTGAATACGACAAAATTCCTGAAACAGCAAAACAAAAATATCTTGAATCTTTTATTATCAAATTCACCTATAACACTAATAGAATTGAAGGAAGTACTTTGACGCTAAGAGACACAGCTAATTTGCTTAAAGAAGGCATATCACCCCAAAACAAGCCAGTTAAAGATGTTAAAGAAGCAGAATCCCATAAAAAACTTTTTTACATAACGTTAGAACATAAAAAAGATTTAAATCTTACTGTAGTTTTATACTGGCACAAAGTTTTATTACAGGATGCTGATAAAGAAATTGCAGGAAAAATAAGAGATCACCAAGTTGCTATAGCTGGAACAACAGTACAATTACCTTATCCTGCAGAACTTAATGTTCTTTTAGAAGAATTTTTCAAATGGTACAACCAGGCAAAAAATAAACTTCATCCGGTAGAACTTGCTGCATTAGTGCACTTAAAATTTGTATCAATACATCCTTTCACAGATGGTAATGGAAGAATCAGTAGGATACTGATGAACTTTATACTAAATAAAAACAAATTTCCTATGTTAGACATTTCATACTCCAATAGATCTGCTTACTACAGAGCACTAGAAAGATCACAAAAAACTGGAAAAGAATATATATTTGTTCAATATTTGATAAAAAGATATTTCAAAGAATACAAAAAATACACCTTGCAAAAATAAGTCTGTAATTTTATAACTTAACTTCCCCTTTCCCTGCATAAAACCCATAAATTCCCTCTTTTTTAAACACTATTGCTGCAGGAGTATTTTCTCCATAAGCAGGAGTCATACCAACATCAATGTTAAATATTCTGCCAAAATAATTATTTATTTCAGTTCCAGGAGTATGTCCAATAACTATGTGATCAACACCTACCTTTTTCACAATATCTTTGGCAACTGATTTATCAGAAATTCTAGGAAAGCTTCTATCCCAAAAAACACTATGATTACCTACTAAATTATTTCTAACATACTTTTGTAATGAACCACCGGCAGTATTAGTATCAACAACTAAATATTTTTTAAATTCTTCAATATATTGTTCAAGAGTTTTTGCATCTCTCAAGTCATTAGGTAAACCCGCATGAACAAATAAAACTTTTTTGCCTAAAAACTCTGTGAAGTGCAATGGTTCGAGCTTTCTTATCCACGTACCAATATCTCCTCCTCTAGACATTCTTTGAACATAAATATCAAGCGTAGTAATGACTGTTTCTTTATCATGTAGGTTTCCAAACTCCTCTAGAAAATTCATTCCTCCATTCGCGCCATGAACACTCCAAGGAAAGCTCACACCACCATTTTCTAAATCATTTCTAACAAAATCCAAGCAACCTAAAGCCATTAATTCATGATTACCAAATAATTGATGAACTGAAGAAGGATTTCTTTCTTTTAATTGCATTAATGTTTGAATTATTTTTAACCCTTGTTCTCCTCTATCAATGTAATCTCCGGTAAAATTTAATTCAACACCTTCTCTTAAGATTAAGTTTTCTTTATCTTCAAAAATTTGATATTTGTCTTGCAAGCCACTTAATAGTGCTTCTAGTGCAGGATAATGACCATGAAGGTCTCCAATACCAATTAATAATTTCTGCATATTTTCCCAAAACTAACCATTTATTTAAATTTTACTTATTTTAAGATAATATGACTACTCTTTAGTGGTTAAAAAACGAAAGATTTAAATATTAATTCGCCTAATATCACTTGTTTAACACAATAATGGTGTTAAGGAGGAGAATAAATGTGTTATAGACCTGACGAAGTTCCTAATAAAGCTTTAGAGGAAAAGCTAAGAACTCACACTGAAAGAATCAAGAGAGCTGAAAAACTAAAAGCTGGTGAAGTTGAATTTCCCGTTATTAGAAATCCAAGTACTCCCGGAATAGTTAAAATTTTTATGTTTAGCTGTCATGATGTAGGTAATGAGAGTTACTGCAGAACTAAATATTACAAAGGCAAGACAATCCGATTAATCGATTTTACGAGTGATATTGATGGGGTGATTTATGTTGCAGGTTACTTAAAAGGATACAAACCCTTATCTAGTACCCAATATGATATTACTGATGATAGATGGGAAACAATTCAACTACTTTCTGAAGAAGAAAAAGCCGGTTTAGAAGAATTATTAAAGAAAACATACGCAACAGTTAATTTCTGGAAGTAAAAAAATGCAAAAACCAAAAATAATTCAAGCAGGCATATATGGATTTATGAGTTTATATGGCAATTATTTAAGAGAATCAACAATAATTGGTACAAGAGAACCTGACTGGATTTCAAGACATACGCTAGAATTCTTCTTAGCGGCAGAATGTACTGCGATAGGATTAATGGTTTTTAAGAATAAATATTTAAGACTCGCATCAGTTTTAGTTCCTCCCATGTTAGGAACAAATCATGAAATTAATAATTTACTTTATCGTCCAGATCATTACGATCCTCAAGATATAATGTGTTTCTGGGCAGGATCAATAACTGCTTTAGGAATAACAAAACTAATTGACCATTACACAACAAGAAATAAAACAAGAATAAACTTAGAAGAAAAAGTGCAAGCATGAGGCCTGAATTTAAAAGAGCACAACTAAAAGAAAGACTTCTTGATAAAAATAACCTTCCAGTACTTGAAGAGTTGTTAAATAGAGAAATGCAACAAAAAAGGTTTCTTCGAGGTTTAAAAGAAAACAACGCTCTTGATTTCGATTTCGGTCCAAAATATTCTAAACAAGAATTACCTGCTATTTTAGCTCAAGTAAAAGCAGATGTTGATGAATTTCTAGGAACTTCTAATGTTAATATGCCTAGAAGTGGTTATTTTACTTTTTTAAGTGTTGAAGGAACAATTCCTATGTATTATGCGTACAGGGGTTTTGAAAAGATCTTACAACATCTTCCTGATCCAAACGCTTCTTTTCCTGCTGATGGATTTATTTATTTGGGATTGGCATATATTTTATATTTTGTTGTTTCAAGATCGAGCTACAATCCGATATTAAGAACAGTCACTCTCGAAAAAGAAAAAAGAGCAGAAATAGTTCCCACATTTGCTCATGAATATGCTCATCATGTTCAAAAAAAACGCGGCTTTCCAAGTATTACATGTGACCACGCAATGACGGAAGGACATGCAAGAGGTGTTGAAAGATTTATCGCAAGAACATTTAATAAAAAAGAAGACGATCCCGCATTTTTATACGGCACAACTAAAAGACATGTTGATGACTTAGGCAGAATGTATAAATGGCTGTGTAAAAAACACGGAATAGAACCTAAAATAAACATTAGTTTTTTAAGTGAGCGTATAACAGATTATTCAATAGGCACAACTGCTCTTTACATCCAAGAAGCATTACAAGGTAACAAGATTTTCAGAGAAATAATTGAAGGCAAATTTCAGTTTGCAAATCCATAAAAATGAAAGAATTCATATTAAGAGCTCAGAAGGCATGGACTACTGAATTTGATATTACTGACTTGCCTAATGCTGGGCGTATTGATTTAGTTTCGAGATGTATTTCTAGTGCAGTATTTCTTTCAAATGATATGAGGAGAGATACAATAATTCATGTTGTTCTTGAAGGTCCTAAAGATCCGCCAAAAATAATTAGTTTTAACGGAGCAGAACTAAAGGATTTTTATTTTGATGAAAAGAATATTGCAAAAATAATTCTCAAAGCACTTGAAGCAGGTAAAGGTTTGAAAATGGGTGAAGTTATTGACGCGCATCCCGGAGTTAAAATTTCTAAAAATAGTTTTGAACAATTAGTAAAAGAAAAAACAAAAACATCAAAAGTATATTATTTGCATGAAGAAGGAAAAGATATTAGAGAATTAGACTTTAAAAATTCAAAATTTGAAAATAATGTCACATTCGTATTCGGAGATTATACTGGTGTTCCAAAGAATACAGAGAAATTCTTAGAAAATAATGGTGCAGAAAAAATAAACATAGGACCATTAATGTTGTTTGCAAGTCATTGTATTGTAGTTGTGCATAATGAGTTGGATAGAAACTAGTTTACAGTTCACGGTTTGCAGTTTACAGTAGTACGTCCTGTAAACTGTAAACTCCAAACTATAAACTAGACTGTGAACTTTTTTACTTTCCAAACTTAGCTTTCTTTCCTAAACTTTCTTCAATTCTTAATAATTGATTGTATTTTGCAAGTCTTTCTCCTCTGCATGGTGCTCCTGCCTTTATTTGTTCTGAAGATATTCCCACTGCTAAATCTGCAATGAAATCATCATTTGTTTCCCCGCCTCTATGACTTACCATGACATTCCAATTATCCTGCATAACTAATTTAGAAGCATTAAAAGCTTCAGTAACAGTGCCTATTTGATTCAATTTTAATAATAAACAATTACAACTGCTCTGAACAATTGCTTTTTGTATCTTTTCAACATTTGTTGTCAATAAGTCATCTCCAACTATTTGGCAATTCTTTGCTTTTTTGACTAATTTGGAAAAATTTTCAAAATCTTCTTCATGAAAAGGATCTTCTATAGAAACGAGTGGATAAACATTTGACATTTCTACATATTTTTCTAATAAATCACTCACGCTTGCTTCAGTTCCTTCTAAATAATATTTTCTATCTCTGTAAAAGCTAGTCGCAGCAGCATCAATTCCTAGTTTTATCTTATTTTCGTAACCTAATTCTTTTGCAGCATCTAATATAAGCTCAAATGGTTCCTCATAACAAGTTAATGGTGGAGCAAAACCACCTTCATCACCAATATTAATTGCACTCTTTCCGTGCTTCTTTTTTATTACTTCTTTTAACTCCTGATAAATTTCAGAACCTACTTGCAATGCTTCAGAAAAACTTTTACATTTAACAGGCCATACCATGAATTCTTGAAAATCAAGACTATTACCCGCATGTTTTCCACCCTCAATTATGTTAAAAGCAGGAATTGGAAGAGTGAACTTCTTTGTTCCATATAATTTCCCAATATGTTCATACAACTCTCTACCTTTCTCTCTTGAAGCAACTTTACAAACAGCCATGCTTACTCCTAAAATTGCATTTGCTCCTAATTTTGATTTGTTTTTTGTACCATCTAGTTTTATTAAAAAATTATCCAACTCTTCTTGACCAGGCAATTCTTTTCCAATAAGTTTCTTCGCAATTATCTTATTAACATTATTAACTGCTTTAGTAACACCTAACCCCCTAAATGCTTCAGAATTGTCTCTTAATTCAAACGCCTCATATTTTCCTGTAGAAACACCACTTGGAACACTAGCTCTCGCACAAAAACTTTTTGTACTAACCTCAACCTCCACAGTAGGATTACCTCTAGAATCAAGAATTTGCCTTGCTTTTACATTTGTTATTTTACTCATTAAATCACCCTTTTAGTTTATGGTTTGGAGTTTGTAGTTTATAGGACGTACTGTAAACCATGAACTTCAAACTATGAACTATTTACACATAACGGTATCTCGGCTTTAAAAAGATTTTTGTTATTTTTTGGGAAAATTTTCAAAAAAATGCCTTTTTTATGAAACTCTTCTAATGTTTTGGGAAATTATTCCATTCTGTTGCTAATTTTTTCCATTTTTTCATAGAAACCCATTTTAAAAACAAACCACTCCCAACAATTAAGATTTTTCGGAGGCAACAAAAATGGAACAAAAAGATAAAACATTATTAAGCGAAACTGTGAAAAGCTGGGAAGAATTAAAAAAGCAATACGGAGGAAATATTCTTATTGCAACACACAGCGACCCTACAAGCTTAATCGATTCTTTAGAAGAAAAAGCAAAAGAAGAGTACGAAAACATAAAAAAATTATTTGTTGACCCTACTGGAGACGCTTTCAAGCAATATTCTGTAAAAGAAAAAATCACCCACGTAGTGTTTAAACCTTTATCAAGAAGTCAAAATGTAAAAACAAAATTAGACGATTTAGAATTTAAAGTTGTTGAGCGATGCGTAAAACGATATTTGAAAGAAGTCAAGCAAAAAATAGATGCTCTCAGAACTAAGTATCAGAACACTGAAGCTATTTACGAAAGAAGTCTGGGATTAATAACTGGATTAAAAATAGAATACGTTAATCGATTGTGTTTTGCCCACTTATTTGAAGAAGAACGCGTTAAAGCAGTAGAACTCCTAGATAAAGAAAAGAAAAAATTAGATGAATTCTTAGAAAATAACCAGTTCGAGGATGCACATGAAACCCAAAAAAACTTTTTAACCATAGAAAAAAATGCACGTCAATTAGAACAAGGAAGAGACAACAATTCTCTAGAGGCGTTAAATGATTACAACCAATTAGTATTAATTCACGAAACATACAAACGAACTAAAGTTTTTTGTACTTTACTTCAAAAAACTACAAACATATTACAACAAACTTATAGTAACATAGTTAACAGATGGGATGAATACAAAAAAGCAGGAAACATGAAAGACATAGTTGAATCATCAAGACTAACTGAAGTATTAAGAAATGCTGAAGAAACATTCAAGAAACATTTTGAAGAAGCGCTTCCTTTACTAAAACAATCAGACCAGCGAGTTTTAGAAAAAATAGGAACGCTTAATAATTTGGATTACGAAAATAAACTATATGAGACTGCACAAAGTTTTAAGAAAAACGTAATAGACTTAACGCCCTAATAGTTTATGGTTTATGGTTTGTAGTTTATAGTGAGTCCTATAAACTCCAAACTTCAAACTATGAACTAATACAATTATGCCATCCGATTACAGAACTCTTAATGTATGGAAAGTAGCTCATAAATTAGTTCTTGAGGTAAAAAAAGAGTTATTGAACCTGATACCTCAAGAAGAAAAGTACGAGTTAAAGCGACAAATTTGGAGAGCTGCTTATTCAATTCCAATGAATATCGTTGAAGGAACTGGTAGAAGAACAAATAAAGACTATGCTTCTTTTTTATTTAATGCTTTAGGAAGTGCTAAAGAATTTGAGTATTGTCTTCTTTTAATTAAAGATTTGAATTATATTTCCATTGAATGCACTCGAAAATATTGCATAGAAATTATTCAAGTACAAAAAATGTTGAGCGGCCTAATAAAAAGCTTGACAGAATAGTTTATGGTGTGTCCTATAAACTCCAAACTTCAAACTATGAACTAGTAATAGTTTACTTTATACGTAACAACTCTTTCAGGCACATATTCAGTATGGACTAAATTGAACCCTTCGATTTTTTCTCCTGAGTATAGTCTTGCTGTTAGGGTGTCTTTTAATTTTTTGTCAACAAAAAAACTAGAATATCCGTTTTCACCATTAAAAACAAACAAAGCAAAGTCACCGACCCCATTATCGAAAACTTTCTCTTGTCTTGTTCCATTTGTTACTAAAATTAAACTATTAGGATGAACTCCATTTTGTGTTGCAGTAACATTTTTTAAGTCAACAACAAAATTTGCTCCGCATAATTTTTTATTATCTTTCATTTCAAAACAATCATATAACTCTGAAACAGTTAACGGTTTTTGATTAGCATATTGCTGAGAATCATCAAGTCTTGAACGAGTGTAATATTCACTAAGTGAAGCAAATGTATCTTTATCTATAACTACAAAAGTCTCTCTGGGTTCTTTTAAAATATCAGGGCCGGTTCTGTTTAAGCTTTCTGAAAGGTTATTCATATTAATAGGCCCACTAGTTGCCAACAAAAAAATAGGGTCAATAAATCTTTCTTTATCATTAGTCAACGCTTTATACAAGTCTATTTCTTTAGCCAAACCCCAGTTTGCAGTATCAATAATTGTTCCTCGCATTGCTAGTGCTTGCCATAAATAACCTTGATTCATTCCTGTGATGATTATTGCTGATTCATTACTATTTTCGTTGATAAATTGTGCCGTGTTTGCAATCGCATCATTTGCTTCTGGAAATAATTCGGTGGAAGCAATTATATCGTCAGTTAGCAAAGAAATAATAATCACAGATACTAAAATACAAACAAGCCACTTATTATGTTTTTGTTTAATCAGTAAAGGAAAAGTGTTTAATACTTTCATTAAGTAAGGATACGAATATAATATTCCAAAACCAATAAGCAAACAAAACCAAGGAGCAACAAAATATGTAAATCTTCTAGATATTAAACCCGCAGTTAATAAGGGAACAAACCAAGAAATTGTTAACGCTTCATATTTATCAGGTAACTTGACGTTTTTATAAATTAGGTAAATTAGAATAACGCAAGCAAGTATTGCCAGAACAACTCCTCCCAATGCGTCTGCAATAGAATAAATGGACGAAGTTTTTAGTTCTCCAACTTTACTTTCCCAGCCCTGATTTGTTGCAACTAAAGTTAAACGACGACTTATACGCTGAATAAAACCAATCAATCTTGAAATGAAAAACAAAGGAATAACTAAACCAATTAAATAATAGTAATTGAATTTTTTATTCATTATGCTTTTAACAGTCAGCAAAACAAAATATACCAAAATAAAAACAAACGTCAAAACTAAAACATACTGCCAGCCAGGAGGCCATGATTTTGCGAAAATTACTAGTACGGGATAGAATAATGGAAACAAAATAGCACTCTTAACTTTATTACTAAAATCAATAAAGTGAACAAAGATAAGTGCAAATAATAAAGTGAAAAAGAATGCCAAAACCTGAGTATCATGATTGCCTGCATAATTACCTATGAAAAATCTTTGACTCAAAGCAAATAATAATGTCGAACAAAAAGTAACTATTTCATTATTAAATAGCTTATGTGCAATAAAAAAGAAACAAATAACACTAAGCAAACCAAATAATACAGGCAAATAAAATGCCGCAGTCATAACACTAATGTTGCTAAACCTTGACCAAATTTTGTAAAAATAAACCGTGAAATAAGGCAGTAATGTTGGGGCAACGCTTTCTCCTCTTGGTGAAGAACGCAAAGGATCAGTATAAACAGGGATAAATGACAACTCATTTGTGTTTGGATTCTCAAATTTTCCCCACAGAACATACTGATTAGCCATTCTATAATAATAGTAAGGATCTATTCCATACAAATAAACTTGTCCTTCTTCATCTTTATGCCAATCTTTTATTTGTTCTGCCCTAGTTTTTATGGCTTCTTTGTAGGCAGCGGTTTTCTTAACTTGACTGGTTTCTTCAAGAATTTGTTTTTCCAACCCGCCAGCACTAATTAAAGGATTATTCTGAATTATTCTGGAAGAAATAGAATTTCTCAAATTACTATTTACTTCTGTTTTTGCCAACGTATCAAAAAAATACAACTTATCTGTCAAAGTTAAGTATTGAAAGCTAATTATTAATAGAAGAAATAACATGATAAAATGTACTTTATTTAGTTTAGACACTAACGTGTCTATGATGTGTGTATTTTTTGTTTCTACTGCGTTTTTATCAGTATTCTTGTCCTCTTTAGCATCACCGAACTTTTCAAGATCAGATCCCAAATCAAGAGAATAATCAAATTTCCCCATTAAAAAACAGTATTATTGCCTGTTTTTTAAAAATATCGGTATTTTTTTTGGTTTTCCAAAAAAAATTGGAAAGCTTTTTAAATCGCCCCTTTTTATCTCAGTTTATGGTTGTACAACCCAGCAAATTAAAGATTGTTAAAAAGCAATGGCTTGAAATTAGCACTCCTGCATTTTTAGGTAAAGGAAAAGTAGGAGAAACATACTTAGCAGAAAAAGAACCTGCAATAGGAAGAAAATTAACAGTTAGTTACGCAAGTATTTCTGGAGATCCTCAAAAACAAAACATTAACTTAAGATTCAGAATAACAAAATATGAAGGTAATGCATTTCAAACAGAAGTTTTAGGCTTAGAATTACAAAGTGCAAGCTTGAAAAGATTTGTAAGAAAAGGAAGAACAAAAATAGAAGATTCATTCTTAGTAAAATCAAAAGACAACTTAACATTAAGAGTAAAACCATTCATAGTTATGAGAAATAATACTGGCGGTACTGTAAGAGCAATACTTGTTAAAGTAATTAAAGACTTCTTAACAACTGAAATAGCAAAAAAAGAATTTGAGTTACTTGTGAAAGAATTAGTTAACAGACAATTCCAAAAAGCAATATCAAACGCATTAAAGAAAATTTCTCCAGCAGCAATCGCAGAAATCAGATCTTTATCAATTGTTGAAGATAAAAAGAAAGGAGCAGAAGTAGTAAAAGCAGCAGTAGAAGAAACAAAAACAGAACCAGTTGAAGTAACAGCAGCAGAAGCATAAAAACATGAAGCTATCAGAAGGCGCTGAAGCAATAATTTCTCTGAAAAATAATTTAGTCATTAAAGAAAGAATTTCCAAAAATTATCGCTTAAAAGTTCTTGATGAAAAACTAAGAAAATTAAGAACAAGAAAAGAAGCAAAAATACTACAAAAACTAAACGAACTAAACATTTCTTCTCCAAAACTAATAACTTCTTGCGACAAAAAAATGATCATAGAAATGGAATATTTAGAAGGCAAACAATTAAGTTTAGTTATTGATGAAAACTACAGCAAACAAGCAGGAGAAATAGTTGGGAAAATGCATGAAAACAACATAATTCATGGCGACTTAACAACAGCAAACTTTGTAGTAAAAAATGATAAAGTATTCATAATAGATTTCGGACTAAGCGTCATATCTAAGCGCACAGAAGACAAAGCAGTAGACTTACACTTATTCGAAAGATCACTAGAAGCACACCACACAAACATAAAAGAAGAATGCTGGGACGCATTCTTAGAAAGCTACCAAAAACACAAAGAAAGCAACGCAGTAATAAAACAATTAGAAAAAGTAGAACATAGAGGAAGAAACAAATAGGTTTGTGGTAGGTGGTTCATAGTTTGTAGTACGTCCTGCAAACTGTAAACTAATTTGTGGAAATATTAATAAACAATACATTCTGTTTGTACTCATGCAATTAGCATTCTTTAAAATAATTGTATCATTTCTTTTAGCTCTTGCTCTGACATGGTTGGCTGAAAGAAAATCTCTTTATTGGTCAGGAATTCTCACTGCATTTCCAAATGTTTCTTTATTTACTATGATATTTATAGCACTAGAGCAAGGAGTTACGTTTACAACTAACTCGTCATTATATGGAGTTTATGGAGTGATGAATAACATGATTTTTGCCAGCGTAATTATATTGGCAACATTTTATATTTCTTCAGTTTGGATTCCTTTTTTGTTGGGAATTCTCTCTTACGCAATATTTGGCTTTTTTATCGTTGAATACTTTCCAAAAAATGTTTATTTTGCTTTAGCTCTTTCATTCTTAGTGTGGCTTTCTTGTTTATTTATTATTGAAATTTTGCGAAGCAAAATTTCTGGGGGTTGAATACCCCGACCTTTAGGTCGTTTTCTTTCGAAATTTTTTTGAAGCGGCTTCGCCGCAGAGTGTTCTGCGGACGAAACTGCGCATAAATTTTCCCAATTT
>JACRKG010000045.1 GCA_016215315.1 Candidatus Woesearchaeota archaeon | reverse complement strand
CATAAATTGGGAAAATTTATGCGCAGTTTCGTCCGCAGAACACTCTGCGGCGAAGCCGCTTCAAAAAAATTTCGAAAGAAAACGACCTAAAGGTCGGGGTATTCAACCCCCAGAAATTTTGCTTCGCAAAATTTCAATAAATAATTTCTTGCTCCCATTTCTTCTCCGAAATCTGCTATTCCGTTAACTGTTGTTTTTAGATCATCGATATCTTCTGCTATTTTTGGATGTGTGAAATAGTCTTCTGGTTTTACAGTTATTTTTGTTGGCTGTAAAGGACCTTCTTGTTCCTCAGTTTCTTCACCACTCATTTTGTTTACTTTTATATTTGATATTCCGCCCATTTTATATTCCTCCAAATATTTCTAAATCATCAGCTTGTTTGTATTCTCCTTTTCCTTCAACATATCTTTCTAAGTGTAGGTAGACTGGAGAAAATAAGCTTCCTAATTCTTCTACTTTTTCCTTAACCAGTTTTTGCGAAGCAAAAACCCGTGAGAGCAATTTACTCGCCTCGTTGATTTCTTGTTTGCTAGTGATTAATACCACATATCTTTCTCCTTTGAAACAGAACATTCCTGAATATTTTGTGAAGTTGCCTATTCTTTGAGCATTGGTGAAGTAAACACAATTATTTTCTTGGTCTACTTCTGAATTTAAACTGAAATTGATTCCTTTGTGTGAGTTTGTTCTTAATTTTTGTTCTAGTCCTGCAGGTTCGCCAACTACTTCACGGGCGTAGCCTTTGTGAGCTGATTCATAATAACAATTTAATTCTTTGTTGCAGTTAAAAATAAGCCTGCCATTGATTTTAGTTGTTATACTTACTGCTCTTTCTACTTGATACTGGTTAGGAAGTTTTAAGCTTATTAATTCAAGTTTGTTTTCAGTTAATTTCTCTAAAGAGTTTCTTATTTCTTCTGCAGAATCTTTTGTGTTAAACAATGCTTGCGTAAATTCCAAAATCATTTCAGAATCTAATTGCTTAATCCAACCTTTCTCAGCTGGAAGAGCAACTTCTTTTTCTGAAGGAGATATGACTTTGCTGCCGTGATAATGTGTTATTTTTAGTATAGAACCTTTACGTTTTATTCTGGTACTAGTTACTAAATCTTTATTAAAATCTAATTTTAGGCCATTTAAAAGATCTTCATCAGTTCCTACTTTTGCTGCATAATAAATATCTGGCATGCTTGCAATTAAAACTCCCTTATCATTTGCTCTCCTAGTAAATTCTGCTTGAGAAGCAAACATTTCATTTTCTGATTCGGTTAAAACTTTAGTTTTAGCAATCATTCTGCCACCTCTGAACTTTTGATTACTTCTAAAGTTAGTTTTACTATTGTTTGTGGTCTGAGATCTTGCTGTAAAATTTTAGGTATTATAATAATAGAATTAGTTCCGCTTTTTGCTATCTTTTTTGTAAGCACGAACTTTTTGGTCAAAACTATCAATCCCCCGTTGCAATTTTATTGCAATTCTATGATAATAGAAAGTGAAAAAGATTTATAACAATATTGATTGATTAATACTAACAAATAGTTCTTTTGCGTATGTAAAAGAATTTTAAGAGCTTCCAGTCCCGTTAGGACAATTACACTCAGACCGGCCGGCAAATTGATACAAACTTTGGCCGGCCAGTCTTCGGAATGATTCCAATATCATTTTCGAAGGACTGCCTGCCAAATTTAATCTTTCTTGCAGGCAGTCCTGAGAGTCTCTGTCCAAAGGACTGGAAGCTCTGAAAATTTTAGTTAGTTATATTAAAGATATTTGCTGACAAATACTTAGAAATACATCTGCCATCATGTTTGTAAAACAATCGCGCAGATAGTATGAAGAAAGGCTTATTAAAGTTATTCAATTACTTTAACTTATGTTATTACAACAAACATTAGAACAACTTTCTGAAGAAGGAAGAAAGAAATTTTTAGAACAATTACTTAAAAAAGCTAAAGATCTCAAACCAGAACCATTTGATATTGCTTATCAAGCATCATTGAAGTTTAGTGTTGAGTTGGGAGCCAAATATTTATTGGCAAAAAACCAAAATGAAACTGCAGTTTTATTGCTAGAAAATTACCAAAAATATACAGAGGCAGCGAGATTATGCAAAACGTTAGGAATAAAAGATAGAGCGGTTGAAAATTTTGAAAGAGCAAAAGAAATTAAGGACGCTGTTGAAGTTTATTTAGGAGTTTCAAATTATAAAATAGAAACTACTGAAGTAGTCATAGGTCAAGGACACAGAGATTACATTGATGAATTAGAAAAAACTGAAAAAGAGAACAATCATGCTAAAGCAGCAGATCAAGCATTAGCTCTCGGAATGATAAAAAGAGCAGCAAAAAACTTAAAATTAGCAGGAAGAGAACAAGAAGCAGAAGAATTACTAAAAAATTCAAATCCCATAAAAGCAGCTCAAGTTTGGGAAAGAAATCGCAAAACAAATAATGCAATATCACTCTTATTTAGAAATGACTTAAACGAAGAAGTTGCCTCAACATATGAACGAGCCGGAGACTTTTTCAGTGCAGGGATGTCTTATCACTATCAACAAAATAATTTAGAAAAAGCATTAGAATGCTACAAAAAAGCAGGCTACAATGAAGGAATTTCAAGAGTATTAAGCCAAATGAACAAACCAGAAGAATTAGTAAAACACTGGGAAGAAACAAACAATTCATTAGCCATAGCTGAATATTACCAAGATAAAGATCCTCAAAAAGCAGCAAAATTCTATGAAGAAATAAAAAGTCACAAAAAAGCAGCAGAATGCTTAATTAAAACAGGAAAAGCTTCGGAAGGATTACAATTATTAATTGAGCACTGTCTTTTTGAAGACGCAGTCGAGTTAGGAGAAAAAGTAAGCAATGCTGAAGAAGATGTTAAAAAATTAGTTAAGTACTGTTACAAAGAAGTTGCAGCAAAGAACGAAAAAATACAACCAACAAAATCACTAGAATATTACGAAAAAGCAGGCGATCAAGAAAAAGCAAAAGAATTAGCAGCAAAATTAATGAAAGAACAAGCAGGACTGGGAAACTTTAATAAAGCGCTAGAATACGCAATAAAAGCAGAAGACAAAACTGCAGAAGAATTGTATAAGTCAATAACTGGAATTCTAAAATGAATTTAAGAAAGGCTGCGAAAGATACCAGAAAGAAGAATGCCTACTTTGATTTTATTATTCAATTACAATCTTATTAAACCTAGTTGTTATTTACGCAAATTTTATATTTCTTGTTCTTCTTATCCTGATTAATTTTTTCTGTTTTTTATTCATTTTTCTTCGCGTCTCTACAAATTTCTCATTAAAGCAATTAAATCCTTTGTGTATTTTTTTAATTTTCTTAAAATCACTAAACCAATCACGAAACCCATCCCTATAATCGCACCAATCATTATATTCGGGGTTAACAAAAAGATCAAATTTTACAAGGTTTTTTTTAGAAATAACTAAATCTGGAGTGACATAACCACTCTTACGTTTACACTTTTTTCTTGCCATTCAAAGTACCTCCAAACATCCATCATTTTAGTCACCTGTCAAGCAATTAAAACGAACAAAAATGTTCTATGGTACGAATGAACTTTTTGTGCACTCCATTTTTTTATATTTTTTGTTTACTCCAAAATCAAGCTTATTTTAGCAATAAATTTCGTCGCATTATTAAATATTTCTTCCAATCTTCTTTGAGTGTATGTTTTTATTGCAGAGTATCTAGCCACATGACTCTCTGATTTTGCATCTTCAAAAAAATGGACATATTCTTCTTCAAAGATTTTGTGTGCTTGATTTAGTAATTCCAAATCTTCTTTCTCTATTCTATCTGGAACAAGCAAATGCCCTAATGCTATCTGCACAGCATCGTGATCTTCTGCCTCATATCCTTTTGACAAAATTGCTGCTTTTGCCGAATAAAGCATAGCATAATAGGATATAATTATTGCCCAATAATCCCAGTGTAATTTTTTTGGTTGATCTCCAGTAGGGTTTATATCTTTGTGGTGTTTCGCAATCAATAAGCTATTTTCTGCTTTTTGCAAGAACAGCTTTATCTTGAAAGTCTCTTTTGATTTTTTAATCCTGCTTCCGGCAATACAATTCCCAAATTCTTTTTTGTAAAATGTTTTATCGAATAACATTTATCACCTCCTCCCAAAATTTTTCTGCATTATTTAAAACTATATGATTTTTTAATGCTTGCTTTCCAACGTTTTCTTCTAAATCTTTAAGCATTTGCCTAAATTCTTTTTTTGTTATAAATATTGGATTAACTTTCTTTTTAAACAATAATTCATACTTTGAAAAATATAACGTTTTTTTGCCTTCCTCATTAATTATCAGCAGATCAATATCACTTTTGTTTGTTTGTGTTCTTTTGGCATAACTTCCAAACAACAACACAACTTCATCAGTTTTTAACTCATTTGATATCTTACTAATTATTGGTTGATCTTTCAAGTATTCTTTTTTTTCGTCATCAGAAGCTATTGTTAAATATGCTTTGATTATTGGGTTTTTAAAGTCCAATTTAATTGTTTTAGATTTACCAACTTCCAATATTATCAATAGATCCTTCATTTCTTGAATAGTCCTGTAAAATGTAGCGTAAGGAATACCTAATAGTTTGCTCAGTTCATGCATCGTGAATACTTTCTGAGCATTTTTTCCCAAATGATTTATAATTTTTAGCTTATTATCCATATATGGATAATATTATTCATAATTGATATATAAACTTTTCGTAAAATCTCCAAAACAATCACACAAATTTTATTGAGTTCAACAAGAATAGCGTTTTTAATCGCGAAAGTTTTAAAAGCAGCAAGAAAACTCTTATGGGCTGTAGCCCCGTCGTATAGCCTGGTCCAGTATAGAGGACTTTGGATCCTTTGACATCGGTTCAAATCCGATCGGGGCTATTTTCATACTTGAACCGTTGAATTCATAAAACTCGCTTTTAGACTGTATAACGCTTATATTTTTGCTTTTTGACTTCTTATTTTTTGAAACTGAATTTTCCTTTTGTTCAGTTTCATTCACTTCATCGTCGGTTAGGTCTTACTGTTGTTTAAACCGTTACCGCTTATTGACGATAAAATTGTTTTAGTTAATAAATCTTCCTCTTGCAAAAAGATTCGAACCGTTAAATCAAGAAATCTTGTTTGGGGTAAGAAGTTTTTACTTTTCTTACTGTTTCAGTCTTCTTTTTCATTATTTTATTGTACATTTCTTCAAATCTTATTTCAAAAAGCAAATCTTTCTCCAGAGCTGCACGCCTTAAGTATTCTGAAAGTGTGGTGCATCCTTTAGCTTGAACCATATTCAAAAGTCGTTCATATTGTGGTGAAGTTATTCTGAATTGTATTATTTTAGTTTTCTTTCGGGGTATTTGCAGCATTTTCTTCCTCGTACAAGTATAAAAGTATTGGAATTCCTTTTTTCTTAACTAGAATATCATCAACTCTTTGCTTGAAGAGTTTGTAGTCATTTCTAAAACATTCTAAGCGGTATTTTATCATTGAGTACTGTCCTGATAGACTTGAAAATTCTTCTCTTAAGTTTCTTTTTAGAATTATTATGCATCTGCTTCTGTGTTTTTCGCTGTAAATTAGTTTTCCATCACAAAATATTGGTTTTATAATTGGTTGAAGGATTTTCACATTTGATAAAAAATCTTGATTAATCATAGAGTACCTGTAGAATTAGAGAAACAGTTAAAGCTAACCCGTACGCTATGCAGTACGCTGTTCCGTACGGAAGAATACTGAGCTTGAGAAGAAGCAGTTTAATTAAGTTATTAGAATTAAGCCATAGATTGTATTATAGATGTGTTTCTTTCGACTTTTACTGTTTTTATTTCTTCCAATTCCTCTTTATCGAGTATCGTGATTAAAGCTACTTTATCGTTTAGTTTTGCAACGAATTGTTGTAAAGAATCTCCTTTATCTAAGAAATTGCCTTTTACTAAAGGTTTAGGAATACAGATGTAGCAAGATCCTTTGCTTTTTCTAATTCTAGCATTCCATGATATGCCTTGAAATGAAAGTTCTGACACTTATTTTGCTCCATCACCTCGATATTGTTTATTTTTGTTTCTTTAAGTTGTTATTAATGTTTGGTTGATAAAAATCAACTTTTTAGTTGATTTTCACCAGCAGGTTTATATACTGCAAACTAGATATTGTAGTTTTATGGGGGGTTTACAACTTACAGAATCTTTTGGAGAAATCAGAAATCTTACAAAAATAATTGTAGATATTCTTCTCGCTTGCCAGCCATTAACTGCTAAGCAAATATATTTTAAACTAGGAAGAGATGGTATATCAATAACTTATCAAGCGATTCATAAAAAATTGCTATTGATGCTAAGAGAACAAATTTTGAAGAAAAACGGATTGGAATATTCCATAAATCAAGTGTGGCTTGATAAAATTGAGGAATTCAGCACTTCTGTCAGAGAAAGATTAAGAAAAAGAAACCGATTGCTAGTAACTCAACTCAATAAAAAGAATTTTAGTGCGAATCAAAAGCTCATCAAAGTTATTTCTTTTGACTTAGGAGGTGCTTTATTCAATAATCAGTTTGATGAATTGTTATGGAGGAGAGAGATTCCTAAAGCTTATGCAGAACAATATGGACTTTCTCGAGAAAAAGCATTTGAAGAAGTTACTTCAGAATATTCGCGCTTATGGGGCAAAGTTACGGGATGGAGAAATCCAGAATTTTGGCTAAAACACTTCAGCCTGAATAAAAACTTCAAAAACATAATTAAAGGAATAAAAGGCGAAATATTCGCCTACTTAGATGTAGAACCAATATTGAAGAAACTTTCAAAAGAATATCATTTAGTCATAATCAGTCACGCTGAGGAAAACATAATGAAAACAAAAATAAAGCTAGCTGGTTTTGACAAATACTTTACAAGAATATTTTCAACAGGGAGCAACTTTAACAAAATGACCAAAGACGCAGATATTTATCGTGAAATCTGCGAAATGCTAAAAATTCAGCCAGAAGAAATGGTTCACGTAGGAAACGATCTTACAATAGATTACAAAATACCAACAAGCATAGGAATCAATGCATTCCTAATAGACCGAATAGGCCACAGCAAAGAACATTTTGTAGTAAGAGACTTATACAGATTTGAAGAAAAACTAAAAGAAATGGAGAAGGAATTCATATGATAAAAGTAATAAGCTTTGATTTAGACGACACGTTAAGTGATTCACAATTTGACGAATTAATATGGAGAACAGAAATACCAAAAGCATTCGCTAAAGAAAAGAATTTAAGCTTTGAAGAAGCATACAAAGCAGTAACCACAGAATACAAAAATTTATGGGGGAAAGCACAGGGAAATTGGAGGGATGCAAGCTTTTGGCTAACTCATTTTGGACTTAAAACCACTTGGGAAGACCTAGTAAATGCAGTACACAAAGAAATTAAGCATTTCGAAGACGTTGATGCTGTTCTCACAGAATTATCTAAAAGATTCACTTTAGTAATAGTTTCAAACGCAGAAAAAAAATTTATTGAAGCAAAAATAAAATGCGGCAATTTAGGCAAATTATTCAAGAAAATATACTCCGCAGCTTCAGACTTCAATAAGAAAAAAAAAGATGCAGAAGTTTTTAACAAAGTTCTTTCAGACTTTAAAATAAAACCAGAAGAAATGATACATATAGGAGATGATGAAGAATACGACGTAAAAGTACCAAAAAGTATAGGAATTCAAGCATTTCTCTTATGCAGAAAAGGAGACAAACCTGCAGATTTTAGAGATTTAAGAGAGTTCAGGAATAAATTAGTCGGCAAATAAACTTTTAGAAACTCTCAAGGAAATGGTTGAAAAAGAAAGAAAAATGATAAAGCGATACAAACTTCCTGATAAACCTATGTACATAGAGAAGAAACCAGATGGAAGATATTATTTGATTCATATCTTTAAAGAAAAAGGTGCACAAAAAACATTCAGAAAGAAGTTAGGACGGTACTTTACTGAAGAAGTAATTATGAGAAAAGCAAAAGAAATAGAAGAGATATTAGAGAATTATAGAAAGACAACAAAAGAGGAGATACGAAAACTGCTTGAGAGTATCACACAAACGAAATAAACACTGCCTATGAGATTTTCAAATTCTTTAAGCAAATTAGCAATTTACGCAAACTTTTGAAATATCCTATATTTGAGGGAATATTGTTTAAATAAGTTTATTCTTTCGCAAAATTAACAAAATTATTATGCCGCTGATTAAAGTGACTATTCCTGATATTGTTAATGCTTGTAACAAACTGTAAACATCTGCTATCCAGCCAACAAAAGGCATTAATATTGAATATAAAAGTTTTTGGACTAAGCTACTTACTGATAAGACAGTGGCTCTCAAATCTGGTTTTGCTAGTTTATTCACGTAATCTGAGAATATTGGTTCTGAAAAACCTCTAACAAATTGAAATAGAAAGATAAAAATAAAGCTAAACAAAAAGAGTATTTTACTCATAAGAAGATAACCCACAAAAATTATGGGTATTAAGAGAATTAGTGAAAGTTTTGAGCCTAATTTGTTTTCTATTCTGTGTGCATATTTTGATGATATTGCTGCAACTATTTGAAATGATGCGAATATTACACCAAAGTAAGCAATATCAATTCCCGTTAATTTGAAATATGGTTGATATAGCCACAAACCTGCAGAATTCAATGAGTAGATGACTGCTGAAAAAATAATTATCCATCTTAGTTTTATATTTTTAATTAATGAAAATTTAAGTATTTTTGATAAGTTATGAAGATGCCCTCGCTCCGCAATAAATTTATTTTTTTTGGGTTCGTGTAATGATAGTGTGATTGGTATTAGTAACGCCATAAATGGAATAGATAAGTAAAGAGTCCATCTAAGGTTTAATTCTCCTACAAGACCTCCAACAACATTCGCAAATGCAATTGCGAGTAAACCATAGAATTTAGCATTTCCCCATATCTTGCTGTAATTATTCTTTTGCTTTAAATCTATTAGCGTCTCGTAGATAAATGCTGAACCAGTACCTGAGTAAAAAGATACTGCCAAAGCAAAAAATAACTCGGCCATTAAAAAAGAAATGAAATTAAACCCTATACTGTAAACCGATACCCCAATCAAAAAGTTCATTCCTGATAAAAAGAGAATCTTTTTCCTCCCAAATAAATCAGCAAGATAACCTGTAGGAATCTCTAAAATGACCATCGCTATTGAGAATAAAGACTGCAAGAACATTACTTGAGTTAAACTTAAACCATTTTCTTGCCAAAACAAAACCATGATTGGAATAGAAAAGAGCATGGCGGCAAATATATCAAAAAGATAAAACTTCCAAATATTACTTTCTAACCTCTTTTTGTAATCAGACATATTAGAATTTAATAATATCTGATTGATAAAACTTTCTAAAATAAGTCAACGATTGTTAATAAAACACACACTTTACTTAAGAAAAAGTGAGTTTTAAAGATCCAAATTTATTTGCAGAATATCGGTCAAATATTAGAAAGATTGCATAGTAACTCTATTGTGTTTTTGTGTTGATTTATGTCAGCAATGTTTCCTTTTTCAAAGTGTTCAATACAAAAGCCTATTTCTAATATTCTTCGCAATTCTGCTCTTAGAAGAAGTTGGTTAAATTCCTTTTTGTCCTTGAAAAGATGGAGTATTTTAGCTGATGCTCCGCCCCAAACTAATGCGTCAACAGCGAGGATTGCCAATGCAAAATCTCTTGGTCTATAATATGGGGAGAAATCAATAATTGCAGGAGATTGACCTTTAGAAAAAAGTATATTACCTCCTATATCTCCGTGAATTATCTGATTCTTTAGAGAAATTGGTTTTATATGTTGTATTATTTTTATAGCATATGGTTCAATCTTTTTATGACATTTAAGAAGTTCTTCACCCCACACAATTCTATCTGCTCTTGACCAAGGATCTTTTCGAGTTTTCATAAATCTCGGGCAAGGAACTTCCTCTAAACTATTATGAAATTTTTCGCAAACAGCTATTTTATCATTCCACCTCTTTTTGTAATGTTTACCACTAATAAATTGATAAGCAATCCATCCCTGTTCAATCCATTTATTATTCTCTGATTTTTTATATTCCGGCAAGCGAATTCGACTGATTTTTATTTCTCTAAAAGTTTCTGCAATCCATCTAGATTCTTCTTCGTTATCAACCGGTTTTAATACAGTTTTACCAACAAGATACGTTGTACCTCTCCCTCCGTTAAATCGTCTTACTCTGCCTTTTATCCCAAATAAATCAACAACTTTTTCAGGTAACATCATACATTAAATAATAAATCACTTACTTTTAAACTTTTCTTAGAAAAAATCTCGTGAGTTTTAGCTTCCTTCAGAAAGATTGATGTGTCATTTTTTTGGATTTAAAGAAGCCTTTGCAGAATTTGACTGCTTTTTTGACATCGAATTCTTTGCAAGTGTAAATTACTGTTGAGAAGAATTTAGCATTGCCCCAAACATACAAAGCAATTCCAGAATCAATCAAAGGAATAAAGCAATCAAATCCTTGATTTATCTTTTTACCTTGGGAACCGGTTGAATGAATGACTGGTTTTCCATAAGCTCTTAATTCGAGTTCTTTGAGTATTTTGTCATAAAACTCTAAGATTTTAGTCTCATCAACATCAACTTCAAAGAATCCTTCAACTACTAATCTTTGTCTAGTTATGTTGGGTGCAATATCTTTCATTAAAACAGTCAAATAACTGCATTTTATTTAAATCTTACTCAGAAATAAAATTTGTAAATTGACCGATAGTTTAGGTTCTTAGATTTACCTGCTTGAATGATGAATTGTTGTAGATTCGGATGAGAAATCATTATTTGAAGACCTTTGTTTAGAATATCAATCTAGGTGTTCCAGCACTGCTGAAAAGTCTTCTTTCAATTCTTTAAAAATAATAACAGTTTCTAATCCGTCTATAATTTCAGAGAATTTTGATCTTATTTCTTTGATTACATCTTGGAATTTCTCTTGGCTTTCTACCTCAAATCTTAGTTCATAATTGTGTTCTCCGAAAGTCTTCATAAAGTAAGTTACATTAGGATGAGAAGAAGCAAATTCACGGAGTGTATTAAAAGCATCTTTTGAATTGTCTTTTGTTTTCATAAATACTTTATAATTATTATATCCTATTTTCTGTAAATCTAATAATATTGAATATCCTGCAATTACTTTTTTCTTTTCTAGAGATTTAATCCTTGATCTAACTGTGGAGAATGGGATATCTAATTTTTTTCTTAAATCCATTATAGATATTCTTGAATTTTTAGTTATTTCCTTTAGTATAGAAATATCAATTGAATCAATTTGCACAAGGTCTGTTTCTTTTGAGAGTATAACTTTATGATGAGCGATATTCTTTTCTTGAAGAAGATATTTTTTTGGGAATTTCCATCCAAAAGTTCTCAATATAATATCATAACTCTTTAATTGTTCTGGGAATTTACTCGTAATTTCTTCTAAATCAAACTCTAATTCTTGTATATTTTTTGCAACCAATACAATAGATAAATCAAATCTGCCTCCTAAAATGGCAAGGTATCCTATTTTCTTATTCTCGGCAAGATATTTTGTTATTTCTTCTTCTTTTTCTTTTGTAACTTCCAATAATTTGAAATATATGTGTGCCCAAATAGGTACGCCTAAATTAGATATGTTGAGAACGGTTTGAAATTGTTTGATTATATTTTCAGAAGTTAGACGTTTTATTCTGTACCCTATAACTTGTTTGCTAGTTTTGAGTTTTTTCGCTAGAATCGAATCTTTTTCATTCGATTTTAATTCTAGTTCATATAACAATTTCTGGTCTGTTTTATCCATATAGGATTATTATCTATTTAAGTATATAAATATTGTTATTTGTCAAAGATATAGAGAAATAGTTTTATATTTATCCGCAGAGATACTATTGCAAGGTGATTAAAATGGAATGTAAAACAAACAATCAAGATTTAGAAGTAAGAGTGAAAAAGGTTTTAGATAGAATTAGAAGTGCAGGTATTGCTATTGTTGATCCTGCTAATAGAATATGCAATCTGGAAATAAGAGAAGCATATTTATATGGATTAAAGAACGGAATTTTTAATGAAGCTGATGCAGAAGAAGCACAAGCAACATACATGTCTGGAGAACTAACAAGAATTGCTCTTAATAGTGTTTCTTCAGATAATTACAAAGAAAGATTGATAAATAGAATTAATTACGGCGGAGGTTGGAGTTCTGATGTCGATGCTAGAAGGGAACTTGAAAGATATGAAGAAAGAAGAAGGAATGATATTAATGAAGGAAGTTGGTGATTTGTGAGAAGATAAAACCCCTCAAATATACAAACCAAACAAATTCAGACTGTTAAGCAAAATCAGCCTCTAAATGACCAAAACCGACGGACGGCGCTTATTCGCTCGTATTAAAAATAGAAAAAAATAAAAAAATATTTTCAAAGAGCGAATTCTTTGTGCTTATTGTTTTCCAGAATGTAGCGCATGTAGTATCCGCTTTTCCGACGGACTTTTCCATCTTTGCTGCCTTTTGGACGACCGAGTTTAATGCCTGCGGCTTTTGCCCTGGCTAATCCTGCTAGAGTTCTTTCTCTTATTAATTGTCTTTCGAACTCTGCAAAGACACACAAAATTTGTGTAAACGCTCGACCACTTGCACTAGTGTAGTCAACATTATCACGAAGTGAAATGAATTTTATGTTTTTGTTTGTCATTTCCTCGAGATCCATGACTAACTCTTGCAAACTTCTAGCCCATCTGTCCAAACGCCAAACGATCACACCACCAAATTTTTTCAGACGCAATTGCTGCAATAACCATTGTTTTACTGGACGTGTTTTTCTAGTACTTTCTTTCTCCTCGTAAATCACATAATTCCAGCCCATTCTCTGACAATAATTGCTTATCTCAAGTTTTTGCATATCCAAATTCTGCTCTTCCGTGCTGACTCTCACATATACTGCGTAAGTCATTTTAGATATCCATCCCACGAACAGTTTTTCTTCTGTTGCATTTAGTTCTAAAGATTGCTTTTACTATCGTGCTTTCTAGAAATTCGTTAAAGCGAGGATAAAAATCTACTCCGACTTGACAGCCTAGTTGATTAATTTTGGTTTTGATGTTTTGTTTTCTGATAAAAGAACCAACGCTATCGTCCTGATTTACATTAGGTTTGAAAACTGGCGTTGTACTTTGCGGCACACTTGGTGTCACACTTTGTGTTGTGTTTTGTTGTGTTTCATTTTCCATTTTATTGCCCTCCCCATATTAAGTAAAATTATATGTATATAAGTGGAAATTTTGTTGATGTGTTTTCTGATTTTCTTTCAGAGTTTTCTGTGTTTTTGTCAAATTTATTGATGTGATTTTTTTATAAATCCCACATCAATTTTTCAATTATTTTTGTTGATGTGATTTGTTGATGTTATTACATCCAGCACCTCCACCATCTGTTCACGATGATATGTTTTTGCATTGTACTTTTTATAGAATGAAATAAGATCTCTATGAACCACTAAAAACATCCAATTGTTGCCGTATTTGTCATTGCATTGTTTTATTTTATTTTCAAATTCTTCAGGTTTCTTCTCAGGATAAGTTCCAGTTTCAACTTCTATTGCATAAGTTACTCCATTTATTTCAAAGATAACATCTGCATCTCTTTTTTCAGGTGTTGTTGCAGTTATCCCTTTATTTTCAAGATATTCTTGAGTATGCCTAACTAAAAAGAAGTGCTCTGGAGTTTCTTTATCTCTCGGTTTTAAGAAATATACTGGATTTCCACGTCCACAAAACTCATTACATTGTAATTTGGCAAAACCTCTTTTTAATAACAATTCTTTATCCCAATCAGATAATTTTGCGCCTTTGACGTACCCACATTCTGCTTTTAATTCTTTTAATCTTTGTTCTTCTTTACCTAATATTTCTTTTTCTTTACTTTTCAAGTAGATTTCTATTTCTCTTACTTTTTCTCCGATTTGTTGAACGTATTGAATTCTTTTCTTGTGTAATTCTAAGTCTTTGAATTTTGATTGTAATAATTCTTTTTGTATTTCTTCAAGTTTTTGCTTGTTTTCAAAGGTGTTTTCTGCTTTTAGTAATGGTTTTGCTTCAAGAAATATTTTATCTAACTCTTCGCTTAATTTAGCAATGTGATTTTCTTGATGTGTTTTTATTGTTTGTTCTTTTTGTTTTAAACTAATTATTTTACGCCGGACAAACAAATACTGTACTAAGTGAAAAATCTTTAGAATTAGGTATGTTAAAACGCAAATGAATACAATTATGCCAACAAATCCCGGCAAGGCAAGAAATAAATTGTACATTGAAAAATTTGGAATGATGTAATAATTAGTGTTTACGAAACCTATAATAATTAAAGGAGTTCCTATAAGAAACAGTGAAATAATAAATAATTCGTTATCTATTAATGAGTTTTCTGGCATTTTTCTACCTCTAAAAAGAATTTCTTGTTTTTCTTGACTATTTTTGCGCTAAAACTTTTACTTCTCAAATAGTCAGTTATTGTGCAAAGATTGAATAAACAAGTAATTTCTTCACTATTTTGGCTTTTTACAAAGTATGCTTTTGTTGTACTGAAGATTTTTTCTGAAAATTCTTGATAACCTTTATTTTTCAACAGCTCAATTTGTTCTTTACTAAGAATTTCTTTGTCGTAAGCTATTTTTGTAAAATCAAGTTCTGTTTTCTTAACAGGTTTTTCTTCTTTTGGCTTGTTGTCTTCATTTTTTTCAACCTTATTATTCTTTTGTTGTAATTTCTCGTCAGCATTAGTAGTAATCAAATCGTGCTCAGCTTTAGAAGCAATAATTTTTAGCTCATTATGCTCTTGATCCGTAATAAGTATTCCTTCACCAACATTAGCAGTTAACAAGTAATCTCTTTCATAATCTGAAAGGTCAAAAGTTGTTTTTAATTGCTTGATTACTGAAGGTTTCTGCTTAAGCAATATTGTGTATGAACTGTTTGCCAAAACACTTTTTCCTGCACTGCTTTCTAGCAATCCTTCAACTTCTTGATTGATAAGCAAAAGTCCCATATTGAACTTACGACAAGTTTTTACAATAGCAAAAACGTAGCCTGCATCTTCCGTTCTTGACAATAACTTCCATGACTCATCAATAAGTAAAATCTTTCTATTGAGTTCTTTTTGCATTGTTGTATAAACAAAATCCAAAATTAAGAACATCATTACCGGCTGAACTTGATTAGGTAATTTCTGGATATTAAAGCAAATCAATTGATTATTAAGTTTTAATTGAGTGTGCTGATTTAAGAATTTGAAAACACCATTGACGTAAAGTTCTAATTTGTTTTCTAGAGCTGCAATGCCGTACTCAGTAACTTCACTGGCCTTTGCCTTCATTTTTACTATTTCTTGAAGAACATCTTCTAGTTTCGGAGGCTCCTTATTCCAAGTATTCGGATCATCAGTAATTCCTTTTTTTGTGTAAGCTAAGCTTATTGCTTTGTCAATAATGCTTTTCTGATGGGGGCTTATTTCTCCAAAAATTACTTTTATTAAATCCATTAAGAACAAACGTTTATCCTCGTAAGTTTTATTCATTAAATCCAAAGGATTAATTATTGTTTTGCTTTTCGTGTGTAAATCAATAATTTGACCATTAAATTTTTGCACTAAATCAGTGTATTCTCCTTGAGGATCAATAATAATAACTTGACTTCCAGTCAATAATTGTCTAGAAATCAACAATTTAGCTAAATAGCTTTTTCCTGCTCCAGAAGTTGCCAATATAACTCCATTAGGATTGCTCAACTTGAACGGATCAATGATTATTGGAATGTTGTTTTTGTTCAAGCCAAACCACACTCCAGAATTATCTATTTCTAAGAATTTGCTTGTAAAAGGAAAAAATGCTGATAATGCCGTTGTTGTAATGTTTCTATTAACTTTCAAAATATTTTTGCTTGTTGGAGCAACACTCTTCAAGCCTTGTAATTGCTTGAAATTTTGAACTTCTGGAATGATTAATGTGCTGTTAAGTTCTGCTTCGACTTTACGGGTTAAGAGATTTAATTCATCTAACTTATTAGCTCGGCAATTAATGTATAAACTGACGTCAAAGAGTTTATCTTTTCCTTTTTGCAATTCTTCAAGAATTCTTCGAGTATCTTCATATTTTATCTCTAAACTTGGATTGATTATATTTTTTAGTTGTTCTGAGTACAAGTCGCTTCTTTGTTTTTGCAAGTCTCTGTTCAAATCAACAATAGTTTTGCTAATCTGTTTTGGTTGTATATGTATGCTTAAGTCGAAATTTCCTTGTAAAGTGATTATTTTGTCGAGAAATCCTGCTTCAACTATTCTCGGATAGCCTACAGCAGTTATTACTCTGTGAAAAGTCTTGCCAATTTCTAAATGATTCTTGCAATTCTTTAACTCTTTGTTTTCTTGATTAATAAATTCTTTGATGAGTTTTTCAAGTTCTTTACCAATAAGTCTTTTGCTTTTTAATCCGAGATTTTTGATTTTGTCTTCTACTATTTTGACTTGAATTTCTAATCCAGCGAGTTCTGGGATTATTATGTAGAATTTTCTATTACAAAGATTATTTTCACTTATTGTTTGATTTAAGTGCTTTTCAAGACCTGCAAATTGTTCCTCATAAATTTTGTTTTGAGTTTTTGCAGAGACTTCAGAAACTTTATTTCCTAAAACTTCAAGGTATTTCTTTATTTCTAAAGGTTCTGTCCTCATAAAATACTGTGTAGGATAATCAATGCTTTGCAACAATTTTCTAAAAATTTTAACAATACTTTCTTGTTCTGTATTGTTTTTTATTCCATAATTCATTGGAAAAACTTCAAGAACAACAGTCCTAACGCCCTTAACAAACATGAAATCATTCTCAAATTTTTGAACTCCGAACAATGATTGGCTTTGAAAAAACTTAATTCTTTTGCTCCAAATCCACAACAAAAAGTTCGAGATTAACTGGTCTAGTTTGAAAAAAGTAAACAAAACACCAAGAACAACAATCAACAAAGCTAAAGAATATTTTATCCAAGGACTGATGAGCCATTTGAAAATTGTAAAATAGACCAGTACTCCTGTACTTAATACAACAAAAGTTTGTTTCAATGTTAAACCAAAAACAATCTTTTCAGAATATTGCAATTCTTGAGGTATTTCATACATTTGAAACACCTCGATTAATCTCAGCTAATAGCTGATTTGCAAGAACTTTAGCAAGTAGTGGAGGAACTGCATTACCAATTTGCAACTTGATACTTTCTCTTCCACCGCAAAAAACAAAATCGTCGCTAAAACCTTGTAATCGCGCGCTTTCTCTAGGAGTTAAGAAACGATTGAGTGTTGGATGTATTAAGTCTCCGCTCGTTATTGTGTTGCTTGGCTTATCTGCCTGAAGTCTCATGCAAGATCTGAATTTTCCAAGACTTTTACCCTGTGCAACTTGTGCTAAACGCTCAGAATATTCTGGCTTATGATTTACAACAATGTGAGCATTTAATCCTTCAGGAATGTTTTGCAAAGCTTCAATCACTGTTGTTTTATTTTCAATTTTTGGAATGTCAAAAAAGTTTATTTTCTGTGCAAAAATGATTAATCGCTCACGGTTTTGTGGAACTCCATAATCGCTTGCCAGCAAAACTTTGTAACTAACACAGTAACCTAGTGAAATAATTTCTTGCAGTATAGAGGATAAAACAGAATTATTTTTAGAATCCTTCATTGAAGCCAAACCCCTCACATTTTCAAGAATAACAAACTCAGGCTTTAATCCTTCAATGAAACGTAATAATTCTCTGTATAAAAGATTTCTAGGATCTTTTTTGTTACGCTTCCCAAGAAGACTAAATCCTTGACACGGAAAGCCACCGATCAAAACATCGACGCCAGAACATCCTGTGAGCTCATTAAACTCTTTTAGAGACAACTTTTTTATGTCCCTGACAACCCCTTTACCAGAATGATTTTGTTTGAACGTGGCTATTGCATTCTCATTAAAATCTATTCCTGCCAATATGTTGAAGCCTGCTTGCTCGAAACCTTTGCTGAATCCTCCAGCTCCGCAAAAGAAGTCAACAACATTCAATTTCCGAAAAGTTTGAGTATCATTCATTTTTTTATGGTTTTACAATTTTAACTACTGGATTAACAACGGTCTTTCCGAAGTTTACTGCTGCTTTGATGAGTGCGAAAACCATCGCAAAAATTGTTATTAAATCAATAATCAAAAAAGCTGAGATCATGACTAGAATTTTCAAAGTACTAAATACAGGTAGTTCAACAAGCTTAGAAAATGCAAGCAAAAACAATGCGTTAATGAAACCTATAAATATATTTATCATCAAAAAATTAATTATAAAACTACCATAACTTTTAAGTGGACTGATGAAATAAAAAAAGATTCCTATAGGAAAAAATATCACTCCTGCACTAATGAGTGCATAACGAATAACTAAAACAATGCCAGTTAATAACAAGACAATTAAGTAAGGTATTGATAACGCGAGGCTTAAGAAAATATCTCCAAGATTATTTGAAGTTATTAAAAAAAATTCTGGACGTATTATGTTTAAGACAAAATTTGTAAGTCCTGCACTAAATTGAAGAATTAATTCATAAATAAAGTAACTTGCAGGCAACAAAATAATCAATATTAATGTGTTTTTTAGCCAATCTTTAGCTTTTTCTCTTTTCTCAACATCATGCCCTGAAAGAATAAAACTGAAACCGCAAAAAACAAGAATCAAACTAAAACAAAAACTGAAAATGTAGACAACTATACTCCAAATACTTTTAAAAATACTTGTGCTCGGTGGCTCACCTAGAAGAGTTTTAATAAAACTCAATAAAGGTCTAATTGGAGCGTTAATTATGTCGAGAAACAAATCTAATAACATCTCAGGTATTGCAGTTATTGCATCAGTTAAGTCATCAAAGATGTTGCCAAAAAAGCCTTTATCTGGAGGTTCTTCATCATCATTGTGGCTCGCACTAACTGAATTAAAAGTGAGCAATAATGCAATTAAAATTATTGATACTTGTAAGTATCTAGATTGTTTTTTCATTATTTTTTCCTCAAGTTATTAGGTATTGTACTGCTGTTGGTGCTACAACAAAAATCATTAGTCCAACAATAACTCCGGTGGCCATGTTTTTGGCTTTCTCTTTCTTTCCAACATCACTTCCAGCAGTCATGTAAACCACTCCAGCTAAAATAAGAACAAAAACTGCTACAGAACCAGCTGCGATTCTAACGAAATTGAATACTTTGTTGAATGGAGCCATGATTTCGTCAATCTTTTGCTGATCCTGACTGCTGATAGTATTGTAAGGGTAAGCGTTAACTAATTTTGACCCAAGTATTAATGGGGTTGTAATTATTAAAATGTACATCAAAATTTTAAGCAAAATGTTAATTGTTTCCATTTTTTTACCTCCTCAGTATATGTTTTCTTCTTTTTGATCTTGAACTTGTTTCACAAATTCAGCTTCTATGATTTTCTCATTGGATTTTTCTTCAGACTTCTTAGGGGATTCTATTTTTGTTGCGTTTCCTTCAAGAGTTTCCAACAATTCAGAAGTATTTTTATCATCTTTTACGTCTTCAGTTATGTAGAACAAAACACTTTCCTTTTTTCTGGCAAACTTTTCAGCAATCTTGTCTGGAACTTCAAAAACAAGCAAAACAATCAGTAAAAGGTTAAACATCAAACCAATAGTTACAAGTTCAGGAATACTCGTTTCTAAGCCGAAATACAAATCAATAGCCAAACTTATTGTTAAATAAACTAAAAAATAAAGTAAAGAAAAAAAGAAAATTTGTATTGCTTTCATTTTTTTACACCTCCAAAATAAAAGTAGCCATGTTTTGAACTTTCAGTTATGTGTTCTCTTAGAGGCAAGCCGCTTTCTGGAACAATAGTGTTTAGTACTTCATCAAGAATTATATCAAACTCTTTGCTTGTCGGTTCCCTTCCAAGAATTGCAGGACTCATTATTTTTGTGTAAAACCTTTCATGCCCTAGATAACTTCTTGTTTTGCTGTCGAAATAATTTCTTGTAATTTCTCTCAGTAATATTTCTTGTCCTTTCTCGAATCCATGATGTTTTCCTTGATAGTTGCCAACAAAGTATCCTCCGATGCCTATTCCTGCTGATAAAAATAAGGCAGAAAGGAAATTAATTCCTTTCCGCCCAATAACTGCTTTGTTTTCTTGTTTTTCCGAAGCCAGCCTGACATTCGGAAAATTCTCTAAAACCTCTTTGCTGCTCTCAGTTCTGAGATTAGGATCATACATTTTGTTAGTAACATCAACAGCAGTAGTCTCATACTGTTTGAGTTTTTGGTCTAAATCATTCATTTCGCATCACCTTCTGTAAGAAGTTTTTGACTTTTCACGTAACCATCAAAATCTCCAGCTTGTAACAATCTCAAATCAGAAACTGAGCCTTTAGCCTGCATGATTGCTCTGATTACATCCATGCTCACTTTGTCGTACATTTCAAAGTCGTTAGTTCTTCTGGCTTTATCAAGTCCAGAATAAACATTTTGCACTTTATCGTCTTTTTCTCCAACGACTTTCTTTTGTTCGTCAACAGCTTTGTCTTTTAACTTTTCAACTACTTCTTCAAGAGTTCTTTTCAAGTTTCCAACACCTACAGCAATAGTGTTAATCTGTTGAACTGACGTTAAATCTTCTAAAGGCTCTGTGAGCCTGTCATAAACTCTCTGCGCCGCAAAAGCCTGCGGATCATATTTTTGTATTTCATTTGTCATTTTGTTTTTCCTCCTTGATATTTTTGAACTTTTATTTCCACCATTTTGGATCTATAACATCCCCTGTGTTTTCATTTAGTCTTTCCTCGTAGCAGGTTGTACAAATTTCGCACTTGAATTTTCTAGAAAACATTACTTTAGCGTCTTTTGAAGGGACGCCGCAAATTTCACAAAAAGAAACTGCCGGTTCTTCTTCAATAAAGTTGAACCTATATCTGTTTTTTTGCTTTTTTATTTTTTTATTTTTCATATTCTTATGAAAGATAAGTGAGAATAAATATTGGGTTGAAGAAAAAAAGCAGTCCAAAATGGACTGAAAAAAAGAAGTAACTTTTCAGACACTTAGCGGTGTTTGAAGCACTCCAACTATTCTTTTAAATTCTCTGGGGCTGATTTCTCCAAATGCTAAGCGTCTTTTGGCGATTTCTATTGGATTGCTGTGTTCTTGCTGCACTATTGTTTGTGTTTGAGTAAATTGATTGTTTTCCGGCATTATTTCTTGATACATTTTCATTGGCGAAGTATCAACTTTTTCTACCATTTTGTTTAATTCTGTGTCTAAGATCCACGTGTAATGCATTGTTGTTTCTATTTTGTCGTGCCTCATGAAGTGCTGAACTTTTTGTATTGGCACACCATTGTTCAATAAGTGGGTGCATCTAGAGTGCCTCAAAGTATGAAATTTGTATTGATGCTGTTGATTTCCTCCCGCATTTTTCTCTGTTGGAATGTCAAGATTTGCTCTGGATAATGCAACTTTAAAGCGCTCCAGTAATGCATGCGAGCTTAAGAACGGCAGCCCTTTTGCTTCCCCCGACAAAAAATATTCTGACTCAGAGTTTATTTGCCGCCATTTTCTGAGTATTGGTATGCATACAGAACTTATTGGTATAAATCCGTCTTTGTGGTTTTTACCGTCCACAACCTTTAATCTTTTGTTTTCTAAGTCTATATCTTGCCATTTTAGTTTGCATACTTCACTATTTCTTAATGCGCAAAAGAAAGCCAAAAAACTAGCCATCATCGTTTTAAGATCTTCAATATTGTCAAATAATTCAGTTATTTCGTTCTTGAAAAATACATTAGGAAATCTTTTTCTTTTTCTCTTTTTTTCTTGAGTTTTGCTTAAATTTCCTGTGTTGTGATAGTTTTGTTGAGCCCAGACCATTCTAACCTCCTTATGACTGATTTTATTTCAGTCATTAAATCTTTACCATCCCTCACGTTTACCAATTTTTTAATTGCCATAAAACGCGATTGCGCTTCTTTTATGGAAATCTTCCTCTCTGCTAACAAGTTCTTTATGCTTTGAGGATAATCTATGAATACAAAATTTTCATAAATAGTTTTAGCATTCAAACCTTTTTTCATAAGAAAATCATTTAAAGCATATTCTTCTGTAGTTAAGCTTTTTCTTAGACTGAGATTGTAATGCTTACAATGACAAAGCATTAATTTTATGTCTTGATCTGTTTTTCCAACCGTTAAAGGCTTCAAAACATTTTTAAATTGTTCAATCTTTTCAAATACATTAGTTTGTTTGACCATGTTTTCACCGCTTATTAAGAAGTAAAGAAAAAATATAAGCCTTGTAATGAAAGTGTAATACACAGAATAGAAGCGAGTGAAAAATTCAAAGGTCAAGCTCAAACATGGGCTAATTATAATCATAACACTAATAAGTTTTTTCCATTTTTAGCCATATAACTTCCCAAAGAACAAAGTAATCTTCCTGCGAGACGAGCACATATTTTCTGGTCTCCTTGATATTCTACCAAAGAGATTTTTTGTTTTAGCGGAAAAGATTTGTCTATTTCTTCCATTGATTCTTTTCCCGATTCTGTTTCTCTCACTTTTTTATCATAATACTCCGAGAAATATATTGCTGAAATACCAGTATTGAGAGGATCTAAAGTGAATTTTGATGGTTCGGGAACATTCATCCATTGGTCTCTGAATTTTACATAAGAATATAAGATATCCCCTCTTGCTTTGTAAGTCTGAGTGAAGTAATGCCTTTCAAATTTAACTAAAGGAATCTTTATGAAAGAATTTTTTGCGCTCAGTTTCAAAAAATCCTTTCCAAGTTCAACCTCAATATTATATTCGCTTTTGAAAAATTTAAGTTTTTCAACAGTTATTTTTGCTTCTTTGAGCAATGGTTCTATTTTTTTAAAATCAGACTCGATAAAATTGTAAAACTCAACTACAATAGGACAAACGTTCATGTTCAAGTAATCCTCTAAAGGAGCATCAACTCCAACAGTACTCTTAAAAAAATACGTTCTGAATAAAGAATGCACTAAGTATTCTTCAAAACCTTTTAGTACAACAATCAATTCTTTCTGATCTTCATCTGTTAATTTACACTCAAGAATTTGCCCCCATTCATCAAATCTCAAAACATTATCATTCAAGACTATTTCTAGCCAGTCAATTAAATCATCTGTTTTTGAAGATTTATTCTTAACTGACATACAACCTCTCTGTTCTGTAAAATTAGTAAAACCGGTGTATTTTAGTAAATGAAAAAAAGGCATTGATCTATACGCAGTAAAGATTCCTAAATTACCCAAGTGTGCCAAGTGCGATTTTAGTTCAGGATTTATCCCCATCAAGAATAGAAACAGAGAAAAGTATATAATTTTTTAGTATTTTAAGGGTAATAAAAACAAACTTTATAAACAACCACAATTTCCAATTTATTGAGGTGGGCTCGTGAAAGATTTTCTGGATATTGATGCATTTTTTAGAAGCTTAAAACAGAAAAAACTAACTAGCTTCCTTGATAAAGTCAGTTTTGCCAATATTCTTATTTTCTGGATTTTCGCAATTATTCTTTTTGGATTTATTTACTATTTTTTCAGCGGAAGTAATTCTTTTCTTCTTTATGTTGCAAAAGAAACACCCGTAAATAGTGTTACTGATTCACTCTATTTTAGTTTTGTTTCTGCAACAACTACTGGTTTTGGAGATATCATCCCTACAGGTTCGTTTAAACTGATTGCCATATTGGAAGTTATTTCAGGACTATTGCTTTTAGCGTTAGTAACTTCAAAATTAGTTTCGATAAAACAAGACGCAATACTCAATGAATTGTACGACCTTTCGTTTACTGAGAGAATAAACAAATTAAGATCTTCTCTTTTATTGTTCAGACAAAACTTAGATAGAATGATAACTAAAGTTGAAGATGGCAGTATAAGAAGAAGAGAAATAATCAGTATGTACAATTTTATTTCTCCATTAGAAGATTCTCTCAGAGAAACTTTTGCTTTGATAAATAAATCAGATGACTCCATTTTTGTGAAAAACATAGACTCAGTTAATACAGAACTAATATTTAACAGCATAATAAGTTCTTTTGAGAAAATCTATGAATTATTAAGTTCAATGAACGAAGCGAAATTAACCTGGAAAAGCGAAACAATAACAAATATGATCGAAACTTGTCTATCCTCAACACAAAACTTATTTGATGTTCTTAGTTCTTCTATAAAATTAAGAAAAGAAAAAATCAACGATTTAAACGCAAGAAAAAGCGATGTTTTTCACAGAATTAAAGACGAACTAAATAAAAACAATCCTCCTCCACCAACAGAAAACAAACCGCCAGCACAGCAATAAAAATTTATAATACTAATCTAGTTTCTGTTATCAAATAGCTCCGTGGTGTAGTGGTCAAGCATAAGAGGTTCTGGCCCTCTAGACCTCGGTTCAAATCCGAGCGGAGCTAATCATGAACCTGAAAAAAAGTATTTGCGGGTAAGCACAGTAGTGCGCATCACGCTTGAGTTGCTTGTTTTCCTAAAAAGTTTTATAAACTAAAAAATACGCAGTATTTTTTATGAACAAAATCATCTTAATTGGAGGTTCTCCTACCGCAGGCAAAAGTTATACTGCAAGAAAAATAGCTGAAGAACTTAAATTGCCTTGGATTTCTACAGATACTATAAGAGAACAAATGAGAGAATTAGTTAGAAAAACAGATTATCCTGCATTGTTTTTGCATTCTGAATCTACGCCTAAGCTTGCAGTAAAATTTCTAACAAGCAATACTGCCGAAGAAATTGTTAACCTGCACAATAAAGAAAATAAAGAAGTTTGGAAAGGAGTAAAGGCATTAATAGAAACAGATTATGTTTGGAAATCATTTATTGTTGAAGGCGTAGCAATTTTGCCTCATTTGGTTGCTAAGTTAGTTAAGAAGAATAAAAATGTTAAAGCAGTCTTCTTAGTGGATGAAGATTTAGATAGAGTTAGAAAAACTATTTTTACTAGAGGCTTATGGGACGAAGCAAGCAAATACCCTGATAGTGTTAAGGAGAAAGAAGTTGAGTGGGTTGCTGCATTTAATGATTTTATTAAAAAGGAAGCAAAAAAGCATAAATTGCCAGTAGTAAGCGTGGGTAATAGAAAGAATTATTTGAAAGAAATAAAAAGAATCCTTAAAAAATAGATAATAATCGGCAGAAAGTGTTTTAAATTCTATTATGTTATGAACATTTATGGCGGGTTGTGTTATTGATAACGGCGCTATCACTTATTTTGGTAGAGGTAAAAGTAATGTTTTGTTGTTTCTTAGAGGTTTAGGAACTGTTACTGAAGATTATCAAGATCTTTTAGAATTATTATCTCAAAATTATGAAGTTGTTGTTCCTACCACTTCTAAAATGAAAAAACACCATCCACAGCCTAGAAGTATTGATGAATACATTGAAAGATTACAAGAATTATGTTTAACACACAAAATAGAGCCTCGCTATGTTTTCGGCCATAGTTTAGGAGGACATTTAACTCTTAAAGAACCTGTTTCCGCAGAAAAAAATATTGCCATTAGTCCTATTGTTCCTGTTGATTATGGTATTCAAACTTTCTTGGCTAGAGCAGTTTATCAAGGAGTTAAAGGAAGCATTTTTTGCCCTTCAAAAGGTTCACGTTTGGCAAAAAATATTACATGGAAAATAACAAGAAATCTTTCTAACATAATTGCTTTTGTTAACAACTTGAATAGTTGCACTTATGCTTTCACTCCAGAACATCCTAGTTTAGTTATTGAAGCAAAATATGATGAATTTTTTCCTCCAAATGAGAAATCAAAGAAATTATTTGAGCACAAAAACATAACTCATAAAATCCTTCCCAAAAATCATTCTTGGCCAAATTTTCATCCAGAAGAAGTCTATAAGGAAGTAAGAGCTTATTTAAAATAAAAATTTAAATACTTCTCAAGAATTAGCAAACTATGTTTAATGAACTCAAAGAAATCAGGAAAGAATTCAAACAACATTCTAATAAATCCCGGGCAGAAATCGGCCAAAAATTTTTTAAAACAAAAAAAGGAGAATACGGCGAAGGGGATGTTTTTTTAGGGTCGACAGTTCCAGAACAGAGAAAAATTGCTGAAACACACAAAGATCTTCCAATAAAATATATTGAAGCGTTAATTAGAAGCAAAATTCATGAAGAAAGACTTGTTGCTTTATTTATATTAATAAAGCAGTTTCAGAAAAATAAAGATAAAAAATTAGTTAATTTTTATTTATCCCACAGAAACAGAGTTAATAATTGGGATTTAGTTGATTCTAGTGCAGATAAAATTTTAGGTCAAGCAATACTTGATGGATTGAAAGATAAATGGCTTCTTTACTCCCTTGCTAAATCCAAAAAATTATGGGACAAAAGAATTGCAATAATTGCAACATTTCAATTTATTAAGAACAATAAATTTGAAGACACACTAAAAATTTCAGAAATTCTTATCAAAGATGAACATGACTTAATTCATAAAGCAGTTGGCTGGATGCTTAGAGAAGTTGGGAAGAAAAATCAAGACGTGCTGAAAGATTTCTTAAAAAAACATTACAAACAAATGCCTAGAACTATGTTGAGATATGCAATTGAAAAATTTGGTGAAGAAAAAAGAAAAAAATACTTGACTGGTGCGATTTAATGGATCATTTGGCAATTCTTAAAAAAAGCAGAAAACTAGCTAAGAAAATTTTGTCAGGAGAGAAAACAATAGAATCCAGATGGTACAAATTCAAAAGATACCCTTGGAATAAAATAAAAAAAGGAGAAATAATTTATTTTAAAGATTCTGGGGATCCTGTAACATTCAAAGCAGAAGTTGAACAAGTATTGCAGTTTGAAAACTTAAATCTTGAGAAAATAAAAGAATTAGTAGAAAAATATAGCAAAGCTATTTGTTTGTCCGAAAATAAAGATAAAGAATTTTGGAAATATTTTGATGATAAAAATTACTGCATTTTGATCTTTTTGAAAAATGTTCAAAAAATCAAACCTTTCAGCATAGACAAAACAGGTTACGGTTTGATGAGTGCTTGGATTTGTGTTGAGAATATTAAATCCATCCTGAAAAGTTAAGCAGATATTTTACGAATTTTGCAAGGCACTCTGAAATTTTTCTGTTATGAATAACATACTTTATGTTATGTATAACAAAATACTATTTTAGTGCCACCTTATTTTTTCCTTTCAAAAATTAAAAAACCTCATAGCGAGAACTCTGTTAAGAATTCTCGCCTGCAGTTCCATAGTCGGCGGACTGCGGAGGTTGCAGCACATGGCATTGCACATTTTCTACCGTATTGAGTCCTCAGCGCATGGCAGTGCTTTATTTTTCAGGACTGAGACGTTTCTTGAACTGCAGCACTTCTTGAAATTTCTTCTATGCTTTCAAGAGCCGAGTCTATTGCTTTTAGTTTCTCATCAAATGCCTTTCTTTTAGTTTCCAAATGCTGTTTTGAATTCTCATAACTTCTTTCAGCATCATCCACTTCTCTTTCTTTACTTCTTTTTTCTCTGCTCACTATTTCTTTAATATCTTCATTCCAGTCAGTTAACTGTTTTTTCAAGTCATCTATCTCATATTTTTTCTTCTTCAAGTCTTCTTCAAGACTTGCCTTTGAGTCCATTATTTCAAGTCTCGTTTTAGTTAACCTTTCCACGATACTATACCTACTTTGACTTTCGCTCATTTTCTCACCTCCAAGTGTTTTAGAGCTAACGCTAGTAAAATTTGCTTTTTTGAATTATTCACCAAAACCTTTTTATATAAGGTAGCTGACAAGGTTTCAAGGAATGAATATTCAAATGCGTGGGCACTTAAATATTCACTCTCTCTTGCCTTGCCAGTAAATATTAATTCTAGGGTTTGTTTAAATAGCCTACGGGTAAATGTCCAGTGTCCAGTGAACTCTAGTTTATAGTTTGCAGCTTGTAGTTTGCAGTGTATTGGTTTTTTGATAAATTAGACGATGAATTCAGTTTTTCTTAGTGAATTTCTTAGCAAAAGTTTGGGAAAATTTTCAATTTTTTTGCAAGATTTCCCAAAAAAAGGGTGTCCAGTGAAAAGGTTTGGAGTTTGTGGTTTGGAGTTCATAGTAAAGCCTGTAACTAACAAAGTTTTTTGCACAATTAGATTTTTATACTGATTAAGAAAGATAGAATTCATGCATCTTAAAACTTTGCCAAAATCCTTTTTTAACAAATCGACCATTGAAATAGCCAGAAATCTGTTAGGTAAGTATTTGGTTCACAAAAATTTAGTTGGTAAAATAGTTGAAACCGAAGCGTACTTGAAAAATGATCCCGCATCACATGCTTTCAAAGGGAAAACTGAAAGAAATAAGTCTGTTTTTGGCAAGCCCGGAATCTCTTATGTTTACTTTACTTATGGTATGCATTATTGTTTTAATGTTGTTACGAACAAAGGTTTTGGCGAAGCAATACTAATTAGAGCTTTAGAACCTGTTGAAGGTGTTGAAGTCATGAAGAAAAATCGCAAAACAAATGACCTGAAAAATTTATGTAGCGGTCCTGCAAAATTAACTATTGCTTTAGAAATAACTAGAAATGAAGATGGAGCAGATTTGTTAAGCAAGAATTCTGATTTAAAATTGATGCAAGGGAAAAAGGAAAACTTTAAAATAGTATCAACACAAAGAATAGGAATAAGCCAAGCAAAAGAGAAATTATTAAGATTTTATATTAAAGGTTCAGAATTTGTTTCAAGAAAATAAGAGTCAAAAATGGAAAAAGAGATAATAAAAAAACTGAAAAAAACATTTGAAGACTATGCTCAAGAAGCAGAAGGAGTTGAATTTTGGTTTGCCAGAGATTTACAGGTTCTATTAGGTTATGATAAATGGGAGAACTTTGTTCATGTTATTGAAAAAGCAAAAATAGCTTGCAAGAAGTCAGGACACAGCACAAATGACCATTTTCCTGACGTTAAGAAAATGGTAGATATCGGATCTGGAGCTAAAAGAGAAATTGAAGATATTATGCTCACCAGATACGCTTGTTATCTTATAGCTCAAAATGGGGATCCGAGAAAAGAAGAAATTGCATTTGCTCAAAGCTATTTTGCAGTTCAAACAAGAAAGCAAGAATTAATAGAACAAAGAATCGCACTTGTTGAAAGACTTAATGCTAGACAGAAGCTTGTCGCCTCAGAAACTGAATTATCAAAATTAATTTATGAGCGGGGAGTTGATGATGATGGTTTTGCGAGAATAAGAAGTAAAGGCGATCAAGTTCTTTTTGGAGGTAAAACTACAGCACAAATGAAGAACAAGTTTGGCGTGCCTCAAAGCAGACCGCTTGCAGATTTTCTTCCTACAATAACTATCACTGCTAAAAATCTTGCTACTGAAATTACCAATTTTAGTATTAAAAAAGACGATCTGAAAGGAGAAAAAAGCATATCAAAAGAGCACATGAGAAATAATGCAGATGTTAGAAAATTATTAAATAAAAGAGGAATAAAACCTGAAGAACTTCCGCCCGAAGAAGACATTAAAAAGTTGGAAATTGAAGTCAAGAAAGGTGAACAAATGATAGCAAATACATCAAAAAGAAAGAAATGAAAATAAAAAACTTTTATGAAAAGTACTGGAAAAAGATTTCAATAGTTTCTTTAATTTGGGCAGTATTAAGTTTAGCAACACATCCTCCAGAAAACAATATGATTTTTAGTGAATTACTAGGTTACTTAGGTGGAAGATTTATTGCAAGTTTTGTGATATTCTTTTTGGTTTCTTCTTTGGTTGGATATGTTTATCTATCAATTAAAAAGTGGCATGATAAGAAATGAACCATTCGCGGATTGATTTGCGGTTTTTGACGTTCAATCAAGTTATTTATTTCCTCCGCTAAGTTTTTCCGTGAGGAAAAACTTTCGCAAGGTTTTTAAACTTAGATCTGCGTTATATCATAACGGTATAAGCTCTCTAAACCGTCAACAAAAATTATTGGTTTATTCTTTAGGATTATTACATTCCAGTATTTATGGCAGGTTTAAAGATAAGCCTTATAGTGCAGTTATTTCTAAGAGTGCTTTTGTTGAGATGGCAATGAATTCTAACATTGCTAAGATTAAAGAGCGAGCTTTGTACAAGAATTTTGAAGCTTTGGAAAAACAAAAATATGTTTCTTATATTAACAAGTCTTTAGTTTTAAGTAAGAAAGGCCAGAAAGTATTCAATAAAGTGCTCAAAGAAGTTGTTCCTTACCTTGATGTTCATGGAACTTTCAGTTCTGAACAAAACATGCTCAAGTTTACTCAGAAAGCTAAAGGAGTGCTTACTTTTAGTTAAATTTTAAATGTAAAATTTCTGTCTTTTGTATCTTCTTTAGATTCCACCACATTTACTTCTTGTGAACCAATTTTAAATGTTTGTTTTCTGGTGTTCTTTTCAGAATGGATTTTTCGAAAATTAACAAAACCTAACTCAATAGCTAAACCTAAAGTAGTTATTTTTCCATCAAATTTAACTGTTCTTGGTTGATAAATAACTCCATCGCTTGCAACAAAATATCCTACTGCTTCTCCCTGCGCGTAACAGTAAAGCCAAGGCAGAGGAATTCTTTTTTGTTTCCAAATAATTATTTCACCACCAATAGCAGTATATTCATTATTCCAGTTGCTGTATTTTCTTGTTAAATATGATTCCCAACCTTCCTTAGGCATGAATAATTTTTTCTCTTCAATTATTAATTCTTCAGTATCACAAGAATCTAAAGTGCTTTCAAGAGAAAGTTCGCCTTTTATTAAGTAAGTCATTTTATTTGAATGAGAATCCTCTTGCTGTTTTAGTGCTTCTTTGTTCGTAAACTTTCAGTCCTTTAGGATTTCTGAAGTCATGTGAACCAAAATCAAAGAATAATCCAGCAATTTTGGCATTTTCTTTTTTATTTCTGTTCTGTTTTCTATGTACTCTTCCGTCTTCTACATATAATTGTTCTATTAAGTTGCCGCTAGCATACAAATAGATCCATGGTGAAGGAATTCTTGTTTCTTGGTAAAGCAATATTTCTCCGTGAGCTGCTTTCCAGCCTTGATCGGAATATTCTTTGTGTAAACAGTACATTTGTGTTAAGTATTCTTCCCAACCTTCTTTAGGCAAAAATAATTTCTGTTCAGCAATTTCTAAGCCTCTTTGCTCTGAGAGATTAAATGTTGCATTAACTGTGCTAAGACCTGATTTTTTGAATTGGTTCTCTAAAGATTCAGAAATTACTTTTTGAGCTAATTGATTTTGTTCACTTAAGTCTTTTGCTTTTTGATCAATTGTGCTTTTTCCGTCAGCAAGAGTCATATCAAATGCAGGTTTTTCAAAAGCTATTTTTCCTTGAATTATGTATACCATTAGCAGTGTTAATACAATAAGCTTTATAAAAATAATTGTCGATTAGGATAAAAATATTTAAACAAGAGAACTTACTAAATTTTATGCCTGTATTTGGTCGTCCTTTGTGGAGTTTTTTGCCAGTTGGAAGTTTTAAGTACTTTTCAGAAAATTTTTCGAGTTATCATTTTTCATCAACAAGAGAATTTGTTCATGGTTAGTCACACATCATTTATGCCATAGGTGGATCAGCTTACACACTAATGATAATAACCAACACATTAATTTCTTATCCCGAGACTAAAACTCTTAATCCTTTCAGTCAGCATAGTTTTTACAAACAGAAAGAAATAGAAAAAAAACAAAAAGAAGAAAAATATCTAGAATTAACTGAAAAAGTTTTTGGTCCTGGTGGTTATGCAGATATTAATTTTGACAAAAAAGTAGATATTATAGAAAGAGCTTACGCTTTGAAAAAAATAGGCTTAGAAAAATTTCCAAAAGAAGATTTAAGTTTAGATCAATTGGAAAAGCTAGTTAAGAAATATGAGGAGTAAAATTACTATTTTTATTTTGTTAATAACTTTGCTCAATTTTAATCTGGATTTTAATTTTCCCCTAGCCGACACGCTCGCTTCTTGTGCTTGTAAAGTTTAATTATACTTTTAGGCGGTCGGAACACTTTGTCAACGCTAGCGCGTTGAAAAATAATAAACGAAAAGTTATTTGAGTGCACTCTCAAAACTCTTCAACCTTTTTATAGACTCATGATGCTGTCGCCATGCCCATTAAGAAACTCTACTCACACACAAACTTCAAATCGTAAACTGAACTTTTTGTAAACTAGAATCAAGAGAATTAACACATTCTCTTCTACAAATCTTTTCTTGAACAAAACTTATAAACCATCAATTATTTGTATTTTTCATGACTGACTTTGAAAGATTAAAAACGCGCATCAAGAATTTCAATCTAGAGCGTGATTGGGATAAATATCATAATCCTAAAGATGTTTTGTTAGCTCTAGTTAGCGAAGTTGGTGAATTAAGCGAGTGTTATAGATGGTTAAGCAATGCTGAAGTTGAGAAAGTTCATGCTGATCCTGAAAAGAGGAAAAAGATCGAAGAAGAGTTGGCTGATATTTTTATTTACTTAATCATTCTAGGTTACAAAATGAATGTCGATCTTTCAAAAATAATTGAAGAAAAGCTAGTTAAGAATGAAAAGCGTTATTCTGTTGATAAAATAAAAGGTAAGCATACAAATCCGATTGAAGGGATTAAGAATTAAATTTAAGGTCTATAAAATCTTTTATCTTTTTCCATCACTCTAATTATTCTTTCTCTTTCTGAAAGCCATGCATCGATTTGTTTAGAATGTTGATCCCAATTGTATTCATTTATTCCTTTCATTATGTATTCAGGCAATAGATACATTCCATCAATATTAGGCATTCCTGGATTGAATTTGTACAAATCTCCTCGTTTTAAATCTTCATAAAATTGAGCGATATATCTCACATGATCAAAAGCGTTAGCATTCACATTAAGTTTTACTTTTTCTCTAACTTCTGCTTCAATGAATTGATCAACTTTTAGCATTGGAAAAGTGCACATTATTTCTAGTTTAGAAATTTCTTTTATTTTAGAATCATCAGGAATGCTTAAGTTGGACACTCCTCTTTGGTCTCTATAGTATTTCACAGTATTAATTATTTGTTCTTTTTCTGTTCCTACAAAAAGAATCCAATAATGGTCTGGCTGATGAATAAAGTATTTCATAATAATCACTCTTTTTTATTAAAACACAGAATTAGGCATTTAAAAAAGTATTGACAAAAATTGCGCAGCAATTTTTATGGGAAGATTTGTTCTCCAGTTTCTTCGTCAAAAATCTTTATTACTTGTACCGGACAGACTTCTGCTGCTTCTAAGTTTACCTTGAAATCTTTGCCGTCAATGATTAGTTCTTCTGCTGTTTCACTCTTTTTTGCTTCTTTAGGGACAAAAGTTGCTTTGCCGTCTTCTTGTAATTTCCAGAATAATGGTGCTGCCGCTTCGCATGCTCCTACACCTATGCAGCCTGCTTTATCATAAACAACCCTATACTTTCTTCCTGGAATTGGGTGTTTTTGTGATTGAGAACTTGTTTTATCCATGCTCAAAAAAAGGTTTTCTGATAATTTATAAAGGTTTTTAGTAAAGTTTATAAAACCTGAATTTTATACTTGGAATAACATGAAAGAAGAGGTAATACAGTTCGTTGGCGTTAAGGATTTAACTGAAGAAGAACAAGAATTAGTTAGTAAATTGTCAACAGAGTACTTTGAGAAAATAAAACGATGTTTAGATAAAATGCTTTCTTTAGTAGTTCACGTTAAGTGTTATAAGTCTGGAGAAAAAGACAATCCAGAAAAGAGAAAAAAATACACCGTACATATTAAGTGTACTGCTCCTGGGAAAATTTATGAAAGTGATAAAAAATCTCACGGCTGGGATTTAGCACAAGCAATACGCGCAGGTTTTGAAGCATTAGAAAATCAAATACATCATTCATTACATAATGATACTTCTAGAACGAAGAATTACGAGAAAGTTTGAAAGTAAACTTGGTTTTTGATTTTTAGAATTCCTTGTATGCACAACTACGCTTTAGGCACTTGCACTCCAAAATAGTATTCTAGAATTATTCCCACTGCGTATCCTGCGATTACTGCTCCTAGGCCTATTAGTGCCATTTCTAAACCTTCTCTTTTCCAACTGCCAATACTCCATCTTGCTTTTAGCGCTCCAGTAATGAACAAAGTTATTAGAGAAATTATTACTGCAACGATTGAAGCATAGTTTACACTCATTTTAATGCCAGTATGAATCAGTGCAAAAGGGATTAAAGGAATAATACTTCCAATCATTGCGCTAACGAAAACAATAAATCCACTATTCAAAGGAGTTCTGTGTTCTTTCAAGAATTTTTGTTTATTGATACTATGAAAATAGTCTATTTCTGCTTTTGAAGAAGTATACGCTACTGCGCCCATGCTTATTGATTCTGCAAAAGTAGCGCTTAAGCCTGCAATTAGAACAATGATATAATTATTTGTTGCAACAGCAACTCCCAGAATTATTCCTAAAACATTAACCAAACCATCTTGGCCTCCCAGAATTACATCTTTTAAATTTTTTTTATCGCCATTATTGCCGTTCAAGTTATCACCTTTTTTTGATTCTCAAAAAAAGACCAGAAAATTCAAAAACGAATTTTCGCTGCTTTTTTTTGATTTTTATTAGAAATGAGATATTTAAGTCTTTTTGTTTTTAGAATGCTTTAAGATATTTCTTAACATCTCTTGGCGTAGCCTTCACTAATTCTCTTTTTGTTTTATCTTTAGGAATGTAATTGTATCTCGAATTAAATCCAATTATTTCTGGGCCGTTTGGTAGGTTAAATGTTATAAAGTTTAGCCAGTTTTGTGGTGCGAATCTGTCAACATTTGATATTGCATAATTGAGGTATCCTAGTTTTTTCGTGAAAACTGTTGGATGAAAATGTTGGAATCCTTGATATTTTTTTCTGGCTTCGGCAATATCATACATTATGTACCCAAAACCTTGACCTAGTATTAGCCCGCTTTGATTTACTTCTTCCTGAGATAGAATGTTACTAATTACTGCATTTGTTTTGTCATCATGAGCATTAAAAAATGTTCCCCATTCAATTTTGTGATCACTTCTCGTATTTTCTAAAAGCATTTCTAATCCCTCAACATCATCAAAAACTATTTTTTCTGAATGTTCAAAAGGAAATTCTTTTTCATCTTCTGTTGTTTTTTTTGTGCAATAAACACCCAATCTTCCTTTAAAATACAATAAACCTCTACTTGCAAGATAGTATGCTGCAAATCCAGTTACACCTGCAGCGATAAAATCACTTGAAGTATTAGCATGGGAAAGAATTTTTAAAGTGTCAGAGAAAAACATGCCTGAACCAACTAGTAAGCCCGGATCTATTGTGTTAGTTAACAATCTTCCAGTGCTGTAAACTCCCCCTTTCACATTCATTTAGAATTACTTCTAAAATAAGAGTTTAAATAAATTTATGTTCTTGGTTTATAGTTTGGAGTTTATAGTTTATACTGCAATTATTACTGCAGCCATAACTAATAACGCAACTAAGCTATGCCCGCTGTTTATTAAAAACAGTTTGAAGGATTTTTGTTCCCATAAAACCATTCCTAATTGAGAAGTTGCATAAAAACCAAACCAAATTGCGAATGCAAGGAAAAGACCTTCACCGAACAAGGTTATTTTTTCTAAAAACAAAGAGAGCACAAAAGCAGTCAATAAGGTTGTTACCAAAGTTCCGCCGTAAGCTAAATTCATACTACTCTTGCTTACTTTTTTTATTTTTTTATCCATTCCAGATAATCTTGCCCAAGCATTACCAAACATTAATGGAGAATGCCACAATGCTCCTAACGCATAACTTGCTAATGTTGCTAATACAATTCCTAAATAATCTACTATTTATCTTCACCTCGTTTTGATCTATTTTTGTCTTATTTGATCTAAGAAGTATTTAAATTCTTTGGCTTGCTGTATTGCATCCTCTAAAGCATTATGAGGTAGTTCACCTTGTCTCATTTTTAAGTCTTTAATGCTTGCGTGCACGTTTTTTCTGAATCCTCTGTACACTGAATTTATGTCTTCTCCGCTGAAACCGAAAGGATTATGTCCTAAGAATGTGTTGAAATACCAAGAAATATACATTCCGTCAAATAGTATTGGTGCTGCAGCAATTATAGGTTTGCTTTTTTTTGTAGTGTTTTCTTTAATCCATTCTTCAAAGTTTTGCATTGCGTGAATTGGAAACAGTCCTTCTTTTTCTAAAACATTAAGAACTAATCTGGGATCAAATTTTTCATGCTTAGGATCTAATTTGTCTTTTTGTGCAGGAATTGCTCGTCTGTACTCTTCTAAGCATTTCAATCCTAAGCTTCCTATTTTCATTGCTTCTGGATCAAATTCAAAACTGATTGGTTTAAGTTCGGCATAGAATTGTTTGCTAGGATCGTCAACTAAGCATGCACCCACAGATAACATAGAATATTTTCCGGGAATTGTTCCTGAAGCTTCTACATCAACAGAGATGTATTTTTTCATTTTAATTGACCTGCTTTTCTTGCGATTGTCAAAGCTTCAAATCTTCCTTTTAAGTTTTGCAATGCAGAGTAATAAGTTCTTAATCTTTCTTGAGTGCTTTGTTCTTTTCCGTGTTTGTAAAATGTGTCAGGATCAACTTTGCTATCCATATAGTTTAGTACGTGTAACACTCTTTCTTCAAAACTTACGTTTCCTGCTTCTATTAATCTGTGATTCACCCATCCTTGAGGACCGAATAAGAATTTTTTCCCTTGAGCCATAGCTGTTTGCGCTTCTTCCACTTCTAAAAATAGAGTGTAAAATTGTACTAATGGTTCTAACGAGCTAATAACTATTCTTTCTTCTTTAGTAAGATCTGACTTTAGTTCTGAAGTATTGACCCAGCCAGTATAGAATAATCTTTCATAGTAAATGTTGCCGAAAATTTTTGCTGCTTTGTTGAATGATTCTTCCGATCCATCGAATGAGATTTTTAAGGAATCTTTATCAGATAATGAAAGCAATAAATTTCCTTCTTCATCCAATATATCTCTTTTTGTTTTTGTGCTGCTCCAAGTTCTTTTTCGTGAGCCGCCGCCTTTTTTTATTGTTATTGATTTGAATGCACTTATTTCTTTTGCATCGTCTAATCTGAATCCTTCTCTTTTAAGCATGTCTTTTATTGCATCATAATCAAAATTGCATCCGAATTTTACATACATTTCTTTTTTGTCAGGACAGATTGCCAAATATTCTAAATGATCAACTATCTTCCCCGCATTGGGTCTGTACACTTTATTTGAGCTTACTCTTTTTGACATCCGAGTTTCTACAAAATCGGGATGTTTAGGAAGATCTCCACTCAAAGATAATTGTCTTATTTCTTTTAATGCTTGGCTTATTTTGTCTTCAAATGCTTCCGGAGAAACTAATTTGAATACTGGTTGGTAATTTGATAAATAAATCTTTCTTCTGTTTCCATCAAGCAATCTGTCTTGGTGTATTCTTGTTACTAATTCTGTTGATGCTTGAAAGCCTAATGAAAATTTATCTTGATTAACTAAGTTTGCGTAATTCATTTTTACATTGTAAAGATCTATTGACAGAACTAAAACACCATCAATGAATAATTCTGAAACATCCCTTCCACTCCTGGTTTTTTTGTGCTCTACGTTTACTCTGCCAAGTAAAGAATTGTTTGCTAAAGTTTCTATTGCTTGAACATCTAAAGGATCTTTAAAATGATAAATCAAATTGTTTTTATCTACAAGCATGCATTCTAAGAAGAAAAAATCTTCAAGACGACTTTTTAGGCCATCAAGCAACATTGTTCCGGGTTGATTTGTATTTTTTAAGTGCGCAGTTCTGTGTTGAGGATCATCAGAATAATTCACGTAATCAGCAATCATATCTCTAACTGTTTTTCTTAAATTATCTGGTTTCCACTCTGCTTCTTGTAGTTGTAAAGTCATTCCTCCGGTTTTTTGTAGAGATTTTCTAGGTCTTAAGAATAAAGTATTGGGATTATCTTGCAATGCTTGTTCTAATGAACTTATTGTTTTAACGAAAAATTCTTTTTCCATCAGACCTAGAAATTTCACTGGTTTTTAAACCTTTCTAAATTTCACCTCTCAACAGTGGTTACAATGGAAAAGTTTATAAAGAGGCTAGCTTATTCTCAGGTATTTTGGGAGGTATATCATGAAATTCGATGAAGATGGAAAACATTATTTTGTAAGTCCAGAAGGGGTGGCTGCAGCAGACGGTTTTGATTTTGTAAACTCTGCTTGGGCCGACCAAGACGATTTAGAACATAGAATGATGTATATCACTTTCCGAGATGGATATTTAGCAGATTTTGCTTCAGAAGAAGTTGCAGAAGAACTCGGCGATTGCTTAAATGAAATCGGCGGAATTGAAGATGTTGATTGGGAAGACAGAGAACTTTTTTGCATACATTACGGAGCAAAAATCAGCCCAGAAGAATTAATAAAAAAAATAGATCAAAGAGTAACAGAACTTTCACAAGAGGTTTAAAATGAGAATGATGATGAAAATGGAAATGGACCCACAAACAACAGTGCTATATTTCAAAGTCGAAACAAATGATGCAACACATTATTTTGCAGCAAGAGATTGGGGAGCGGTAAAGAACTTAGTTAACTCACCAGCAGTAAAATGGAATGAACAAAATTTATTTGCTTCAGGCAAAGAAACAGTCAAAGAAAACGCCCCTTTTTTTGCAAATTTTGAAAAAGCAAATTATGAACTAGCAAGCGATGGCCTATATTCGTTAGGAGTTGTTAGCAAAAAAACATTTCAAACAAAATTTAGGTGGTAAATAATGTTAATTAAATGTGAAGAAGGAATAAACGATGAAAACTATGCCAGATTGATTCAAGAAGTAGAAAAGCATGGCTTAAAGGTAGATAAATTAAGCAGACTTGAAGGAATCAGCATTTGGCTAGGAGTTAGAGGAGATTGCACTAAATTAAGCACTCAAGAATTTTCTAAGTTGCCCGGAGTTGAAGACGTTCAAAGAGTTAGTTCAAAATTCAAATTATCCGGCAGACAATATCACCAAGTAAGCACAGTAGTAGAAGTTGGCGGAGTTAAAATTGGAGAAGGCCATCCAACCGTTTTCATGGCAGGTCCTTGCGCTGTTGAAAGCGAAGAACAAATAATGAGAATTGCTAAAGAAGTTAAAGATCAAGGAGCAGTTATTTTAAGAGGAGGAGCTTGGAAGCCAAGAACTTATCCGGGACACTTTGAAGGATTAAAAGAAGAAGGATTAGTATACTTGGCAAAAGCAAAAAGAGAAACGGGATTGCCAATAATAACAGAAGTCATGAGTTCTCGCGAAGTAGAATTAATAGGCAGATACACAGATATTTTCCAAGTTGGTGCTAGAAATATGCAAAATTATGATTTACTTGATGAATTAGGAAAAGCAAGCAAGCCAGTTTTGTTAAAGAGAGGAACTGATGCCGATATAGATGTTTTTTTAGGCGCAGCAGACAGAATAATTGACGGAGGAAACAAAAATGTATTGCTTTGTTTGAGAGGAATAACAACTTTTGATAGATCGCAAAGATACACTGCAGATTTGTACGCAATTCCTGATTTGAAAAGAAAAAGTCATTTACCAATAATTTTTGATCCAAGCCATGCAGCAGGAAGAAGAGATTACGTTCCAAGCCTTGCAAGAATGGCAATAGCTGGAGGAGTTGACGGATTAATTATAGAAACACATTACTGTCCTTCAGAAGCACTATGCGATGGAGCACAAATGATCCTGCCAAAAGATTTAGGAGAGCTAGTACAGTTTGCTAGAAATATCGAGAAAGAAGTTAGGAGAATAAAATGAAACCAAATCAGCATGCAGTACAAGTTGCAATTGAAGTTCCTTCGGGAAAACTTGTTTTTGGCAATTCATTCACAGATCTTTTTGATGAGCCAACTCCAAAAAGAAAATGGTGCGATACAAGTGCAGAAGAAAAAGAACTAATAAAAGAATACGCAAAACAAGGATTATTAAGAGGATTCGTAGGAAATTCATGTCCTGGCATTTACCGACAAGGAGATTCACTCATAATAGGAAACGATCCTCGTGATAAAGATTATAACAGAATACCAACAATACAAGGACAAATAGTGGGAGGAGTAGTAACTGATGCATACACTTATTGTGCTGCAGATCAAGATTTGTTTTTAGCAAGAGGAGGAAATGTTGGAAGAGGGATATCAGTTGTTGATGTTATGCCTGGAAGATATGTTTTAAGTCATTTTTGTTCATTTAATCAAGAAGACTTTTATCCGTTCTGTGAAATCCATGCACAGAGTGGAGAACCAACAATCTTTGCAACAATACAAAGAAGTGATGAACCTGTTGTTGAATTACACTTGCCTGAAGAAGAATTAGAAGACAAACTTAAAAGTTTAGCTCCTGACTCAACTTGGCATGAAATAAAAGTATTAAGAATTTACGAACAATTTGCACTAGATTTAGAATATACTAAAGAGGAAGGACAAGGAACAGCGCATTTATATTTTGATTTTACAGCAGAACAAATCAAAAATGATAACTATTTAGCAGAAAAAATCAGAGAGGCGAAAGAGAAATATGAACGAGAAGACAAATTCATACAAGATTGTTTGAAAAGTCATGATTGGAATGATCAAAAACATGCTGAAGTTCGCAGAATTTTAGAATCAAGATGTGCTCCAAAACGCAAAAGATTTTAGAAAGGTTTTTGTTGCAAAAGTGGTTGTCGTCACTGCCCTTACGGGTTTAAGAACAATAATAAGATTAAAGACTTATAAAACTTGTTTCATTTATTCATTCTATGAATGTTAAAAAATTGTTAGGCATTGTTAGTTTGGCAATTTCATTGAGTGGTTGCCCCCAAAAACTAGGACCTACAGAATATTTAGAAGGACGCGTTGTTAAAGAATTAGGTTCTGCCCCTCTGTTAAAAGTAAGATCAATTTTTAAAGATGGAGGAACAAACATAGGAGAATTAAGTTATGGTCTGAAAGTTGAAACAGATCAAGGCGTTTATTCTTTTGCGGTTTATGAAGATAAAAAATTTCGTGATATTGCAGGAAATATAATAACTCCTAAATCTCTACTTGTTTTGGAAGAACAAATTGAAGAAGGAGATACTGTTAGATTTGCTCTGGGAGATGTATCTGTGATGAATGGGGATACAACCATATATTTTCAAGACGATAAAACAGGCAACGTTCCTAGCAGTTATGTCAGCGTTGTGAAGAAGAAAGGAGAATAAAAAATGAGAACTTTAAACAAAGTGCTAAGTATCGCTGCATTAACCATTTTATTTGGAGGATGTTATTCTAGACCAACAAATTATTTGCAAGGAAAAGTTGTTAAAGAACTAGGCTCTGTGCCTCTTTTGAATCATGATCCTAACTCAATTTTTAGAAAAGAACCAATAAGTATCAGCGAGATGAGTTATGCATTAAAAGTTGAAACAGAACAAGGAATTTATACTTTCAGCATATATGAAGAAATGATAGAAGATACTCGAATTGCGAAACCGTTACTAGCTTTAGAAGACCAAATTGAAGTAGGTGACATAGTTAAATTTCCCACAAATATACCTAATGGTTCAGGAGCAAGAATGTGTGATCTTTTTTCAGAAGACAAAATGGGAAAAGTACCTAGTTGTTTTGTTAGCGTTGTGAAGAAAAAAGGAGAATAATTCCCGTAAACCATAAACACCAAACTACAAACTTTTTAGCATCCACCTGGCGGTTTTTGTTCTGTATTTTGTTCTGTTGTTTGTTCTTCTTTTTTTTGCCAGAAATCTAGTTCGGGCATTGTTTCGTTAACGTAAACTTCTTGAGATTCTTTTTCTTTGTTTTGTTTTTCCTCATTTTGTTTTTCTTTTTTTTCTAACTTTATTTCTTCCCATTCTTTTCTTCTATCGATAGTTCCTTTGCCTGAAAGTCCTGTACTTGGTGTGGGTTTCAAATAATCAGCTGTCACAAATTCTTTTCCGGAATTTACTAGTTCGTGATATTTTGGGAAATCAATCCACGTGTGCCATCTTCCATTTTTGAAGAATTTCTTTTTAGCGCACATTATTACTCTTGAAGGAATGTGTTCTGAAACTATGTCATAATCTGGCAAGTATTGAATTAATTTTTTCGTGAAGTCAATTACTTCTTCGTGTAATGGCATGTTTGCTTTGTTTAGTCTTTCTCTTGATGCTCCGACCCACATGTATGCTTTTACTTCAATGAAATCAGGCATTCCTTTCAGTATTAGTTTTGCATAATTTTCTGGCTCAACATCATTAACTCCTTTAATTATCGTCAATCGAATACAAGTTCTTTGTTTTTTTTCTTTCAAATAATCAAGACTTTGATTTGCTCTTTCCCAGAAATCAATAAATAATGGTTTATCAATTTCTTTAAGTAATTCCTTGTTTGGTGCATCTAGGCTTTCATAAAGCTGAGTTACTGGTTTAAGATTTTTTATTTGTTCAGGATATTGCGCATTTGTTACTAAAAAAGTAGAAATTCCTTTTTGATTAAATAAATCTAGTAATTCATTTATTCTTGGGTAAGTTATAGGTTCTCCAGTCAGTGAAAGAGCTACATGTTTTACTTCTTGAGAACCTTCAAATAATTTTTCGTTTGTTTTTTTACCTCCTTTAAAGCCAACAATTAAGTCGTGATGTGCTTCTAAGCTATTTTCTAGAATAAATTCTGGATCATCAACACCCCACTTCCATTCTTTTGCTACTGGTGCTTTGTAGCCCCTCCAACAAAAAGTACACCTATTAGCACAACTAATACTTGTTGTCATTTGCATGCATTGATGACTCATTATGCCGTAGAACTTTAATTTGTAGCAGCCGCCTTCACCGCGAATCATGTTTTTAGTCCAGCCGCAAGTCTTTACTGCACTATGTCTTCCAACAATTCTGTATGCTTGTTTTTCTAATTCTTCTTGAGCTGAAGCAGATAATTGTCCAGAACCTTCGCTACCGCAAGTTTTTGGCTGCTCTGAAGCTATTTGAATCATTAAACTGAGAATTAACTGAACATTTAAATTATTTATGAAAATTATCTTCAATATTTCAATAATTTCTTTGGTCAATAAATTTATAAAAACCCTACCAAATCAATAACTGAAAATGGGGGTATTAAAAAATCTAGTCGGATCTTTAGTTTTAGCTACCTCTTTTTTTATTCCTTCAAGTGTTGAAGCTCAAACTATCAATTCACCTCAAAGAGAATTAAAAATAGACTTTAACAATCCCATAACTAATTTCGAAGCAAACAGTAATGATTGGTATTCTTCAGACCAAGTAGTTGGTAAAGGAAGTGATTATTTGTATAAAAATTGGAAGAATAATTTTGGCACTAGAACTTTAGCATTACTTGCTGATAATGAATTAACTCATCTTTTAAAATTTGCAAGTCATGAATTCGGGCATGTTCGAGCGGCAAAAAGATACGGTGATATGACTGTTGCGTACCATTGGAACTCTCCTTTTGATCTTAATAAAAATTTTATAAAACTATTCCGTTATGAACCAGACCTAGAGCAATCTCTTGACGCATCTACTGCAGGCCTAAATCAAGATGAGTATAGTTCTTATTTGACTTTTAGAAACAATTTAGATCAACTAAGCGTGCATGATGGGTTGTCTTTCTTAATGAATAAATGGTATGATGATTTTTACATTTTAACTGGTCCAAGCGAAGAAGAAGGTGGAGACCCTGATAGCTATATTTTTTTTCTTAATGAAAAAAATATTAATTTAACTGAGGGAGATTATTTTGCTCAAGCATTCCTTGCTGATGCTTTAACTATGCAAACTTATGATAGTATTGAAGTAGTTCTTGGTTATTTGATTGATGGCCATAGTACAGTTAAAAGACCCACAAGAATGTATTTAAAAAATATTATAGTAACTCCCCCCATAGTTAATGCTTACTTGACACCTGAGGGAACTTTTTACAATATGAGCTCAATTGTTGATGCTTTGGGAAAAAATCCCGTTGAGTTAAGTTTTGCAACTCCAGTTAATTTTATTGGTGATGGAAAAGTTGAAACTTACCGTGGAGGAGGGCAAGTTAATAATTTAAAATTGGGAAATTTTAAGCTAAGCCCATTTTATTATGTCGATACAGATCTTTCATTCAACCACACAGGATATAACGCAGGCCTACAAATAAACAAACCATTGAGAAAAAATGTTGACTTAAGACTTAAAGTGGAGCATAATAAAAAAGATCTATTAGAGAATGTTGTAAAAGGAGAAAAAGATGGTTGGAATGCGGTTTTAGGTGTTGATATAAAGTTCTAGCACTGGTTGGCAGTTTACAGTTCACAGTTTACAGTGCAATGGTTCTAAATGAATTTCCCCTACTGCAGGTTGTAAACTACAAACTGCAAACTTTTTTAGTAATATTTATTAACTGGAATTTCTTAAGGAGATTGAGGTGAAATATTATGTGCGGATCATGTTGTGGTAGCAATGCTTGCGAAAAGTGCGGCAAAGAAATGTCAAATTGCAAATGTAAGAAGAAGAAATAAGATTTTTCCTTCTTTTTAAATCAATAGAGCAAAGTATTTAAGCAAGAGTTTCTTTAGTGTAATTACGTGACCAATAAATGCAACAAATACTTTCTTATGTAATTATTCTGTTTTTATTAGTTCTTTCTGCGTTATTTTCTGGATTAAATCTAGGAATAATGAGCCTAAACCCATTCATTTTGAAGAGAAAAGTTGATTTGGGTGATCCCGCAGCAATAAAAGTTTACCCTATAAGAAAAAAAGGAAACCAATTGTTAAGCACGCTATTATTAGGCAACGTTCTTGTCAACTCAACACTTGCCATATTTTTAGGCTCGTTAATCATAGGCCCTGTTGCAGTTGCTATCTCAACTTTGTTAATAGTTGTAGTTGGTGAGATAGGTCCTCAAGCAGTTTTTGCTAAGTATGCATTAAAAGTCAGTGCAAAACTAATCTGGTTAGTCAAAATATTTATTTGGATTCTGTTTCCTTTAAATTATCCCATTGCATTAGTGTTAGATAAAGTTTTGGGCGGAGAATTACCTTCGGTTTATTCTAAAAAAGAAATAAGACTATTTATTGAACAACAGTACAAATTTCACGAACAATATCACAAACTACCAAAACCAGAAATAGATCAAGACGAATACGAAATACTGAAAAGAGGATTACTTTTTTCAGACAAAATCGTTAAAGAAGCAATGACGCCAATTAAAAAAACTTTTTTTGTAGAAAAACATGCAGTACTAGAAAGCAATCTACTCAAAGAAATAAGATCTCAAGCGCACTCGAGAATTCCAGTTTATGACAAAATAAATGACAAAGTAGTAGGAATACTATATTCAAAAGACTTAATCTCAGTTTTACCAGAAAGAAAAATGCCCGTGTGGAAATTAATGAGAAAAAATGCAATTTTTGTAAAAGACTCAAACAAACTCGATGAAATTTTAAACTTATTTAGACAAAAAAAAACACACATATTTATTGTACTGGATAGCTTTGGAAAGGCCACAGGAATAATAACTTTAGAAGATGTTCTTGAAGAAATAGTAGGAGAGATAATAGATGAATATGATGAGATATTTGAGACGCATGAAGCACATGCTGAACAAACAATTCAACAACCAGTAAAACAAGAACCTGTGAAAGAAAATAAGTGAAAAATTATTTTTTCTTTGAATCTGCCTTTTTACAAAACCCGCATTTTTTTGAAGCTTCTGGAATGATTTTTGCGTCTAAAGTTTCAATTGCGTCTTCAAATAATCTTTTTGCATTATCAACTGACACTTTCACTTCAACTAAATCAGTATAAAACAAAACAACTCCATTTTCTTTAACTTCTTTAGGTCTGTAAAATAACAAGTAAGCAGCATCATCAATTCCATAACCATTTTGTTGCAATAAGAAAGTGTAAATGTCTAATTGGTGTTGGTATCTTTCATGACAATCTTCTCCTAATGAAAAACCTTTTGTTTTGTAATCTAAAACTATTAATTTATCTTTTTTTGCTAAAACATCATCGACAATTCCCATTAAAGTGTTGCCATCTTCATTTGTCCATCTTATTCCTTTATTTTTACCATTACTTCTCCATTCTTCTAGCAAAGTTACATCATTAAAAAGTTTAACCCCTTTAAGCGAAGCCAATTCTGGAGGAACTTTTCTTTTTCCTCGGTAAGAATCAAAATATAGTTTAATTACTCGATCCATTCCAGAAGGCAAAGAAGGATTAAATGATGACTGCGGTTTTCTAAATCCTTCATTTTGGTAACGCCAAAAACACCTAGGACACTCCATAAACGCAGACAAGCTGGCAGGAGACAATGTGTACGCCATTGTTGAAAGATAGAGGCAACCGCTTATAAAGCTTTCTAAAATGACTCTTCATAAGTGGTGAAAAATAAGAAAGTTTTATAAAAAAACTTGTTTTAAACTAACTAAAATGGATTTATATAAGGAATTCAAGCAAGAAAAGCAAGCAATAAAAGAATTTTTAGATGCTTATTGGAATTTCAGAGTTAGCAAGAAAACAAAAATTCAAACAAGAAAGTTTGAAGGATCGCCATTGTGTGAAGACTTAACAGAAATATTCTCACCAATACCAGAAACAGTCATACTTGCACACGGAAGAAGTCGTGATCCAATTGATGTTGTAATAGAGTCAGTTTTAGTCCAAGGAATTAATAGAGGAATAGTCCTAGGATATGAAGATATGAAAGACCAGTTGATTTATCTCAATGGGAATGCAAAAGACATAAATGCAGCAGGTGTGCTTGAAGAAAAATTAATTCTACTTCAAGGAAGAAAAGCTCCAAATTGCGAAGGTTTTGAAAAATATTTTGAAAAGGACTCTGACGCATTAAGAATATTTTTAAAATCATATTTTAGTATTTCTGCTCAACCTAAAGGTTACAGAGCATACAAAAAAAGTGAAAGCACGCTTGAAAGAAACTTATCCGAACATGCAGAGTTTAAAGGAGTGAACACACATGAATCTTTAGTTGCAGGTCATCCTCCTTTCATAGAAACCTTGAGTGAGCCTAATGTATTTTATGGTGATACTGAACAAGGAAGAACTCCTTTTGATACATTAATTTGCGCAGTATTAAGACAAGGAATGACTTTAGGAAAAAATTACGTTGAAAATAGTCATGAAGGATATGCTGAACTTAAAAAGAAGATTGATAATGTGAGAAAAGATCCAAAAATATGTGCGAAAATATGGCCGCCATTAACAGAGGAAGATAAAAAAATATTGAGATCAAGAATAGCAAAAGACTTAAACAAGCTCATGAAAAAAGATTCTAGAGGTAAATAAAATGGAACATGATTATAACAAAAACACAAGAAGGGGATATCTATCTTTGAAAGACGATCTTGTTAAATTAAGCAGTCGACAAAATTTTCTTAAAAATTTAAGCTATTTTAACATGGCTTTATCTTCACTAAACGCAGGTCTTAATCTTTACAACGGCAACACTGGTTCAGCAGCATTGTGGGGAGTATCAGCAGCGGGTTGGTATCTTCTTGCAAAAGGACAATTATATAGAAAAGAAGAAACAGAAAAAACAATTAAAGTATTTGACAAGTTAAAAGATTTAGAAGCAAAACCAAAACCTAAACAAGAAGAGAGCAGTTTAGATCAAAGAATTGAAAGTCAAGATTTTCCAGAAAAAAAAGATGAGCGAATTACGAGAAATGATATTAACAAATTGGAGGAATAAATTAAAATGGAACCATTAAAAAATTATTTAACACAAGAAGCTTGGAAGAAAGATTTTGCACAAACAGGAAAAGATATAAGCGATTTCATGAATGATGATCGAGGAGAAATAAGCAAGAAAGGAGTATTAATAGGATTAGGAGGATTAATGGCTTATTTCGGATTAGGAAACTTAGCTCAAGGAAGATTAGGCTGGGCAGTAATTGATTTTGCTTTTGCAGCATGGAACTTCCACGGCGCATACCAAATACACCAACAAGAAAAAAGAAACTAAACAGTTATTACTATTTTATTTTGGCTTTCAGGAGTGATAGTCACTTCTGTGCCTTTTTTGAATTTTACAAAATCTATTATTTTCTTAGGCAGTCTTATATCTAAAGTTTTGCCAGCCTGACCTACCTTTGTTTTAGCCTGCAAACCCCACAAGCCTTTTTCTTTAACTAGTTGAGTGATTTTCTTGGATGTTTCTTCACTAAATAAAGTTTCTTTGCAATTATCACAAACCAAGGCAGGAAATTTGCCAATTAATATACCATACAAAGAGTACTCTACATTTTTCTTAATCATTTTCTTCCCACAATCCCAACAAGTACTTTCATTTTCCATATTTTCCACCTTATTTATTCAAATATACTGTTTTTATTCTGTAAATTTCTCCTTTCTTTTGATAAGCTACACTAAAATATGTGTATGAAGCAAGATAACCATCAGTTTGCCTCGAAACAGACCCTCTAGTTATTGCAGTTTTAATCTGTTCTTCGTCAATCCCTTCTTTATCCATTTTTTCTTTGGCGTGAATGCTTATCTGGATATTCATAGTTATAACCAGTAATTATAAGTAATTACTAGTATTTAAATCTTGTCATCTTTTTTTATTTTCTCCTTACAGAACTCATACTAATTGTGCAGCTTTAGTTTTATTGCTCTAAGCGTTCGGAACATTAACTCTGCTGCGCAGAAATTTATAATTATTAAATTTAATTAGTGCACACTAAAAAAAAGAATAAATCTTTCAAATTATTTTATTTTCCGCCAATATAATTTGTTTCAACAGGTAATCCGCCTAATCTGCATGCGTGAACAAGTATAATTTTGCTGGTTCTATTATTTCTAGTTTTGCTAATTTATTTTTAACTTCTGCTGCAAGATCTGCATTAAATTCCATCGCAGTAAAATCAGAGCCATCAGCAATTTCTCCAGTGCTTCCTAGTTCTCTTCCCAAGTAAGCGCCTAAAAAATCACTGTATTCATCATCACTGAAAACATGTAAGTCTAATCCTGTTGCTTGAACTTTTTCAGAACCTTCTAAATCATCTAGTGTTCGCATATCTTCTTTCGCGTATTCTCCAAATAATTCTAAAGCTCTTTCTTCACTTAATTGTACTCCATAAAAAACATGTGCTGTTGCGTTTGTTGCCATATTTTATTTACCTCCGATAAAAAAAATTAATAAAAAAAGAAGAAAAACGAAGTTTTTCTTTTTATTGTTTTTCTACTTTGACTTTGTATTCTACATCAGTAACTAGTTCGTTAATGTTATCTCTACTTCCTTCTGCTAATAGTTTTGGTTCTTCAACTTTAACTTCTAGTGCTGCTTTATCTTCGTCGCTTAAGAATTTGTAAGCTCCTTTTCTTCTTCTTTCAAATTCTTCTTGACAGTATTGTTCTATTTTAACTGTGTTTTCTCGGTTTGCTGTTCTTTGTTCTTCTTCTAGTTTTCTTGATTCAACGATTTGATCAGTTAATTTTCTGTTGAAATCTCTTATTACTTCAGCTTCTACTCCGATTCCGTATGCTTGAGTTACTCCTTCTTTGTTTACTTTTGTTGATAAGTCGCCCATTTGTTGGATTCCTTTTGTAGCTGCTTCTTTAATTGATTTCAATGTTCTGGTTCCTTCATTTAATCCTAAGATTTGTGTGTAAGCTACGCTCATCATAGTGAACATAGTTTCGTTGTTTCCTATGAAGGATACTGATCTCATGTAAACTGCGTTTTTTGTTTTGTGTGTTTCGTTTACACTTGCAACTATTCCTTCTGTTGTGTTATAGCTTTGAACCATATCGTTAGCTATAAATTCTAACATATCTCTTTTTTCTTTTTGTGCTTCGTAAGCTCTTTCTGCTTCATCTCTTGCTAATTCTAAATTTGATTTTTCTGATCTGTTTTCGCCTTTGTAATTAGTTACTGCATCTGATGCTGTTTTAAATGCTACTTCTGCAGCAGTTAGTATTTTTGCTTGTTGTTCTAAAACTTCAAACGTTAGTACTTCTGCTTGTTTGAAAGCTGTTCTGAAGTCTTTGTAAGCTTCTTTTATTTCTGTTTCTCTCTTTAATTGTGTTTCTAAATCGTCACAAACTTTGTATACTGTTTCCATTCCATCAAGGAATCTGTCGTTTGGTGTTCCTTTAAAAAAGAATTTTATTTTGTTTGCCCATTTTTCAAAGAATCCTATACCGTTTTCAGCTTGTTGTAATAATTTTGCTGAATCTGTTCTTATTGACTCGAATGTTTTAGTAATATCATTGTATCTGTCTGCAAAATGCATTTCGCCAGTTTTACTTCTTGCTAATTCGTTGAAATCGTCCATGTATTGTATTGTTTGACAAATTGCAAGAACTCTTCCTTCGTCAACGTCTTGAGCTTTTGATAAAAGAGTTATTAATCTTGAATCTCTTGTTGATTTAACTCCGTACTTTTCTAGAATATCTTTTCCTTTTCTTAAATAAGTCGATAATGTTTGTTCCATTTTATTTTTTCCCCCAAATTTTTTTCCTTCGGAAAAAAATTGATTTTAGAAAATTTCTTTGAAATTTTCCTTTGTAACATAGAACAAAACATCAAGATATAAAACTTTTCTTTTATTACTATTACGCAGTAGTCAAAAATCAGAAAGATTTATAAATAGAACTTCTTCTCGGTTGTCTCATGACTCAACAAGATCAAGAAATAGCAAAAGATGGTATGGTTGGAGACATTCCTGTTAATCCTGAAATGGTAAAAACATTGAAGATTAATGCAGATGCTGATGATATCCAAAAATTAATGGATAGTGCTGCAGAACAATTTAACGTCAATCAATTAAAAGAAAAATATAAACAAAAACTTCTCTCTTCAAACAAATTCACTGGATCAGATCGTAGTGAAGAAGCTACCGATTTAGCAGTTCAAAGATATTTTGATGAGTTCTATGTTTTTCAAGGACCTGAAAATACATTCTCAACAAAACTAGCAAGAGCTTACGTTAACAGAGCAAGAATAGGAAGAAAATATGGAATTCCTACTTTGGCTGTTTTAGCATTATCAACAATAGTTTATGTTGGTTCAATTGCTGTAAATGCAATAACATTAAGAGCTGCAGAAAGCGGTGTTGAAAGTGCTGTTGAAGACAGTTACAAAGCAAGATTAAATTTAGCAAACCAAATCAAGGACTTAAATTCTCAAAAAAATTCATTACCTGATTCTACTGAATTAACTGAATTAATTAGAAATGCAGGGGACAACTTAAGAAGCACTGATGATTTTTTTGAAACATATTGTGATGATGGCACAGCAAGTGATGATATTAATCAAAGTAATTATAAAGAAGCAGAACAAAAATTAGATTCTATCAATGGAGTTCTTGCAACCGTTAAAGGCAAAGTGAATACTGGCCAAGGATTGATTAGAACAGAACAAGATTTAGTAGCAACAAGACAGAGTTTAGATTCTTTAATTCAAGAAATAAAAAGCAGCAATCCACCAGCAGTATTAAGAACAAAAGCACAAAGTGCTTATGACAGTGGTATTGCAAGCATAACAAATAGACAATTACAAGAAGGAATAAATTACAAACAACAATTAGTTGAAATAAAATTAGGCGTTAAAGAATTTGAAACATTGCCTGCAAGATTAGAGCAAGTTTATAGTTCGGTAAGAATTGTATCACAAGATCCAGAAGCAAATTCTCAAGCAGAAGACTTACATACTAAAGGAAGAAATTACGTTAGCAGTGTTGATATTGCTTCTTTGAAAACAACAATTGCATCATTAGAAAGTTTGGATGCTGTTTTGAAACAAGAGTATACTGTAAGAATTGTTAACAAATCTGGCGTTAAAAGCGGAATTGATAGATATTACACCGACAACGCAGGAAAAAGACTGGCAGGATTTTATTTGATAGTTGAAGCAGTAGATCAAAATGGGAACACAATTGCCAGACAAATAGAAAATACTGACGAACAAAGTGGGCAAATTCATTCAGTTAGAATGTGGGGAGAGAGAGTTCCTTCTGAAGTGTACGAAGCAGTAAAAGCGGATAAAATGGATAATGGTCGTGTTGATAAAACTTTATTTTCAGAAAAGAAAGCAGGATACTTAAAAGAAGTAGTTAAATTTCCAGGAGTATCACAAAGAACGGGTCAAATTACGAGTTGGTAAAAATGAGTATAAGCGGAAGCGACGGAGAGAGTAAAATTAGAGGAAAAGTGAATGAGTTGCAATCAAAACAAAATAGTTTAAGCACTCAACTAACTAATTATGAGAACAAAATTGATTCTTTAATGAATGAAAGAGAAAGGTGTTTAAGTAATTTAGCACTCATTTACTTACCAGAACTTGACGCTAAATCAGTTGAAACAACTTTAAAACAAGTTCAAGCGCAAGTAAAAGATGTATTTAGACAAAAACAAGCACTCAGAGAAAGCTTAGAAGGTCAAATGCAGTCTGCACTTAACGATAAAGGACTTCTAGAATCAAGATTAGCAGTTGTAACAGATCAATTAAACCAAAAAGCAGAAGAGAGGGATGCAATAGTTGAAAAAGTTAACGCTGAATTGGCTGGAAGAGATGAATATCCTCAATTAAATGCTACAGCTGAAGTAAAAGGAAAAGAATTGGCTGAAAACAAAACAACATTAGAACAATTCAAAGCTGATGCAAAAAAGAAACTTGAAGCATACAAAAGTAACGAATTATTTATGTATCTAGTAAACAGACAATTTGGAAAACCTGCACCATTATACAATCATGGAAGATTAGTTAGAAATTGGGACCGAGCAGTTGCAAGGTTAGTTAATTTTGAAGAAAATAAAAAGAATTATGATTTTTTAATGATGATGCCAGAATTAATGGACGCAGAATTAGAAAGAAGACAAAGTGCTTACAAGGAAGTTGCTTCTAAAGTTGAAGCAATGGTTAAAGAAGTTCAAGAAAGTTATGGCTTGCCTAAAGTAATGAAGGAAGGAGCAAGTTTAGGTGACGAAAGGGAAAAAATTCTTCAAAGAATAAAACAAAAAGAAGAAGCATACCAAAGATGCACTCAAGACAGAAAAGAATTAGATACAACTAAAGGAGAATATTACGAGAAAGCAGTTAAAAGAATTAAAGATTTTTTGAAAGGAGATTCAATTGCAGACTTAAAAAGAATGGCAAAAGAAACTCCAGACTCAAGGGATGATGCTTTAGTTAATAGAATGGAACAGATTGATACTGAAGTTAGAAATTTTAAAGATAACGCAAAAGAAACAATTGCAGCCAGAGATGCTGTGAGCAACAAATTAGATGGACTGAACAGTATTTTAAATAATTATAGAAGTAAGGATTATGAAGGAAGCAGATCTTATTTTGAAAGTGGTTTTGATATGGATTCATTGATTGCAGGATACTTGTTAGGAAGAATAACAAACACCAGTGTTTGGTCTCAAATTGAAGCAAATCAAAGATTTAAACCAAAACCAAGACCTTCATACTCTTATGATAGCGACAGTTCTTCATTTGGAGGATTTAGCAGTGGATTTGGAGGAAGTAGCAGTCATCACAGTTCAAGTAGCAGTTCTTCTTTCGGAGGATTCGGAGGCGGATCTCATTCAAGCGGCGGAGGATTCGGTGGAGGAAGTTTCTCCAGCGGTAGTGGTTTTTGAAATAATTTGCAGTTTATAATTTATATTTTTAAAGGTGAATAAAATGGTAAAAAATGTGACAATAAATTTGGCCAACCGATTTAAAGTAGAAAGTAAAGAAAATTTATCCTGTGTACAATTGAACTTAATATATGGAGAATTAACTGTAACAGGACTTCCCGAACAAGATGAACTAACACACATTGCACGAATCACAAGAGAATATGGCACTATTTATTATGTCATTCATGAACCTAAAGCAGGAGAAAGAAGCAGTGCAGATCATAAAGGTTTGAGATTGCATGTAGGACAACAAAACAAATTAGTAGAAGCAAGCATTCTTAACGTTGAAGTACAGAGAGATGGCGGAACAACAATTTTGGATTTTTCATTCTATGAAGGAGCAGGAACTCAACAATTATACATTCCAGCAAAGTCAAGAAAAAGTGTTCCTCATGTTATGCTAGGTGGCGAAAAATTTGAATTAGAGATGTTGTTAAGTTAATCTTAAATGAAATAAACTGTTTTTTATTTCTTTTTATAACCAAATATTTTATTATACGCATCATGATCGCATATTTCAAAAACAACAGAAATTACTTTAACTTGAGCTTCGTAAGAATTTATGTTGTGTTCTAATTTTTGCAGGGCTTCATCAGCATGTCCAATTAGTTGAACAATTTTTTGCTTATCTTTTAAGTCCATGTTCTGCCTTTTTTCATAATTAATTTAAGATCTTCTCTTGGCATGAAAATCCAGAGAACGCCATTAGGAGTAAATTCTATCTTTCCACTAAGTTGTAAATAGGAAAGAATGAGTTTTAAAGTGTAATGATTTACTTTTTTAGGAAGTTTTCTCTTTAATTCAGCAACACTAATAATTTCTTTAGCAGTTCTTATGACTTCTTCAACCATCATAACAGTATTCAAAGTAGGACTATGCTGCGCTTTTATCATTTTTTTTCTAAACATTAATTCAGGCATTTAAACCACCTCAATAGTTATTAATTAGTAATAAAAAGTTATAAGTATATAAATATTTCTAAAAAATAAAGCCAATTTTAGTTGAATTTTCTCTTAGCCGGTTACTTGATTTGTGTGCTTATTGAGTTTTGTTCTGCATTCTCAACCGGAACATTAACTCTGCTGCGCAGAAATTGATAACTGAAAAATAATTCACGTGCACTCAAAAAATTCAGTAATATTTATTAACTGTAATCCCTTAAAGAGAGTTGAGGTGGTTTAATGCCATGGTCTAGTCCTACTCCGCCAAGGGATAATTCTAAAATGGATGCTTTGAATAAAAGTAAAGCTGAAACCACTATTAGAAAGGTCAAAGAAAAAGCGGAAACAAAACGCATTGTTAGAGAAGTTGGAACTGGAAGTAAAGAAATAAGCGAACTTTGTTTGATAATGAACTCGATTGATGAAGTCATTAAAAAAGAAGGTATTCCGATGAACAAAAAAGTTCATAGTTTAAGAGATCACGTAGAGCTTGCATTAAACTTGGATTTTAAAGTAAATAATCAAAGTCAAAATTATGCTGAAGCTTTAAGCGTTTTTAGTACAATGAAAGGTTATTTTAAAAGACTAGACAACGCATTAAAATCAAGTGCGGAATCATACCTTAAAATAAACTACGCAAAGAATATTTACATCCAATTCGATGATAAATATAGAGATTTGTTCAAGGATTAAGTATAACTGAAAAGTAATTCACGTGCACTCAAAAAATTCTTTCTACTTTTTTATCAACTGTCTTTGTCGCTAGAATAATTAAGAAACTCTACTGGCACACTCTTCGTGGCGACTGAAACTGAGAAAATTTAAGTAAGATAAGAAACAAAATAGAGTTTTTAACAAATTCAAGAAAGAATTATTCTTTTAATACTGCAGCAATTCCATTAAACAATACTGCAAATGTTAATACAAATCCTAGATATATTGGTAGTACTGCTGAGTATTGTGCTGGTATTGGTGTTAGTTTTATGCTTGGAACAAAGAAGGATGTTAAAAAAGCAAGAGTTGTATATGCAGAAAGCACCAATGATATCCAATTGAATATTTTTTTAATTTTTATCACCTTTTTTACTGTAAACTGTAGACCACAAACTGTGAACTAGTTTTATCTGCTTGCGTCTGCTTGTCTTTCCATTTCGTTTTTTTTAGAAATTGCCAAACTTTTTGGATCAAGCCTGTATGCTGCAATTATTTCTTCTGCTAAGCTTTCTTCTATGCTTTTTTTGCTTTTGAATGATTTGTCGTAAGCACTGTTTATGAAGTATTTTAGTACTATATCTATTCTTCTTTGTGGTGCGCATTCTACTGCTTTTGGATATCTTGCTCCACCGTATTCTATTGTTACTATTTCTTCTCTTGGTGCTCCGTTTTCTACTGCTTTAACTACTACTTCTATTGGATTTTTTTTTAGTCTTTGTTCGATTAGTATTAGTGCTTTTTCTACTATTTGGTATGCCTTTACTGCTTTTCCTGTTTGGTGTCCTGAACTTTTTCTGTGTTTTTTTGCTCTGTGGCCTGGCACCATTACTTTGTTGATTAATCTTTCTACTATGAATAGTTTTGATTTTCTGAATCTGTGGCCTGCATATCTTGTTGCGGTTTTTGGTACGTAGACTGGTTTTACACTTATGTAATCTATTAATCCCGGATCTACTACTTTTGCTCCTTGAGCACTCCATTTGTTGAATACTAATACTTCGCTCATTTCCTTGCTTTCTCCAATTTTCCGCTTCTTAAGTCTCGTAAGCTTTGATCGTTAACTTTGATTACTTGCCATCTTACTCCTGGGATGTCTCCTTTGCTTTTTCCCATTGGACCGCCGATGCATTCTACTATTACTTCGTCGTGTTCGTCAATTAATTTTTGTGCACCATCGCCTGGCATGAATGCAGTGATTTGTTTGTTGTTTTTTATTAATTGTACTCTGCAGCATTTTCTTTTTGCGCTGTTTGGTTGTTTTGCTTCTAATTCTATTTTTTCTAGAACTAGTCCTTTAGCTTGTGATGATCCTCTTAGTGGGTCTGCTTTTCTTTTTAGTTCGAAGAGTCTTCTAACAAAATCTTTTTTTAGTAATTTGCTTACGTGTCTTCTTCTTTTTAGTGCTTTTCCTGCGTTTAGTCCGCTTGATTTATTTCCCATGGTTTTCCTATTTTTACTTCTTTTATTTTAAAATATCGTTGAATTATTTGTTCGAGCGCGCGTAGAGAGATTGCGTTTCTTCCGATTAACACACCTCTTGTTTGATTGTCTTGGGGTATTAATGTGACGATGCTTTCTGTCTCTTCTATGCTCTTTAACTTCAAAGGGGATACGAGATTATTTATAAATGTTTTCAATTCTGGGCTGTATTCTACTATTTTTATTTTCTTTTTTAGTTTTTTTTGTAGTTGGAGTACTGTTTGTCCTCCTTTGCCTATTGCTTTTCCTATTTCTCCTTGTTCTACTACAAAAACTTGGAATGTGTTCCACTCGAAACAGTCTTTTAGTTTAGCTTTAGTTGATGTCTCAAAGAAGTTCATAAATTGAATTGCTTCAGTATCATACTTGACCATAGAATTCACTGGGTAATGCCAATAACTGAGACTAAGAATGGCTTTTTACATAAAGTTCCTAATTTTTCGTTTGTTAGCGTCGAAACTTCTAATTCTAGGCCGCGAATTTTAGAATATTTTTCTATTAATTTTACTGTTTGTGGATTGCAGTTTTTTGCGATTATTACTTTTTTTAGTTCTGAACCTTTTTTGATTAGTTTTAAGTTTCTTTCTGTGCCTAATACTAGTTTTTTTGTTTCTGATAATTTTTTTAGTTCCGGTCCTGTTGTTTGTGCCATTTTTGTTTTTTTAAGTATTTATTTTTTTGATACTAATTTTACCATTCCTGTTCCTAATGGTACTGGTTGGTTTAGCATTACGTTTTCTACTACTGAGTTTAAGTAATCTATTTCCCCTATTACTGATGCTTCTATTAAGTGTTTTATTGGTGTTTCAAAGCTTGCTCTTGCTAGAACACTTGCTTTTTCACTGACTACTCCGTATCTTGTTATTCCTTTTATGTCTCCCGATATGCACATTGTGTCTGCGACAAGCATTAAGTGTCTTACGTCTACATTTAATCCTTGTGTTTCTACAACTTGTAATAATTCGTCAATTATTGCTTGTCTTGCTGCTTCTATTCCTAATATTTTTTTTATTTCGTGAATATCGTTTGATGTTGATCTTGATGAGTCAACAAAGTCTAGTTCGAATACTTTTTTTAAGTTTGATCCTGCTGTTATGATTATGTAGTCTTCTTTTCTTCTTACGGGTAGTACTTGTTTTATTCCTTTTATTCCGCAAACGTATACGTCTTTGATTGCTTCTTTTAATTTGTATAATTGGTTTAGGTCTTTTTCTTTTCCTTTTAATGAAATTTCTAGTTTGTCTCCGTTTAGTTCTACGTTTGCTTCTTTTGCTAGTGCTTTTTCTAATATTTTTTGTACTTTTTTGGAGTTTAATTCTAGTTTTTCTAGTTTTTCTGCGTCGAGTGTTGTTTCCATTTTTAAGTCGACAACATTGATGGCAAAATCTTTTGCCACTGATTCCATGTTTGTTTCTTTTATTCTCATTGCTATTTCTCTTATGTCTTTTCCTTTGTTGTATGGAGCGTGTAAGTAAATTTCCATTGTTGGTGTTGAAATGGTTTTTCTTGCGTCTAGGATTTCTATTATTCTAGGCAATCCTTTTGTGACGCTCATTTCAGCTACTCCGGCAAAGTGGAATGTGTTTAACGTCATTTGTGTTCCTGGTTCTCCAATACTTTCTGCACTGATTAGTCCTACTGCTTCTCCAGGTGATATTCTTGAGTTTTCAAATTCTTCATGAACTAGTTTTGCTACTTTCTTCATTTTTGATGCTGGGCAAGTTTCTTCTAGTTCTTGAATTATTGAACTAGGTAATTTTCCAATGTATTCTTTTAAGTCTGCGTGTACCATTTTAAGCCATTTGTATTATTTTTTTAATATTTATTTTTCCGCTTTCTGTTTTTGAAACGTCTAGTCCATCTTCTCCGTATGAAAACTGTATTATTCTGTTAGCTGCATCTCTTACGCTTCCGTCGTATTCTACTTTTAGGTCTTGCATTGCGTTTGCGAGACGTCTGTATAAGTATCCTGATTTTGGTGTTCTTAGTGCTGTGTCCATTAATCCGTCTCTACCAGTGATTGAGTGGAAGAAGAATTCTCTTGGGTTTAGTCCTTTTTTGAATGAGCTTCTTACGAATCCTCTTGCTTCAGGTGATAAGTCTCCTTGTTTGAAGCATGCTAGTGTTCTTTTGCTGAATCCTTTTTCTATTCTTCTACCGCTAAGTACTTGTTGTCCTACACAGGCACTCATTTGTACTACGTTTAGTATGTTTCCTCTTGCTCCGCTTTCTGCCATCATTGAGATGTGTGTTTTTTTGTTTATTGTTTTCTTTATTATGCTTCCGCATAAGTTTCTTGCTTTGTTTAGTACTTCTACTATTTTCATTTCTAGTGTTTCTTTTAGTGTTCTTCCTGGGAATGTTTCTAGTGAGCCGTCGTGGAATGATTGGATTACTTTTTGTACATCTTCTTCTGCTACGTTTAGTGTTTTGTTTATTTCTTCAACTGTTTCTGGTGGTAATTCTGTTTCTGAATAGCTTACTGTGAATCCTCTTTGTAGTAATACTTCTATTCCTAGTCTTAGTATTCTTTGTAAGATTTCGATTGTTGCGTCTGGACCGTATTGTTTGTGTAGTGATCTTAGTAAGAGTCCTTCTCCTTCTCCGCCGATTGTTTTTTGGTCCATTACTCCTTCTTTTAGTATTCCTTTTTCGATTAATACTGGTTCTCCTGCTTTGCTTGCTCCTTGGAAATCTAAGTCGTCTGGTAATAGCATGCTGAATATTTCTTTTCCCGTGATTGTTTTTTTGTTTGGTAATTTTTTGAAGTCTGTTATTCCTACTGCGCATAATAGTTCTACTGCTTTTTCTCTTTCTAATGTTAAGTCTCTTGTTAGTATAAAGTTTCCTGATATTGCATCTTGTAAGCATCCTATTACACTTAGTCCGTATCCTGGGCTTACTATTTGTGTTTGTACTTGCATTAATATTTCTGCTTCTGCTCTTGATTCTTCTGTTTGTGGGACGTGTAAGTTCATTTCGTCTCCATCAAAGTCTGCGTTGTAAGGAGCACAAACAACCGGGTTTAGTCTTAGTGTTTTGTATGGTAATACTTTTACTTTGTGGCACATCATGCTCATTCTGTGTAAGCTTGGTTGTCTGTTGAAGATTGTTATGTCTCCGTCCATTAAGTGTCTTTCTACTTTGTATCCGGGTTGTAATTCTTCTAACATTGCTTCTTTTGTTTCTTCTGTTACTTTTTTCTTTTTTCCGTCAGGTCTTACTATGTAGTTTGCTCCAGGGTATTCTTTTGGTCCTGTTTGGACGAATTTTTTTAAGTAATTCATGTTCCATTCGTTTACTACTTCTGGAACTGTAACTTTCATTGCTACTATGAATGGCACTCCTACGTAATTGATTCCTAACATTGGGTCTGGGCTGATTACTGTTCTTGCGCAGAAGTTTGTTCTTTTTCCTGCTAGGTTGTGTCTTATTCTTCCTTCTTTGCTTGAGATTCTTTCCGTGATTGTTTTTAGTGGTTGTCCTCCTCTGTGTCTTGCTGGAGGTAGTTGTGGTATGTTGTTGTCAAAGAATGTTGTTACGTGGTATTGTAATAAGTCCCATAGGTCTTCTATGATTGTTTCTGGTGCTCCTGCGTTGATGTTTTCGAATAGTCTTTGGTTGATTCTTACTATGTCGCCTAATTTGTGTGTTAGGTCGTCTTCGCTTCTTTCTCCGCTTTCTAGTGTTATTGATGGTCTTACTGTTACTGGTGGTATTGGTAGTACTGTTAACACAGTCCATTCTGGTCTGACTACTTTTGGGTTTAGTCCTAAAACTTCTGAGTCTTCGTCAGGTATTCTTTCAAGTCTTGCTCTTACTTGTATTGATGTTAGTTTTTTCTCGTCTTCTTTGAACATTAATGGTTTTACTAAAAATATTTTTTCTTGTTTTGCTTTACAGTGAGGACATTTGCTCACTGATTTTAGTGGACTGATTGTTGATCTTGTTAAGCGTCTTAGTGCTTCTAGTCCTTCTTTTTCTTTTATTCTTTTGTATTCTTTTATTGTTTTTTTTATTTTGTCTTCAGCCATTAAGATTCTGCCGCATTCTCTGCAAGTGCATCTTAAGCCGTCATAAATGTGTCTTACAAATTTGATGTGGAATACCGGTCTTGCTAATTCTATGTATCCGAAGTGTCCTATACATTCTTTTAGTTTTGATCCGCAAGTTTTGCATTTTAGTCCTGGGTCGATTACTCCTAATCGTATATCCATTAATCCGCCGTCAACTGGGTATCCTTCTTTGTCATATAATTCTGGAGTTACTATTTTAGCAGTCGACATTTTCTTAATCATTTTTGGTGATAGAACTCCGAATACTACTCCTTTTACTTTTTTAGTTATGTATTGTTGTGTTGATTCTATTGTTTCTCTGCTTAATGCTTCTTTAAGTATGTTTTTTTCTTCAGGAGTTAGAACTTCGTCTTCTTTTTCTTTTAGTTCTTCAGTTTTTTCTTTTACTTCTTCCGTGATTTCTTCTTTTTTTGCCATTTTATTTTTTTAGTATTTTATTTATTATTTTGTTTAATATTTGTTTTCTAATGTTAGTTTTGGATATAATCCTAGTGTTTTGAATTCGTCAAGCATTAGTTTGAATGCGTAGCTTATTTCGATGTCGTTGATGTCTACGTTTTCTCCACAAACTGGGCAGTATCTTTTGTCTTTTACATAGTCGTGGATTACTACCATTCCGCAGCTTTCGCAGATTGGAACGATTGTTTTGTCGCTGTCAAATCTTTCTTTTAGTAATAATGATGTTCCGTGAGCTACGAAGGTGTCTTTTTCCATTTCTCCTAATCTTAATCCTCCTTCTTTTGCTCTTCCTTCTGTTGGTTGTCTTGTTAGTAATTGTATTGGTCCTCTTGCTCTTGCGTGGATTTTGTTTGCGACCATGTGTCTTAGTTTTAGGTAGTACATGCTTCCTATGAATATTCTTACTGTTAGTCTTTCTCCTGTGATTCCGTTGTACATTATTTCTTCTCCGTCATCTCGGAATCCTAAGCTTAGTAATTCTTGTTTTACTTTTTCCATTGGTTCTGCGTTGAATGTTGTTGAGTCAACGTAACGTCCGCTTAGTGCTCCTGTTTTTGCTCCTAATAATTCCATTAATTGTGAAACGGTCATTCTGCTCGGGATTCCGTGAGGGCTGAACATTATATCTGGGATTATTCCTCTTGATGTGAATGGCATGTCGCTTTCTGGAACTATTAATCCTATTACTCCTTTTTGTCCGTGTCTTGATGTGAATTTGTCTCCTATTTCTGGAATTCTTTGGTCTCTTATTCTTACTTGGACTAGTTTGTTTCCTTCTTCGTTTTCTGTTAGCATTACAAAGTCTATTGCTCCTTCTTCTCCGTGTTTTAGTGCTACGCTGCTTTCTCTTCTTATGTTGCTTGCTAAGCTGTATTCGTCTAGTGAGCTTAAGAATCTTGGAGGGCTTGTTTTTCCGATTACTACATCGTCTTCTTTTACTTGTGCTTCTGGATAAATTATTCCGTCATCTTCTAAGAATCTGTAATCTTTTTCGCTTTTGTATCCTTTAACGTCTTTGTCTGGAGGGCATACTTGATCCATTAGTCCTCCTGAATAACGTAGTTCTTCTGCGATTGCTGGTCTGTAATAGCTTGATCTTGCGAATCCTCTTTCTATGCTTCCTTTATTTACTAGGATTGCGTCTTCCATGTTGTATCCTTTGTAGCTCATTACTGCTACAACTACGTTTTGTCCTGCTGGATGTCTTTCGTAATTTGATAAATCGTGAATTATTGTTTTAATTATTGGTTTGTGTGGTGTGTGTAGTAAGTTTACGTCCATGTCCATTCTTACTAAGTAGTTTGAAGCGTAGACTCCTATGCTTTGTTTTTGGTTTTTTGATCCAATGCTTAATCTTGCAGATTGTGTGAAGTTTCCGTAAGGTACTAGTGATGCGATTAGTCCTAACATTACTAGTGGGCTTACTTCTAAGTGTGTGTGTTCTGGTGTTAATTCTTGTTCATAGAATGCGAGTAATGAATTTTCTTCTTCTGCTGCATCCAAGTATTCTATTATTCCTTGGTTTACTAAGTCTTGCCAGGAAATTTCGTTTTTGTGTAATTGTTTTATGTGTTTTTCTGTTAGTAATGGAATGCCGTTTTTTACTACAATTACTGGTCTTCTTGCTCTTCCTTTTGATGCGCAAACGTTTACTCTGTCTAAAATTTTGTCTAATTGAACATTAATTCCTTCTGCTGCTCCGCCTTTTCTTCTTTCTGCTTTTATGTGTTCAACAAAGTCTTCTTTATTGTCTACATCGCCTACATATCTTCCGTCTAAGTATACTTCTGTCATTTTTTTATTTTATTGGTTTTAGTCCTGCGTTTAACAAAATATTCATTGGATCGTGTGTTTGTGATGTAACACTAGTTAATAGTGCTAGGTTTTTCTTTAGTCCGATGTTTACTCCTTCTGGTGTTTCGCTAGGACAAAGTCTTCCTATGTGTGTTGGGTGTAGTTCTCTTGCTGCAAAATTTTCTTGTGTGTTTGATAATGGTGATGAAACTCTTTGTAAGTGGCTTAATGTGTCTAAGTAATTATGTCTTTGGATTCTTTGTGATACTCCCTTTCTTCCTCCAACCCAGTTTCCTGTAGCCATTGAACTGTAAATTCTTGATGTTAATAATTTGTCACGAATAATTACTTTTATTGACGGGAATTTTCCTCTTTTAACTATTCTTTGGAAGTTGTATAATATGTCATCAATTAGTACTTTTAAGTTCATTCTGAATAAGTCTGCTAGTAGGTCTCCGCTCATTTTCAGTCTTTTGTTCATGTAGTGGTCTTTGTTGTCTAGTGGTGCTTCTCCTCTTGATACTGTAATGTATTTGCTTAATAGTTTGCATAAATTATGTGCTTTGACTAGTCTGTCTTCTTTATTAGTTCCAACGTGAGGTAGTAAGTACTTGTCAACTATTTCTTGCATTCTTTGTAATCTTATTTCTCTTGTTTGTGTTATTCCAATAAGTTTTGCTAAGTAGTCCATTGCATCTTCGTCTGTTTTTATTGCTACGTATTCAAATAAATTGATTAGTACTTCATCGTATTGTTTTTTTCTTGAGATTAAATTCATTATTTCTTCATCTTTTAGCAATCCTAATGCTTTTAATAGAACTATTAATGGAGCTCTTTTTACTCTCGTAAATGATGCATAATAAATTCCGTTTTTTAATCTTTCAATTGTATGTGGTATTTTGAATGGTCCTCTTTCTGAGAATAATTTTCCTAAGTACTTGCTAACTCCCGAATTTGATTTTTCTACTATGAAATTGTTTGATGCTAAGTCTTCCATCGTTACTAGAACTCTTTCTGTTCCGTTAATTATGAAATATCCTCCTTGTTCGTCAGGGTCTTCTCCTTTTTCTATTAATTGATCTTTGTTCATGCCGTGTAGGTGGCAGTATTTACTGTGAAGCATTATTGGTAAGCTTCCGATTTGTGTTGTGAAACTTTCTCTTTGAACATCATTAATGTGAGAGCTTACTTCCAAATATATTGGTGCTGAGTATGTTATTTTTCTAAGTCTTGCTTCTACTGGGAAAATTGCTCTTTTACTTCCGTCTGCTTCTGTAATTTGTGGTTTTGTAACCCACACTTTATCAAGTCTTATTTTGAAACTTTCAACATCTGGAGGAATGATTGTTGGTTCTACATCTTTGCTTTCTTCGATGATTTTTTGCATTTCAACATCTATGAACGCATTGAATGATTCTATATCTGATTGTACTAAACTGTTTTCGTCAAAATATTTTTTTATTAATAAGTATGAATAATCAAGCATTTGCAATAACCCTCCTGTAAAAAACGCTTTTTCCTGCAGTTAAACTGTTTCTTTCAATTCTTATTATATCCCCTTCTTTTGCTTTTAATGTTTCTATTATTGGGTCTGTAAGATGCATTTTAGGTAAATCTTTTAGAGAATAATTCTTTAACAAAGTAGTTACTTCTTTTTCGGAAAGTACTGAGTGTTTCGGTACTAACCTATGTTGGGTGATTTCAAACTTTTTTTCTGTCATTTTATGATTGTTAAGTGTTGACGGGCCGGACGAGACGTTCACTCAAAACGCACTTTTGCGTTATGAAGTTTTGAACTCGCGACCACCTCATTTCCTCCCGAAGGATAAAAGTGAGGTGCTCTACCAGGCTGAGCTACCGGCCCACAACATATTTCTTACGCTCTGGCCGGGACATTCCTGGTTTGTAGCTCATTAAACCATTTCGAACCCGGGTCGGAGCCTCGACAGGGCTCCATCCTAGGCCACTAGACTACCAGAGCGCTATTTTTTTATAGATCTACCTAAGACATATTGTTAATGTCTAGAAGTAAATCTAACGTGGCCCTCATCTTGCAGTGGGAAAACGTGTTTATTTATAAATCTTACTTTTTTAAACTCGCAAAGCTAGATAAAACTTAATAATCTGCTTATTTTTTGAAAATTATGCATTTTGAAAAATTAGACAAGGTGGCTGAAAGCCTTAAAAAGAGTTTTACCGTGGCTGCCTCAGAAATCATTCTTCCAAATAAAAAAGTGCCTATAGAAAAAACTTCTTTTTTTCCTATCAACGAGACAGTTTCCACTAAAAAGATTGGTTTTGTAGATGGGGGTAATGGGGAAATAATTGGCGGAGTTAATTTTAGTGTTCAATTAATAAAAATTTATTGGAGTGTTTACCAAGATAATAAAAGAATTAAAAAAAATCTCGACGAATTTTTAATACTGGTTAATCTCAAAAATTCTGAAGGAATTTTTTATGAAGTTACTTTTTTCGATAAAAAAGATGCATTTGTTTTCGAAGCGTTCGAAAACAAGCACTTGATTAAGCCAAGTGTTATTGCTGAGAAGATTCGAAAAATCTTTGAAATTAAAGCATGTAATAAATTGTTGGACTGTGATTTTATTGTTAGAGATGGCGATTTGGAATTTGATGATTTTGATAAAGTTCATTATGAGGAATTGTTAGAAACTTGCAAAGAAAAGAAAGTAGTTCTTGCAGGATTAAGTAAAACATCTACAATATTATGTGATAACAGCCAAAGCGCAAGTGTTGTTCTTAGTAAGTTAGCAAAATTAAGTAAATGGTATTATAAATGTGATGACAACAGATTTTTTGTTCGAATGCACAAGAAATCAAGATATGTTTTTAGATTAGATATTAGCGAGTTCAGTGAAGAATTAATAGAATTGTTGGCAAAAAACAGTGTTGATTTAATTTTTCCAGGCTATCCATATGCATTAATAGACGTAGACAAAATGGCAAGAGTAAATAAAGATGAATTAGAAAGAATGAAATTATACTTGCTGACAAAATATGAAAAAGACTTTGATCAACACATGGCCAGCGTGGATATGCATGATAAGTTGAATTTGGTGAAATAGTTCCGAAGTATAGAAAAATTTAAATAATAGGTATACTTTTGGTATACTATGGACATAACAACCATTAAACTTCACAAAAGAACAAAACACAGTTTAGACAAATTAAGATTAAAAAGAGATAGTTATGATGTTGCAATTCAGAAATTAATTTTTCAAGTAAGACATGAGAATTTAAAAAAAAAATTAATTGCAGGTTATTCTAGTTTAGGTAAAGAAGATTTGGCAAATTTAAACGAGTGGGAGACTGCTTCTAAAGAAGTAGAATGGTAGAAATAAGAATTTTTGAAGTTAAACGAGGAGATATTTGGCTTGTTAATTTAGATCCCACTATTGGTCATGAAATTAAAAAGTCAAGACCTGCAGTAATTATTCAAAATGATTATGGAAACACTTACAGTCCAATAACTATCATTGCGCCAGTAACTTCTCAAAAAGTCGATAAAATCTATCCCTTTGAGGTTTTTATAAAGAAAAGAAAAGGACTGCAGAAAGATTCTAAAGCGTTGCTTAATCAAATAAGAGCAGTAGATAAAAGAAGACTTATTAAAAAACTAGGGGAACTAGACGTTGAAACAAAAAGCGGAATTGACGAAGCGATAAAGATAAGTTTAGGTCTTATACGATTGTAATATTCTCATTTTTTAAACTGTTTTAAAAGTTTTTAAACAAAAACAAATTAATTGTTTTCAATGGTTCAAAATAAAACAGAATTAGATAAATTAATACTAGAATCACAAGACTTTCCAGAAGTTGAAGTAAATAAAGGAGCAGATTGTTTTAGGGAAGAACTTGATTATTTGCTAAAAAATATTTTTTCAGGTGTTGAAAAAAATATTAGTATTACGTCTTGTGATTATTTTTACTGTTACTCTGACAAAACTAATTACAAACCTCAACTTGTTTTAGGAAGAATGAACGGCGGAATGTTTATACCACATAGTATTACTCGTTATGTTACTATAAAAACAGCTGATGAAAAATATCAAGACATAATTAATGATAACTCAGAAATTGCTCCAATAAAAATAAGAGTTTATGACTCAAGATTTCTAGAACCCGCAAAAACATTTGCAAAAGCATACCAGAAATGGAGCGGACAAGAAGCAACAATAACAAAAGAATACACTAGCACTGAAGAAAACGCCCAAAAAATGATAAAACTAGAAGGAATAATTGGAACTGCAAAAAAAGGAGAAGAAAAAATAACAAATATTAATGAGTTGGTTGAAGAACCGCGTGTTACTTTACGTGTTACTTTTGTAAGGTCAGATGAAGCTATGCGAAAATTAAGAGAAGAAAAACAAGAAACTCTCCTGGAAGAAGTAAAACAAGAATTGGAAAAAATAATAAAACAAAAATTGGAAAAAGGTTTTTGTGTTGGGGGGTCAGATACTTCACCCTGGTTTATCGATTATGAATATGGAGAAATGAGAATTCCTCTGAGTGTTAGTGAGTGCAAGCTATTTTTCAAAACAAAATTTGCATATGGACTTACAGTGGAATGCGATTACATTAATTTTTCAAATTCTAAGAAAGTTTCTTATATTGAATTAGGAGTTTGGTCTGAACAATATCTAGAAAGTGCAACAATTCTTGCAAACAAACTAAAAGAAGAATTAGATGCACCAGTAAAAATAACACAACACTACTAAAAATCTCCATAATATTAAAATTCTCAAAGAATTTATTAAATTTCAAGAAAATTTTCTTAGCTCAGGTCGCCTTTCTGAATGTGCATGTTGAGTTTTTTAATTGTTTTGGCGACAATAACAGTTGATAAAAAAGTAGATAAGTTTTTAGTGTGCACTTTTAAAACTATTCTGTTATCAATTCTCCCGACACCCAGTAATGTCTATGATATCAAATGATACCTCAGATACCCAGTATTTTATCGCGGCGTCTATGTTCCGCCTGCCTTTAGGTTCATAGTTTATGGTTCGTAGTTTGCAGTGCGTCCTGTAAACCATAAACTGCGAACCGTGAACTAATTTGCAGGCGACCAGGGGAAAATCTAAAAGGTTCAGAAAAGAAATTAAAGTTATGACAACTTTCAATTATTAGCAGATTTTTCCTGCACTTTCTTTATTATATTTGTCGTACTTTCTCCTTCGATTGTGTTGAAGATTCTTATTTCTGCTACGTGATTTCCTACTACGTTTTCTGGTTTCCAATCACCGCCTTTCACTATTATGTCAGGTCTTAGTGATTCGACTAATTCTAGTGGTGTGTCTTGTTCGAATATTGTTATGTAATTTATTTGTGGGAAATTTGATAGTATTTCTGCTCTTTTTTCTTGAACATTTATTGGTCTGCTTTCTCCTTTTAGTCTTTTTACTGAGTCATCTGAGTTTAATCCTAATATTAGTATGTCTCCTTGTTTTTTTGCAAAATTTAAAAGTCTTGTATGTCCTGTATGTAAGATGTCAAAACATCCATTAGTAAATACTATTTTTTTGTTTTTTAGTTTCAAATCATTAATTAATAATTTTAGTTCTTCTAATGATTTTATTTTGCTTTCATCTCTGAATAATTCATTAATTAATTCTTCTTTTAGTACTGGTGATGTTCCTATTTTTCCCACCGATATTCCTGCAGCGATGTTTGATAGCAATGCTGAAGTTTTCAAATCAGCGCAACAAGAATACGCCAGTGTTAGTGTTGATATTACTGTGTCTCCTGCTCCTGTTACGTCATAAACTTCTTTCGCTTGAGTTGGTATGTTAAATGCTTCTTTGTTTTTTTCGTGCAAAGTCATTCCTTTTTCACTTTTTGTTATTAGAATGTTAGAGCTGTAAAGTTCGCATAAGTGTTTTCCTAAAAATTCTTCAGAAGACTTTTCAGTTTCTTGTTCTTTAATTTTGGCTAATTCTTTTGCTTCTTTTAAGTTTGGAGTAATTAAAAAAACTCCTTCGTAAAATTCTTTATTTGCAGGTTTGGGGTCTACAAATATTGGTTTGTTTGCTTGTTTGAGTATTTCCATTACTTCTTTTGTTATTGTTCCTTTTGCGTAATCAGAAACCAGTATTGCGTCAAAGTTTTGTTGCACCAATAATTCTTTTAGTGCGTCCAGAAATACTTGGTTTGGTTCGTATTTCTCTTCAAAATCTAATCTTAATAAATGCTGATTTTGTGCTATTGCTCTTGTTTTTTTTATTGTTGGAACATTTTTGTCTTTTATTAAGTAAAGACTGATTTTTTGTTTTTTTGCAAGTTTGATTATTTTTTCAGCACTTCTGTCATCGCCAGTCATTCCAAATAAAACGCAATTGCCTCCCAGACTTATTATGTTATTTGCTACGTTTGCTGCCGCGCCTAAACGTATTTCTCTTTTTTTCACGTTAAGAATTGGCACTGGTGCTTCAGGATTTATTCTTTCTACGTTGCCAAAAATAAATTCGTCAAGCATTATGTCTCCGATTACAAGAATACTTTTTTCTCCAAATTGTTTCACAATTTTGTCGATGTTTGAATTGTTCATGTTTGTACTTCTTTTTTTGATTTAGTTTTAGAATTTTTTATTTCTTAAAAAATTCATCTTCAATTAATTTGCACAAAATATGTATTATTAGTAAGTGTGATTCTTGGATTCTTGCAGTGTTGCTTGAAGGAATTATTATGTTTTGTGTTTGCGTGGCTGAGATTAGTTCTGACTCCCAATCAAATTTTGCAATAATTCCGCCATCTTTTCCTAATAAATTTATTACTTCCATTTTTTTGTTAAGTGCGGTTTCAATTGCTGCGATAATATTTTTTGAGTTTCCTGAAGTTGAAAGAGTAATCAAAACATCTCCTTGTTGCCCTAATGCTTCAACTTGTCTTGAAAACACTTTTTCGAATCCGTAGTCGTTACCAACTGCAGTAATAATTGAAGTATCTGTTGTTAGTGCTATTGCAGGTAAAGCAGTTCTTTCTTTTTCAAATCTTCCAACAAGTTCTGCAGAAAAATGCTGCGCTTGTGACGCACTACCTCCGTTACCACAGATTAAAACTTTGTGTTTATTCTTTAAAGCAGTTATTAAAACTTTGGCAGCAGTACTTATTTCAGAAGGAACTAACAATTTCTTTGTTTCAATAGAATCATTGATTAGGCCGGCAATTCTTTCTTCCATAAGAAAAACTGCGGTTTTTCTTTTTAAAATATTTATGATTGAAAAGATTTATAAATTAGCTCACAAGATAGTTTATAGTTCGCGATTTAAGGTATGAACTCGACGGTCATCGGAAGAATCTGCAGCCATACGATACCCGTAATGTTCTGACACCAATTGATACCGCGCATTGAAATCAGTACTAAAGATTGGGTGATAATTATGGAAAAATTTGGTCGATGGGCTTTTATTGTTGGAGTTGTTTTAGCAGTTGTTTTTGGCTTACTGCCTCAATTGTTTATTTATCAATTTTATGTTAATTGGACTTTAGTATTATTAGGTTTAGTTGTTGCAATACTAAACATTACTCCTGAAGAAAGAATGTTTTTCTTGATTGCAGTAATGGCAATAATTCTAGTAACTACTGTTTTAAGTCAAGTACCTAGCTTAGGACAACCATTACAACAAGCGTTTGAAAACATCAAAGTATTCGTGAGCCCTGCAGGATTATTGGTTGCTTTAAAACTAATTTGGGATTTAGCATCATCAAAATGAAGTGGGGACTGACAATATCTCTTTTAGTACTCGTGGCTTTATTCGCGTATTTAGGCTACATTGTTTTCGCAGTGTTTACTAATGTTAATTCTGTTAATAATTGCAGCACTGATTCAGATTGCGTTATTCTAACCGGCGATGATCTATGCAAAACACCTGTAAGCGTTAACAAAGATTATGAGTATAGATGGAATAAAAAGAGTTCTTACACACAATGGTTGTATGACTTGACAAATGCTAGAATGAATTGCAAAGAAGCAACCACAAATTTAGTCGCAAGCTGTGAAAAGAATAAATGCTCCGTTTTGAGTAAGTAAATTTGGCGATCTACTCTTTGTAAGTTTAAAAGGATTTCTAGATAAATTTTCTGAGCTCAGGTCGCCTAGAATTGTGTGCGAGCAGAGTTTCTTAATGGGCATGGCGACAGCATAGACAGTCCATAAAAATATTAATTGTTTTTTGTGTGCACTTGAATCATTATTGTATTATCAATTTTCAACGCGCAAGCGTTGACAAAGTGTTCCGCCCGCCTTAATCCAGAATAAAACTCTGCAAGCACAAAAAGTACGCGGGCGGCCAGGAAAAAATCAACAACAAAACAATAAGATAAATGAAAGTTATTAACAAAATTTATAATCACCAATTCTCAATAACGCGGCAATGAAAGGAATAATTCTTGCCGCGGGTAAAGGAACTAGGCTTAAGCCTTTAACTGATTTATTTCCTAAGTGTTTGTTGCCCGTCTATGATGAGCCAATGATTTGTTATCCTTTGGAAAAATTAATTGAAGCGGGCATAAATGAGGTATTAGTAATTGTTCGTCCTGAAGAAGAATATTTATTTAGAAAAGCTCTTGATAACAATTATAGAAATGTTAAAATAACTTACGCTTACCAGTACAAACAAAAAGGAACTGCTGATGCAATAAATATTGCCAGAAAATATGCTGGAAATGATAATGTTGCCTTGATTTTTGGAGATAATATTTTTGATAATTCAATAAAAAGCTCTGTTGAGAATTTTAAAGAAGGAGCTCATTTATTTCTTAGAAGTGTTCAAGATCCTGAAAGGTATGGAATTGCAGAAATCGATGGAGAAAAAATAAAAAGCATTGAAGAAAAACCAAAAAGTCCTAAAACAAATTATGCAGTAATAGGATGTTATTTATATGACAACACTGTTTTTGAGCACGTAAAAACACTAAAGCCTTCTAGCAGAGGAGAATTAGAAATCACTGATTTGAATAATATTTACGCTAAAAATAACCAAGCCACTTACACAATTCTAAACAATTTCTGGATTGATGCAGGAACTGTTGATGCTTTAGTTACGGCAAATTTGTGGATGAAGAATAAAACAAAATATCCAGGCAAATAAAGCTCATTTTATTTGTTGTTCAATTCTTGACTTTTACATTCAAATATACTGAAGTTAGTATTATGACAAATCCAATAACTTGCCAAACTGATAATTTTTCTCCAAGTATTAAAATAATCAGAACCATTGATAATGGAGGAGTTAATAATGCAATATTTGAGCAAGTACTAGTTTTACTTAAACATAATGCTTTGTTCCAAAGTAAGAATGCAATAGCAGTTGGAAATACACCTAAGTAAATCAAACCAACCCAAGAAAGCACACTTACATCGAAGTTAAGACCAAAAAAAGGTGCTGCAAACAATAAAGACAAAAGTCCAAATGAATTAAAGAAAAACATTCCCACATCAACATCAAATTTTTTGTTTTTTATTAGAACAGAAAATAATGCCCACGAAAGTGATGCTAAAAATGTAATAAGTACGCCCATGCTCAAATCTATTTTAAGTAAGGTTCCTTTTGAAAGTAAAACTATCACACCTAAAAATCCAAACAAAACTAGTAAAAATGATTTCAAGGATGTTTTTTCTTTGTAAATAATTGCAGATAAAAGTATCATGAGTAAAGGATACAAATAAAAGATTATTACTGTTGTTGATGCGGGCAAGAGAGAATATCCTTTAAGATAGAGGATTTGTTGAATTCCTAAACCGATAATTCCAGTAAAAATAAAAAACAAAGGATGGAGTTTGAAAACACTCCAAATTTTAAATAATTTTTTACTTATTAACAAGTATAAGAAAAGAAATAATGTAGCAAAAAATCCGACAAAAACAGTTGCAGAAAAACTATCTAAAGAAGTTACTGCTAGTTTAAATCCAACTCCCAGAGTGGCCCAAAGAGCTACTGCTAAAAGAGCATACATTATTCCTTTTGTTGAGTTTTTCATTTTTTATATTATCAAATTTCTTTAAAACACTAGTCTTTCTTTTCTAAACACTCAATCAAGTATTTTATTGTTAGACTAATTTTCAACTTTGAGTCTTTCCATGCTTCTTTAGGTGCTTTTACTCCTTGATAATTTATGTTATTTCTTGTTACTCTCAAATCTTGTAAAAAGTTAAAGTCAATTTCTAGATCTTTGTGCTTTTCTTCAAAATAATAAAACAAACAGTCGTGCGTATCACTTTTGAGACCTTCTTTGCCCATCAAAGCAGTGAGAAGTTCTTTTATTATTTCATAATGTGACTCTATTAGCACTGTGGGATAATCTTCCGCTGTTTTCATTACTTTATTCCAAAATGTTAATTTGTGCTTAGCAAGAGCGACTATTTCTTTGCCTCTATCATCTAGCTTTGTTATTGGTTTTATCAAATTTAGTCTAACACATTCATCGTAGTCTTTTTTCATAATTTTAATCTCCCGACTATTGCTACACCATCGTTTAATAGTCCCGTTTTCATGCCTTCATTTAAATTTTGCCATTTTTCCTCAAAAAAAAGATTTATCTTTCGTTTAAATTTTCTTTCAAAAACAGTTAAATCAAGATTTATTTTTTTGGCTTGTACAAAAATATCTATATCTGAATTTTCATAATAATCTCCCCTGGCACAAGAACCAAATAAAAGACATGCAGCACCACTCAATTTCTCGCTTAAGTATTTTGGGAGGCAACTAAGAAATATTTCATCAATAATTTTATCTCTCTTTAGTTTAAGAAAATAAGTATTTTCATAATTCGCTTCATAAGTTGGAATGTTTATATCTTCATGAACTTTTACTAGGTCTAATTTTAAGAATTTTTGAAGATATTTTTTTACAGTTTTAAAATCATAACCAGTATTTTTTATTATTCTTCTAACCTGAATTCTTCTAAGACCTAAATAAAAGAATTGGTCTAAAATATCAAAAGCAATTTCGTTTAGCATAGTATTGGATTTGATTCCAATACAATTGGAAACATTTCCAATATTTAAACTTTTTGGTCGTAAAATCAAAAATCCATTCAAACAAATGATTCACTAACCTTAAAAACTTAACAAAGCGTTTTAGCGTCATGAAAGGGGTTATTTTAGCAGGTGGAACGGGTTCTAGGCTTAATGAATTAACTAAAATAACTAACAAGCATTTGTTGCCTGTCTATGATAAGCCAATGATTTATTATCCTTTAGAAAAGCTAGCAAATGCAGGAATAAAAGAAATTGTTATCGTTACAGGTCCTGAATACTCTGGACATTTCGTGAATTTATTAGGTAACGGCGAAGAATTCAAAGTAAACTTGACTTACAGATACCAAAAAGAAGCTGGCGGTATAGCTCAAGCATTAGGATTAACTGAGAAATTTGTTGACGGAGATAATTGCGCAGTTATTTTAGGAGATAATATTTTTGAAGACTCATTTGAAAAACCAATAAAACAATTTAATTCAGGAGCTCACATTTTTATTAAAGAAGTTGAAGACCCTGAAAGATTCGGTGTGGCAGATTTTTTCGAAGAAAAAATCGGGGGGATAGAAGAAAAACCTAAGAATCCTAAAACTAATTGGGCAGTTACTGGATGTTATTTGTATGACAGTACTGTTTTTGAAGTTGTTAAAACATTAAAGCCTTCCAGAAGGGGAGAATTAGAAATAACTGATGTCAATAATTATTACGTTAAAAAATCATTAATGACTTACACTAAACTTAATGGTTTCTGGAGTGATGCAGGAACGATTGAAAGTTTGTATCGCGCAGCCACTTTAGTTAAAAATAGTAAAAATGAACTAAAATGAAACTATTAATTACTGGTGGAGCGGGATTTATAGGAAGTAATTTTGTTCAGTACTGGTCAAAAAAACATTCTGAAGATAAAATAGTCATTCTAGATAAATTAACGTATGCAGGAAATCTTGAGAATTTAAAAAAAGTTGAAAAAAATAAGAATTATTCTTTCATTCAAGGAGATATTTGCAATAAAGAAGACGTTGAAAAAGCAATGACTGGTGTTGATGTTGTTATTCATTTTGCTGCAGAAACACATGTCGATCGTTCATTATATTCTCAAGGACTTTTTGCAAAAACAAATGTAATTGGAACACATGTTTTGCTTGAGGAAGCAATAAAAAATAAAACAAGATTTCATCATATTTCTACTGATGAAGTTTTCGGCAGTTTGCCAAAATATTCTGGCGAAAAGTTCAATGAAGAAACAACGTATAATCCAAAAAATCCTTACTCTCAAAGCAAAGCACAATCAGACTACTTAGTTAAATTATACCATCAAGAACACGATTTACCAATCACAATAAGCAATTGTTCAAATAATTACGGTCCTTACCAGTATCCTGAAAAACTAATTCCTTTAGCAATAACTCATGCTATCAAAGGGAAAAAGATTCCTGTTTATGGTAATGGTCTTTATTTTAGGGATTGGTTGTATGTTGAAGATCATTGTAAAGCAATTGAAGTAATATTGAAAAAAGGAAAAATTGGTGAAAGTTATTGTGTTGGAGGACTAGAGAAAGATGTTAATAATATTGAGATAGTTTTCAAAATACTCGATTTTCTTGACAAAGATCATTCCCATTACGAACATGTTGCTGATAGACCGAATCATGATAAACGTTATTCTGTTGATTGGAGTAAACTAAAAAAGTTAGGTTGGAAGCCAGAAAGTGATCTTGAAACTTATTTAGAAAAGACTATAAAGTGGTATGTTGATAATCAGAAATGGTGGGAAAAACTTTTAAAAAAGAAGTAATTCTAGTCCTTTTATGAGCTTAGAAAAAGTTTTAACAAAGTGGCAAAGCAAGTTTCCTTTTAGTTCAAAAGAAGACATGAATAATTTCACAAAGGAAGTTGTTAATGCATTAGAACCAAAACAATTGTACTCGTTCATTATCAAAATAGAAGTACCCAAATATTTTAGTCCTCCGGGAAAGAATGACACCCTTGAAGATGTTAAAAAAGACAGAAAAGATTTCTTTGAATTTTATAAGAAACAAGTAAATGTTGTTTTTGAAAGCCTCAAAATTAATGTTGCTAACAACAAATATCCTTGGTTTTATGTGAGACTAAATAAAGAACAAATCAACAGATTAAGGGATGAAAGTTTTGTTGAAGAAATTATTGCCGAGTATAGAGTTCAGGCATTGGATTAGGATCTAGATAAATTCTTGTTTTTTCAATTGAAATATATTCATTTTTTTCTACCAAACTAACAAGTTCTTCATAAGTTATGTCTGCAAGATAAAAATTGCCAGACAAATACTCAAAATTAGAAGGAACAACTGTTTTTTCTCTCTTCCAAAACAAACAATGCGCTTTCTCGTCTAATAATTGCGGATCGTCTTTAGACAATATTCTTAACAAACTCACCCTTAAAGAATCACTAAGAACACCACACTTAACAACTTCCCCGATTCTTTTAACTAAATTTTCTTCTAAAGACATTTTAAAAAGAAGACCTGCACATAGCTTTTAAGCCTTGTGAAGAAACAATAATAATAGCGTTCTTTTTTAAACTGTTTTAAAAGCTTTTAAAGAAAAACAAATTAATTGTTTTTAATGGTTCAAAATCAAGCAGAATTAGAAAGATTAATACTAGAATCTCAAGACTTTCCAGAAGTTAATGTTAAGAAGGGGTTATCTCTTGGGAAGAAGAATTTGTATATTTGTTAAAACGAGTATTTGATGTCAATAACGAGTTGTATGTTTCGTATACAAACTCAACATACCTAAACTCAGACTACATAAAAAAATTAAACAGTAATATCGGACACAACTTTTTAAAAAATTCATTAGAAGGAAAAAATAAGAATGGATGGAAAGTCGGAGAAGTTATTTACTTAGGCAAGAAAAAAAGTTTTTTTTCAGGATTTGAGTATCCTATAGAAATTCGCAGTAACACAAATGAAAAAATAATGCCCGCAAGAAAAGATCAAATGTTTTCTCCAATAACAATAAAAGTTTATGATTCAAGCTTCATTGAATCAGCAAAAACTTTTGCAAAAACATATACTAAATGGTGCGGACAAGAAGCAACTGTAATGAAAGAATACACCAGCACTGAAGAAAAAGCTCAAGAAATGGTAAGATTGGAAGGAATGATTAATAGTTCTAAAGAAGGGAAGAAAGAGAACATAAACCAGTTAGAACCTGAAATGACTATTGAAAAACGCCCCAGTCATCTTTATGAAATAGACTTAATACATGAAGCAAGAGCGAAAGTAGAACAAAGTATAAAAAATTCTGAAGAAAGCAAAAAATACAGAATACAATCAGGTAATTCCGCATCAGTAAATTATTGTGCAAAGATGCATGGAGATCGCCAGTATAGAACTCATCCGTCAGAGTTCGTCGCTTCAATTAACGTAGATTTTTATGAACGAGGATTTCTGGGCACACTCAAAGAACATGCAGGATTAATACATATCAATATTTCAGAATTAAATTTCACTGAAAAATATGACAAAGAGCAAGTCAAATACAAAATAACAACAACAGTTAACAGTTCAAAACACCTTGAATACTTAACAAGCGTATCAACAAGACTTAAAGAAGAATTTAATGCTCCAGTAACAATAAAACCTAATTACTAAAAAATTAAGATGTTTTTATCTCTCCCTTTTTCTCTTTAAAACATCAGTAAGTGTTTTAGAAAATTTATCATTGAGTTTGTTAACTATTTTATAATATTTTCTTCTTTTGTTTGTAGCATATTCTGTGTCTAGAGAAGAATATCTCCAATTAATATTACAATCTATGAACTTAATGTGTTTTCCTTTAATTATTTCTACATCTTCAGGAGCTGCCAAATCATCATTCGAGTCCCAATATTTTTCAAAAACACCATTAGAGTAAGTTATTTCAAGAACGTTAATTTTGTTTTCTTGTTCTTCATAAAAACGCACATACTTAACATCAAAGTCAAAAAGAAATTTATTAATTTTAATTAAATACCCATTATAATGATACTCTTTGTTAGGCTTGCCTTTAACTTCTTGTTCTGTTTTGACTTCTTGTTCCTTATTAACTTCAGGTCCAAGTTTAACTTCCTGCCCGCCTAATGGAGTGCTTAAGCACAAAGCTAAAACAATAGCACCAAGACCTCGATTAATCATACCCGTTCACAGATTTGACGTTTTAAAAGCATTTTGACCAATTTTGCAGCGGCAAAATTTTGTCTTTACTACTTAATAATGTTTAAAAAGATTAATAAAAGTAAAAAAGAATAACAACAAAAAGAGGTGAAAAACTTAAAAACTGTAACAAAGTGTAGGTTTTAAAGTTTTTCTTGATGAAAAAAGAGGATAAATTTGTATTATGGTTTAAAGAAGTCGGCATAGCAGACATTTCATTAGTTGGGGGAAAAAATGCTTCTTTAGGAGAAATGTTTCAGAACTTGTCAAAAAGGGGAGTTAGAGTTCCTAATGGGTTTGCAATAACTTCTACCGCTTACAAACATTTTATAAAAAAAGCAAAACTAGATGATGATATAAAAAGAGTTCTCAAAGGATTAAACAGAAAAAATGTTAAAGATTTAGCAAGAAGAGGCAGAGAAATAAGAAACATAATAATTCACGCAGAATTTCCAGAAGACTTAAGAAAAGAAATTCTTGAAAATTATAAAACACTTTGCAAAAAATATAAGGAAAAAGAAGTTGATGTTGCCGTAAGAAGTTCAGCAACAGCAGAAGACTTACCTGATGCTTCATTTGCTGGGCAGCAAGAAACTTATTTGAACGTTAGAGGGGAACATGAAATATTAGATACTTGCAAGAAATGTTTTGCTTCATTATTCACAGATAGAGCAATTGTTTATCGTGAAGAAAAAGGTTTCAGCCATTTCAAAGTATACTTAAGCATAGGCGTACAAAAAATGGTCAGAAGTGATTTGTCTAGTTCTGGAGTAATGTTCAGCATTGACACGGAAAGCGGGTTCAGAAATGCAGTATTAATTAACGGAAGTTATGGTTTAGGAGAAAACGTTGTTCAAGGACAAGTTACTCCTGATGAATATTATGTTTTCAAACCAACACTTAACAATTACAAACCAATCATTAGCAAAAAATTAGGGGACAAAAATATCAGAATGGTTTATGGCGTTGGAGGAACTAAAACTCTTACAAAAAATGAACAAGTAACTTCTGAAGACAGAAAGAAATTTTGCATTACAGATGATGAGGTTTTGCAATTAGCCAAGTGGGCAGTCATCATAGAAGAATATTATACTAATGTAAAAAGAAAGTTCACTCCAATGGATATTGAATGGGCTAAAGATGGTCAGGATAACAAATTATACATCGTTCAAGCAAGGCCTGAAACAGTTCAAAGTCAAAAAGTAACAACACAATTAGAAGAATACTCCTTAAACAAAAAAGGAACATTGCTAGTTTCAGGTAGGGCCATAGGCAACAAGATAGGTTCTGGCAAAGCTAACGTAATAAAAAATGTTAAAGACATCAGTAAATTTGTACCAGGACAAGTTTTAGTTACAGAAATGACTGACCCGGATTGGGTTGTAATAATGAGGCAAGCAAGTGCAATAGTAACAAACAGGGGAGGTTCAACGTCTCATGCAGCAATTGTTAGTCGTGAACTTGGAATTCCTTGCATAGTTGGAACAAATGATGGAACGCAAAAAATTAATTCAGGACAACAAATAACTGTAAGCTGTGCTGAAGGAGAAACTGGTAGAGTTTACCAAGGAATTCTTCCATTTAATATCAAAAGAACTGATTTAAGCAAACTGCCTAAAACAAAAACGCAAATAATGGTCAATCTAGGCAATCCAGAAGAAGCATTCAAAATGAGTTTCTTGCCTGCAGAAGGAGTTGGCCTTGCTAGAGAAGAATTCATAATTAATGAATACATAAAAATTCACCCAATGGCTTTATTACACTTCAAAGAATTAAAAGATGAAGAAGCAAAACAAAAAATAGAAGAATTAACTTCAGGGTACAAAGACAAAAAACAATTCTTTATAGACAAATTAGCTATGGGTGTTGGAATGATTGCATCAGCATTTTATCCTCATGATGTAATTGTTAGAATGAGTGATTTCAAAAGCAATGAATACGCAAACTTAATCGGAGGAAAACAATTTGAGCCTCATGAAGAAAACCCAATGATAGGATGGAGAGGGGCTGCAAGATATTATACTTCTTACAAAGAAGCTTTTGAACTAGAATGCAAAGCATTAATGAAAGCGAGAGAAGAATTTGGCTTGTTTAATATCAAAATAATGATTCCAATGTGCAGAACTATTGATGAAGGGAAAAAAGTTCTAGAAATAATGCAAAAGAATGGATTGAAGAGAGGAAAAAATCATTTAGAAGTTTACGTAATGTGCGAAATACCAAGCAACGTAGTGTTGGCTGAAGAATTCTGCAAAATATTTGACGGCTTCAGCATAGGAAGTAATGACTTAACACAATTAACACTAGGAGTTGACCGAGACAGTACATTAGTTGCTCACGTTTTCAACGAAAGAAACGATGCAGTAAAATGGATGGTAAAACATGTAATAGAAATTGCAAGAAAACACAAAAGAAAAATCGGAATTTGCGGCGACGCGGTTTCTACTTACCAAGAGTTTTCTGAATTTGTAGTAAAATGTGGTATAAACTCTATGTCACTAAGCCCTGATGCGGTGGTAAAAACTTTGCTTAATGTGGCTAAAATAGAAAAAAATCTAAAATAAATAATTCCTCTTTTTAATTCAAAACTAAAATTTTCCCAGTTTCAGCCGCCACGCTTAGTGTGCACGTATAGTTTATCGCTTATTTGGGCGGCACAGACAGATGATAAAAAAGTAAAAAAAGTTATTAAAGTGCACTAGTTAAACTCAAAAAAGCAAACCTTAAATATTAGTTTTGTTTTATATAGAAAAAAAGATGGTGAAGAAGAAATCTAAAGAGATGAATAAATATCTTAAATTAGCTTTAATTCTTATAGTAACTTTTGTAGTTATTGCAGCACTTTATGAGTGGGTTGATTTAGATACAGAGAGCAAAATCAAAAGAATCACTGGTGGAGAAGAGATTACTTCTTCAGAACTTGCATTAACTCTATTAACTCAAGAAGAAGCAGAGAGCGCAATAAATCTTAAAGGGTCAACATTACCTTTACTTCCTCAATTTTATGATAAACTAAATCCTGAAGATGTAGAAAAATATCACCATTCAGATCTTGTAGCAAGATTATTTATTAGTAAAAATTCAGGAGACTTACTCATCGATACCGCACTTACTTTATTTGACTCAGAACAAAAAGCTAAAGATTTTATCATGATAAGAGCAAATGAATCCGGAGCAAAAACTTCTTATTCATTTAACGGAACAGTCTTTACTTCATACTTAACTTCAAACGCAGATGAGAACAGTCCTCCTAGCTCAACATTAAGATTTGCAATAAAAAATTTAGTAGCAAAAATTATAGTTTACGGCGGTAACCCAACCATTGATTACACTACACCAGAACTTCTTGGCGCACTCGTCAAACCACTAGCCACAGAACAAAAGAAAAAAATGGAGCAACTACTAAGAGGAGAATTACCTGGCTCACTCAATCTAAGAGAAACAAACATGGCACTCAACAACTTACCATACGTTCTTCCTGGAGCAGAACTTATAGGATTAGTCCCAATAACTCAACAAGAATGGTTAGGAGAAACACAAAAATTAGGAACAGATACACTTCAAGGATTCGTAAGCGGAGCACAAGCAAACTATAAATTACCAAATCTTCCAAAAAACGTTTTAAGTATTGTAATTATGGAATTTGAAAGTAAAGAAGATGCATTAAGAGAACAACAATTATTCCTCAAAGAAGGAGTTCAGTTAGAAGATAAAAGTTCAGAAGAACTAGCTCTCCCAGAATCACTCAAATCTTTTAGCACTGCCAGAGTTAGCGATACAATGTCAGAAGTTCAGGCAGTAAACAGAGTTTACTTATACGACATCGCAATATTCTCACCTTACGATGAATTCGATAAAGAGAAAGCTAAGAAAGAAATCATAAAATATTCCCAAATAGTTTTAGGTTGAGAAAAAAGGTTATTTCTTTTTACAGATTTTAAAGTTTATAGTAAAAAAGGTTCTTAGCTTTTGGACATAAACTCTTAGAAAGGCAGGCAATTCTATAATCTTCTCATTTGGCTGCCCATCTTCAGAAATTAACATAAATACTACATCCGGAGGTTTAAATACCACTCCAAAGTAGTAAAATAATAGAAAAATTTATAAATAACACCGTTGATAACTCATTTTGAGGGTTAAATTACATGTTTGAAAGAACAAAAGAATTTTTCAGTGGAGTAGCAGAATTATTCAGAGAGACTAAGGCAGAAGTATACCTAGTTGCTGCTTTAGGTTTATTCGTAGGTGGTTTTGCCTCTTGTCAATATGAGCACAAACGAAATGATAAACTTCCTTTAATGTTCTCAGAAAAGCACCAATTACATTTAGATGCTGAATCAAAAGGAACTACTGTAGGTCCTATGGAAGAATACTTAACAAGCACTAATGATGCTTGCATGAAAGTTTTTGAAAGATGGAATAGATCAATGTCACAAAATTATAAAGGAGATAGAGATCAAAAATTAGCAAAAGAATTGAGAGACGCAATTGATCCTTCAAATAGAGAACACCAGTATAATTTGAATAATTTATTGTCAAGTCTTCCTGAAGAAGCAAGAATAGCACTTACTGAAATAAGTAATTTTAGAGATGGTAGTGCTAAAGCAAAAGAATCAGCAAACTATTTCGATGGCTCTTGGGGTTATCATAGAACAGATCATTATAGAACTGAGTGGAGAACAAGAACCGTAACAGATTCTAAAGGACACTCACACACAGAAACATATACCGTTCAAGTTTACTCCCACTCAACCCATTATTACACATATCATAACGAAGCAGGAGAAGCAGCAAATACAACACTAGCTGCACTCGTTCTAGCTTACCCAGAACTTACTTTCGATGAAAGATTAACTTTTCCAAGCAAAACAAACTCTGAAGGAGAAGCGGCTAATGATGTGTCGATTGAAAAAAAAGACAAAAAAAAAGCATTTACAAAAGCAGATTACATGAAATTCGCAATAACTTGGAATACCGGATCTACACTAATGCAAAACTTAAGCGGTATAGCTGGAGCTTGGGAAAATTTACGTGGCGACTCCAAAAAGTGGAATGTTTCAAGAACAACCGCCCACAGCACTTCATACGATACTTATTCGACATGGGATTCTGGACCGGGAGAATATCAAGACGCAGAAAGAGCATTAGGTAACTTAAGAACATCCTATCAATCAATTGATGAAATCGTTAACGGAATAGAATTTGTAAAAACAAACGCTCCAGAACTTCACCAAAAAATAAACAAATACGTCGGTATAGTTTTAAACAATGAAAAAGGCGATGCTATTAAATTAAGGAAAGAAATAATTGGACTTGCAAAAGAAATGTATCAGAAAAATTTCAAAGAAGGAGCTGACGTTGATAGATTTAGATGGTACATGGTATTATTATGGACCGTACTAGGATTAGGCGCAGGAGCATTAGCAGGTAGTTTTATTGATTATACTGGTGACAAAATACTTTGGCAATCAAATTTCAGACTTCCATCATTCGGAAGCAAAAAAAGAGAACCATTCCATGCAATAGTACCTTCAGGAAAACAAGAAAAAACTATCGATGAATTAGATAAATTATTAGAAGAAAAACCAGTAGAAAAACCTGAACCAGTCACTGAGCAAAAACAAGATGATGATTTTGATTTTTCAAAATACAACTTAAAACCAAAAGAAGAAAAACCAGAATACAAAAGTCAAGACTTTCCTGAAGAAGAACAAAAAGGATGGCAACCGAGAATAGCAGTACCTAAATTCCAATTCAGAAAAAGCGCAGAATTTAAGAGAACAAAGTGAATGGAAGAAAATGAATTCAAACCCAATGAAAGACTCAGTTCTTGAACAAAAGTTAGCTTTCGAAAGTAATCCTGACTTAGTAAAACAATATGTTAATCTTGTAGGTAACATGCGTTTTGGATTATTATTAGAATATCTTGATATTCTAGCAGGACAAACTGCATTTAATCACGTTGATAACGGAAGAAATCTGAGCGTAGTTACTGCATCAATCGACAAAATGAATATTTGCCATCCAATCAGTGTTGAAGAAGATGTTTATTTCAAATCAAGAGTTTCTTATGTAGGAAAATGTTCTGTTTGTGTAGAAATCGATATTCTTGCTGGAGACCAAAAAAATAAAGCAGCAAATGCAAGCTTCACAATGGTCGCACTCGGTGAAGACTTCAGACCAACAGAAGTAAGAAAAGTCACTCCCGAAACAGAAGAAGAAACAACAACATACGAAAAAGCAAAACAAAGATATGAAGAACACAAAAACAAAAGCAAACAAACACAAAAATTTGTTCCAAATCAAGAAGAATTAGAATTAATCCAAAAATTTACTTCTGGTTTAGAAGGACGACTTATGGGGACTACTGCAAAACAAAATATTGGCCCAATGTATCCTCAAAACCAAAATATTTACGGAAAAATATTTGGAGGCTTCTTAATGAGAGAAGCATTCGAACTAGCATGGACTACCGCATTTGATTATTCTAATTACAAACTCAGACCATTAATAGTTGCTATTGATAGAATAGATTTCAAAAGACCAGTAGAAATAGGGGACATAGTTGAGTTTAATTCAATAGTTTGTCATACAGGAGAAACTTCATTGAGTGTTGAAGTGGGAATAAGAAAAGTTCATTCAAAAATTGATCAAGGAGAATTAACAAATAATTGTTATTTTACTTTTGTCGCAGTTGACGAAACAGGAGCAAAACAAAAAGTTCAACAAGTGATTCCTTACACACTACCTGAAGCACAGAAATATTTTGAAGGAAGAAGAAGATATTTGGAAAGAAAAGCCTAATTGGTTTATAGTTCATAGTTTATGGTTTATAGTCTGATGTTATTTGCTATGAACTTTAAACTTCAAACTATAAACTAGTGGAATAAGTCCTTAAAGCACAAGAAATTCGTTTTTTGCACTTTCACACCAGCCAAGAATTTATTTGTTTCTTTTGTTTCTTTAACTAAATAAACCATATCTATTCTTTTCTTTTTTAGGAAATCATTTATTTCTTTTTTATCTTTAAACGTGTTTCTCCAACAAATCACACTAACTATTCTATCTCCTTTTAAGTCAACAATGTAGTACTGTTTTGCTTTGAAAAAATCTTCTTCTATGAATGCATACACGTCATCCTTGAGTGTTTTAGAAACAGGTATCAATGCTCTCCTAGGTGTTTCATCAAGAACGCTTTGTTTTAAATATATTCTCGCTTCAGAGTCTGACATTAATTCTCTAATTCTGGCATGAATTCCTTTTTTTATGTGATAAAATCCTTCAGAAGTTAGCAATGGTGAAACATAGACTTTTGCGAAAACAAAAGAGAATTTCCCTATTTTGTAAGCCATAACTCTATCCGAGCCTTTTGTATCAAATCCTTCTATCCCTGAAGTATTAGAAAGCAATTTTTCAATTTTAACAATTTCTTCTTGGCCTAATGATCTTTGCAATAAATTATTTGATGATTCTTTAATTAGTTCTGTTGCAGTTCTCAAAACTAGTATTGCAACAATCATACCAAAAAGGTAGTCTAAATAATAAAGTCCTAATGAAGTTCCAATAATTCCCGACAAGACAGCTAGCTCTACAAAAGAATCGCTTAATGTCTCCTTGCCATCCGAAATAAGACTGGGGTGATTGTGCATTCTTCCAACATTAATTTGATATCTGGAAACAATCCAAGAACAAACTATTGAAAAACCAACAACAATAACAGTTATCCAAAAACTGTTTCCTAAATCAACTTGAGAAGGCAATTCTGCAACATGAAGTAATAATTGTATTAGGAAAGGGAAGATGTTGAAATAATTTAAAAGACCTAACAAAGATTTTGCTAAAAATATTAATCCCGCATAAAACAATGTAAGTCCTATTAGCAAAGTCCCAATACTTTCTACTGAAGATTTTCCTATAGGGTACTTTGCGTTTTCTGGCTGTCTTGAAAGATAGAGTGCAAAAACTACCAGTAATGCTTGAAATACATCTGAAAGATTATGCAAACCATCAGTATACAAAGAAATAGATCCTATTTTTGTTCCTAGAAATAATTTCAAAAAAACTTTGATAATGTACATAACTATTACAATACTCATGCAAAAATAAGGAGATGAAAGTTTTTTCATGTTTTTATTAAAAGCAATGGGTGCATTGAGTTTTCTAGCACTAATTCTGCTTGCCCTCCAATTAACGAAGTTGAACCCGACATAACGATAAGTCCAACTTCTTTTCTTACTGCACACTGAAGTATTCCTCCAAGAATTGTTGGAGCTGTTTCTATTATCTGTTCATAACTAATTTCGTTTTCCTCAACCAATCTTTTAATTACTTCCAAATTATCTAGAACTCTTTGATCACAGTGTTTTATTGTATCATTTGTTTCTAATCCTTGAACTTTCCAAGTTGTGTGATAAAGTATGAGTTTTCCATTAATTTTTTTTGTTAAGTCAATTGCGGTTTTTACACTGGCAATGTTTTCTTTTTTTTCGTCAAAAGGAGCCAAGATAATTGTTCCTTTTTTTATTGCACTCTTGGATCTTATGAATAAGATGGCCATTTTTGTTTTTGAAGAAATATTTTTAGTTATATCTCCAGCCATTCTTGTTTTGTGATAAGGACTTGGCTGCATGATGCATAAATCTGTTTTGTTTTTTTCAGAAAATGCAATAACACCCTTATCGACTGTTTCAGCAAAGACAACAGCTATTTCACAATCTTTCAAATCAACTTTTTTGGCGTTTTCTTTGACAACATTGAATATTCCATTAATCCTGTTCGCGCAATATTTTTTAGAAAATTCTTCAGATTTATTAAAACGTTCAGTTACTGACTTAAGAGCATTACTTGTAACAACATGAATGACATAAAGCTTTGCATTAAGCAATTTAGCTAAAGAAACTGCATACAAAACTGAAGGAAGAGTTGTACTTAAGCCATCAAAGGGTAGTAGTATTCGCTTAAACATTAATATTTTCAGGGGAAATGTAGTTTAAAAAGCTTACTGGAGGAAACATTTAAATAAAACATTCACCGTTAATTCTTTTTAATGAAACAAAAATTAGTAATATTATCTGTTGGCGGTTCTTTAATTGTTCCTGAAGAAATTAATATTAATTGGCTTAAGCAATTCAAGAAAGTTATCGAAAAATTCACTAATTCTGGTTACAGATTTATAATAATCATAGGCGGGGGCAAAACTGCAAGAAAATATCAGAATGCTGCGAAAAGTGTTGTTAAGTTAGCAAGCGAAGACGTGGATTGGATAGGAATTCACAGCACAAGACTAAATGCTCATTTATTAAGAACTATTTTTAGAAGCAAAGCAAAACATTGGATAATAAAAAATCCAAATGATAAAATAAAATTCAATGAGAAAGTATTAATTGCTGCAGGCTGGAAGCCTGGATTTAGCACAGATTATGATGCTGTTTTGTTAGCTAAAAATTTTGGTGCGAAAAAAATGGCAAACTTAACAAACATTGATTATGTTTATGATAAAGATCCTAGAAAATTCAAGAATGCAAAACCAATAAAAGAAATTTCTTGGGAAAACTTTAGAAAAATAGTAGGAAACAAGTGGGACCCAGGACTAAACGCACCATTCGATCCAGTAGCAAGTAGAGAAGCACAAAAATTAAAATTAGACGTAGCAATAATAAACGGAAACGATTTAAAGAATTTTGAGAAATACTTGAAAGGAAAGAAGTTTAAAGGAACGTTGATAAAATAATAATAGTTTTAAGCTTTAAAACTGTTTTTCTTCTCCCACAATTCATTTTATAAAACTTAGTGATTTAATCAATCTAAAATGTCAAGAAATTTTACTAAGAAAATAAGCACTAAAGAGCTCGAGCAGAAGATTTTAGAAGCTTGGAAAAAGCATGAAGATTTTGATGAAGAATATGTTGAAGGATACATGGCTGAACCAAGGTATAAGTCTTTAACACAAGCGATTGAAAAAGATTTGAACAAAGTTTCTTTTGATACTGAAAACATAAGTGGCAGTGCAGAAGATTGTGATTATTACATTCCAGAATTAATCGGATACCACACGCTAGATAATGGATTGAGTTTTTTAGGAGTGGGTGCTGGAGGAGATTGGGAATGTCCGGTCTTTTTCATGCTATACTGGGATGGTTCTGAATTGAGAGGTTACATTCCAACTGAAGGAAATCCTTGGAATACAAAAACAAAAGAAGCTTATGGTAATAATGAAGAGGAAGATCCTAAGAACGCATTCAAAAGAGGATTCATAAATAGTACAGGACATAAGTAACGCATAATTTATATAGTGGTTGTGTTTTGTTGGTGTTATGATAAATCTACAAACACGGGAACTGATCCTTAAATGGATGCATGAAGGCAAAAAACAGTGGCAAATTGCGGATTTGATTG
>JACRKG010000044.1 GCA_016215315.1 Candidatus Woesearchaeota archaeon | reverse complement strand
CCGCTGTGCAAAAAAAATACAAAAACTACTCCTAGAAAAAGCTAACGCTTTTTAGCGACAGCACTAAAGTGCAGGGCATTCCACCCACCGTTAAAAACGGAAGCTAAAAGCTGGGGAGTCTGCCCCAAACTTACCACAAACCCTAAACTAACACTATAGCAGGTCTTCCAGGATTTGCTTTGTCATTTGTTTCTTCCGAAACAACAAATTCAAAGTTGAATTCTTTTTGGAAGAATTTTTGTGCTTCGCGCAAAATTTTTAGTTCTGATTTTCGGTCTAGGATTATTTGTGTGATTTTTCTCGGATCCTTTATTAGTTTTTGTGTTGTTTCTGCAGCGTTTTTTTGTTTTCTTATTTTTTCGTTTTGCATTACTTTTTTCATTATTTCTCCAACGTTTCTTGTGACTTGCAATTCTTTGCTCAACAAGGAAAATAATTCATATTTCCAGTCTTCACTTACAAATAATGTTGCCTTTTTTGGTTTTTCTATTTTTGCTAATTTTATTACGTTATTCATTCCTTCAACTGTGTTGTTAATTAATTCTTCTTGTGCTGCGCTCTTCAAGTCTAGTTTGTTTTCTTTTATTTCGGGCCATTTTTCTGTGCTTACTAATTTTTTGTTTTCTAGCATTTCCCATAATTCTTCTGCTAAGTGTGGCGTTATTGGTGTTAATGTTTTGCACCACAATGATAACCAGTCTTCAAATACTTTTTTGTTGTTTCCTAGTCTTCTTAAGTACCATTTGAAGTCTTCAATTATTGAGAAATATACTGTGTTTGCAAAAGTTCTAAGATCATAATTTTCTAGGCTTTCTGATGCTTGGTTTATTTTTTGGTTTACAACATTTGTCAACCATGCATCTATTGGTTTTTTTTCTTCTTTTAGATTTTTTGCTTCGCAAAAAATCGCGTGAATTCTTTCCAAACCATTCTTATATTTTTGTGCAACTTCCTCATCCCATTCTACATCTGAGTGTGGGCTTCCTACATGTGCATAGTATAGTCTTACCGCGTCTACTGAGAATTTTTTAAGTAATCTTTGTATTGGTTCTGCTCCTCCTTTGCTTTTTGATATTTTTCCTCCTTTTCCTGTTACCCACCAATTGACAAATATTCCTTTAGGCCATTGTTTTTGTTCTAGCACGCCTACGTGATTCATTAAGAATACTGGAAAGTGTACTGTTCTATGTTCTTTTCCTCCTAAATTAATATCTAAAGGATACCAGTAATCAACATCTTGTTTTATCTTTTCCCAAGTTTTATTTTTTGGTGCTCCTTTGTTCAAGAATACATAATCAAAGAATTCTTCTGTTAATTCTTCTTTTTTTATTTTTTCGTTGTTAACATATTTTGATATTAAGTAGTATGCAGGATATAGTGTTGAGTCGCTTATTGGTTCTATAATCCATTTTTGGTCAAACGATAATTTTGTTCCTATCCAATTTCCTAGCCTTGCGCACGCTCTGTCTTGAAACCAATCGAGTATTGCGGGTAAGTTTGTTTTATATTCTTCTGGGTAAATATTCATGTGTTGTACCCAGTGTTTGCTTTTTTCTGTTAATTCTTTATCTGAATACTTAATGAACCATTGATCGTCTATTTTTTTTATTACTACTTTTGTTCCGCAACGACATATTACTTCTTCGCTTAAGTCATAGAACACATCTGCTTTTGCTTGTTGTGTTAGTTTTTGTTTCATTAATTCTTTTGCTTCTGCTACGCTTTTACCAGAAAATTCCGCGGAATTTTCTCTCATAACACCAGTATGAAATCCAGCCTTATAAATTTCTTTTGTAGCCTCTTCCAATTTTGGATCATCTTGATTTTTAATTCCTAGTTTTTCACAGATTTCTTTTGCAGGAAATTCACCGTAACCTTTTGACTTAATGATGGGGATTAATTTTATTTGACGAATTTCCTCGTAATTCAGTCCGTATTTTTGACATTCGTCTTTGTTATTTTGCAAGTCTTTTAGTGCGATGTAGTCATATGGTGCATCGCTCGGTACGCTCGTTACTATTCCCGTTGCTAAATTTGCATCAGCAAATTTAGATGGTAAGATAATGATTTCTCTGTTTATCCCTGGCGCTATTGCTTTTTTTCCTAGCAATTCTTTTGAGTTTACTTTTTCGCCTAATTTTATGTTTTCTTTTTGATAACTTAGTTTTTGTGCTGCTTGTTCGCTCATTATCCAATTTTCTTTATTTGCTTGTACTTTTACGTATGTTGCTTCCGGGTTTACCCATAAGTTTGTTTGTCCGAATATTGTTTCTGGTCGTAGTGTTGCTGCAACTAAGTAAGAATCATTGAATTTGAATTTTAGTAGTGTGTATTCATTTCTTTCTGCATTTCCTCCTTTGCTTATGTCTGTTTCTGAGGGATCTACTGCTACCGGTCCACATGAAGGGCAGAATGTTGCGTAATAGGGTTTTTGTATTAGTAAATTGTTTTGTTTTAGTTTTAGGAATTGCCATTGAATAAATTTCTGGTAGTCATCATAAATTGTGGAAGTAAATCTTTCCCAGTCTGCCAAGAATCCGAATTTTTTCCAAGTGTCAACGTATGTTTTGTTGAAGAATTCAACGATGTTTTTTGTTTCTCCTAATTCACTGATTTTATCTTCAGGACAACCATTTTCTTTTAAGTGTTCTATCCACTTTTCATCTTTGTTTTTTATTTTTTTTGCGAAAGCTATTGCTTGGTTTCCTGAAGCGTGAGTTCCTACGGGAAAAAGAACGTTGTATCCTTTCATTCTTTTATAACGAGCAAAAGCATCAGTGTAAGAAAATCCTCTCATGTGACCTACGTGCATGTATCCGCTAATTCCAGGGTAAGCAAATATGATAAAGAATTTCGGTTTTTTATTTACTTCTGCATCACCTAAATTTTCTTCTTTCCATCTTTTTTGCCATTTCTGGGTTATTTTCTCAAAGTCCATCATAACAGAACAATTTATCGTGGATTATTTAAAAAGTTTGCGTTAAACTAAAATGAGTTTTTCACTATCTTAAATTTTCTCTTATCTAACATTTGTCTCAGCCCGTCCGCAAATTGACAAAAATTTAATTGTGGCGGACGGTCTTCAAGATAATCTTGCTATCATTCCGAAGATTGGCGGGCCAAATTTTTTATCAATTCGCCCGCCAATCTTCGTGTTAATGTCCGCAGGACTGGAAACTGAGAATTTTTATTTTAGTGAGAATCAAATCAACAATACTCTGCGTGTGCTCAGGATAGTAAACTGAAAATCCAGGAAATTCACTTTATTTCATCATACCTGCTTATTATTTCTTTAAACTCTTTTATTTTCATTACTCTTTTTAGTTCTTCTTCTGTTAGTTCTTCTTTGGCTTGTTGATCGTGAGCCCAGGTTCCTCCAGGCATTGGCACCCATATCGCATTCCAGCCCGATCTTACTGAATGATTTATGTCGCTTTTTTTTGAATCACCCACCATGTAAGGATTTTGTATTTCTTTTCCTAGTGTTTTGTATACTTGTTCGTTTTTTTCTGGAACAATAATTGTGTTTTTCTTGAAATATTTTTTAAGATCTAGAGTTTTTATTTTGTTTGATTGTACTAATTCATCACCCATCGTTAACAAAGTAATATTGTCTTGTTGTGATACTAAGAATTCCAGTGTTTCTTCTACTCCTTCTATGTAATTGCCTTCATAATAGCTCATGTCAAAGACTCTTTCGCCTATTTTTTTTATTTCTCTCTCCATTTCTTTTTGAGGTTTTATTCCTGCCTTTCTGCATACTTCTTTATAGGTTAGAACTAAAGAGTATGGAAATCTTGTTTTGAAGAATTTTTGTTTTTTTATTAATTTTAAGTCTAAATCTGTTTGTAATAAAACTAGCTCTCTAATAAATGGAACGTTTCTATCTAATTTATCATACAAGTAATGACAGAACTCACAGGTTACTTGGGAATATCTGTATCCTGTTGGCGTAATAGTATCGTCTAAATCTATAAAAAAGTTTTTTTTCAAATCTACATCCCCAACTTTTAAAAACTGGCAAACCCCCGACCGGAATCGATCGGTTCCGAAACTTTACCAGATATCGAATAGAAATTTTTTACAAGATAGATTTATATTAGTTATGTACTTATATTTTCTTGAATTGTGCTATTGTTTCAATTAAGTCTACTTGTCCTAAGAACATTCCTCTGCAACAATACCTTTCTAGACCTAATTCATCCATTACTTTTTTTGAATCTTCCCCTTTTTCTGTTCTTTCTTTAAACTCTTCCCATACGTGGGCGATTGGTTTTCCGCAAGACCAGCACCTGATTGGTATTATCATGATAATCAACAATAAGCAAGTTGTTTTTAAACATTTCGGAACAAAAAAGAAAGTTTTATAAATTAACAAATATCTTATAAATTAAAAAGGTGGTTTTGTTGTGAGTGCTTTAAAATTTAACATAGAACGACCGGAAGATAGGCAAAGAAAGAGAATGCTCCTTAGAATTGCATCTTATTGTAGTTTGGGCGCTTCAGTCATAATTGTTCTTTTATTAGTTATTTGGTATGTTGGCCTTGATAGGCTGCCTCCAGAAGTTTCATTATTAAGTCCTGAAAATGATTTTACTACTGGTAATGAAAAAGTTTCTCTAAACTTTAATGTAACTGACAATTCTGAAGTTGATTGTGAAGTTTTCTTAAATGATGCAGTGATTGGTAAAGATAAAAGCCTTGAAGCAACTTTAAAGCCAGGAAAGAACTCTTGGAAAGTAAAGTGCACAGACAAGTCTCGTTATAAGAACTCAGCAACAAGTAAAGTCAGAACAATTAATTTATTACAACCTTTGAGTTTTAACAAAATAAATGTTGCTGAAGCATCAGAAAATAAAAGAGGATTATTGCAAATTTATGAAGGGACTACTAAAGATGATTTAGGAAGATTGTTAATAGAAATATTGCCAAACAATGGCGGGTTAATAATGCATAATGAAACAAGCGGCAAACCATTAAGCATTTCAATTTGGGGAGAGAATAGTTTGAAATCACAAAAAATAAAACTAAATGATTTAACAGTAAACCTTCCAACACTAAATGACTTAAACAGTACTTTTGCATTATACATTGACACTGAAGGAAACACATATCACTCCTCAGCAGACCACAAATACTTAGATGGAGAACAATTAGATCTTAATTTAGCAGATGCATTGAAGTTAGAGCATAGAGCGAACTAGTTCACAGTTTGAAGTTTATAGTTTACAGGTTCTTGAGTTTAGAAATTTTTTAATGTCAAAGACTTAGTTTAGTTCTTTGTTGATTTTTAACTTTCCCCTTACCGACCGCGCAATAATTTACTGGATAAGTTTTATTCCGGTTTAAGCGGTCGGAACATTGTGCCGCTAACGCGGAAATTGATAACAGAAGAATTTTGTAAGTGCACACTAAAAACTCAACCATTTTTTTATATCTTCTTTTATTGGTTTTTAGAATGTATTTGATCGATTATTGAACAGGAGCTTTGACTTTCACGTTTTCAGCTTCTTTTACTGATCTACATAAAACTCTGCAACCTTCATACAGACCACTAATGCTGTTGGTAGTTAAGCAAGTATATAATAAAGATCTGAATTCTTCCGATCTTTGTGCTTCAACTATTACAGGAAGGAAGACTATTCCGAAAGAAAGTATATATAAGCCAACTGCAGTAGCAAATGGTGTTATAGTGCCAAACGCATATGATGCCCGAAGGTAATTAGAACTATTCTTGGAACTATCATCTGCGGACATAAATTTTCTTAATGCGGTAGGCATTGCAAAAGAACCGACAGCTAAGCCGGTACCAAAACTAATTGAACCAGTACTTAAATAAAATAATCCCTTACCTAAATAATACCCGTCTTTAACATGCTCATAAATTTTATGACGTATATTTGAAAACATACCCTTCGAATTATTCTCTATTTCTTCTTTTCTTGCATCCGCCTCAACCAATTCATTTAAACTATTCACCCCTTCTTCAACAATTTCTTCCAAATCATTATCAACATATTGTGGGATCACCTTAACACTGTTTTCAATGACTTTTTCTCTGTTTAAGTATTCATCAACTTGATCTTTTGGCATGAATGTCATATCAAAATGACCTCCTCCCCGACCTAAAGGTCGAGGTATCCTCGCGAGGCCTTTATGCAGCTGCATGATGCTCTTCTTGATTCTGAATATATTTCTCAACAGTTGCAAACTCGTTGTATCCAACAGTAACTGCACAACCACCT
>JACRKG010000043.1 GCA_016215315.1 Candidatus Woesearchaeota archaeon | reverse complement strand
TTAAGAAATATATAGAAGAATCAAACCACTGGTCAGCCACAAAACAAAAAAAACTTTTTTGATTTTGAAAATCGGCGATAAATGCCCCTGGCTTTAGCCAGGGGATAGCCGATTTTCCCAATTATGTTTTTACTTTGTAGTTTACAGTAATAGTAATAAAAAGTTACATTCTTAAAGAATCTAAACAAAATCGTTTTATGCCATTCAGACCAGAATCAATTGATGAATTATGTGGTAAAGCAAAGATCACTCAACACAAACTTTGCGCAGAACTAGGCACACCACAATCTCAAGTTTATAGATGGAAATTCAAAAAAACAACACCCCAAATAAATAATGTAGATTTATTGTATCAAATTGCTAAAAAATATCAAGTTGAAGTAGAATTCTACGCGAAACCTTGAAATCTTTCCAAAACATTTTTTAACCTGAGCATTTTTAGAATAAAAATGCTAAAACCAACTAAGCTACTCTTCGGCCCATCAGGCATTCCCCTAAGCACTCCTGAAAGAAATACTCTTAATGGAATAGCTCAAGTTAAAAAACTAGGTTTGGGCAGTATGGAATTAGCGTTCACTCACAGCATTAATATAAAAGAAGAATTAGCTCGAGAAGTTAAGAAAACAGCAGAATCAAATGAAATAGTTCTAACTTGTCACGGACAATACTTTATTAATTTAAACGCGCAAGAAAAAGAAAAACTTGATGCAAGCATTAAAAGAGTTCTTGATGCAGCAAGAAGAGCTCAAGAATGCGGCGTTTGGAGTTTAACATTCCATGCAGCATACTACTTAAATCAAGACAAAACAAAAGTTTACGACAAAGTCAAGCAAGCATTCAAAGAAATACTAAAAACAATGAAAAATGAAGGAATTACTTTATGGCTCCGCCCAGAAACAGGAGGCAAACAAGCACAATTTGGAGAACTAAACGAACTGATAAAATTAAGTCAAGAATTTGAACAAGTACTTCCCTGCATTGATTGGGCTCATCATCATGCAAGAAGTGGAGGAAAATTTAACACAAAAAAAGAATTTGAATTTATTCTTGAAGAAATAGAAAAAGGCTTAGGCAAAGAAGCATTACAAAACATGCACTGCCATTGTGAAGGAGTAGAATACAATTCAACTGGAGAAAAAAATCACGTCAACTTAGAACAAAGCGATATGAACTATAAAGAACTAGTAAAAGTCTGGAAAGACTTCAAAATAAAAGGAGTGATAACTTCTGAAAGTCCTAATATTGAAGGTGATGCTTTGTTGATGAAGAAATTTTATGAGTTATCTTAATTAAGCATACCGTCTGAATAAATTTTTCAGTAGCTGATTTTCCTTTTCAATGAGTTTTTCAATAACTAATTCCTCCACTCTATTATCAAATCCAATGAATGTAAGAAAATACTGAGGAGTTGACTTTGCATGAATATTACACCATACAACGTCGTCCATTTCATACCTCATTGTGTTCGCTAAAGCCCACTGAATACCCGCCAAAAATCTCGCGAAATCGCATTCAGGATTATGATGATTTTCACATCCTGAACGAGTATAATCTGCAATGTACATTAAATTTCCTGAACTGTCTTTTTTTTTCTCAATTTTTATAAGTGTGTCCCCATTCTCTGCAGGTTTAATATCTGTTTTTTCACTTGCTTGTTCTTCAGGTTTATTATCATAAATTGCATTGACGATATCTGCTAGATTTTCATCAAAACTTGTTTTCTTCTTATCGCCTAAAATATTTTGTTGCATTTCACTTTAAAGAACTAAAATGGTTTTAAATAGGTAATTGTTGATTAACTAAAAATTTATATATTCTTTCCTCTTTTTATACTCTTTCGGAGGGCTTAATATGACTGATTTAGAAACAACTAAAGAATTAACAGATATTTTAGTAGTTCTAAAAGGAGAGTATGCTTTAGAAGTACTTGCAGGGGTATATAATAATAGCAAGCCAGAACATCATCCTTATGTTGATTTTATCAAAAGATATGGTAAAGTTCACAAAATAACCGGTTGGAACTTAATATATTGTTCAATGCAAGAAAAATGGGTAGACCATGAATACCATTTAGTTGAACATATTTACAAAAAAGGAGAAAAAATTCTAAAAGAACACGAAAATAGATCAGAAGTAGTGAGTGCTTTAGAAGAATTAAACAAAAAACTTGGAGTTATTCAAGCAAAAATTGTTGAACAAGTTGAAGAAAAAGAAACAACTACCAAAGTAACTGTTGTAAACGAAGAAATTCCTCAAAAAGCTGAAGAAAAAATAATCCAAAACGAAGAAGCTACTCCCAGAAAGCTAGAACGAGTGTTGTGAATAGTACTTTTTGCCTTTTAAAAACCCATCCGTTATTCTTAAAAACAGGACTACTAAAAAACTAGTTATGACACCAAAAAAATGCCCTGAATGTGGCGGAGAAGTATTTGACGACGGAGAAGACGTATACTGCAAGAAATGCGGTTTAGTAATTGACGAAATAACTTCACACGCAGGAGCATCACTAGAAGGCATAGACTATTCCGATTAAAAGAATTATTTAATTGAGCAAAGCCTTTTTCTTAATAAATTAATTAATGCGGTCAAAAAGCAATCAACTGGTATCGAAATGTTACTGGGGATCGATGGGTGATGAGTTTTTTTGCTTTTTTTGAGTTGTTTATTGTGAACTGCAAACTGTAAACTGTGAACAAGTATTATGAATAACACAGCAAGAAAAAAAGTAAGCTTTATAAACCCTCAAAACCCTTTTAGCTTTGGAGGGTGTTTATGGAAAAAGGGGTTTTATTGTCGTATGTGGCGTTGATCTTAATAGTTTTTGTCCTATTCGTAACGCACGCCTTTAAAATATTCACGCTACAAGTAGACAAATATACCTTTTTTCTTACCTCCTTATTATTTACAGTATTAATCCTGCCTGCAGTTAAAAGCTTAAAATTCTTTGACGTAATAGAAGTAAGAAGAGAAATGAAAAAATTAAAAGAACTCAAAAAGTAATAACATGAAAAAACCAATAGGAACATATGTTTTTGGTTCTTTACTGCTCATATTTTCATTACTTTTTTTGTGGCAGAATATCATTATTTTAAGAACACTAAGATTGCCAACTCAATTCACATATTTTGAATATTTCTCTGCTTCTTCACTTTTCATAATTTCAATTTTAGGCATCATAGGCTCAATTGGTTTATTTCTAAGAAAAGAATGGGGTAGAAAAACAGCAATTGGGGTTGGATGTGTTATGTTAATACTAGTCACAGGACTTTTAGTATTGGCAATATTTCCATTTGTTGAGCAAACTAATTCTGACAAAGGATTGGCTGTGGTAATGCTTTTAGTCACTCTATCTTCTTTTATAATCACGACACTCTTATTTGTACCAATGCTTTATTTCTTAAGAAGGCCAAAAGTCAAAGAACAATTTTTGCAAAAAACAAAAATTGTCAAAACAAAGAAAAAATGAAAAATTCAAATTCTAAAATATGGAGTGTTTTGTTATTGATTTGTTCTTTACTTTTTTTATTTGGTGGAGTTGTTATTTATTATTTTGCAGTAATATCTACAATTCTGACTTTAGGAACACAGAAAGACTTATTCAATATTGGCGTATGGATATCGGTTGGTGTTGTAGTATTAAGTTTATTCGGAATTCTCTACTCAGTTTACTTGTTTGTTAGAAAATAGATCTAAATTGAGTATACTTTTTAAATAAAACTAAATTCTTTCTCTGTAATGGGGAAAATTAGTAAAATAAAAAATTCTTTAGCAGCACTTCTTTTGACTATTAGTAGTAGTTGTGCATTACCCCAAAAAATGAATGAATATAGAAATCATCCTGAAAAGTATCAACCAAAATACACTGCAGCAATACTAGTGGCAGAACCAACAGTATTTTATGACTATTTAAGAACGCCATTCATGTGGTTGTATGAATTAAGAGTGGCCAATGCTTTGAAAACAAATTTAGGAGTTGAATCTTACTATATCGTTACTGATGCAGGTTGGAAGGATCTTAAAACTGCATTACTGGATGAAGAAGTCAAAGTATTAGTAATTGCAGGGCACGGAGAATTAGATCGATGGTACGCTGGTGACGAATTAATCACAGATCAAACTTTGATCAGTTTAATTAAAGATAATCCTCAAATAAATAAAGACTGGTTTATTAGACACACTTGTGGGTCAGAAGGACATTCTAGAAAAATAATTCCTAAAGCTGCCAGAATGAGAGCGATTGAAGAAGTAACATCGAAAGGAGGATGGATTACGATCGGTTCAGATTCATCTCAAATATTTTTTCAAATACCTTTTGAAAGCAAATCAGAAGAAGGTACAAGCGAATATGAGGAAGAAAAAAGAGAATTTCTAGACCAAAGACATAAAATATTTACTGATCTTGCAGATTCCGAAATAGAAACAAAGACTCCTTTAGGATATTTAGTTGTATCAGACCCCAGTCATGTTCTTGGCTGGGATAGAATAACAACTCCGTTAGATTTTTTATTAAATCCTTTACCAGGAATGAATAAAGATAAAAAATGATAAACGATCAATTATTTTTTCTTGCCTTTTGAATAAAATCTTTGAATGGAGTATAGATAACTTGTCCTACTTTCATTTCAATTAATTTATTTACATTGTCAAACTTAAAAGTAACATCTTCTCCAAGATAGTCAAAATTGTCGCACTTTTCAAGAATAAAAGTATCTTTATTTTTGTGCTTAAGTTTACATATTTCTTTTAGTGGTTTGTCGTCATTTGGGTAAAAAAGATTTAAAGAGCCATTTATTTCAACCACTTCCAAATCTCCCCATTTCTCATAAAATCTTCCTTCATACTTACGCAAATTTTTATTTTTTGATTTTGGTTGCTTAAACTCCTCATAATTCTTTAGAATGAAATCTATTATGTGAAATACTCCGTTAACTAATTCAGAAGCACTGTTTCCTAAAGAATTTGTAAGCACTACAACACCCACTTCTCTATCTCTATCAAAACCAATTTGGGTAATAAATCCTGGAAATCCCCCGCCATGACCTCTCAATGTTGTTCCATCATTTTTCCATATTTCATAACCTATGCCTCTAGTTATGTTTTTATTCTCACTTTCTTCAACCCATTGAATTCTTTGCATTTCTTTTTTAGTATCTTTGTTAAGCAAGAGATCATTACTCAAAAATTGAGCATGCATGAACTTGCATAAGTCTATTGTATTAGAAATAAAACCTGCAGCAGAAATCATGCCTTTTGTTGACGTATTGTTAAATTTGTCTCTCTCAACTTCAGGAATTGCTCTTCCATAACCTGTAGCAAGATTACTTTCCGCCTCTTTATTTATATCCGAGTAAGTTTCTTTTAGTTTTAATTTGTCCAATATGTTTGTTTTTACATATTTATCATATTTAGTTCTAGAAACTTTTTCAATTATTACTCCTAACAAAGCATATCCCAGATTTGAGTACTTGAATTTTTCAATAGGCGGATAAATTACGGCCCCTTGACTAACGTGTTTTTTAATTTTTTCCAGATCTGGAAATTTATTATCCGTCCAGTGAGATGTATTGCCGTCTCTATCAATTCCAGAACTATGAGTCAATAATTGTCTTACAGTTATTTTATTTTTGCTTTTCAACCAAGGAATGTATTTTAAAACATCATCATCCAAATTAATTTTTTCTTTCTCAACTAATTGCATGATTGAGATCGCAGTAAAGATTTTAGAAATAGACGCTATTCTGTAAAGGGTCTTATCTGTTGCTTTTTTCTTCTGTTCAAGGTCTGAGTACCCGTATCCTTTACTGAAAATAATTTTATCTTTGTGTATAATTCCTATAGACAAACAAGGTATTCTTTTTATGAACTGTTGATAATCAAGCCAAGTATTAATTATTTTATTTATGCAATTTATTTTATCCCTGCTTATCTTTTTTTTACTACCTTCCTCTTTTTTCATTCTAAACACTAACTCAGAGAGTCTGATTTATTAATTTTATTGAAATCATACCATAAACTACAAACTTCAAACTATAAACCTTACTTTTTTTTACTAAACGCCGCTAATGTTGTTTGGTCTTTTGTTCTTAATTCTTTTTCTACATCAATTCCCATAACGCTAAAAATTGATTCTACTGAAGGAATTATTTGGTGGTCGATGTAGTATTCTCCGTCGTAATCTTCTTGTTTTACGTCTTCCGGCAGTTTTACTTTGTCTCTTATTTTTCCTTCGCCTTTACAAATAATAAATTTCAGCATTGTTCCAGGAACTACAGGTTGTCCTTTTTTTTCTAATAATTGCGCAGCAGCAACGTGAGGGCTTATATTCTCATATTCATCAATTGATTTTTGTAATTGAGTGAAAATTATTAACTTGCTTATTTCTTCTTGGTTTTTTTCTAGTTTTTTAACAGTTTCTTTAACATAACTTAGCGCTTTCTGCTTATTGTGCTCTTTTAGTACTATGTCTAGAACTTTTTTTTGTACTTCTTTTGCAATAAAACTCCAATTTCTTCTAACAGTCTCAAAGCCTTTTATGATCATATTTTCTTTTTCGTCTAGTAATGCATACTTTTTCTTTGCTCCGCTTGTTGTTCCTTTTGCTCCAACAAATAATCCTGAAGGGTAATATCCTTGTAAATCTAATTCCATTGAACCAGGAAGGTTTTTGTTGATTTCTTCACAAAATTTTATTGCATCTTTTTTGGTTTTGTTTTCTAATATTATAAAACATGAATCCGTGTCTGAATAAATTACTTTAAATCCATTCTCTTGAGCTTTGCTAATTAAATCTTTTATGTAAAATCTTGCAAAAGCAGTTGTAGCTTCTGCACCTTCAAATGAATACCATCTTGCAACAGCAAATGCTAAATAACCATAAAACGAGTTTGCTAATAATTTCAAAGCTTCACTTCTTGCTTTGAGTAAAGTAGACTGATCTTGCTTTAATGCTTTTTTTATTTCTGCTCTTTTATCAATTATTTCTTTAATTATTGTTGACAAGAATCCTTGTTTTTTTTCGCAAATCCATAATTCTGAAAATTCTGTAGGAACTTTTTTCTTACCCTTGCAACATTCGCAATTAATTGTTCCGATAGAAATGTTGTGCGAAGCGATAATGCTAGGGTAAAGACTTCTGTAATCAAACACAACTATTTTTGAATAGAGTCCTGGAGTTGGTTTGAAAACGAACGCTCCATGAACTCTTTTCTTAATTCTTTCTTGCTGAGCATAAAAACCTGGCTTGTTAGGGATCAATTCATTAAATTCTTGCGCTTTTTTTATTGCATACCATTCGACTAATTGTGAAAAAGACATTCTTTGAACGTCAAATAAAGATAAACTAATTACTTTTACTAATTCAATCATGTTAGGCAATAATTTTTGACATAATTGATAACACAAATTTGCATCGTGTAAGTTATACTCGGCAAACATTTTGAGTTTTTCTTCATCTTCTTTATCCCAAGTTTGTGCCAACAAATCCAAAGGCACATCATGTTTGTGTTCTCCCAATAATTCTTGAGCAACGCTCTCTAAATTAAAAGTATCGGTGTTAAGCGTTGTTCTAAGAACTCTTCTGATGAATTTTAAAACATCTACGTGAATTATTCCACTAATACTTGCTACTTTGTCGGTTTTTCCTCTTATTTGCAGTTCAGAATAATCAGTTCCTAAATCTAACTTTATTTTATACCTATCTGCTCTTTCTTTTATGTAAGGCAAATCAAAACCATCACTATAGTAGCCAGTTATTACGTCTGGTTTTTCTTCTTCAATGATTTCTTTAAACCTTTGAAGCAAGTCAGCTTCATTTTTTAACACTTCGATATTTTTTCCATTAATTCTTTTCCACGTAAGAACTTTATCATACTTTTCTCCCTTTAAAGCAAGCATTATTATTGGATTCTTTTTAGGATTCATAGTTTTGCCTTCAGGATTATACGTTTCTATGTCTAACGCGAGAATTTTTATTTTTGGCAAAACTTCTTCACTTTCTTGTTCTATTTTAGTTGCAAGAATTACTGGTGCTTTGGCTGCTTCGTTTATTTGTTCTCCTTCTAATTTTAGCAAAGTCATTGGAGTTATTTTTTTGTCTAACAAATACCTTCTTGTAAAAAGAACATCATATTCCAAAACTTGTTCTATTTCTGGCCATTTTTTTATTTCTTCTTTGATGATTGAAACTGATCTGGGAAGATTAACAATTATTTTGTGAACAACCACTTCTTTTTCTAAATAATTTTTTTTGATTGCTTTAACTTCTAAAACTTTGCATCCTTCTAATTTTAATTCTTTTAATTTATCGATTGCGAGCAAATCTTTTAGTTGAACGAAAAAATAAGGCTGAAAAGAAGAATCTTTGACAATCAATCTTTGGCCTTCTTTAGTTCTGCCAAATAAATAAATTACTGCTTTTCCATCTTCTTCTTTATAAGTTATGTCTGTTAAATAAAAAGATGCTTTCATGTCGTTCTTTAAACAATCACAGATTATAAAAGTGATGTTTTATTATTTTTAACGAGAAATACATAAAAAATAACTGATTAGTAATTCTTGAATGTTTCAACAGGTGTGCTGTGTGTTTCTATTTGCATGAAATATATATCATTAAAGATTTCCAAATACTTTTTCATTTTTTTCAAAGTTGATAGCATTTCTGGATCTGACATTCTTTCAAAATCTGGTTCTTTTTGGTACTCATTAAATTCATAGCTTCTAGCAAGTCTTCTTAATTCTTCAGAATTAGAATTAAGAGGTAAGTCGAAAATAAGTTCTGCCCTTAAACCACTGCCCCATCTTATTCTTTTCAGCTCATCACTTTGCAAAATAGACTCAATTCTATCTTGCTCTACTGAATCTTTGAATTGAACTATTAATTTTAAACTCATAGACCCTCAAAAATTTGAGTGGTTTATAAAATCTCACGGAAATGTTTTTATACTGCATTTAATATTATCAAATCATGCACATAACTTTTCTTGGGACTGCAGGTAATTTAGGAGTAATAACTAAATCAGAAAATACTAGTGGAGGAATAGTAATAACCCACGAAGAAGTACAATTACACATAGATCCAAGTGTAGGTGCGCTAATAAATGCAAGAAGAGAGAATGTTAATTTGAGAGAAAACACAGCAATATTAGTTTCTAGTTCACATATTAACAGATGCAACGAACTAAATGCAGTAATATCCGCAATGACGCATGACGGTTTAGATCCTAAAGGAGTACTAATCATTAATTCCAACAATTCTGTACTTCTAGAAAAATACAAAAGTTGCGTAGAAAAAATACTAACGGCAGAACCAGGAAACGCGATGGGCATAGAAGATGTAACAATAACCCCATTAAAAACATCACACCAAAACAGAGTGGGCTATAAAATAGAAACTGAAAAAATAACAATAACTTATACAGGAGATACAAATTATTCTCCAGAAATAATAGATCAATACTTAAGAAGTCATGTCTTAATTCTAAACGTGCCAAACAGTTTTACTAACAGTGGTGAAGGTTTAAGCAGCGGCGACGCAGTGAAAATTCTGAAACAAATAAAACCTGACCTAGCAATAATAACTCACTTTGACAAATCAATGATTCAAAACCAACCACTTTACGAAGCCAGAGAAATACAAAGACAAAGCGGAGTGTCAGTACTTGCAGCAAAAGAAGGACTAAGAATAGACCCAATGGCTTATTTAGGAGAAAGCAAACAAAAAGTAATACAATTCATAACAAAAAAAGCCACAGAACAAGAAACCCCACAAAACAACCAGCACTAATGAATGGCATTGCAGGATAAAACTTTTTCTTCTCACCATAATAAAACAATCCTGCTAAAGCAACAGCGGAAAAAGGAATTATAACTAATGCACTAAAGAAACCATACTTAACAAGCACAGCTCCCGAAAATAATAAAGGAAAACTAATATCTCCACCACCAAGAATTGCTGTAGGAGTTTGTGATTTGTCTTTAGAGGTTTGCAGTCTTTCGTTTGAAGTTTGTGGTTTGTGAAATAAATCTTTAACACTAAAGCGCGGAAACTTATAAGGCACAATTAAACCGGCAAATAAACCATGACTTGCTTGAGCTTTAGCGAGAGTAATCATATGCTTGCTCTTCCAAACAGCATAAGCATCATACAAAGAAATCAAAACTAAAAGAACAAATGCCGATTTGATTGTTAGCAATGGAATAAAAATCGCGCTCAAACCGCCATAAATAAATAATTCTGTAAAATTGTGAATGTAAAAATTATTCCTGAACAATTTCAAGTAAGTGAAAATCAATGCTAAAACTAAAGCAACCACTGAAGGAACAAAAGCACCAAAAGCTATGTGCAAACAAAAAAATAAAGCCAAGAAAAACCAAATTTTGATCAACCTAAAAAAATTAAATCTCAGAATTCCCAAAAAAATAAGCGTTCCAGCAATTATAGAACCAACAACCATCCAAACTGTTTGTTGAGGATTAAGCTGCGGTCTTTCAATTTCAGCACCCAACACAGAAGGCAAAGAACCCCACTTAACGCCCTCAGTAGTCCTTTCTAAATAATTATTTGCGATAACTAAACCGATAACTTGTGCAAGAACAAAAATCAATAACAAAAACAAAGTAGGAGTTATGGGATGTTTCATAAAAATAAAATTAATTCAACAGTATAAAAGCTTGTTGCTTTAACATAGTAAAATATAAAAACTGCAAAATTGAAAGATGTTTGTGGAAGAAAAAATAGATTACAAAATTCTTGCAGACTTGACACCTTTGACTCTTCCTTATTGTTCTAGTTTAGAAGCAATAAAATATGAAAATGGTAAGTGGAGGTTGAGTGAGGTGGTAAAAAGTTATTCAGTTCTAGGCACTGCTAAATCTCCTAGAAACACTCAAGAAACTCTGGCCTATCTGGAAAAATTGAGACAAAAAGTTAAAGAAGAACAAAAAAATATTGAACGCGCAGAATCTCAACTAGAATTTATGCTAACAAAACAAAAATGACTTACGACAAATCAAAAATGATATACTGCAAAACAAGAACTTTTGTAGATGCATCAGCATTATTTCCTTTTGCGAACTACCAATTATCGGTAGATCACGATGAAGGTAATTGGACGATACAAGTAATTTATCATCTTGGAAATCCAGTTGTGTTTCCCACTTTTGCAAGCAATGAAGAAAAACTTAAAAATTATCAACAATCCTTGAAAGAAAAAAAAGAAAAACTAAGCAAGCTAGAACAAGAAATAGACTTAATAATTAAAAGGATAAAAAACCAATGAAACTAGCACATTTCATAGAAATTTCTGTTTTTGCAAAACCTGAAGAAAATATTGAAGAAATAAAACGAGGAATAATTAATTTAATCCCATTTAATTTAGAAGAAGAAAAACTCAACTTAGTCGAACAAAACGCAACCAGTTTTAACGAAAGAACAATAAAAATTTTCACCGTAAATTTAACAAAAGAAACTCATACAAATCGTTTCTTAAAATCCGTGTTCCGAGCGCTCTCGGAACACTCAAAGCAATTATTAAAAACACAATTAGACTCAAGAATGGATGATGAAATGCGCTTCTTCTTAAGATTTGACAAACAAAAATGGACTAAAGAAAAAGAATTATTCTTAACAGATAGTGGGGACTGCTATCACGTAAAAGCAACAATATTTGCATTTCCAAAAACAAAAGAAAACGCAAAAGAAGCTGTTAAAAAAATATTGGATGGAAATATTTAAAAACTGCAAACTCCAAACTGTAAACTATAAACTAAAAATGAGGTTTTAATTATGGTATTTAAAGCAGCTCCACTAAACTCGGGTTTTTTAGCAATTAGTATTTTAGGTCTTATTGGATCACTACTTTATGTTTATCCTTCAAGTCCTCCTTGGGGTGCAGCATTCTTCATACTATTCTTTTGCATGCTTATCGCTAGTTTTATTTCAATGAATGAAGCAACGCCAGATTACCAGTTAAAATAATTTAAAAAAGTTAAAGTAACCTGATCTGGCCGCCATAAACTTGCATTATTTTTTCGTATTCGTGTAATCCACTTATAGAAATATCTAAGTGTATTCTCCTTATTGCTTCAGCAACAAGTGGCTCTAAAGGAATTATTTTTATTTTATCAAAATTTTTAACAAATGACTTTAGAGGAACTGTGTTGCCCAAGTAAATAGTATCGAACAATTTTTTGTCAAATATTTCTTTCAAGTTTTGTTCTGCTTTACGACTAAGGACAGGGTGGCATAATAATGCAACGAGTTTGTTAACTCCTGCTTCCTTGTAAGCTCTACCCGCGTCTTTTAAAGTACCTAAACTATCGCCAATATCATCAATTATGAATCCGTCCTTTCCTTTAACATCTCCTATGATTGCATGAATTTCTGCAACATTAGCTTTAGGTCTGTGTTTATCTGCAATAGCTAAAGGCAGAATCATTTGTTGACCGTTTCGTTCATACTCATGAGCTATAATATCTCTTGAACTTCTAGCTCTTTTAATACCGCCAATATCTGCTGTTCCAAGGAAAACATTATCATCTGCTTTGAGTCTTTCAATCAATAAACTTGTAGCTAAGTAAGAAAATTCTAAATGCTCAAATCTTATTCCTAAAAGATTGTAAAAAGTTTGTATTCCCTTATTATGAACGTCAACACATAAAACACTGGCTGCTTGATTTTGCAAGTCTTTAGCAACAATTCCAGCAGGAACAGGCTGTCTTGCACGTGTTTGTCTATCTCCTCTCTGACCAAATAAGTAGGGCATTACAACATTAATTCTGTTTGCGCATCCACCAGCTCCAGCTGCATCCATGAACTGTTCCAATTCATATTTTCTTTCTCCTATCGGAGGAATGTATGATTGGAAGACAAAAACATTTTTACCTCTAACACTGTCATTTATTTCTATGTCTGTTTCTCCGTCATCGAATTTTTTAACTTCACAATTCCCTAAACTTATGTCAAGAATTTTGCAAACATTCTTAGAAAACTCTTGGCACTCTGCCGGTGAAACATCAAAAATAGCTAACTCCCCATATTTACTATCCATGTTAAGCCCCCACTTAGTTCGTGGATGACATCAGAAGGCATCGAAAGTTCTCGATACGGATATCAAACCATAAACAAGTCCTATACACTATGAAACAAGTAAACTTTTTAATCCTTTCTTTTTATTAGTACAGGACATAAGTAACGCATAATTTATATAGTGGTTGTGTTTTGTTGGTGTTATGATAAATCTACAAACACGGGAACTGATCCTTAAATGGATGCATGAAGGCAAAAAACAGTGGCAAATTGCGGATTTGATT
>JACRKG010000012.1 GCA_016215315.1 Candidatus Woesearchaeota archaeon | reverse complement strand
TTTGATACTTTTAGCAATATTAAATTTGTAATAACTGGTTCTTCTTCCTTTGATTTAACTAGCCTGGGTGCATCGCTTGTTGGACGTATAATTTTCTTTACTATGTATCCTTTAAGTTTTGCTGAATTTATAAGTACAAAAGGAGAACAATATTTTAATCTGTATAAAAAAATACATGTGGAATTAAATACGGAAATAAAGATAGAAGAAACTGTGTTCTTGGAAGACCTAAATAAATTTCTTAAAGAATTTCTAACTTTTGGCTCTTATCCTGCAGTTGTTTTAGAGCAAGATCGTGAAAAGAAGAAAGAGCTTTTGAAAAATCTCTTTACTACATATATAGAAAAAGATATTGTGGCACTTTATGGAATAAGGCAAAGAGAGCATGTTGTAAAATTACTTAAAACAATTGCATCTGTTACTGGACAAGTAATTAATTACGAAACTTTATCAGTGCATTCAGGACTGTCTTATGGAGAAGTTAGAGAATTCCTTCCTTTGCTTGAGGATTCATTTGTAATTTCTCTAGTTAGACCTTTGCACAAAAATTTAGCAAGTGAATTAAGAAAAAACCCTAAAATTTATTTTATTGATCCGGGAATCAGAAACTATCTTTTTGAACAATTTGAAAACATTAACTTTGATTTTTTGTACGAAACCTTTCTTCATAATCAACTCATAAGATCGCATAAAGTAAAATACTGGCGCACAACAAACAAAACTGAAGTGGATTTTATTGTAGAAAAAAAAGACAAATTAATTCCCATAGAAGTAAAAATTACGCCAAAACTGACCAGATCATTTAGGAGTTTTCTAAGCCATTACAAACCAGAAAAAGCATTTATAGCAAACTTAAATGAAGTTGAAAAGATCAACATAGAAAATTGCGAGGTATTTATTTTGCCATTTGTTTATTTCTAGACCAACTTCCCACTTAAATAATAATCCTTAATCCCTTCAGCAACATTATACTTTGGAACAAAACCGATATTTTCTTCAGCTAAACTCATGTCGCATTCTGTAAATTCTTGATATTGTTTTTCATAAGGATTATCAATGAATTCTGTAGGCACATCTTTGCCTAATACTAAGTTTAGTATTTCTGTTACTTCGTTAAAAGTAGTATATGCTCCATAGCCACAGTTTAAAACACAGCTCTCTTTGGAATTCAAAGCTAATTCATTAGCTCTTATGACATCTTTAACGTAAATAAAATCTCTTTTTTGTTTGCCCCACTTGAATAATCTATATTGTCCTTTTTTGTGTTGCTGCGCTAACTGATAAATCATACTTGCCATGTTACCTTTATGACTCTCGCCGGGACCATAAACATTACAATAACGCAAACCAACCACTAAAATATTTGGATGATCTTTAGCAAATTCTGTGGCAAATTCTTCAAGCAACAATTTAGATTTTCCATACGCATTCAAAGGATTTTTTGGTCCATTTTCTTTGTAAGGCGCAGGAACATCGCCGTAAACTGCTGTTGAAGTAGCATAAATAATCTTTTTACAACCATGATTAATCGCATTCTCAAACAATCTTTTAGAATATTCTACATTAAACGCATTCATTACAGTTTCATCAGTAACTGTGGTATCTGCTATTGCTGCTTCGTGAAATAATACATCAATGCTTCCTAATTTTTTCCAACTGAATTCCGGATTAACTATTTTTCCTTTAAAACCAGAAAGTTTTTGTTCTTGATTTCTAAACGTGGTTATTACTTCATTATTTTTATCAAAATACGATGCAAGATTTGAGCCAACAAAACCGCTTCCGCCAGTTACTAATACTTTCATCTTTCATACGATAAATTGTGTTTTTTAAAGCTTTGTTAATTAAGAATACACTAGAGGCAAAGCTTTATTAATGACCTGCAAATCAATGAGTTCTTATGAAAGTTGTTGGAGAAATAAAACCTGACTGGACTGTTGTAAAGTACGAAACAGAAGCAGACTTTAAAGAAGCTGGAGAAAAAGGATTTATCTTTGATTTATGCAGAGGTTTGATTAATTACGATTTCGTTCTTGACGCTAGCACTGAACAAAGCAATTATGTAAAAGATGGTACTTGTTTCATGATGGTTCGAATCAATTTAGATTCAGTAAAAGTAAAACTAAAAATTTCTCCAATGATTAAAGGATTTAAAGATTTGGAAGAAGTTGTTAAAAATATTAATCCAGAATTTATTGACAAACAATGGCATGAATTCAAAGGATACGAAGAAATGGTAAAACAAGCAGCAAAAGATTATGGCAACTGGGCAATTTATACTGAACAAAAAAATGACTAGGATGGAGAAAAAGTTTGGAGCCCCACTGACGCAGGATACAAATTAGTCTTTCCAATTTGGAGAGATGTTGAGAAGATTCTTTTTAAGAAATAAATCTTTCTAAAAACGCAATATTTATATATAAGTTTATATATACATTTGTATAAGATGATACAAAGAGTAATTCATTACCCTAACTTGAAAACAGTAATATCTGTGGAAAAAATTTTGAGAGGTGCAGACTTAATGCTAACCAGAGAAGATATTAAAAGAAAATTACCTGCGGGAATAATGCATCAAACACTCAATGTTATTCTTGAATATTTAGCTGAAAGAGGATTAATAATAGATGGTAAGAAAGGAATTCTTTGGGCACATAACGATGATCCTAGATTGAAAGCAGCAATTATGCAGAGCAGAGAATGGTGATATTCTTTGTTTGAAGGTAAAAAAATAAGTTTAAAATTGTCTGAAGAAGCTGCTTATGAGTATGATTTTTTGAAAGAGCAGTTTGAACAAGAGATTAAAAAAGGAACAAAAACTGAGTTGCAATCAATCTTTAGAGCTGTTGAAAGGGTCAGAGAACTTCTGAAAACTAACCCGTTTGAAGGAGACCAAGTAAAAAAGAGGCTAATACCTCAATATTACAGACAAAAGTATGGTATTACAAATTGTTGGAGAATAGAATTACCCTCTTTTTGGAGGCTAACATATACAATAAAATCAGAACAATATGAAATAATAATTTTAGTCTTGAATATATTCGATCATAAAAAATATGACAAAATATTTGGTTACAAATAAATCAATCCTTCTTTCTTTATCTTTTTCAAGTTTTCCCACTTCAGTTTTAATTTATTTAAGTCTTGATTGTCCAGCATTGCAAATAAGATTGACTTGAAAGGATATTTTAGTGCTTCTAATGCAAATTCTTTCCTTGTGGGCTTGTTTTTTATCTTTTCAAAAACTTTCTTTATTTCTGCCTGAATTTTAACCCATTCTTGTCTTATTCTTTCTATTTCAGCCGTAACTTCAGGTAGTTTCTTCAAGTATTCAACATCTATTTGTTTTAAGCCTAAAACATATTCAAATAAATCTTGCTCTTTGAGCATTATTATGTTAGATAATTGCAAATAACTTTCTTGTTTTACTTTAACTCTGTTAAAGTTTGCATCTGACACGACTAAGCCTTCTTGGTCTTTTTTGAAATTTTCGAAAAGCTTTTTACATTGTTCAATGCTATCTGCAGAATACTTTAGTGGTCTTTTCACACTCAATTTTTTGGCTATTTTGTCTAGTTCTTTTTGAGAAATTTCTTTTAGAGTATGTAAATCTCTCGCCCCTAACAAATAAATCGCTTCATAATCATACCAAGTGACTATTCTGTTTTCTTTTGAAACAATTTCGAACATGTAACAATATTTTTTTTCTAATTTATCAAATGAACTAAAATGTTTTTTAAACAATGCACTGAAGTCAACTCCTTTTTTTATTTCTGTAGGATAAAAACTTCCTCGAGTCGTTACTTCCCATTCAGTACCACTCCAAAAGACACAAATCAAACTACCATCTACTTTTTCGTGTATTTCAGCACTGCACCAATCTATCTCGGCTTGTTCTTCTTCAAATTCATTAAAAAATCTTTCAAAAGGAAAATTAAGAATGTTGCCCTCATCATCCACAACCAACCCTCTACACTTAACTAGGACGGGATGATTTCTTTGAACTAAAACAGTATCATTATAATTATACAACCACATATGCTTTTTGTTTCTGAAAGAAATACATTTAAACAAATCTTCACATTCCTCCCATTTCCATTTATTCTTATGAAAGGCTTTTTTTAGTGGGGTGTAACTCATAAATGTAAAAAATAGAACCAAAGACTTAAATTTTTCTATTCGATTCTTAAAACGCTCAACCGAAGCATTATGTATTTCTTTTCTTTGTTCAGAAAGGTTTTGAAATTCTTTTTGCAAATCTCTTGCCGATATTACTAAATTATCCTTTATTCTGAATGTATCATTTGTTAATTTATTCGCGTGCTTTCATAAAATCTTTTCTATTTTTTTATGGACTGTCTGTGCCTCCACATCCATTAAAAAACTTAGCTCGCACACGATTCGAGGAGGCCCTAGCTCTGAAAATCCAAAAAAAGTAAGAATTAAACTATCATCATAAAAAATCAAAACAATGCGTAATAAAATAAATGTTAGTTTTATTTCAGTCTTATTGTCTCTAAATTCTTTGGTGCACACGTTTCTATTCTTGCTTGCTTGTGTATTGCGCTTGCTAAGTCTAGTGTTCTTATTGCTTCTCCGTGGTTTATGATTATTTTTTTAGGTTTAGGATTGCATTTGAATACAAAATTCATTAATTGTTTTCTGTCTGAATGGTCGCTTATTTCTATTCGGTCAACATTCATTTTTAGTACAACTATTTCTTGTTTTCTTCCATTCTTGAATACAAATTCTTTTTCTCCAGCTTTAATTCTTGAACCTAAACTTCCTGCACCTTGATAACAACTGAATATTAATGTGTTTCTAGGATTTTCTGCTAAGTGTTTTAAGTACTCAACTGATGGCCCTCCCACTAACATTCCTGAAGTTGCAAGAATTACACAAGGGCCTTCTTCTTCAACTATTTGCATTCTTTCCTTTTGGCTTCCAACTCTTTTGAATATTGCTGCCATAAAAGGATTTTGGTCTTTGTGGAATATTTGTTTTCTTAATGTTTTGTTTAAGTATTCTGGATAAGCAGTGTGAATTGCAGTAATGTCCCAAACCATTCCATCAATGTAAACCGGTATTGGGTCTATTTCTTTATTTCTGACCATTTGTTCTATCATTACCATTACGTCTTGAGCTCTACCACTTCCTAATACGGGCATTAATACTTTTCCGCCGTTCTTTACTGTTTCTTTAATTATTCTTGCTAAATTTTCGTCTTGTATTTTTGCAGGACCTAAAATGTTAGTTTTTCCTCCGTAAGTACTTTCTAAAGTCATAGTTTCCAGTCTTGGAAATTCTGTATGCGCTGGCTCTAATAATAGTGATCTTCCAAACTTAATATCTCCAGTGTACATAAAATTATGTAGTCCATTACCAATGTGCATGTGTACCATTGCGCTACCCAAAATGTGTCCGCTGTTATACATAGTTATTCTAACGTCAGGTGTTACATCGGTTACTTCTTCAAAATCAAGAATGATTGTGTGCTTAACCATTTCTTTAATGTCATCAGTAGAATATAATGGGTCTCTATTTTCTGAATTCATTATTTTAACTGTATCTAGAGTTAACAAAGACATTACGTCCCTAGTTGGTGCTGTGCAATAAACAGGACCTCTATAACCAAACTTGAATAAGTAAGGAACAAATCCAGAGTGATCTACGTGACTGTGAGAAACAATTACTGCGTCTAATTCTTTAATATCAAATTCTGGAGCATCTAAGAATGGATATGCTTCTGAGTTTTGTGCTGCAACATCAATACCACAATCTAACAATATTCTTGATTCTGGAGTTTGTAAGAATAAACAGCTTCTTCCAACTTGTCTACCGCTTCCTAAAAATGTTAATCTTACCCATTCGTGTTGTTTTTCTCTTTGCCAACCGTCATAAATTCTGTGACCTACTTTGTCTAAGAATTTTTTTCTTTCTTCACTGTGTAAGAAAAGTACTTCACGAATGTTTTCTATAAGTATAGATCTTATTGGTGGAGTTCTAGTAATTAATGGAATCCATAATGTTTTTTCTCTGATTTCTCTAAGAACAGCTCCTTGTTTTCCTATTGCTAATCCAGGTTTCTCTGCTTCGATAACAACAATACTTCTAGACTTATCAAATCTCACACTGTTAATTCCTGCTTCAGGAGGCATTAATTGTCTGATTATTTCTTCTGCTCGGTCAGAATTCAAAACAATTTTAGGATCTGCTCTCAATTCTATTCTTTTCTTAAACGTACTTACTAGCTCTCTTATTTTTCCTTGATTATCTAATAAGAATTCTTTGTCTTTTGTGTACAAAACTATATTCGCTGCTTCAAAAGCTGTGTCTGAAACAACATCTTCCGGTAATAGTTTTAAGATTTCTTTTATTATATCTGACATTTTTTAATTAACTAAAAAAGAATTTTTTAGTTACTCCTTTAACTTGTAAACTAACTCTTCGTCTTTTACCCAAGCCAATCCCTTATCAGTAACAGTTATTACATCAATACCGTTGCCTGAATAAATATCTCTCTGAATCGAAGCATTAATTGCTCTAACTGCAAGTTTTACTCCATCACTAACAGTAATATCTTTCTTATAATGACTTTCTAGAACACCAATTGCAAACATTTCTCCTGAACCATCAAAAGCATAATCATCATGCTCCATTAATGAACCATCGGGACCTAAACTGTATAAGTAAACTCCCCCTTCATCTTTGGCTGCCAATAAGAATGCTGCAATGCTTTGCATCATCCAAGATTGTCTAACATTGTTATAAACTAATCCTGCAATCAAGTTAGCTGTTTCTTTAGCAGTAGTTCTTCTTTTTGTTTGAATATTTTTAAGACTTAATTCTGCTTTAATTAATTTGCTTAATAATTGTGCTTCGCTAACTGAACCGGCAACTGTTACTGCCATATTATCATCAATCTGAATTATTTTGGTAAACCTTTTATGTGCTACAAAACCTGCAGTAACTCTTCTATCTGCTGCAAGTACAATTCCATCTTTACAAACAATACCTAAAGTTGTTGTTCCAGTTTTGTAAGCCTTCTGGTTTAATTCTTGATTCATAACACATCACTAGAATTGATTAATTGTAAGGATAAACAGCCACTATATAAACTTTTTGTTTTTGATTTAGAATTCTCTTTCCGAACTGGTAATTTTTGTGAGCTCAGGCCTCCCCGTATTGTGTGCGTGCTGAGTTCTTTAAAGCAAATGGAGGCATAGACAATCCATACAAAAAAATAAAAAATTTAATTAAGGCACTTGAAAAAATAAACAAAGAATTAATTTCCCTCTGAAGCCCGTAATATTTGACGCCAGATCGACGTCTTTTGATGGCTTTTTGAAATGGTGAGGCTGCCCGGATTTGAACCGGGGTCTATCGGTCCCAAGCCGATAAGGATAAACCAAGCTACCCCACAGCCCCGAAAGTATTCTGGTTCATTACTTTGTATTTTGGGGTTTTATACACGATAAAACCAGATTGAAGTAGAATAAACTTGATGATTTTATAAACGTTTCTTAAGCAAAAAGTGAGTCAATGTAAAAAAGTAGTCTTTGACTGATTATTTTAGAAATTTAGCTATTTTTTTGCCTTCTTTGGTTAGTTCATATAGTCTTCCCATTTTCTCTTTTGGGTTTAAGCATTTGACTAAATTCTTCTCGTCCATCAATCTTAGGTTATCGCTCACGTTTGTCACTTTAATGCCTGTGGTCTTTGCTAATTGCGTAGGTGTTAAAGGTACATTTAGATTTTGGAGCATTATTACTCTTTGGCTGCCTCTAGAGATCCAAGAATAAAGTTCTATTGATTTTTTATCCATTAAAATTCAGTAACAATACGTAAATAAAACAGTATTACCGAAATATTACTGGAAAGTTACCGAAAGATTTAAAAACAAAACATATTTTCTAAACTATATTAACTAGAATATGTTAGATTATGGGGGGTCGAAACAGATGAAAAAATTTTTGTTAGTGATTTTATTAATTGTTTTTGTTTTAAATGTTGGCGTACTTGCAGATCTAGTTGTTACAGACGTAACAGTGGGTGGAACAAACCAAGAAAGAGGCGTAACTACAACTGCAACATTTACAATTACTAACGTTGGAAATTTACCTATCGATGTAACTAGTGTAGTATCGAGCGCAGAAAGCAAGTATGAAATAATATTTGATAAAACTCTATTTACTTTAGCACCATATGGAACAAAATTAGTTACTATTACTGCAAAAGTTCCACAAGATTTTCATGCAGTAGATGCAGATTTACAACCTACTGCTTTTGAAATTGGAACAGTATCTGTTACAGGAATAGAAGGAACAACCACAATTATGGCAATATCAAAACTAAGGATGCAAGCCAGCATGTATCAAGCAGTAGCTAAAAGCTATGAACAAAAATCAAGTCAAGCACCAACAAGCTTTGGTCAAAGAATGAATAACATTGGAAGATCACTGAGTGGAGCAATAAGGGGACGATGGCACTGGGGTCGTCGATGGTAAATAAAAAATTTTATGAGAAAATTTGATAAAATAATAAAATGAAAGAAATTTTAAAAGAAATAGCGTCGTCATTGAAAGACGGAAAACCAGCAACACCTTTTAAGAAAATTAATACTTGTGAAGGTTTGGCTGCTCTGTTAATCAATGACCTATCCGAAACTTTATTTCGTAACCGCAATAAAGAATACTCTCTTAAAATATTACGGGATTTTGCTGAGCTTTATTTTGTCAAGTATTGTCCTGAAAAATTTATTCCAGAACATCCCGTTTTGAAGGAACTTTATGTAGATTATTTAGTTGATTCTTGGTACACAGGTTTATCTAGTTTGCTTAATGACAGTGGGAAAAAAGCATGAGGAGTAAAATTTTGGAAATTATTCTTGCAGGAATAACTGTTTTAAGTTTTGGAAGTGAATGTACAACAATATGTAGTGGCATTATTGGAACTGCTGTTTTACCAAGGTATCAATATCAAGAACTGTTTAAAAATTCAAAATTTACGTTGATGAGGATTTGATAGAAAATGGAGTATAAACTATCTTTAATATCTTTGCTGGTTGTTTTATTATTTTTATCTGCTTGTTCCGGAATGACAGATGTCACTAGCCTGGTTAAAACTTTTCCTGAGGTTCAAAACTTTCTTGAGCAATATCCTGATGCAGACTTAAGAGTTGTTTATTGGAGTAATTCTGCTGTTCAAGAGAATATTGCCGTAGTTCGTTCTGACTGTGGTGATCAAGTTCAAGTTCAGCCTTACTGGAATGTTAAGGTTAAAAAAGGAGAACTTACCCTTCAGTTATGGCTCGATGGAGACACAAAACAACCAATTTGCATTATAAAAAAGGCAACTCACTCAAGTTCTAAATCACAAGAAAACAATACGCAACAAGCTGAATCAAAATCCCAACAAAATTTCAAAGATGTAGAAAAACAAAAATCAGAGTTACCCAACACAAACCTCGAAGCCCAAAATAAAGAATTAATCTCAAAAATTAATTTATTACTAACACAAAACAACGTATATAAATCATCCACTGAAGATTTAAATAATAAGCTCACGTCATGTCAAGCAAAATATCAAGAAGAAAAAACAGAAAAAGATAAAGTAGCAAAAGAAAAAGACCAATATAAGTTAAGATCAGATGATCTAGAAATTCAAACTAACAACTTAAAAACTAAAAATCAACAATTAGAGTTCACTAATGCAAACCTTGAAGCCACAAACAAACAAATACAAGGCAAAGTAAATGAATTAATAGCATTAATTAATTCTTACAAAGATAACGTAAATAGTTTAAGCACTTCGTTAGCATCTTGTAAAAGTAGTCTGACTACTTGCCAGAATTCATAAGATAAAAATAATTGAAAAAAAATTAAAAGATTAAAATTCAACATGGTAATGTTGATAGTTTGCTAAACAAACTGTTTAAAAATAACAAAAATCATTAAAATGGTCAATTATTGTCAGGATTGTGGTAAAACACGGTATGGTTGGCGTAAGACATATTCAGTGTTGTGTGAAAAATGTTTTAAGAAAAAATGGAGAAACCCTTTTTTGTGGTTTTCTGTATTTATCTTGATCATTATTCTTTTATTCTCCTTATTTTATTTAACACAAAAAACAACAACGGTGGAAAGTACTAACTCTAAAAATGTTAAGGTGAGCCCTTTGAAAGTTGAAACTTGTGTTGATGAAGACTTTTTATATAAAGTAACTACTGGAAAACAACCCATAATGAATTCTACTTGCAGCAGATATGTAACAACGGGAATAATATTCACAAGAAGCACTTGTGTTGAACAAACAACAGATTGCTACATTAAAGTTAAGAATTATGAACAAGAAGTTGGAAATTTTGGTTACAAAGCGTATTTTGAAGATATTAACGGAAAGCTCGATAAAGGAACAATTTACAAAAAAATCTATCCGCAAGATGAAGAAATATTCAAGTGGACTCTTGTGCATGCACCATTAGAACCAGAACAAACAGTAGAGTGCAATGTGCAAGAAATTAGTATTCCAAAGAAGAAAGTTTGTAAGTAATAAAAAATGCAAAATCAATAATGATATCTGCTGGATTTTTCAGCAGAGTTTCAGCAGATAAGTTCAGCAGGCATTCCAGCAGTAGATGTGATAGAAATTATGAGTGAACGTTTTGGGAATACTTCTTTTACTTGATTTATAATACCTCCAAAATCTTTATTTTCTACAATAATTCTTTATTGGTTTATTTGTTGGGCTTTTTGTTGTTTGTATAGAAAATATTATATGGTTGTGCCTTGTGAAGAAAATATGATAAAAATCAATGAGAAAACCAATAAAAAAGCTGATAAAAACATGGAAAAATCTTATTAAAAATCAGTAAAAAAGTGGATGAAAACATAGAAAAAGCAATGAGAAAATCAGTAAAAAAGTGGATGAAAATACAGAAAAATCTTATTTAAAATCAATAAAAAAGCTGATGAAAAACTAATAAAAAACCTAACAAAAAGCAGTTTTATGTGCTTAAAAGAATAAAGTTCATGATTTTTCAAATTGCGGAAAAATAATAAAAAAGAAACAGTAGCTAGCGTACTGTCTCTTCAAATTTATTCCTTGATAAAATCAAGGAACATTTTTCCTACAGCTTCTAAATCAAAAGCTTTGGGAATGGTGAAAGACTTTTTGAAACGCTTTCCGGCTTTTCCTTCACCATTACTCCAATGTTCTCCGAGGGTTAGAGACGTGAATTCAAATTCCTCGCCCTTAGAGTCTTTTGCGCATTTTCTAGATAATTCTAGAAAACGACCATCACTACTACTTATGGCTTTTTCTTTTATGGTTTCAAAGTGTACCATTTCTTTTTTATTACTCATATTTTTTTCCTCCTCCTTCTGAATCTATTGTCCAGCAAGGATTCTGCGCTCTATTAATGACGTCAAAAATAGAGTCTTCCATATCTACGGGAATAGAAAACAAATTTGTTTTAAGGTTAACACAATATCCTCTAATCAATCGTTTTGGTTCATACATACGAGGATCTATGTTAACTTGATCTTCTTCTGCATCGTGTAAGAAAGTAACTTTGATAATTTTGGCTATTTGCTTTGCTCTTCCTAAAAGTTCTTCATGGGTTGTTTCTTTAGAAACTTTTTCTATGAGATGAAAACCTTTACATCCAGAAAATTTAAAGTGATCCCAAGTTCCTAATCTATAAATTTGCTTGGCTATTTCAAAACATTCATCTATTTTTCCTCCATCAAGATCTATGACAAACAGTTTATGATTTTCACCTTCAATACTGCGATAGTGTGGTTGTTTTTTAAGGTTCCAAGTTGGCTCACCAGTTCTATTAAATTTATCAAGCTCATACTCATATGAAATTTCGCAAGCTCCTTGAAAAAATTCGTGATTTATTTTATCAAGATCTTCTGGAAGTTGCAGTGAAAGTGAAACTTGGTTTGCTTCAAACGAGGGACCAAGTTTCACTATTTCACTGCGAAATGTCGTGTTGCCGTTGTGTGTGTTATGTTTGCTATAAGATATTGGTTTTTCTTTGAATATGCTTGCAACTTTTGATTCTGTGATTATCAGGTTATAATCTTCCCATTTATTGTAACGCTGAATAATTTCAAGAACTTCTTTTTGAGAACAACCACAAAACTTTAGAAAACCAGCCATCCAAAGTCTTTGCTTTGTGTCAGGATTTCTTGATCTTAAAATGTTTAACAAGTTGATTCTTCTATTTTCAGAAGTTACAAAATTTAGTGGTATGCGTTCATTTTTATCCCATATCATTGTTCATCACTCTCCTGAAACTCTTTCCAACGCCAGATCAGACAAGAATCAGTTTTCAAAAGTTGAGCAATCTTCACTCTAAGCCTTGTGGGGGGCATAATGTAACTGTTTACAATCTTCCAAAAGTGGTTTTTTTCAAGACCTAGTTTTTCCGCTGCTTGAACCTGTGACAAACCCGCTTCATCCAACAACAGTTGGAATCTTTGCTTAAGTGCCTCTCGGAGACGTTTATCCATCTCGGTTTTGGAACTATTTTGATTTTCCATGTTTCTACCTCTGCCACAATTCGTGGCAAAAAACCTCAGAAATCAGCACCCGAAAGCTTTATTAAGTAAGCACACTAAATAAAGTCTGCACTTTTCGGAACGCTATTTCTGAGTGTTCTGTTTTTTTTATTTTTCTAAATTATTTTCTTTTTGCGATGTATCTTTTACCTCGCAAGTACCATTTTTACAAATTGTTTCTTTTTTCTTTCGCTTCATTTTTTCCTCCTTCTAATATTTGTTTTATTTCATTTAATTTTGTATGAATATTAATTTCTGTTTCAAAAAGAGTTCGACGAATAAATTCGCTCAAAGAAGTATAACCTCTGTTTGTAGCTAATCGACTGAGGGTTATTTTTTCTTCGTCTGAAATTCGGATCCATAAACGATTATTTCTTCTTTTCATTTCTCAAACTCTCTTTCAAAATAAATTTCACATAATTTGATATGCTTCTTGATTCTTCTATGCAAATCTGCTTAAGCTTATTGAATGAGCTCTTTTCAAAAGCAATGGTTATGTTTCTGTACTTTTTCATTGTAACTATCCGTAATTTACAGTAAGTGTTAAATATTACTAACATATTTCTCGGTAGGGTAATAATGACAAGAAAAGATTTCGATCTATCAAATATTAATGATTGGTTTATTTACAAAATACTCTGTAAAGAATGGGAAAGTAAGAAAGGAGTTTCTAAAAAATATGAAATCCAGAAAAAGATGGAAGATGTTATTAAAACATATAAATTACAATCCAAAGAAGTTATTGAGAAGCTAGAGCAAGAGGAAAAATATGCTCCGTATGAAAAGGAAAAGAAACTAAAAAAACATGAAGAAAATATGAAAAAAACAATAAAAAGCGAAACAAAACAAGTCATTCAAGAGATCGAATCAAAGTATAAGAAAAAAATAAATCATGCTTCTGTTTGGGATTGTATGAAAAGATTAAGCTTGAATAATTGGTTAGATAAGAAAATTCTAATAAAAGAAAGACTGGAACATGTGAAAAATAAAAAAAGACGCACAAGAAAATGTCATCGCATCGAAGGTTTTAAAGCCAATCTGAATCCTTTCTTTGATTTTATAAGACAAAATAGAGATGTGTTTTTTACAAAGGATGAAAAAGATTTTCTTGTGGGCTCTTTAGAAAACGATACAAAATTTTCAAAAAAATTATCGTACTGTAAAACTTTCTCAGAAGCTTTCATATGTTTTGAGAAATCACTTCAAGAAATATTACACATGAGTATACAATTCAGTAAAGAAGGTTTTCAAGCCATTAAATATGATGCTTCATATGCAATGTCTGAACCTGATTACTTTTGGAAAATAAGATTAGATTTAGAAAAGAAAGATAAATTTAGTTATGATAAATATCTTAAAGGAAATTATTTCAAATGGTTCAATGCTTTTGTTCTTCCTTATACGGTTTTAATTAAATTATGTGTTACTTTTTTTAATATTAACTTTAGTAGGGAGTTAATTTATGAAATTGTGGTTATAAATTTAACAACAAAACTAATTTTTAATTATCCTCAACTCGTGAATGAAATATACAAAAAAGTCTTGAATAAATTAGGCAAATATTTGGTAAAATATTTAGACTTAGACGAAAAATTGCTGTTTAATCCCGAGATGATAGAATATTCAAGGTGGTGTGTAAAGAATGGCAGGTCTTGGCCTGGAAAAGAAGAGTGGTTAGATTCTATTAAAGGTAAAGAAATTAAAGTTCCTTTTAATGGAGTTTATTATAGTTCTATTGGGTTCAGTTATACTAATCGTCCGTCTGGTGAAATAGTTAAAGATGATTGAATTTTATTAATATTTCCGCTTTTTTCTCATAATCTTCTATACTTATTTGATTGTTTACTAATTGTAGTTGTAATAATTTTAGTGGATCTTGTGTGTTGTGATCTTGTTGTGGTAAGAGAGAGTCTTTTTTTTGTGGTTCTGTTTGTTTTCTTCCGAATACTTGTTGTATTCCTTCTTTTAATTTTGGATCTCCGAGGTAAATGTAGTATCTTTCGGTTGTGGAAATTTTGGAATGCCCCATTAATTCTTTTGTTGTGTAAATATCTACTCCTGAATTAATAAGCAATGAACAAAATGTTGTTCTAAAAGTGTGGAACGTAAATTTGTGCTTTTGTGTATTATTAGCACAGGCATAATCTAGAATCCATAGGTTTGATTTTTTCAGATATTTTCTGAATTCTCCATAAAAACCTTTCGGATTCACATAATTGAGGTTATTATTTTGTGAAGGAAAAACATAGTCTGTATCTCCTAATAAAACAATCCACTTTTTCAATATTTCAATTGAATTATCTGATAAATAGTAAACTCTTGGTTTTCCTCCTTTTGTCTTTTGTTTTACTATTCTTTTGAGCTCCCATTCTATATCACTAACTTTCAGAGTTAACACTTCTGATAATCGCATACCAGTTATTAAACTAACAAAACAAATCATTGAAATTTTACCATTTTCAAGACTCTCGAAAAGCTTTTGCAATTGCGCTTTACTGAAAGGGGTTGGTATTTTGTGGTATTTTTTTGGTTTTTTATATTCTCCTTCGTACATGATCTAACACTCCATCAACAAATTCATTAATATCTTTATTAACAAAATTTCTTATATCGTTAACAATTTCTTTTTCTTTTTCACGATCTGTTCTTAATTTATGATTTTGATAAAACTGAATGGCATTCTTGAAACTGCGCTTTCCATTGCGAATTTCTTCACGTAAAAATTCAGGCAATCTATCTAACCTTAACCAATTACGGACACTTTTAGCAGCATAACCTTGCTGTAGCAGTGTCTCTCTAATGCGTTGTTCTATTTCAGTCAAGCATTTTCTAGAACCATCTTGAAAACGAATAACATGATCGATAAATAAGTGCAATTCATCACTGTTAACTTCTGGAACAGTAATCTTGACCAACTTTTTTAAGTCATTTACTTTTTCAAAGATGTTTTTCATACTCTTCATCACACTCGTGGTTTTTTATTGAGTATAAAACCCTTGTACAATTAATGTGCTGACACTGATGTTTTTAATAAACCAGAATAAAGTCAAGAGCTATATATCAGCCCCATATGAAGACAAAGAATCCGTCTTTGACTTTTAAAGCTTTCTGCTTTTTGACGGATTGTTAAACAATCGAAGAACCAACGATAAAAAAGAAATTGGGTTTCTTAATATTGGCGGGTTATTTCTACTGAAAACTTTTCTGCAGAAAGAAGGAAAAATTAATCGTTTGTGTTTTTTACCCTGTCAGTATTGTTTATATACTTCTTAAGATAATGACATGTCAGTAACTTAATATTTCTTGGTAGCCACGAAATTTTAGGCGTTCATCTTCTTTTTGATAGAATATATTCCTCGACCAATTGTCTAAATTCTGTTGCTTTTTCTATGCTTCTCTTGGCTTCAGAAATTTCTGCTGTTCTGCTCATTTTGTAAGTTAGGGCGTGTCTTTGCTCTCGTTGTGTTTTTAAATCTTTAACACTTTTCTTTACTCTTTGAAGTTCCAATGTTTCATCTTGTAATGTTTTGAACAGAGTTAGTGCTTTTGACATTCTACTAGTGGTCATCTCTTTAGGTTTTTTCCGCTCAAGTTCAGAACCTTTAATGACATAGTAATAAAGAAAAGCCAGGTAAATTGTTTTATGTGTGTCTTTGGTGCCTTCAGGAAGTTTTCTGCCGTCAAGTCCCAATAAATATTCTACTTCGAAAAACATTGAATAATAGTCCAATGTAACTATCCAAATTGTTACTGTGTCATTATCATCTAATTCTTTAGTCTTTTCAATTTTATCCAGTAGGTAAATTGCCAAGTTGAGAGAGTTTTTAGCTTTCTTTTTGGAGTGTTCGATAAATTCAGGTGCTGGACTATGCCAGACTCGATTTAAATCCCATTCTTCAAAGAGTTTTTTAGCTTGTTCAATATCCTTTAGTTCTAACATATGATTTCACCATTGAATAATAATGTTCCGCTCCGAAAAGCACGATCCCGTGTTGAAAAACACTCAGGCCAACAGTATATTTTTGATTTAACATATCCATAAAATCTTTTGTTGAAACTATCTTAAAATCTTTTTTTATTTTTGGGTATAATTTTAAAGCTTTATTAATTTTCTCTTGGTACACTTCAATGTCTTGCTGGCGGGGCGTTATAAAAAAGAGATCTACATCTGAGTCACTCATGGATTTTTCTTTAGCGTAACTTCCAAAAAGCAATAAAATATAGAAACTTCCTGCTAAAGCTTCCTCTATTTCTCTAGTTAAAAGAACAAGCGAAGGGTATTTCATCAGAAATTTGCTTTTTTCATATAACATGGCAGAGCTAAGCTTTTCTATAGATGCATCTTCAAAATTTATGGACGTAAGATTGGCTTTTCCTTTTTTTTCCAACTTGATTAATTTTCTTTTGAGCAAGTAAGGAATTAGCTTATGCACTGTCACGTAAGATAGTTTTGTATCTACTGCAATCTGGCGTAGACTATTGCTTTCTAGAGGATTCCTCAATAAATATCCTAAAATTCTGTTTTCTGTATCTTGGTAGTTTTTCATATTATTCACTGACTATACAATATTATACACTGAGTATATAAAACTTTCGTTTGTAAAATCTCAACATTTCAACGTTGTTGATTTTAGAAACTTTTTAGTTTAAAGCTTTCTACTATTTCTTTCTATGTTCAATAAATTAATTAGAATTCGTTATTTTTTTTTAATTTAAAAATTAACTATTGGAAGCTTCACGCTTCAAACAAAGAGATGAAAAATAAATGCAATCATGGTCTATACGCCATCCTGGCATGTCTTCACAAGGATTATTTTTTCCCCAACCAGTTCTCATTACAAGATATGTTTCAGTTACATCCACGACATAACCAATAATTTTTACTCCGGGTTTATCTGTCATTCTTTCGCCAGCCATATATCTCAAGTCATCGTCTTTTGAAGCGTTCATATATTTATCCAAGAATGGAGTTGTTGAAGTATATTGCCAATTCTTAAATTCCGCGCCTTCAAAAAGAATAACTTCTAGCATTTGACCGTGAAGAGTGCGTCTTACTTTCTCAAGGTTTGATTCTGACATTTTTTTCCTCAAATTTGATTTCCTTTAATGTGTTTAGCACTAATTCTGATTAATTCTTTGTTTTAATTATAAATTTAATCCTAATAAATTAAAAAGAGAGGATGTGATTAAGCAAGAGAAGAATTGTTCTGCATCAAACCGCCAAGTTCTTCTTCGCATTTTTTTTCTTTGCTCATTAAGTTTTTTATTTCTGGAGTAAATGTTTTTTCTCCGTGAGCTATAATTACATTAAGCAAGTCAAGTCATATATTATTACATTCATGAATTTTGGCATTTTTTTTGCTGAAAAATTTTCTTTGTTTTATTTGCTCTGTAAGTGAGGAATTTTTTGAGTTTTCAAGTATGATAATTGCTTCATTATTGGCATCTAAAGATTCTTTATAGTATTTTACTGATTGTTCGAGCTCTTTTCTTGCTTGTTCTGCTTTTTCAAACGTGAATTTATCTTTAGCTATTTCATGGACTTTTGAGTCGTATTCTTTAGCAGTTTTTTCTAATTCGTCCGCTTTTTGTATTAAACTATCTGCTGTAGGATTATCTTTTTTGATGGGTGCTGTGCAAGCAATAAATAGAAGCAATAAAAGTAAAATCAAAATTGATTTTTTTAGCATAATTGTTAAAAATATTTGCTCATTAATAAATTTTATTCATTCTTTCCTGTGAAATTGCAGATCGTATAGTTTTTTGTAAATTTTATTTTTTAATAGTTCTTTATGTTTTCCTACGGCCAGGACTTTTCCTTTATCAAAAACAACTATTTGGTCTGCATGAAGTATTGTTGAAAGCCTGTGTGCTATAATTATTTGGGTTGTTTTGTGTCTTAAATTTTGTATTGATTCACTTATTGCTTTTTCTGTTTCACTATCTAAATGGCTTGTTGATTCGTCCATTATTAGAACACCGGGATTTTTTAGTAATGCTCTGGCTATTGCTAATCTTTGTCTTTGTCCTCCAGATAACTTTACTCCTCTTTCACCTATTATGGAATTGTATCCTTTGGGTGTTTGGAGTATAAATTCATGTGCATGAGCTAGTTTTGCAGCGTCTTCAATTACTTTTTGTGAGGCGTTCTTTATTCCGTAAGCAATATTTTCTTTTATTGTTCTGTTGAACAAGCTTACATCTTGAGGTATCCAAGTCATTTGATCTCTTAAAGAAGATCGTTTGATGTCTCTTAAATTAATTCCATCAAAAGTGATAGTTCCTTGTTCTGGGTCGTAGAATCTCATTAACAGTAATGCAAAAGTAGATTTTCCAGCCCCGCTTTTTCCTACTAATGCTGTTGTTGTTCCTGCAGGAATCTTCAAGTTTATGTTGTGCAATGCAGCAATATTTCCTGCATAAACAAAGTTTACATTTTTTATGAGAATCTCTTTGTTTAAACGTGCTATTTGTACTGAATCAGGTTTGTCTTTTAATTTATCACTTTCTGAAATTATGTTAAATAGTCTGGAAACTTTTTTTGCATTTCTTCTCAGTCTAGTAAATAATTGGTTTAGTTGAGCTAAAGGCGAGAAAGTCATTTGTTGGTAATTAATTAATAAAATTACTTGTCCCACAGTTATGTATCCTTTGAATGCTGCAAAAACACAATAAATTAATAGTGCAGTTCTTGTTGTTATTTCTATTGTTGTTTGTATAAAGTCTTGAATAAAAAAAAGTTTTTCAACTCTGTACTCAAAAGTATGATATCCGCTCCATTTTTTTGCGTAATACTCTTTTTCATATCCCTCTTTTCCGAATGCTTTCACTGTTCTTACATTACCAACTCCGTCATATAATGCTCTGTTAGAAGTTTCTGCTAAATAGTTTAAGTGTGCTTGACCTTTTGCTATTTTTCTTGAAATAAAAAAAGTCACAATAACATATATTGGTAAGGGCGCTATAAGCCACCAGCCAAATGAAGGCAGAATCCAGAAAGTATATGCAATTATGAATATTATTGTTATAAAAGAAACTAAAAGATTATTTCCAAAAAGTTCAAAAATAACAACAAAAACAGCGCTGCCTCCTTTATCTATTTTACTTCCTACTTCTCCAGAATCATGCTTATCATGCCATGCAAGGTATAAATTATAATAATGATCTAAACCCAAATATCTCCAATTGTCTTCTATTTGTGTTGCTATGTAAAAACTAGTTTTTTGCGCACCAAACTTACAAACTGCACCAAATAATAAACATAAACCATAAAAAATGAATAAACTCCAAAACTCTTTCAAATCTGTTCTTGCAATGATTGCGTCTATTATTTGCTGCAAAATTTTAGGACCAATAGTGAATAATAGTGCTGAAATTATTGCTAAAAAAGCAAAACCTATAGAAATCTTGGGAAATTCTTTGATTGCACTTCTAAAAACTACTTTTATAACTCCAAGAAATTCAGAACTATTTTTATCTATTGAGTATGCGTCGTTCATATAGCCTCTTTTTAAGTAATGAGTAATTTAAAGGTATAAAAAGGTTACTGAAAGGTTCCTGGTTTGAGTGGATGATAAAATAATAATCATTTTAAATAAACAAACTGTCTTTCTATTCATGAAAACGGCATTACTAACAGGCATTACTGGACAAGATGGTTCTTATCTTGCAGAATTTCTTCTCAACAAAGGTTATCGTGTTTGTGGAATTGTTAGAAGAGTAAGTTTACCTAATATTAGCAGAATAGAGCACATAATGGATAAACTAGAATTATTTGGTGCAGATTTAACCGATCAAGCATCATTAACTAGCGTTGTTCAGAAAGTTAGGCCTGATGAAGTGTATAATTTAGGATCGCAATCATTTGTTAAAACTTCTTGGGAACAACCCGCACTCACAGCAGACGTAACGGGTGTTGGAGTTACAAAAATATTAGAAGCAATACATTCTGTTGATCCTAAAATAAAATTTTATCAAGCATCAAGCAGTGAAATGTTTGGCAAAGTTATAGAAATTCCTCAAAATGAAAAAACTCCTTTTTATCCGAGAAGTCCTTATGCTGTGGCAAAAGTTTACGCACACTGGATAACGGTTAATTACCGGGAGAGTTATGATATGTTTACTACTAGCGGAATGTGTTTTAATCATGAAAGTCCTAGAAGAGGTTTAGAATTTGTTACAAGAAAAATTACTGATGGTGTTGCTAGAATAAAATTAGGCTTAGCTAAAGATTTAGTTCTTGGAAATCTTGATGCAAAAAGAGATTGGGGTTTTGCGGGAGATTTTGTTGAAGCAATGTGGTTGATGTTACAACAAGAAAAACCAAGCGATTATGTTATTGCAACTGGAGAAACTCACTCTATTAAAGAATTCTTAGAAGAATCATTCAAAATAGCAGGCATAGATGATTGGCAAAAATATGTGAAACAAGATGCAAGATTCATGAGGCCTGCAGAAGTAGATCATTTGATTGGTGATTACAGTAAAGCAAAAAAAGAATTGGGCTGGGAACCAAAAGTAAAATTCAAAGAACTAGTAAGAATGATGGTCGAAGCAGATATTGATAAGTTCAATAAGAATAAATACTAATTTAACACTTATTTGATGAATGATATGTAACACTTTCATTTTAACCTTTTCTTATGATGTCGTTTTGTTGACCTCGACGAAATGATCACCCACGTCGTGACCTGAATTCTTGCAAGCAATCTTTGCTTTTTCGATTACATTCAGAAAATTTCGCCAATCATCATACTCAAGAAGATTTTGTAAGGCTCTGGCAAACCAGAAATTTATGCCATCTTTTTTATTGGCGTAATCTTTAAAATTTTTCTGAAGAAATCAAGTATTTTGAGCAAAGGATACTGCCCATTTTTGAAAAATAAAAAAATAATAATTTTTTTAAGAATGTTTATATATAATTTGGAGAATACTATACAAATGAATGATTTCAAGGCTCTAGAACATAATATTTGGAAATTTTATCTGTATAAATTCCTTAGAGGATTATGGATTCCCGCAACGATTTGGACTATCTATCTTTTAGCAAGAGGATTCAATTATTCACAAATTGGGATTACCGATATTATTTTTGCCTTCGTTGTGTTACTGTTTGAAATTCCATCGGGTGCTTTTGCTGATCTAATTGGTAGAAAATATAGCGTATTCTTTGGATATACTATTGTCGGGTTATCTGTCTTTTTAGTTGGATTTACAGGAAACTATTCTATTGTTCTGTTATTAATGGCAATTTATGGTCTTGGTGAAACACTCTATTCAGGAGCAGATAATGCTTTGATATATGATACATTAAAAGAGTTGAAAAAAGAGGAAATTTATCCAAAAATTGATGGAAGAGCAAATAGTTTATTTTCTATCGGTAGCGTTATTGGAGGATTTGTTGGAGTCTATTTATATACTCAAAATATTTCATTTCCATACTATGTTGGAGGCTTTGTGTTCTTTCTCGCAGGAGTATCATTCTTGCTAATGACTGAACCGAGCAGAGCAAAAGAAAGATATTCATTAAAATCACATTATATCAAGATTATTGATGGCGTGAAATATGCAAAAAATCACACTCAAATTAAATGGATTATCCTATTCTCATCTTTAATTGCTGCAATGTTTGGATATCAAATCTTTATTGTCCAACCATCTCTTGTGAGTTTAGGATATGATGTAAAATTATTGGGTTTGCTTTTTGCATTAATCTGGGGATTTGAAGCCTTGGTGTATTGGAATGCACATAAAATACTTGACAAGATAGGTGAAAAAAAGACGTTGTTCTTAATTGCCACAATTCATTCAGTTTGTTTTATTGTTTTGAGTTTTATACATTTCTGGTTTGGATTAATCTTTATTATCATAAACTATTTTGGGAGAGGTTTATTTTATCCAGTTACAAATAATTATGCTCAAAAACACACCGTCTCAAGTCATCGTGCTACTGTTTTATCTGTACAAAGTTTCTCCATTAATGTATTTGGAATTATAGGTACGTTTGTTTTGAGTAGATTAACAGATTTATTTTCCATCGCCAAAATGTATTTGTTTGTAGGAATAACAACAATTGTATTTGCAATGATACTATATTTGACATATCCTAAACCTGAAAAATAAAAAAAATGCAGACTAGTTGCCCTCAGTTGTTTATTCAATATTTTTCTGATTCAAATAATCTTGCTTTGACAGGCAAGTATTATTTAGAAAATTAATTGAAACAAATTTGAATTGTTAACTAGGTATGCTTTTAGTCCTTTGATCTATGTTAAGTTAATTTTGTAATATGTATTTTTTTAACCATTCCACTAGACGAATTGCCAGGATCGTAAATTTGTGGTAGGACTCGATCAGTATAAAACTCATTGCGCTGAACTGCGTATGCAATTGCATCAATGAATTTTCCGTAAAGGACTTCTTCCAAAGGGTGCCTGTCAGAATCTCTGCTTTCCCCGGTAATTATTATCCAATGTCCAACTTCTTCAGGCAGGTATTTTTCAAGATTTTGTTTTTCTGCTCTATCAAGGTAAGATTTTATTTTTTTGTCTAAATCTGATTCGATTTTAATCAACCTCCACATATTTTTCTTATTTTCCTAATGCTCCTACAACTGCTTCAATTCCTTCTTTCTTTTCTGCATAAATTTGTTCCACTAATTCGCTTATGTGTTTTCCTACTGCTTGTGATGCAGTGAATCCTGGGGAATCGATTATTGCAGTTATGAAATTGCTGTATTTTTTATCTCTTTCGAGAATCCAGTCATCAAAGCCTTCTATTTTTGTTTGTATTCCCGTAAATTCTTGTTCTAAATCTTCAACTTTTAATCCTGGGAAATATTTTTGCAAGTCTTTAACGAATACTTCTGGTGGAGCTCTGTTGCTTTCATAATCGCTTTTGTTGTTTATTGGTACTTGGTAAGGACCGACGTGAACAAAATTACTTATTACTGCTTTGCCGCTTGCATCCAAATCAAAGCAAGGTGTTAAGTGTGTTCCTGAAGTTGTTTTAGGTTCGCCATGTTCATCAAGCATTCCTCCAGGAATTGGTCTAGGTACAGGATAAACTGGCATTCCTTTCATGAATAATTCAGGTCTTCTATTCTTGTTGAATTTCATGAATTCTCCTCTTAAAGGTTTTATTTTGTAATGGAAATCTGGATTGACCATTCTAGTTATTTCATCGGCAAATAATCCTGCTGCATTAACAACTACATCGCTTAAGAATTCATATTCTTCTCCAGCTTGGTTTACTTTAACAACTAATCCATCTTCTTGAGATTTTACACCGAGCACTTTTGTATGATCAAAAACTATCGCTTCAGTATTGCCTAACAAATTCTTCATTGTTTTAATATACGTTGCTCCATCAACTATTCCTGTGCTTGGAGTGTAAACTGCTGCTAAACATTTGACATTTGGTTCAAATTCTTTTACTTCTTCGCCAGTTAATTTTCTAACTCCTGGAGCTCCGTTTTGCACTGCTCTGTTGTAATAATAATCTAATTTTGCAACTTCTTCAGGTGTCACAGCTACAGTTAATTTTCCTGTGTCCGCATAAGGTACGTCATATTTTTTGCAGAATTCTGTGATTAATCTGTTTCCTTCGACGCAGAATTTTGCTTTCAAACTTCCTGGTTTGTATTGAATGCTTGAGTGTCTTATTCCTGAATTTCTTCCAGATTGTTCGTCACCTAAGAATGCATTTTTTTCTACTAGCATTATTGTTTTGTCGGGATACTTTTCTGTTAAGTATAATGCTGAAGCTAAACCTGTTACTCCCCCGCCGATGATTGTTATGTCGATTTTGTCCATTTTAATTCCTCCAAAAGCCTTATTCAGGCCTTCTTAATAGTGTAAAAGACACACTAATATATAAACCTTTCGTAATTTTTCAGCTAAAGCTGAAAAATTCAAGATAATACACAATTAGATTTAAAAATTTACACTCTTTTTCAGATTATTATTGGAGGTAAATAAATGACAATTGATCAAAATTCACTCTTGGAGGCACTTGTACAATGTCCCACTGTAAAAAAAGAATTAGGGCAACAAGTATATATTTTTGCTAGAAATGATTTAGAAAACGCCCAGAAACGCGGTGAAAAAATCGCAGATAAAACCGATTATCTTATAGCGCGAGAAAATCATTACAGAAGTATTTGGGGCTTAGCAGTTTCGCAACCAGATGAATTATGAAATAGAGCTAAAAAATTAGTTCTTATTTGCTCTCATAAAACTCAATAAGTTCATCCAGAACTTTATCATACTCTACTTGGAGAAAGTCTTTTTCTTTTCTAGTTTCTTCAAATGCCGAGTCATAATTAGTTTCTTGTATGTAATCGCTTTCGTTTATTGTTGCAAAATCAGGCAAAAGTTCTTCTTTGCCTTTTGTTTTATAAAAAATAGATTCGCCTAATAAAACTCTGCCGAGCGCAGCATAGTCTCTTAAGTTCAAATATCTGCCTACACCATTTTCTAAAGAATAAACTGTGATGCTCAGAAGATCTGTACGTTCAGCAGTATGATTTTCATTGCAACTGAAAAAATAAATTTCATATCCTTTGTTGTTGTGTACAAATTTTACTTTTCCGCTAGTATAATTTTCGTTTTTTTCTATGTCTCTTTCTCCTTTTTCACTAGTTGCTAAAAAATTTTTAAGTTTTTTTGCTCTTGCTGCAGAATATTGACTGGACCATTCATCATCTTCCGAAGTGTTCTCTTCATAAAATGTAATTAGTTTATCTAGAAGATTTATGTATTCTGCTTGAAAAAATTCTTTATTTTCACTTCTAGAACGTGCGAAAGCATAATCTGCGTTACCATCTAGCCCAGTATCTCGGATTATGACTTCACTTTCAAGCGACCCATCATTTTTGAGAGTTTCAGAACGAAGCTCTAAAGTATCTTTTGCATTATTTGTGTTTTGATGATCAAAAACATTTAAGAAATATTCTTTTTCATCTATGTTAACTACTGCAAAAGTACCAACCACTCCTCCATCAACAATGTGAAAAGAATTTTTGATAGGCCTTTCAAAAACATAATTTGCTAACTTGTGAGCTTTAGCAGAAACTTCTGTATTAACTTCAACTCCTTGATCAACAACAGTTTGCAAATCTAATGGATGTAGTAATTGTTTTTCTTGTCCAACAGGATTTGCTAAAACTACTCCTGAAAATAATAATGTTGCTGCTAGAGTTCCTAGTTTATTAATTGCTTTCCCCTCTGTAAATATATTGTTTTATTTCTTCTAAACTAATATTGTGGTCTGGATCTTGATACCAAAATATTCCATCAGTAATTTGGCATAACCTGTATATTGCCTCTTTTCTATTATTGACTAAGTATAATCCATTATTTGTTTTGACTTCTTTGCCTACTAGTTTTTCTGCTTCTTGATATACCAATCTTAAGGCTTCTCTTTCAGTTGTGTAGCCGTTATTTAAGTCAACCAATTCTTTTTGAGGAAGATTTTGCGGGACTGGTTGTTTATTGGAGATGCAAGAAGTTGAGTTAAGGCTTAAAATTAATGCGCAAATAGTTGCTATCTTTTTCATAATTCACCTTTTCATTAAATCATACACGTCTTGTCTATTGAACGGTTCTATAAAATAATCATTTAAATTATGAAATGTGACTAATTGTGGACTTCTGCTTTTTAAGTCCTGAACTTTTACTTCGTATTTTTTCCATCCGGTGGCTAACCAGTATAAATGATTAGTTATGTTTTTGTTAACTACAAATTCAACATTGATCGCAACAGAATTTTCTTCAACTTTCAATAATGTGCCTATGTTGTACTCTTTTTCTTTTTGTCTTCCTATCACTACTTTTTTTCCTTGGAGTTTTTTTAACACATCCGAATTATGCTCAAAATCAATCATAACTGCTCTAAAAAGGTCTTTGTTTTTATTTTTTTGTCTTTTTCAGACTAGAAGTATTGAAAATTAATCAATTTTTGGAGACTCTTCCTTAATTGTGTTAAGTATCAAACTAGTCTCGGTTCTTTCAACAAAATCATACGTTTGTATATGTTTCAAAAAATTATCCATACTTCTACGATTCTTAAAACGTGCAATAACTATTGCATCAGATTTTCCAGTAACATCATAAACAGCAAAAACATTCTTTGCTTTAGCAATTTTATTTTCTAACTCTATTAATTTTCCTTTACCAATCTTCATGTGAATTGTGATTTCAACATCATAACCTAATTTTTCGTAATCTAGCACAGTTGTATATTTTTTAATCACTTTTTCTTCTTCAAGCCTATTGACTCTATGCATTACTGTTGCAACACTAACGCCAACCTTTTTTCCTATTTCTCTATAAGATAATCTAGAATCATCGAGCAAAACATTCAAAATTTTCTTATCTGTTTCATCAATCATTTGTTTAGTTTTTCTTACGAAAAACTAAGTTAGTTAAACAAATATTTAAATCTTTTGTCTTTTTAAGCTATTTTGTTTAGAAGGAACTCGAAAATATTTATATATGTTTCATACTTTTATAGTGGTTTATGGTTTGTAGTTCTAGGTTTAGAATTACAACAAACCATAAACCACATTGAGGTGAATTAAATGGTAAAAATTAAAGCAGAATATATTTGGTTGGACGGTAACAAAACACCGCAACTAAGAAGTAAAACAAAAATTTTAGACAAACCAGTAGAAAGACTTGCAGATGTGCCTGTCTGGGGTTTCGATGGAAGCAGTACTAATCAAGCAGAAGGTCATTCTTCAGATTGTGTTTTAAGACCTGTACGATTTTACAAAGACCCTGTAAGAGGAGGAGATAGTATTCTAGTTCTAAACGAAGTAGAACTTCCTAATGGTAAGATGCATTCTTCAAATAACAGAGCATTTTTGAGAGAGTTAGTTGAGAAATATGGCGATAAAGGATTCAAGTTTGGTATTGAGCAAGAATATACTTTATTCAAAGGAGAGGTTCCTTTAGCATGGGCTGAACTTGGCGGAGAACCAAAACCTCAAGGACCGTACTATTGTGGTGTTGGTGCAGACAAAATTTTTGGAAGAAAACTAGTTGAGAAACACATTGACGCATGTTTAGAAACAGACTTATTATTTGATGGAGTAAATTGGGAAGTAATGCCGGGACAATCAGAATACCAAATTGGTCCGGGAGATCCATTAAAAGTCGCTGATGACTTAATTATTGCAAGATATTTAATGGCAAGAATTGGTGAAGATTATGGAATAACTGTTTCGTTAGCAGCTAAACCTATGAAAGGAGATTGGAATGGCGCAGGAGCGCACACAAACTTTTCAACTAAAGAAATGATGAAAAGTAGCAAAGCGTTCGAAGAAGTTCTCGAAAAATTAAAAGAGCACCATAAAGAACACATAGCAGTTTATGGTGACGGAATTGAGTTGAGATTAACTGGAAAACATGAAACTTGTCCGTACACGGAATTCAGATGTGGTGTTTCTGACCGGGGAGCAAGTATAAGAATTCCTTGGAAAGTGGACTTGGAAGGTAAAGGATATTTGGAGGATAGACGTCCTTGTGCAAACATAGAACCTTATGTTGTTTTGAGCAAATTAATTAAAACTATTTCGGAATAGTTTTATTTTTTTCTTTTTTCTTTTCTACTTCAATAATTTTTATAAAGTCTGAAAATAAGGAGTGTTTATGGCTGCTTTAGATAAGTTTTATGAGGGAGATAAAAGACCTGTTCAAAAAGATAAAAAAGCGGGCGAATGGGATTTTAAAGGATTCTTTCAAAGACCAAAAGAAGAAAAAATTGATTTAGATCACAGATTAGCAAATAGTTTTAGAACAATTATTAATTATCGGGCAGAAAAAGGAACAACACAACCAAAAAAAGAAACTCCCAAGTATAAATTATCTTCAGAAGAAGAAATGGGTTATTTTATGATTGAGAGTAAACTTGTTGATGTAGTGAATGATCCAATTGATTTCTTACAGTGCTCAGAAAAAAAACCTGCAGATAAATGCAATAATATTTTGTTGTGCATAACTAAGCAAATCGTTGAAGATAGCATTAGTACGGCATTAGGTGCTTTGAAAAATCCAACTGTGAACAAGGAAGCAAAATACATAATTTCTCCATTAGTTAGAGTTAATTTTAGCGATTTAGACATGATAAGACCTAAAGAAGCTATAGAAATATTTCATGACGTAGAATGGGATAATGATTATGCAATGCTTGAAACGATAATATTGCAACCAGATCAAAATAAACAAGTGGCCATTTATCAAACAATTAATGAAGCTCAAGAAGTAATTGGTGTAGGCGCCGTAATTATTCGTGAAGGCGGAAACTATAATGTTGAAGAATTGATAGAATATGATTTTCGTCCATAACTTTTTTAATACTAAATAATGGTTTTGCTTTATGACACTAGATTTAATGGTTCTAAATAACGCTGTGACTGATGTGGTTTACGAAGTAAACCATGAAGAACTTTCTAGTCTAAGAAGTCTTAAGTCTTCTAAAGAAATAATTGAAAAACTAAAAGACAAAAAACCAATACTACAAACTCCCGCAGGCTCTCCAGGAAATGTAGGATTCTCAGCAGCAGCACTAGGATTAAAAGTAGGAATAAATGGAACTTTAGGAAATGATAATTATGCTGAAGAATACAGAAAAAAAGTTAAAAATTATGAAATAAGAGATAACTTGGCTTGTTTTGAAGGAGAAAGCGGAGTATGCTACACATTTATCACGCCAGATAAAGAAAGACACTTTAACGCAATGCTTAATTGCTCAGTAATTTTTGACTTGAAAAATATTTTTTTCAAACCGAAAATAATACACACTTCCGCTTATGAAATAAAAAGCGACCCAGAACAAGTACTAGATTACTTAAAAAGACTAAAAGAAAGCGGATCGAAAATTAGTCTTGATTTGGCAGATTACAAACTTTGTGAAAAAATAAGAGCAGAAATATTGCCGGTGATAGAACTAACAGACATATTATTTACTTCACATGAAGAATATCGCGCATTATTCCAAAAAGAACCAAGAGGAGAAGACTTTAACTGGGAAATAACCTGCTTAAAAAAAGGAATTGCTGGTTCGGCAGTAATACCTAAGAAAGGAATGGGTGGTTTTGTTCTTCCAATATATCCTGCAAACTTAGTAAACACAAACGGCGCAGGTGATGCTTACGCAGCAGGATTCTTATACGGCTACACAAAAAAATTACCTCTAGACATCTGCGGAAGAATAGGCAGCGCAGTAGCAGCACAAGTATGTTCCCAAGTTGGAGCATGTTTGGAAATTGAATGTTGAGGAATGATAAGTTTTATATACTAAAATTGCTTTTTTAGTGGTATGACAAATTACCAGTGGTATTTAGAAAGTGATTTAGATATTTATTCTGGAAATTGGGTTGCTATTTTAAATAAAAAGGTTATTGCAACTTCTAAAGACTTAAAAGAACTAACAGAAAAAATTTCTCAAAAATTTTCTTTAACAAATGTTTCTTTTGTAAAAATACCTGGAAAGGAAGAAGCACTAGTGTATTATTAAAATTAAAAAAAGGAAAAACAATACATACTACCGGTATAGGAGGCACCATTGAAGGTTACGAAACTGAGTTGGATTTATTGTTTGTAGATATTCATGGTGAGAAAGAAAAAATTTTCAAAGTACCGGTTTATGTTTTACCTGACTTTAATGATGTTATTCTAGGTCGCAAAGGAATATTTGAGATGTTTAAAATAACTTTTAATCAAGTCAAAAATGAAATATTGTTTGAAAAATAATACTACTCTTTAGTGGTTACAAAACGAAAGATTTATAAATAGTAACTTCTTCTAATAGGTAAAATAACCTAAAAAAGGCATTTCAGAAATTTAACAAGCAATAGAGGGGTGTTTAATGAATTTAGGAAAATTAATTAGAACTTTAGTATTGCCGGCAGCATTTTTGATAGGTATGGCTGGGTGTACAGATTATTCTGATAAAAAATACTCGTTCAAAGGAAAAATCGATGGAGAAACTGTTGAATTCAGAGAAATAAATGTGACTGGAACTGTTTTTTGGGATGGTACTGGAAATATTTTATCTGTGGAAAGAACTGATGGTGTTCAAGTAACATATCAAGATATCGACGGAAGTAATAATTTTCAAATCGATCATTTAAGAATAGTATCTTCTGAAGGAGAATTAAATTATGATAATCAAACTGATACCGTGGTGTGGCCCGCACTATATTCTGAAGCACAACCACAATTTGAAGCATATTTACAAAAAATACTTGATCACAAAAAAGAAGCAGGATTACAAAAATTAAGAGAGAAAAGCATATTTGGCGAGGGAGCAAAATGAATGATTATTTTATAGTGGCTGAAGATAATTTCAGCGGAAAAAGAATTGAAGCAATAATTAGTGCAGAAAATCCTTATCATGCCTTGCTACAATTAACAAGAGATTTTCCTAGAAGAGATGTACAAGGCAATGCTCAACCAATGACAACTTATTTAGACAACACATTAAAGTTTGCAGATGTTTACGCAGACCAATTCGCTTATCAAAACAAGGAAAGACCTTTAGAAACACTTTTGTTTGCAACAAGCGAATGCGAAGAAATTAGGAGAGAAGCACAAGTATATGCTGCAGGTATTGCACTCAATAACTTAAGAGGATTCTTGAAATTCTCAACAGGGCACGACGTTCTGGGAGAAAAATGGAGTAACTAAATGAGCTTAAACAAAATACTAGGAACGGTAGCATTGACTTTTTGGATTGGATTGAGCGGATGTACAGTAAAATATGAAGCGTATCGTTTTAATGGTAAAATTAAAGGGGAACAAATTATTTTTGAGACTAATGAAGTTCAATCTAGTTTAGAAGTTATAAGAACTGATGGTGTGAGAATTATATACCGTGATCATAGCAATAATGATCTAAAAATAGATCGCTTAGAAATGATTGTCAACGGAGTAACTTTAATTTATCATTCAAAAAATGAAACCGATCCTGAAGATCCTAACTGGTCTGAAGTTAGTGCTGAAGCACAAAAACAATTTGATGATTACTTGATAAAAATAAAAGAAGAAAAAGAAAGAATAAAACAAAGGGGTGTTGAAATTTTAAAAAGCAAAAGCATATTTCGAGAAGGTGAACAAAAATGAACGATTATTTTGTAGTTGCAGATGATAACTTTAGTGGGAAAAGAATTGAAGCAATAATCAGTGCAGAAACTCCTAGAGAAGCGATGAAAAAAGTAGTGAGAGATTACCCTCCAAGAGATGATCAAGGCAATCCTTGCAAACCTTTATGGGATAGCATTTATGCAACAACGCTAGCATTTGTTGATGTTTACCAAGATGAACTTGCGTTTACTAGAGGAGAAATTCCTTTAGATTATTCTAATTGGTATAAAAGCACAAGTGCGGCTTTGAGAAAAGAGATGCAAGAACAACAAGCAACTTCTGCAATATTAAGAGAAGCAGACCAAAGAAGAAAAATGCGTGTTTGGCCTAAAGAATGGGATGAATTTTGAAAGAGGAAATAAAAAATGTCTTACAATATTGAAAAACTAAAACAAATAATGCATGGAATTACGAGTAGTGTAGAATTAAAAGAAGAATTAGGAGAAATAAAAACCATTGCAGGATTTGATGTGAGTTTTACAAAAGATAATAAAGTAGTTTGTGCGGCAGTAGTTTTTGATGCAAATACATTTGAAGTAATTGAAGTTAAAAAAATAATAAAAGATTCACCAATGGCATTCATTCCAGGATTCTTAGCATTCAGAAAAGGACCTGCAATGCTTGAAGCATATTATTCTTTAGATAACGAACCAGACTTACTAATCATAGAAGGCGATGGAATACTTCATCCTGACAAATGCGGATTAGCAACTTACCTCGGTGTTGAATTAGAAAAACCAACAATTGCCGTAGAAGCAAAACAAACAATAGGAGACGTAAAAGGAGAAGACATATTCTTAGACGGCGAATTAGTTGGAAAATTAGTTAAGACAAAAGAACACGCAAATCCGATAGTAGTTTCACCAGGTAATCTTATCACTGTTGAAAAGGCAGCTGAGCTGGTGAAAAAGTTTACTTTCCCACCTCACAAAATGCCTGAACCAATACATAAAGCTCACAGAATTGCAAAGAAAAAAGCGCAAATAATTCAAGAAAAAGGAATGGAAGAAGAAACAAAAGAAGAAACAATAAGTGAATACGACGTAGATAAAAAAGCAATCGGTGACTTTACGGTAGGGACTTATTGAGATGGGCAAAATAAAAAAAATTCTGAATAGCAAATGGACGTTTGCTGCTGCAGGAGTTCTATGTTTAGGGATGGCAGTATCAAGGTTTTTAAAGTATGAACTCTGTGAAGACGCAGTATACCAACCACAAAATATTTCTTCAATTGAGCAAGTAATAAAAGAACAAAGAGATTTTTTGGAAAAAGTTCCTCCTTTCAAGGCAGGCTCTTTTCAATCAGAACAAAAAGCAGTAGAAATATTTAAAACGCAAATAAAAAGCAAATTGGAAAACTTTCTCGAAATCCCAGAAACAAAAACTCCCCCCATTCATTCTGATTTTCCAGATCCTATGAATTTATTTTTTGCATGTGCTTACGGGGCTATGGGTTTGTTAATGGCTTATGAAGCACTTAAAAAATTAAAAAAACCTTCACAAGAAATGAAAAGGACTGGTATGCACATAATTCCTTTCTTTGGATGTTCTTTATTATCTGTTTATTTTTTCTTAAATATCCCTGGTTTTATTTCTGATAATAGTTATAATGGAATTTCAAAAGCAGTTTCTATATCTTATGACAATAATGAGTTTTTTAAGATAGATACTCCGGAGAAACTTTCTATGGCTTTAACTCATGAGATTACACATTACTTACAAGATAAATATCATTTTAAAAATAACAGTACACTTTCGGAAGGACACGCAATAGGTGTAGCAAGAAATTTAGGAAGAATGCTCTATAAAGAAACAGGAAATCCTGACTTTTTAGCGGTGCAAAAAGCTGAACAAAGATATTTTGTATCTGTTTATTTAGAAATGTGTAAAAAATTTGGAGTAAAACCAAATAAAGATTTAATAAAAGGAATTGAACCTGTTAACATAGGGGGGCATTCATTAGGTGCAGCATTATTCGCACTGAAAGAAGCGCAATTTGGTGATAAGATTTACAGAGATGTATTAAGGGGAGATTATTCTGAGTTATTTGGCTCGTCCGAAAATGGAAATAATCAAAAATGAATAAAAAACTCAAGAAATGGTCAAAAAGAATTTTGTGTAGTTTTTTTGCGACCTGCTTAGCAATCAGTGTGGGTGTGCAGTGTTATGTTAGTCCTACTATTCCAAAAGTTGAAGAAAGCGTTAAAGTTGTTCAAGAATTAAATAAAGAAATAAAAAACCACAAACCAAAAAATATTTTATACTTATCATCTTTAGATTTTTCTAGAAAATACTCCGATTCTTGTGATGAAGTTAAAACCAAACTGGAAGGATTATTGACCACTTTTGGACCTTATTTAAGTTTTGATGAAGTAGAAAACTTGAGAAAAGAAATTTCTGAAATGAATATTCTTAATGAGACTGATTTTAACAATGCTTTTTCAGCTCTAAATTTATCTAAAGCAGAAGATCCTGATTCAGATAAAAAAGGAGTCGAATATCTGGTTAGAGCTCCTGTTAAAGAAGCAAGAGTTGATTTGGAATCATTTTCAGATCAAGAAAAGTTTTTTGAAATGCTGGCAAAAGAAGATACTGAAAAATTGGATGAAATAATTATTTTTGCTCATGGATTACGTTATAATATAGAGTGTGCAGAAAACACTTTATTTAGTTCAATTAATCCGAGTAAAAATATATCCGTAAGAGATATAGTTTACTTTCCTGAAGATGAAGTTCAAAAAATTCGTTCAAAATTAAACTCAGATGCAGTTATTTATTTGATTTCTTGTGAAACACTTCAAAATTATGAAAATCAAACAACAATTGCAGAAGCGTTGGCATACTTATTTCAAAGACCTGTAATCGCTAGCACCAGTGATGTTTTAGGTTGGCCTGTGTCTATTGACTTAAAACTTAAATCAGATAAAGAATTCTCCTTTGAAGCTCTAAAAAAAGCAATAACTAATTGTGAAGCAAGATATGATAATAATTTTGGTCACGGCAACTGGCATGTAGTGCTGCCTAAATAATTTCTTCATGAAAAACTAACTGGTGTTGAAAAATTAATTTCTAAAGGGAGATAAAGCTTAATATCATTAAGTTTTTTTGCTCTTTTTTTGAATCCTAAAACTCCAACACTTTTAACTTCTTTTGTTTTTTCATCAATTCTTAGAAAAACTCCTGGTTTTATTTCTGAAGCATGACATTTTGTAGGTTTTCCTACAGATATTTCTAAATAATCTCCTTCCTCATCATAGTATAATCTCATAGGTCCTTTCATTTTATATTCCTCACAAAGTAGGCAGTTATTATAAAGCCTTTACCATTTAAATATTTAACTATGATCAATAAATACTTTGATGAGGTATTTCTTTGTTTAAAATACTTATAATAATACTTAATCTTTTCATCGTTTTCATATGTGCTTATTTTGAGCGGTTTTTCAAGAGTGTACTTTAGTTCTTCAAAGTATTCTGAAATTTCTGGATGTTCTTGATTAATATGTCTCCACCGTTCATGAGACAAAAATATACATCTTCTTGTTTTATCTTTTATGACCCAAACGCGCATTTTTATCTTTTCCCCAATCTTTTCACTTTTTCAGGCATTTTCAAATAATTTTCTTCACTAACTATGCTTTTGCCTAATTCCCTTTCTGTTTCTACTCTGGCAAGCCATTGCTTGAATGGTTCTGCTTTTGGTGAAGGAATTGATTGAATGATCCTGAACATCGATTCTGTGTTTGCGCAGTCAGTCTCTCTCAATTTTCTATCTTCAGCAGGCAATTTCAACTGTACCCAAATTGGGGACATTTCAAGTTGTACAAATTCACGATCCTTCACCTTACCCAAGTATTGCCTAGGTGTAGGACTGTCCGTAAGTGCTTCAATAACATCTACAACCAAAAAATACCATTCTGTATTGTGCCAAATTCTTCTTATTTTATTGTTTTGAAAAACCACTAAAGCATTTTTTGTTTCCATTTTTATCACCGAGCTACTTTGTTTTTGATTTGTTTAAATACGCTACGCGTAAATGTCTAGTGTCCAGTGAACTTTAGTTTATAGTTTGAAGTTTAGAGTTTGTAGTAAGTTTGGGGCAGACTCCCCAGCTTTTAGCTTCCGTTTTTAACGGTGGGTGGAATGCCCTGCACTTTAGTGCTGTCGCTAAAAAGCGTTAGCTTTTTCTAGGAGTAGTT
>JACRKG010000042.1 GCA_016215315.1 Candidatus Woesearchaeota archaeon | reverse complement strand
TGGTTGTGCAGTTACTGTTGGATACAACGAGTTTGCAACTGTTGAGAAATATATTCAGAATCAAGAAGAGCATCATGCAGCTGCATAAAGGCCTCGCAAGGATACCTCGACCTTTAGGTCGGGGAGGAGGTCATTTTTTCTATGTGTAAAAAAAATTTATTTTTTTATAGTTGTAGCTAGGTTTTTTTTAGAGAAATCAGTTAAATTTTTTTTTCAGTTTTTTGAGAAAATTTTCAAAATTATTTACTTTTTTGAAATTTTTTATTAATTTTTTGGTAAGAATTTTAATTGTATTAGAAATTTTTCCATTTTTTCGTGCAAAGTTATTTTAATAATACTTTATTTCTTACTTTTATGCCTAGAAATTTTCGTGACTTGTACGTGTATAAAATGGCGCATAAATTTGTTTTGGAGGTTTATCCTATTGTTAAGTCTTTTCCTGAGTGTGAGAGTAATAATCTGGTTTCGCAGATTAGAAGGGCTGCTACTTCTTTACCTTTAAATGTTGCAGAGGGTGCTTCTGATCGTTCTGATAAATGTTTTTTGATGTATCTTAATTTTGCATACAGAAGTACTAAAGAGCTTGAAGCCTGTTTTGAGTTAGCTTTTGATTTAGGATATGTTAGTAAAGAAGTTTACTCTAAAATTTTGCATGATTTAGAAACTTTAGCTGTTAAATTTTACAGGTTTATGTGCGTTCTTGAGAATAAGCCTAGCTTTAAAAGAAATACTCGAAATGATTACAACAATTTTGAAAAGATACAATTGGATCAAAAATATAGTGTGAAAGAGTGATTTTTTTTAAGAAATAGAAATGATCTGTTATGTTCTAATTGTTAAATTGTTATTTGTAGTTTCTGGTTTTTGATAAGTTATTGGTGGTTCCAATTTTTCTATTAGCTCTATTCTGTGATAAGGCATAATTCTTGTTGCTAAGAATTTCATGTCAAATATGTCAAGTGCGGTTCTTTCTACAAATACTTTTTCTCTTTTTGGATCATGAATCAAGTACTTTGCTACAAATGTGTCTCTTCCATAAATTCTTATTAGTGGTTTCCATCTTACTTTAATAAGATCTCCTTTTTTTAATTCTGATAAAACTTCTTCAATGCTGCTCATAATTGGAAGAAAGAAGTACGATTTATTAAATCTAATTATTTATTATTATTTGACATATTTTTCAATCCAACTCTTTTCTTCTCCTATTGTGGTTTCACTTCCATGTCCCGGATAAATTTTTATTTCTTCAGGTAATTGTGCTAATTTTTTTAAGCTGTTTTTCATTTCTTTTTCATTTGAGTGATGTAGGTCTGTTCTTCCATATGTTCCTTTGAATAATGTGTCTCCGGTGAATATTATTTTTTCTTTTTCTTCGTATAAACATATTCCTCCGGGTGAGTGTCCTGGCGTGTGTATTATTTTAAATTTTAATTTTCCTAAGGTTATGTTTTTGTTTTCTTCTAAGAATTCGTCTGGCGTGCTTGGTGTGAATGGTATTGGAAGTTTGAATTCTGGATTTTTTAGTAGATGGCTGTCGGCTTTATGGATTAATAGTTTTGCTTTTGTTTTTTCTTTCAATTGTTGGTTTTCCCAAGTGTGGTCTGGATGTCCGTGAGTGTTTATTATGTATTTGACTTTAGTGTTTTTTGTGATTTCTAGAACTTTCTGAGTGCAAGAATAAGATGGGTCTATTATCGTGCTTTCTTTTTCTTCAGTTATTACATAAGTGTTTGTGCCTAGTGGTGGGCAGGGTATTTTTGTTATTCTCATTTGTTATTAATTGTTATTTTACGTCTAAAAGCTTTCGTAACCTTTATAAATGATCTTGTTTTCCCTTGTTCTTATGGTTATAACTCAAAAGGACTTGAAGGGCAAAACGCCTAGTGGAGGTCGTTTGCGTCAGTCTAGAAGTAAGAGGAAATATGAAAGTGGTAATTTGCCTGTTCTTACCGCAATTAGCAAGCTAGTTGTTAGAACTTTTAGAACTATTGGGGGTCATAGAAAGTTACGTGTTGTTAGTTCTGAATTTGTTAACGTGTTAGATAATAAAAATAAAAAATTTGTTAAAGCAAAAATTATTCGTGTTGTTGAGAATCCTGCTAATCGTAACTTTGTTAGATCAAATACTATGACTAAGGGAGCACTTGTTGAAACTGATAAGGGAAATGTTAAGATTACTAACAGGCCTGGCCAGGATGGCGTTCTTAATGGTGTTTTAGTTTAATTATATTCTAAATTTTTGTCTTTATTTTTTCCAATTTTACTCTTTTATTTTTTAGAAACTATTTTAAACACTCGAATTAATTTTGTTTTATGCATTACCGTAGCGTTAAAACACACATTCAGAAGAGAGGTATTGATTGTATCATTGTTTTAGGTGGTGGTTTTAGAGGTGGTAAGCTTTCTTTTGAGTCTAAAAAACGCGTTGAAGCTGGAGCTAATTTGTACGAGCAAGGTTTTAGTAATACGCTTTTGATGTCTGGCGGTTTTACTGTTGATACTTTGAAAAAATCTGAGGGTGGTGAGATGAAGAAGTTTGCTGTTGAGTTAGGTGTTAAACCTAATAATATTTTTATTGAAGAGGAATCTTTAGATACAATCGGTAATGCTATTTTTTCTAAACCAATTATTAAAAAGAAAAATTTTAAGAATTTGTTGTTAGTTACTTCAGATTATCACTTGGAAAGATCTTTGTTTATTTTCCATTATGTTTTTGGTTCTGGTTTTAGTATTTTAGGTTTTGATGTTTTAACTAGTTTTGTTAGGAAGTTTGTTCAGCAAAAAGAAAAAAAGGAGAGGGATTATTTGTTAGAAGTGCAAGCTTTTTTTTCAGGAATAAAAAGAGGAAATGATAAAGCAATTCTTAAGAGGATGAAAGAAGTGCATCCTTATTATAAAAAAAACAGTAAAGAAAAAGGAGATAAGAGTTGGTTTGTGCAGTTGTTGAAAAGAATTCTAGGTTAATTAATTGATTTTTTCATCATAGAAGTCCGCCTTTTAACAATCTGAATTTTTTGTTTGTATTCCAAATATTTTGTAATTTATCAAAATTTTTTTCTGGATTTTGCATTAGTGCTGCTAAATTATCTATTTCTCTTAATTCTTTTTCTGATAGTTTTTTGAAATTTTGATATAGTCCTGGTTCTGGCATGTGTAGATAAATTATTTCATCGTTCATTAAACAGTGAAAGTCATAAAATAAGGACCATAATACAACTATTGTTCCTGTTTCTGGTCTTCCGTTCCAAAATCTTTTAGGATTATCTTTTTTGTTTCTAATGTTTAGCCATGCATCTGCAGGAAAGTCAAATTTTCCTTCAGGTAAATTATATGGGTCGAATTTTTCGTTCATGCTCCAACTTCCGTCGACATCTATTGTGATCCATTTTTTTTGTTTTGAATTCCAGTACTGGTTTAACCAATGATCTGCACTGACTTTTCCTAAATTACCCATATCAAAATAGGGAGCGTTTCCAGAACGTACTCTGCAAGGAATGCCTTTTGATTTAATGATTGAGGCTACTAAAACAGCAACAAACCTGCATGTTAGAATTAATTTGTTTTTTTCAGTTCTGTTGTTAGTGAATCCTTTCTTATCTCTTCTGTAAAGTTCTGCTAGCATTGCTGAAGCAGTTACGAGAATGTCATCTTCGGGTTGTCTGTACCAAGGAACTTTTGTCATGTCTCCAAATTTTTTATCTGCATTTGTTCCTATGTTTCCGTCCTCGAGTGTTGTTCTATGAATTATTTGTTTTCTTACTAATTCACCAATCTGTCTAACATTATTTGGAAGATTTTCTTTTAAGAGATTTTTGAAAGGACCTGGATTAGTATATATTGAGAATTCAAGATAATGTTTGATTACTTTTTTTTTCACAATTTTAACACGAGTTAGATATTTATTAAACTTTTGATTTGTTGGAAGTTTGAGACAACTTGAAATTTTAGCGAAATCCTTTTAAACTTGAATTACAATTCTTGTTTTATGAGTTTTTTTAAAAAGGTGAAGTATTTTAGTGCGTTTGCTTTATTTGTAGCTTTACTAGTTTATCTGACTTACACAGGAATAACTGGTTATTTGGCTAGAGAAATAATTCAGCTTCCAGTTATTAAAGATTTTAATAGTCCTGAAACACCTGAAAAGAATACGGTTAATATTCAAAATCAGTTGGATAGTGAGTCTCAGAGGGCTGTTGATAAATTCATGCAGGAATTTAATATTCCTTTAACTAAAAGAGATGATTTTATTAAGCAAGCAAAAGATATTGTTCATGATGTTGAAGAGCCTAATTATCAAATCGTTCCTCCAGAACAAGAGAAAAATAAAGATAAAACCGTGCCTCCTGAGACGCTCAATAAGTGTTTTGAACGAGTGATAACTGAGTGTACGTAACTAGTTTATAGTTTATGGTTCACAGTTTATAGGACGTCCTATAAACTATAAACTCCAAACTGTAAACTAACATAGAAATTCTTTTAAACTCAAGTCTATAAATTATTGCTGTGGATGCACTTTATTGGGTTTTTTTCGTTTTTGCAGCTTTGTTGTCTGTTTTGTTACTTCTTAAAGTGCTTAAAGGTTTGATTAAATTGGCAGTTTTGTGTGTTAGTCTTGTTCTGGTTTTAAGTGCTTTGACTTTTACTTACGCGTTAGTTACTGAACAAAGTTTTACTGGGATGCTAACTTTGGGGCTCAATTATACAAAGGATAAAGTAAAAGATTATGCGGGTGATAAAACTAAGAATATTGAAGAATTTTTGATCAATCAAGCCAGGAATACAACCAAAGAAAGTGTGAATGAATTAATTAATTCTTTGGACGTTAATACAGTTAAAGATTTGTTAAGTAATAACGAAAAGCTTATTAATAAAAGAAACAATTCTTAACTCATGTCGTGGTGGAAAAAAAAAGAGGAACCTTCTGAAGAACCCGAATTTGAAGAAGATTTTGGATTAAATGAACGACCTAGAATGCCTACAGATTCAGGGTTTGAAAGATCTAGCATGGAAAGACCTATGTCTTCTGCTTTGTCTAAATTGTCTGAAGTAGATTCTCACGGTGTTTCTAGTGGAGATGTTAGTAAAGATATTCAATTGATTCTTGCAAAATTAGACTCAATTCAACACTTGTTGGATAACTTAAATCAGAGAATTAAGAATTTGGAAAGGATTGCTGAAAGTGAATAAAAAATATTTTTTTCTAACTCTGATAGTATTCTTTTTTTTTGATAGGTTGACAAAAGAATTAATGCTAAGTTTTAAAGATAAAATTTTTGATTTAAAACTGTTTTCAATTAATTTTGTGACAAATACGGGAACTTTATGGGGCTTGTTTAAGGGAAATAATTTGTTTTTTGTTGGATTGACCATTCTAGTCCTAGGGTTTATTTATTATTACAGATTAGATTTTTTAAAAAGCAAGTATCGCGCTTTTTTTTCTGGACTGATTATTGCCGGAGCTTTAGGCAACTTGTATGATCGGTTAGTTTACGGTTTTGTAATTGATTTCGTTGATTTTCATTTCTGGCCTCTTTTTAATTTAGCTGATGCCTGTATAAGTGCGGGAATTGTTGCTTTGTTGTTTATATTTTTGATGGAAAAAGACATTTCTGCGCAAACAAAGTGAGCTAGAAATGTCTAAAAAACGAAATTCTTTTAAAATCTATCATTTAGTATGTATTTATGCGTTTACTTCAAGATTTTAACTTCAAAAATAAGACAGTTCTAGTGAGGGTAGATTTCAATGTTCCAATAGAAAAAGGTAAAGTGCTTGATAATTCTAGGATAAAAGCAGCAATTCCTACGATTAATTATTTGGTCAAAAAAAATGCCAAAGTTTTATTATTATCTCATTTAGGTCAGCCTAAAGGAAATAGAGTTCAAAAGTTAAGTTTGGTTCCTGTTAGTCAAGAACTTTCTAATTTGTTAAAAAAACCGGTGAAGCAACTAAAAGATTGTGTTAGTCCATTTATTGTTGCTCAAATAGAAAGTATGAAGTCTGGTGAGATAGTTTTGCTCGAAAATGTGCGTTTTTATAAAGAAGAAGAAAAAAATGATACTTTGTTTGCAAAAAAATTAGCTTCTCTGGCAGATATGTATGTGAATGACGCGTTCAGTGTTTGTCATAGAAAGCATGCTTCAGTAGCTCAATTACCTAAACTAATGCCTTCCTGTGCAGGTTTGCAATTGCAAAAGGAAATTGAAGAACTTAAAAAAGTATTAAATCCTAAAAAACCTTTTGTTGTTTTGTTAGGTGGGGCAAAAGTGAGTGACAAATTAGCGTTAATTGAAAATTTGGCAAAAAGAACCGATAAACTTTTGATTGGCGGAGCAATGATTTTTCCTTTCTTAAAATTAAAAGGGCTTAATGTTGGTAAGAGTAAACTAGAAAAAGAAAGTTTGGAACCTGCTGAAGAATTGGTAAAAATTTTTTCAAATAAATTAGTTCTACCAACCGATGTAGTTGTTGCAGAAGATTTGAGTGAAAAAGCTCAAACAAAAGCGGTTAAAATAGAAGAAATTCCTGAAAAGTGGTTTGGTGTTGATTTAGGTCCTGAAACAATTAAAGATTTTGAAAAAATTTTGAGTCAAGCAGCAACAATATTCTGGAATGGACCAGTAGGTTTATTCGAGATAGAAAAATTCGCTAAAGGAACAAAAGAAATTGCTAAATTCTTGGCCAATCATAATGGATTTGTCGTGATTGGAGGAGGAGAAACTCTTAGTGCTGTTAGCAATTACAAAGACAAATATGGTCATGTATCTATGGGCGGAGGAGCATGTCTTGATTTCTTATCAGGAAAAGAACTTCCTGGAATAAAGGCGTTAGAATGACAAAAAAGAAATTCTCTAACAAACAAGCAATGACAGAAATAAAAGTCCTCTTCGAAAAATCAAAAGAATTATTTGGAAAAAATAAAGAACTTGCAAATAATTATGTGAGAAAAGCTAGAAATTTAGCAATGAAGCACAGGATGAGACTTCCTTTAGAATTGAGAAGAAAATTCTGCAAAGATTGTTATTCATATTTAGTTCCTGGAACGAATTCTAGAGTAAGAACAAAAGAAGGAAAGGTAGTAATAACTTGTTTTGAATGTAAAGGATTTACTAGAATACCTCATATTAAAGAAATCAAAGAAAAAAGAAAACAGTTATAGAATTTTTGCCTTATTTTTGTTGATTTTACAAAGTTTTAAGTATTTATTTAATTGATTCTGTTTTTGAAGAGTGTTTTTCGTGAAGTTATTTAAAAAAGATGAGTTAAGTTTGTTGTGGCCGTTTTACTTAGATGCTTTACTTTCTCCCATGTTGTTTTTCATGCCTGCATTTGGTGTTGTTTATTTTACTAATTTAGGTTTTAGTTTGTTTCAAGTTGGTGTTTTTACTGCATTCATGCCTTTGTTTAGGATGTTGTTTGAGATTCCTACTGGCGCTATTGCTGATTTATATGGTCGGAAGGTTTCTGTCTTGTTAAGTACAATTTTAGAGGCATTAGGCATTATTTCTATATTTTTCTTGGATAATTTTTATTTAATGCTAGTTTCTTCTGCAGTAATAGGTGTTGGAAGTTCTTTGAGGTCTGGAGCTGAAGAAGCATGGATTATTGATTTAATAAAAAGCAAGAAAAAAGATTTTTTTCACACTTTTTTTGTTAAAAGGAGTAGTTTAGATAGTTTTGGCCTTATTATTGCTGGTTTTTTTGGGGCTTTTTTAGTAAAAATTTTTGGGCTTTCTATTGTGTGGATTTTCGGGGGTTTGTCTTTTTTAGTTAGTGCCATTTTATTAAGTTTTGCAAGTGAACATTTCACTAAACAAAAAATTAAAATTAAATTTCTTTTCGATCAAACGAACAAACAAGCCATTAAATCAATTAATTACAGCAGAAATAATCCTGTTTTATTTCGCTTGTTTTTTGCTACATTTATGATGGTTTTTGCAATAGCATTCAGCGAAGATTTGGGATGGATAACATTTCTAAAAGACTTAAGAATACCTGATTATGCTTTCGGTTATTTGCTATCTGCGCATGGCATAATGGGCGTGTTTGCTCCAATAATTTCTAGCAAACTGGTAAAAAAAGGAAAAGAAAGAAAATTCTTAAGAAATATCACCTTGCTAATTAGTACAGTAATTCTTCTAACAGTATTTGCTTTTAATGCAACAATTGCAATTCTGATACTGCTATCATTATATTTCTTTATAGCTATGAGAACACCAGCAGAAAGAGTTTACTTGCACAGATTTATTCCTTCAAAACTAAGAGCAACAATTTGCAGCGTTGAAAGCATACTAATAGCAATAAGCGGAATAACTGCAATACTAATCTCAGGACTAAGCATAGATATTATAGGAGCAAAATATACGATAATAATTTCGGCAATTTTGATAATTCCAGTAGTAATCATATACCACAAAATAAAAGAAAAATAGGCCCTTTATTCTTCTATTTTTATTTGTCATCTTAAGATTTTACGTTTTAGGAATAGAGTATATAGCAGTAAACCTATAATTATAACTTCAAAAAAACCATTAATGTGTATTGGCACGCTTATAACTCCTGAAGATCTTAAGACTATTGTTAGTTCTTCAATTAAGCCAACACCTAAAGCAGCAAAAACAAATTTCCAAGGAGCCAAATTTATTGAATTGTTTTTTATTTTTGACAGAACAAAAAATAAATACAGGCCAACTAAAATCATTGCCAAATTATACCAAGGAGCAACTAATGTAAATGCTTCTTTTAAAGTGCTCATTTAGCCCACCCTTTAGCGATTTGAATTTGCAACACTAAAGAAACTAATAATAGTGCGAGAAAAAAAGAGGGCAGAATTGTTATTAACAGACTGTGCTCAATAACTCCAAAAGTTGACAAAGCACCTAACATTTCCCACAACGAGAATAATATTAGTGCGCACAAAAAAAATTTCCAAGGTTTTAATTGTTTTTTTGTTCTTCTGATTAGATCAATTGCTAAAAAAACGGCAACTATTGCGAGAAAAAAAGAAGCTAGGCCAGAAATACCATAGATCCAATCGTAAAGCGATAACACCATCTTTTTAGTAGTAATTAAAGAAGGATTTATTTAAATGTTTTGTAAAAATTTTGTTTCACAAAATTTTTGGGGTAAAAGTTTAAATATGATAACTGCTTGTTTTATTCTATGAATTATCCAACAGTGCTATCTTGGTTAAGAATGATTGTTACTTTAATTTGCTACGTGCTTTTATTTTATGATAAAAATCTTTTTGTTATCGGAGTTTTTTTCTGTGCAATCACTGATTTTCTAGATGGCTTTCTGGCAAGAAAGCTTAAACAAGAAACTGTTTTTGGAGCAAAACTTGATAGTGTTGCAGATTTAATATTTAATTCTTCAATGCTGTTGTGGTTTTATTGGTTATTCCAGGATTTTGTTTTACTTAATGCATTTATGCCAATTTTGGCTATTGTGGCTTTTTTAATAGATTTTATCACACAATTCATAAAACACAAAAAAATAGTCAGCTTGCATTTATGGAGTGCAAAATTATGTGCGGGATTATTTTTTTTGTTGTTTATGTTAAGCGTTTTAATGAACAAAGTCAACCCTTATTTGTTTACTTTTGTTTTTGCAATAATTATTCTTCATTGTACTGAAGAATTCATTATACTTTTGATGAAAAAGAATCCAAAAATAAATTCGAAAACTATCTTTCACGTTTTATGGAAATAATAAAATTATTTTATTTTATTTTGCCAATTTATTTTGCGAATATGGCGCCGGTATTTTTAGGAAAACTTAACTTTTTCACAACTCCAATGGATTTTGGAATTACGTGGAACAAAAAAAGACTTTTTGGGGATCATAAAACTTGGAAAGGATTAATTGGAGGTATTCTGTCAGCAATAATTGTTGTTTTTATTCAATCAAAATTTAATACTGGTTTAGAACTTTATAATCATTCGCAACCCTTGCTTTTTGGTTTCTTGCTTGGTTTTGGAGCTTTAATTGGAGATGCTGTCAAAAGTTTTTTAAAGAGAAGAATAAATATAAAATCAGGACAACCTTGGATTCCTTTTGATCAAATAGATTATTCTGTTGGAGCGTTATTGTTTGTTAGTCCTTTGTATTTTATTGGCTGGCTGAATGGTGTTATTGTTGTGTTTTTTAGTTTCTTATTGCACGTTTTAGCAAATCATTTAGGTTATTATTTAGGAATAAGAAAATTAAAATGGTAATTTTTTTGCTCTGCAAAAAAATTACTTCCAACTACTGTGTCCCCATTGAATTAATAAATCAACACCTAGCAATTCTACTTGTGTGGGGATATCACAAGCACCATAACAACTACCTAACCAAGTTATTATTGTTGCAGTGGTTCTTTTTTCTAGTTCTTTAATGATTTCTTTAGCTTTAGGTTTTAGTCCTTCAGGTAATTGAATGCAAACAACTTTTGCATTTTCTTGCTTGATCTTTTCTACTGCTTTGTCAATTTCTAAATCATAATTAAACGATTCCATCTTGATGGTTAAAAAGGAGTTATTTTTATAAAATGATCTTCATACTAGCAAATATTTATGTAATTGTGATTTTCCGCAGGAAAATCTTCAAAAGCCTTAAAAACAAAAGTGTTTTTCTTGCTTTAGTGCCCTGGTAGCTCAGTGGCTGGAGCGTGCGGCTGTTATCAACTGATAGGAACCGCAAGGTCGCCGGTTCGAGTCCGGCCCGGGGCGTGTAGGGACTGAGTTCGACGCCAGACCCCATTTTTTCGGTTCTGGCGGTGAACTTGGTGATATGCGCCTGGTCTAGGCGTTTCTGTTTTTCAAGTGGCTTTTTGTTGGTACTAAAGTGCGCAGAAAGCATATAAGAAAGTTCGGCAATCATTATTTCTGGAGGTTGGAAAATGACAAAAATAGAAATACACCACTATACTAAAAGGTTGGAGCAGTCAGAGAGGAGAATTAAGAATTTGGATACGCCCGAGATTAACAAAGAGTTGATCTTTAAGTTTGAGCAATATTTGGTTAGAGAAAACTTGAGCAAGGGAAGAATTGATAGATATTTGCAGATTTTAGCGATAATAACTAAAAGTTTTAACAAGGAATTTATGAAGATTACTAAAGAGGATGTTGAAGAGTTTGTGACTGACATACAGAGGCGTGATTATTCTGAATGGACTAAGCAAATGTACAAGGTTATGCTTAAGAGGTTTTTTCAGTGGTTAAAGGGTTGTGAGAGAAAGGAGTATCCTCTTGAGGTTAAGTGGATTAAAACGAATTTTCCTAAGAATATGCAAAAATTGCCTAGTGAAGGGGATTTGTTAATTGAGGATGAAGTTAAGAAGTTGTTAGAGGTTAGTGATCATGCAAGAAATAAAGCTTTAGTTATTGTTTTGTGGGAGAGTGGTGCTAGGGTTGGGGAAATTCTTGGTTTGAGAATAAAGGATGTTGTTTTTGACAAGTATGGGAGTATCATAAATGTAACTGGAAAAACTGGTCCCAGAAAAATAAGATTGGTGGGGAGTACTCCTTATATTGCTAATTGGTTGCAGCAGCACATGGGAAGGAATGATAGAGAAAGTCCGTTATGGGTTAATATAAGCAATAAATATATTGGCGAATTTTTAGAATATGATAGTTTTCGTAGGATTTTGAGACAGGCTTTTGAAAAGGCGAAGATTAACAAAAGGTGTAATCCTCATAGTTTTAGGCATGCTAGAGCTACTTATTTAGCAAATCATTTAACTGAATTTCAGATGAATCAGTATTTTGGTTGGGTTCAGGGTAGTGATATGCCTAGTACTTATGTTCATTTGAGTGGTAAGAATACTGATGGGGCGTTACTGAAATTGTATGGGTTGAGTGTTGATGAGAAAAAAGAGGAGAGTCAATTAAAGCCGAAAGTGTGTTCTAGGTGTGAGTTTCTTAATGCTTCGGAAAATAAATTTTGTAGTAAGTGTGGAGGAGTACTTGATAGTGTTGTGGCCATACAATTTGATGAGCAGAATAAACAGTTGAAAGAAAAAAGAGAAATGGCGGATTCTTACCTTAACAAATTGATTGATGATCCTGAGGTTCTGCAATTATTAGTTAGCAAGCTTAGGACTTTAAAGATAGATTGTTAAGTGCTAAAAATTTTATTTTTTTTTAATTTTAGCATTTCTAGTAGTTTTTCTCTTTTTACTTCTTCGTCTATTATTTTGCAAACTTCTTCGAGTTTTTCAATCCATTTGGGTGTTTTTATTTCTTCTTCCATTGTAATCCTCCATGATTTTTTTAAAAAGCAAATTAAATTTTTCAATAAATACTGGGTGGCGGTTAATGGCTATATCTCTTAAAAATTGAGAGACGTTTTTGTATCCGTTCAGTTCTGCATTTTTCTTAATTATTTCTTTTTGAATCTCAGATACAAAGATTCTAAAGTAGTGGTTTTTCCTCATTTTTTGTAATGCCTCCCGTGATGTCATTTGTAATATCTTGCATACTTCTTTCAATGATTCTTAATGCTAATTTTATTTCAAAAGCATATTTTTTCATTTTTGTTTCAACTTCGAAAACATTATTTTGTTGCATCAATAAGTTTCTTAAGTACTCCGAAATATTTTTGCAACCTGATTTAGTTGCAAGATCTTTTACTAATTCTTTCTCTTCTGCACTCATCCTTAACTGAAGTAAATCTAGTCTAACCATTTTCTAACACCTCTACTAAATTTTTTACAACTTCAGGACTTACATTTCCCGCCCTGCAAAATTCTATTAAGGGGCGTTTTTTACTTAAAAAATACAAAACTGATGCAACTCTTGTTTTTTCGCTTTTATTTCTAAAAAGTTCTTTGTTTTTCAGTAAATCTTTTGCTTTTAGCAAAACATTTCTAGGAATCTTTAATTTTTTACTGAACGTTTCTATCATTTCATCTTTAAATGCAACGGTTGTACCTAAAACTTCGCTTGTTTTTTTTGCTAAAAATCGCAAATAGGCTACATCTACGTCTTTGTCAAATTCTCTTAATTTTTCCAAGTTAAACTCAAATTTTTGTACTTGCGTTGCTAGATAAAAAGATACAAACGCCAGGTTCTCCATATCTCGTCCCGCACTTAATTTTTTCTGTAAGCATGCTCTAAATATGTTTAATGCTTCTTTTTCCACAAAACTTGGAACCTTAAAAAAACTACAAATCAACTCAACATCTCTTTTGTTGCCCTCAAAAATTCTGTCAGGATAGGTTAAATCACTGAAGATTTCTTGGTATATTCTAGATTCTTTGTTTATTATAGGTTCATCTTCTATTATAAGACTGCATTTTGGGCAAAAGATTTCAAATCCTTTGCTTATTACTTGATTTTTACATTCAGGACACATCATTTTTTTACCTCCTTGCAAAAGGGCACTTAGTGCACACAATCAAAATCTCTTTTCCTTGACCACTGTCAACAGGAACTTTGACTCCATTCCTAAAAACATAAATTGTATCTAATAATATCTCTTTCATTTCCGAACCGCACATTTCACATTTTTCCATAGTTATCACCTGGTTTGGGAAAAAAGTTTTTTCTATGGTTGATTAAGTTGTTTCTGTTGTAATTGTTTATTTTTTGCAGAGATCCTTCTATATCACAAACTACTTTTGCTAAGCCTTTACAATCACTTTCTAACTTTTCTCTAACTTGAGTATATCGCTCTAAAAATATGCTGTCTTCTCTACGTTTTTGTTGGTAGAGTGGATGTATTGCTTCTGTATACTCTTTTATTTCATCCAATTCATTTATTTCGGCTATTTTTCTTTTCAATATCGCACTGAACATTTTGTGCGCTGCTCTTGTTATTTTTTCTTCTAAGTTTTTGTTTTCCATTTTTAACCACCTCATTTGGTTTTCACTACTTATTAGTAGTAAATCCCTTATTTAAGGATTACCTTAAGGTAATATAAAAAGACCTTAAGAATTTTGCAAATGTTTATAAATAAGGAAATTAGTTATGATTTGTGCAAAGTAGAAAGATCATTAAAATAGCAGAAAACACGCAAGTGATAACTTTGCCCAGTAGATGGCTCAGAAAGTTTAATCTCAGAAAAGGTGATGACGTTCAAATACAAGAACATTACAATAAAATAATAGTAAGTACTGAGCTGCCTACAGCACTATTTGAGGCGAAAGCAGATTTTTCTAAAATTAAAACAATAGAAGCGACAGAAGCAATACTTTCAAGTCTGTACAAAAAAGGTTTTGACATTATAGCAATACTTTGCCAAGATCATGAAACAAAATCGAATATAAACAAGGTATTAAGGCATATTTTAAGAGAATTCAAAATAGAAAAAGAGACAGAAATGATTGTAACAATCAAAAACATGCAAGCAGAAAACCAATCACAAATCGAGAATGGAATTCAAAGAGCTTTTGTAACAACTATTAATTTAGCAGAACAAACATTGAAAGAACTTGAAACAAATAAGAGAAATCTTAAAAAACTAATATATTTAGAAGAAGAAAACGATCACGTAACAAGTCAAACTCAAAGATTACTGACTAAGTTTGGTTTTAACGATTTTCAAGGAACAAATTTTGCATATGCAATAGTAAGAGATGTAGAAAAAATATGCGATCATTATGCAGATTTGATAATATTCTTAGGAAAAAATAAAGAAGAGAAACTAAGTGAAAGAACAATGGAGTATTTTAAACAAACAAATCAATTACTAAAAGATTACTACTTGCTGCTTAATAGATTTGACATAAATGAAGTGGCAAAATTAAAAGAAAAAAGAAAAGAACTACAAGAAAAGGGGCAATCACTACTTAAAAACAATCCTGCAATTCATTTCTTGTTGAGCATAAATGAAAAATTAATGGAATTACCAGGTCCGTTAATTGCTCTTAAAAATTAGTATACTCTAGGGTAACTAATTCTATTTTGTTCATGTTTTCATTGTAAACTGGCGTGTAAAATATTGCCTTTTTGGTTTCAAAATTCGAGGGGCTAAAATATAAAAACGCAGCCAAAGAAAAGTTTGCAATTATTAATTCTGGTTTTTTTCCTTTTATGATGGAGTAAAGACTTTTTGCCACCAAAAAATCATCATGTTTCCTGAAAGGCTCGGACAAACCAATAACTAATTTATCAATAGGCAAATCTTTGTTTTTTCTAATAGTTCTTTCCAAACCTTCAGACGAGTACAAGATTCCTGTGCTTCCTAGTCTCCCTAAAATTTCTTCTTCATAGGAACCAAAGTGGACTGAATGTAATGTTGCAAAAACATTCTTAAATCCGGGAGCAAAATCTTCAATAGAACGTCTTTCAGAACAGCTCTCGGTAAAATTCGCGTTCTTTTCATCAACATACTCTTTAAAACCCAAATAGTTCTCATTTTCTCCAAATTTTTCATATTCATACATTTTTATTACCTCCAAAAACTTATAAAAAGAAGGAATTTGTTATTTTTAAAAAGCATTTCTCAAAAAATTTGGAAAAGCTTTCAGTTTTTTGGAAAGAGTTCCAATATTTTTAGGAAGATTTTCAAAAAAATGCGATTTTTCTGAAAAATTTCTTAAAAAATTGAAAATTTTTTCATGCCTGTTTTAAGTTTTGACTGATTTCTTCGTCGATCAACAAATATTTTTTAAAGAAAGCGGATGAGGGATTTATAAAAGAAAGCAGTTTGGTAAATTTTGTCTTGAAAAAGGTTAATTTTATTAAATGCGCAATTTTGAGAGTGTAAAAGTATGGTGAATGATAATTTAAAGGAAAGTGAAACTACAGAATTGAAAAAGTCAACTAGTGAACTTAAAGAAGCCATTATTGCCATAGTTGCTATCCTGAATAAACATCATAAAGGAAAATTGTATTTTGGTGTAAAAAACGATGGGACTGTTGTTGGTCAGGATGTTGCTGAGAATAGTTTGAGGGAAGTTTCTAAAACAATTAGTGATCATGTAGAGCCTAAGATTTATCCAAAAATAAACAAAATAGTTCTTAAAGGTAAAAACTGTATTCTTGTTGATTTTGAAGGTTCAGAAAATCCTTACTTTGCTTACGGTAGGGCTTACACTCGTGTGAGTGATGAGAGCAAGCAATTAAGTGCCAAAGAGTTGGAAAATTTCTTTATCCATAAGAATAAAGATAAGCTAAGATGGGATAAAGAAATTTGTGAAAGAGCTACTTTGAAAGATTTAGATAATTCTGCCATTAATAGGTTTATTTCTCTTGCCAGAGATGCTGGAAGAATTAAAATTGAGAAAAATGAAAGTATTAATATGATTTTAAGAAAACTAGAGTTATTTACTAGTAAAGGCTTAACTAATGCAGCAATTATCCTTTTTGGAAAAAAACCATTGCACTTCTTTATTAATTCTCAATTAAGATGTGGCAGGTTTAAAGACGTAGCAAAAGAAGAATTTATTGATTTAAAGGATTTTGAAGGTAACTTGTTTGAGCAACTAGAAAAAGCAATTGCATTCATTAAGAATCACCTGGAATTAAGGGCTAAAATTAGGGAATTTAAAAGAGTTGAAACGTGGGAAATACCATTAACTGCACTAAGAGAATCAATAATAAATGCATTAATACATAGAAATTACTGGGATAATGGAGAAGTTTACATTAAAATTTACGATAACGAGGTCGTAATAGCAAATCCAGGAAAGCTTCCAGAAGAATTAAGCATATCTAAACTTTACAAGGAACATGAATCTGTGCCAACAAATCCTTTACTAGCCAACGTATTCTACTATGCAGATTTTATTGACAGATGGGGCAGAGGGATAATAAACATAATAAACGCATTAAAAGAAGAAAAACTTCCTTCACCAAAATTTGAAGAAAGCGGAGGTTATTTCAGAATAAGGTTTAAAAGAGTCAAATGGAAAGGTTCCCAGAAAAGTTCCCAGAAAAGTTCCCAGAAAATAATTGAACTAATCAAAGAAAAGCCATCCACGACCATAGAGGAGCTATCAAATACATTAGCAATCAGTGATAGAGCAGTTAAAAAGCAATTAGCAAAACTAAAAGAGGAAGGCATAATTAAGAGAGTAGGTCCCGACAAAGGAGGGTACTGGGAAGTAAATTAATAAAAGTACTAGCTATGTCTAACGAACTAATAAAACGTTTAACTAAACTCGCTTCGCAAGAGAAGTGGCGTAAAAAACCAAAAATAATTAAAAAGAGCGTGCTAACATACTGCATTAAAAGACTAAAATGGTAAAAGATGTAACAATTAAAGATCGAATAACTGATTTTCTCATCTATACAACTCCTGAAGGAGATGTTAAAATTGAGGCGTTCTTGCATAATGAAAATATTTGGCTCACACAAAAAAAGATGGCAGAATTATTTAGTGTTGGTATTCCTGCGATTTCCAAACATTTAGAGAACATATATTCTGAAGGAGAATTATATTCTAACTCAACTGTTTCCAAAATGGAAATAGTTCAAAAAGAAGGAGATCGCGATGTAAAAAGAACTGTTGAATTCTACAATCTTGATGTAATTATTTCTGTAGGATATAGAGTTAATTCCAAACAAGCGACTCTTTTTAGAATTTGGGCTACTAAAGTCTTGAAAGAATATATTTTGAAGGGATTTGCAATGGATGATAATCGTTTAAAAAATGGAAAATATTTTGGAAAAGATTATTTTGATGAACTTTTAGAAAGGGTTCGTTCAATTAGATCAAGTGAGCGCCGTATTTATCAAAAAATCACAGATATTTTTGTAGAATGCAGCATTGATTATGATCCAAAATCAGAAATTACAAAAGAATTTTATGCTGCCGTTCAAAATAAATTTCATTATGCTATTTCTGGACAAACTGCTGCGGAACTTATTTTTTCAAAAGCCGATGCTACTAAGAAAAATATGGGGCTTTCTACATGGAAAAATGCTCCTAAGGGCAGAATTTTAAAATCAGATTCAATTATTGCTAAAAACTATTTAGATATTAATAAAATTAAGAAATTAGAAAGAATAGTTTCTAGTTTTTTTGATTATATTGAGAGAATTATTGAAAATAGAACAGTTATGAAAATGGAAAATCTCGCAGAAAGTGTGAATAAATTCTTGGAATTTAACGAGTTTAAAGTTTTAGAAGGAAAAGGACAAATTTCTTTTAAAGATGCAGAGAATAAAGCATTTAAAGAGTACGATGAGTTTAATCAACATCAACAATTAGATTCTGATTTTGATAAATTCAGTCGTAATTTATTAGAAGATAAAAAAAATGAAGCTAAAAATCCCCTTTGATGAAATTAAGGATGCCCTAGAAACGGCATCTTTTGAGCACCATTGCTTTGTAGATAAAAGCAGGCATGAAATAGTTTTTATTAGTGAATGTGAAGATGGTTATGAAAAAAACCTTAAAAAGGTTGAAGGTGATGATTTTATTGCGATTGAGCCGAGAATGCCTGATGATGATTTTAAAGTTATGGAATCTTTTATTTATGAAATACAGAATGATAATTTTGCGTTAGCAGAAAGGTTTCATAAAGCATTAGAGCGAACCAAACCATTCAGAAATTTCAAAGAACTTCTTAACCTGCATCCAGAATTTAGGGAAAAATGGTTTGAGCATAGGGATAAACAAATAAAAAATGAAACAATGAATTGGCTTTGCATTAATGATATTAAACTTGAAGACTGCAGCTTCATGCCAAAAATTGAGATCAAAGAATTAAAACCACCTGAAGTAAAGATTCCTGAAGAGTTTGAAGGTTTTAGTCCTGTTGAATGCATGAACTGTAAAAACAAATACGGCATAAAAACAAGATATTTTGAATTAAATACTCCTGCTGAAAATATGTTTATTGAGAAGGAAATAAAAAGAATAATGAAAGAAAAATATGAATTGGAGAGATATGGACATATTAGCGGAGGAGAAAAAGAAATTCTCACCAGTTCAGAATGTCCAAAATGTAAAAGTGGAGAAATATTCGAGGATTTTAAAGCATAAAATAGCATATCTTAATATTTATGACCTCATATTTGAATATTTGGAATGATTCTTCTAATCTGGACCGGTATACCCGCACATGCCCATTCTGGGAGAATTCACTACCGGAAGCATGAAATCTTTATCTCCGCATTCATGATTTTGAGCGCATTTTGAACATAACAATGCATTACCTTCCCAGATGCACTCGGGACAAATATTTTCTGCTTTGCTTCCGCATTTACACTTAAAATCTGGAAGATTATTTCTAGCAATTACTTCAATTTTTTTCAGACGGCTATTTCTTTTTTGTATAACTTTTAGGCCAAGATATGTTGTTGTACCAAAATCATATTCATGAAAAAAAGAAGAACCCACATTAACAACTGATGAAAGTTTATAATCCATTGTTTTATCCCCTGGCTCAGCGTCTTCGCAAGATGAATAATAAGTCATATTATTTATTTTAAATGCGCTAAGATGTCCACAACAGTCCAGCCACAAATCACGCAAAAATTCATCAACTTCTTCTAAAGTCGAATCCGCTTTAACTTCAAAATACACAAAAAAAGGTCCTGTGCAGGCTCTAATAAGAAATATTGTGTTCTCACCCTTACTGTTAAGACTGTCTCTTTCAGCGCACACCAATAAATGTTTTGGCATACCTATTGCAGAGAAAGTTTTTTTACAATATTTACATTCACCTTCAGATTTCATTTTTATCTACAAATAGAATAGTTAATTCTTTAAAAACTTTACTTGTCAAACTCGGGTTAAAGAAAAAGCTGGTTAAATCAGTTTTTTTTCTCTCTCGCATAGTTCTAGTTTTTTGCAAAATAACCACTCAATAGTGGTTACAAATCGAAAGATTTATATACTTGTGGTGTTCTTACTATTGTTAACACTCAAAAAGGTGTTTTGGAGGGTGAAAAATGATTGTTAAAAAAGAAAATATTGTTGATTTAAGAAAGGCGTTTATTAGTAGTGTTTATGAGGTTTTAGATGATGTTGTTAGTCCTACTCCTTATGTTTTATTGAAAGAAAAAGATGATAAAGTTGATGTTCGTTTTTTGAATGGTTGTGGTATGCTTCCAAGTAAAAATGGTGTTGAGTTTACTGTTTTGGATTTTTTGTTAGGAGGTATGTTTTTGGATCGTGCTTTACCTCTTTTTGTTGGATGTACTGGTGCGGGTAAGACTTTTACTGTTGATGGTTTGTGTGGAGCTGTTTTTGGTAATGGTGGGTATGATACTTTAAGGTTGAGCAGCGGAGTTATGGGTTGCAGCCCTTTAGAACTTTTTACTGATAACATTCTTGATAATGATATGCCTAAGACTGTTCTTAATTTGGAAAAGTGCGCCAAGTATGGAGCTGTTTTGTTGGATGAAGTTAATCGTGGTGAAAGCAACGAAGTTTTACAGGTTGTTGATAGTAAGATTAACGTTAATGGAGATGTTGGTTATTTGAGAATTCCTATTCCTGGAACTGATCGTTTTAAGAGATTGTATGTTGTTGGTGCTATGAATCCTCCGGATGCGCAATATACTGGTGCTTTGGAGCTTGATTTAGCTGGAGAAAACAGATTTTTAAAAATGGATTTTCCTAATGGAGTTGAAGAAGCAGGGTCAACACAATTAGATAAAAGAGTGATTGGTGAATTGCATGATAAGTTTTGGAATCTTTTCAGAGAAAAAACTGGTTTGAATGGTGGCTGGAGAGAGTGGTATCCTGTAGTTACAGATAGTGAAACATTAGGTGTTGATTTGGATGAAGAATGTAGAGAAGCTATTGATGTTTTGCTTGGTTATGTTGGCAAGAATCCTGTGGAGAGTTTTGAGCGAAACAAAGCTTTAATGGAAAATGGAGGTTATACGCCTAAGTTTAAGGTAAATAAAAGTAATGACTTAACTAGAATTGTTGAAATTCAAAAAGGATTGAAGCATGGTTTTGTACGTAGAGATTTAGGAAAAATTCGAGATTTAAGTTGTGTTCTTGCATTTATAAAGAGTATAAAAAATGACAGTTATACGCCTCAAGTTTCATTGCAGGACGTTATTGCGGGAATAGGTATTGTTCTTGAAGGTAAAAGAGCTACTGGTGTTGATAGTTCTGGATTAATGAGTTTAGTTAATGATGGCTTATCTGCTTACAAAAAAATGAAGCCCTTTTTTGAAGGTTTTGGATTTAGGCAAGCGGTTTATCAATCTTCAGTTCATGCAGGAAGAACTGGGGGTTTTGATGCTTTCTCAAATACATTACAAAAAAATATTGAGTCATTAAATATTTCTAATAATGGAGGTGTCGCTGATAGTGTTATTCGTTCCAGAGTACTTGCTGATTTGGTTGTTCTGGATTATTTTAGCAAACAATACCAATCTGAAGTTGTTACTGCACTAAAAGCTGAAGATCCATTAAATAATTTTAAAGAAGTTTATGAAGCACATAAAAAAGATGCAAGTGTTTACGAGCACAGACTTGGAGCCATTATAAGGTAAAATAAAATGAAAAATAGAATAATTCCTATAGAAAAACTTGAAAGCTTAATATGGAAGCCAGGAGATATTTTGCCAGATATTAAACCTCCTGCAGGAAGTAGTAATGGTTCTGGAAGTTCGGGAGTTGATTTTTGTATTGAGGAATTAGGTGATCGTTATGTTTTGAGAAATGTGCAGTATAATGGAGGAGTGTATTCTTTTGGAGTTATGAAGGATTTGTTGGATGGAGGTAATTCTCACACTCAGGGTGAGTGGATTGAGTTAACTAAAGATAGTGAAGTTAAACTTGGCAGTGTTCCTGATTGGTTTGCGATTATGTTTGCAATTTATGATAATAAGGAAGGAATTTATTCTGGTTTAGTTGAAAGAATTAAAGCATTGCTTGTTGAGGATTTTGATCCTAAAAAACCTTGGATGGCAACAAGTACTCGTGCGATTTATAATTCAAGAGGAAAAGATAAAGTAATTCACAACAAAGGTTATAAGATCGAATTTGAAATTGAAGAAGATATCGCAGGAAATAATGGCTATGTAGAACCAGGTCTAGAAAATGCTGTTAAACCATTATGTGGCACTGATAATATCACTAAGATTAAAGAAGTTATGAATTGGATTACTGGTAAAAAAATTTATTTATGGAGACGTACTAAACCAACAACAGGAAGCGAAGAGTGGGCTGTGGTGTTTGGTGTCAGCAGTATCTACGGCAACTTCGTCATCGTTGCTAATGACAGCGTCAACTACTGGCCCTCTCGTGGTGTGGTCGTTGTGCGCGAAAATTCTCCATAAGAAATAAAGGTAATTGAAATGGCAACCATTGTAACTGAATCAAAAACGAGAAGTTTGAATGATTTGTTGGATGAGGTTGAAGTAGTTTGGCGTGAAGAAGTTAGAGATCAGTTTCCTTTGTGGGGTGATATTTCTGTTGTTAAGGAAGCTAAAAAAGTTGAGGCTGGTAGGGATTGGAGTTTTTATACTGATTTAAAAAAAATTTGGGCTTTAATTTTTAAGGATGAAGATTTAAGAAAAAAATTTGACAATGTTGTTACTAAGTATTGGAGCGGAAGTAGTGAAGAATTAGCCCGAGATACTTTGCATTATTTATTGTATCATGAATTGTATCATCCTGTAGAAGCTCCTTCTAGTAAAGAAGATAATAAGAAGATTCATCAGAGTATTCGTAGAGGTATTTTGAGAGCTGAACCTCATTTGAAGCCTAAAGAGCAGGTTATGAAAGTTTTAGCTTCACAGAATGCAGTTAAAGATTTTATTTTAGACAATCGTTTTTATTTAGATAATAAAGAATCTGGTTGGGTTCGTGATGATATTATTCCAATATGGGATTTGTTGGAATTAGAAAAGAGTCCTGAAAAAACTAATTTTTATACAATTACAAGATTTTTGTATGGTGCATTTTACGGTCCTGAGAGCGTTCAAGGATTTTTTTCTCAGAAAACAAAAAGTAAAGGAGTTGAATTAGCAGTCAAAGCCGTGAATGTTTTATTGAATAGAAAAGATTCATCTAAAGAAGGTTCTTTAATTGATAAAGTGAAAAAATATTTTGGAAGTAAAAGCGGAAAAGTTTTTGAGAATGTTTCTGAAATTGTTAGTGATGTTAGAAATGTTTTCAGTAGTGAAGATCGTTATGCGGGTATTGAGCGTTTTATGAGTGTTTTAGGTCCTTATGTTGAGCAAGGAATGCCTAATGGAAGAAATGATGTTCAAGGAGAAGGAAGCGGTTCTGATATGGATAGTGTTTTGCAGGACTTGCTTGATGATATGACTAGTGAAGAACAGCAGGAGTTTTTGCAAGACTTAGCAAATGTTGATGAAGAAGGAAAAAGAAAAGATAATTCTAGTGAGGGTTTGGACTTGTTCGCAACTCATGAGTTTTATAAAAAGAATTGTCCTGAGGTTAGAATTAAGAGTGGTGGCAAGGTTGGAGAGCAAGTTGTAGTAGGTAAGAAAGAACGTTTTGTGTTGAAAAGTTCAAAAGTAATTAATCAGACAGAATTAAGTAAATTGAATTTTGCTGGTATTTCTAGGTTTCAGCAGAGAACTAAACTACCTGTTTTAATTCCTTTAGGTGATGGAGTTTATAGGCTTAATGAGTATAAAATAAAGTCTCAGGAATTAAGGAATATTGTTTACGTTGAACAGAGTGTGGATGTTCCTGATGTTGTTGAGTTTTATTTAGACAGCAGCGGAAGCATGAATAGAGGTAATACTGGTTTTAATGATGGCAGTAGCTGGGATATGTTGAGTAATGTTTTGTATGGATATTTAGGTGCTTTGAGTCAAGCCAGTAAATTATTAAGAAAATCTTGTAAGGTTATTTTTCATAATGTTGCTGACCAACAAATTAGCAGCGATGAGATTGATGTAAATGCATTTTTAGAAAATCCCGCGACAGATATTTTGAAAGTTATTTTTGAGCCAGATAATGGATACAGTAAAGAAGATCTAGATATTAAAATAAGAAATGACGGCAAAAAAAGAGCTCATGTTGTTGTTACAGACGGTAATCTGTGTATTGGTGGTAGAACTGAGCGTGAGAGCAAGAAAATGATTCAGCTGGCTAAACAACCAAACACAGATGTTCTATTATTCGAGATAGGAGGAACATACAGTTTAGGAAATGCAATAAAAAATAATAGAGAAGTTCATTATTTTCCAGTTCACGACAAAAACAAAATGTTAAGTGATGGTCTTGAGGTGTTAATAACAAAATGAAAAACAGAATAATTCCTATAGAAAAACTTGAAAGCTTAATATGGAAGCCAGGAGACATTTTGCCAGATATTAAACCTCCCGCTGGAAGAAGTGATGGTTCTGGTAGTGAAATTCGTTTGGAAAAAGTTAGTGACGGATATGTTTTTCACAATCTTGCAGGTATTGGTAGCGTGAAATTATTAAATGATTATTTGGATAGTGATAGTTCTAAGAAGCATGATGATTGGAGAACTCATTGTGCTGGAAGAAGTGACGGAATTGTTGTTCCTAATAGTATTGTTTTGTATCAAATGGCCAGAGCACTTTATGAATTAAGAAATGATTCTAACTATCAAGAAATTGTTAAAGAGTGTCAAGACTTATTTAATGAAGACTGGACTAAAAAATATCCTCACACGGGTACAAAAGTAATTTATGGTGCAGGTTTAGGTGCAGTAGTTGATAGTTTGCAATTAGACGGAAGCACTAAAAAAAATAATTTAGAAATTCCAGAATTCACTAAAGCAAATGAGGATTGGTCTTATTTTGTTTTAGCTCCAGAACAAGCCGAAACAAATTTAGGTAGCATAAATCCTATTCCAGATAATGCAAAACCCGTACTTCAAGAATTATTGGGCGAAGGCTACGAACAAGCAGGAGAAATATTCCAATACTTTAGTCCTAGAAGAAATGGAAATCTTAGAGAAATAAGATTATGGATCCCTACTTTAATAAAAAGAAACAGTGAGCGGGCTGTGGTGTTTGGTGTCAACTATATCGGCAACAACTTCAGCATCAATGCTAATGACAGCGTCAGCAGCAGGCCCTCTCGTGGGGTGGTCGCTGTGCGCGAAAATTCTCCATAAGAAATAAAGGTAATGATTAATTTTTTATATATCCTGTTTCTTCTGTTTTTTACCCCCTTTTGTTTATGCCGTATAGCGCACAAAGCGCCTAGGCTTAAAGGGATCGACCACACGTCTTGCTATTAAGACAAGAGCTCAACGTGATCGTTGACATTGTTATAAAATACAACCACAACAACTTAGTTTAACTAATTGAAGTGGTGGTGAATAGTGTATGATAGCAAGGCTACAGAGCGGGCTGTGGTGTTTGGTGTCAACAATATCAACAACAACTTCAACATCAATGCTAATGACAGCATCAACAACAACAGGCCCTCTCGTGAATGATATATCCAATTAAGCCATAGCAGACAAAAGGGGTTTTTTAAAATGAGGAAGTATTAATGAAAACATCCAATCTCTGGAAGAGACTTTATTCTTTTAGCAATCTGGAGCTTGCTTATGAAAATGCCAGGAAAAATAAATCGGAAAATCCTAAAGTTGTCAAATTTTCTGAAAAATGGCAACTAACTTTAGTTATTCTTTTACGCGAACTTCGGTTGAAAATATACAAACCATTACCATTAAGAACATTTGTTCTCAGAGACCCTAAAACAAGATTGATTTGTGTAAGCGATTTTCGTGACCGTGTTGTGCATCATGCATTAGTTAATATTTTGCATCCCATTTTTGAGCCAGGCTTTATTTATGACAGTTACGCAAGTAGGATCGGTAAAGGTACTTTACCCGCATTAAAACGTTTTGATATATTCAAAATGAAAGTTTCCAAGAACAACACTAAAAATTGCTTTGTTCTAAAAACAGACATTAAACAATACTTTGAAACAGTAGACCATAATATTCTGTTAAACATTATTTCAAGAAAAGCAAAAGATGAAGAACTTATTTGGCTAATTAAGATAATCCTGAATAATTATGATTCAGGTGTCCGGGGTAAAGGAATGCCTTTAGGCAATTGGACAAGTCAATTTTTCGCAAATATTTACCTAAATGAATTAGATCAATTTGTCAAACACAAACTAAAAGCCAAATATTACATAAGATATGTTGATGATTTTGTCATTCTACACCACACTAAAAACAAATTAGAAAAGTACAAAATTCAAATTCAAGAATTTTTACAGAACAATCTGAAGCTAGAAATTCACCCAAATAAATGTAAAATAATACCTCTTGAACGTGGCGTAAGTTTTTTAGGATTCAGAATATTCCCCCATCACAAATTAGTACGCCAAAGAAATCTAAGAAAAGCAAAAAACAGATTAAACGAACTATTAGAATATCACAAAGATAATCTGATAAGCGCTTATGACGTCTTAGACTCACTCAATGGTTGGTTTGGCTATGCTATGCAAGGAAACACATACAAACTCCGCACTAAAATTGAAGAAGAACTCAAAAAAGAACTAACAAAAATATCCGAAAACAAATAATTTTTTGTTAGAATAAATTCAAACATCTCTTGCTAATAGTTTTCTTCTGCTTGAATGTTTTGCTCGGCTAATTGATTTATCGATCAGTCTTAGCACTTCGTTGTTTAGTTCGTAAATGTATTGTTGTGATATTTTCATACTGGATGGTTTGACTAATTCTTTAAGCGTTGTAAATTTTATTATGTCAGCATACATTGTTCTCACCTTCATAATTTTTGCATGAAAAGGTACTTGAAGTGTCTGGAGCCTCAATTTTTTGCATGGCGATAGGCTTTAAGTACTCAAAATCGGGATTTTTTGGTGTTTCATTTCTTAAACCCATGACCGTTATATGGGGAGGGGAAGTGTTTTCAAAAATTTGTCTTAGAACGGTCTGAAGTTCAAAAATTTTGTACGTTGGGGCTTGTTTGCTGTAAAAGTAGAAATTTTGGGCCTTAGTAATTAAGAAGAACCAGTTTTTACCAAATTCTTCGTTATTTTGTTTGACTTTATCAAAAATTCTTTTTTTATGATGTTCTAAAAATTTGCTTGTTTCTATTTCTATTGCGTATTTTTTGTTGTTGTGTTCAAATATTATGTCAGGTCTTACTGTTTCGAATGCAAATACTTTGTTAGTGTGTTTTTTTATTTCTTCTAGTATGTTGTGTACTAGGAAGTAATGGTGTGGGCTTTGGCGTGCATTTTTTTTGACTAGGAATTTGAAGCTTCTTATGTGACCTATTGGTGTGCAGTCTGTGATGAGATAGTCTTTTTTTATTAGGAATGTAATTTTGTCATTGGTTAGGTCTGAGTATTTGTGGTATGGTTTGTTAAGGTCTAGGTCTGGGTATGGGTTTTCTTCTTCAAATTCTTGAGTTTTTTTTTCTTCAATCAAGTCGTGTTCTTCTTTGTTGCTAACTATTTTTAGTGCATGTCTTTCTTTATCAAAAATAGCAATACCACTGCCGATATTTGCGTTTGTTAGGTTTATTTTTTCTTCATGGTTTAGGTCAAAGATTTCACTTAGTTTGTTTATTACTTTATTTTTTTGTCTTAACAATATTGTTGTTGAGCTGTTTGCTAGTAATGCTTTACCTGTTTTGTCGTTGACTAGGTCGTCTGCTTCTTGTGTTATTAGGAATATTCCCATTTTGTATTTTCGGCAGGTTTTTATTAGTTTGAATAAGTATGTGTCTTCTTTTGTTTTTTGTAATAAATTCCATGCTTCGTCAACAAAAACTATTTTGTTACAAGGAGTATTTCTCATTTGAACGTATAAGTAATCCATGATTAAGTACATTAGTGCTGGCTGAATCATGCTAGGTATGTCTTTCAGATAGAAGCAAACAGGGCTTTTTTCTAATTTTATGTTTGTTTGCTGATTCATGAAGTCAAAAGCACCAGTAACAAACATGCTTAAGCGATTATTTACTCCAGACAATACTTTTTTGTCTATGGGGTCTTTTGCTTCGCTTTCTTTTTGAGTTAAATAATGATAGAGTTCTCCGATAAAAGGAGTCTTGCCATCATTTGCGTGTTTTTCGTAAACGTATTGTATTGCTTTATCTAAGTAACTTCTTTGAACTTCTCCTAGATCAGGAAATAATAAGTAAAATATTTCGTGAATTTTTAATTTTTTAATTTTCAAATCTTGGCCAAAACTGTCGAAAATGTTGATGTTGTTTTTGCTGTTTATTCCTATAGTTATTACTTGTCCGCCGAGTTTTTCTATCAGGTTAGTGTATTCTCCTTCGGGGTCAATCACAAAAACTTTTTGGTCTGGTATTTTGGTGTATCTTTGGACTAATAGTTTTGTTAAGTAACTTTTTCCTCCACCACTAGAAGCTAATATTGCTCCGTTATGATTGGATAATTTGAAAATGTTTTTTTTTATTGGCTGTCCAATCTCGTTTTTTCCGAATTCCACTCCTTCTTTATCTTGTGTGTTGAATCTCGTTGTGAAAGGAAAAAATGCACTTAATGGTTTTGTGGTAATATTTCTTTGTTCTTTCAGAATATTTTGGCATAGTGGTAGGCAGCTTTTTAGTGCTTGGGCTTGTGTGAATAAAGGAATTTTTGGAATCATTAGCAAGCTGTTTAGTTCGTTTTTGATTTTTTCAGTTAATAAGTCGAGTTCTTTCAAGTTATTGGCTTTGCAATGAAAATATAAACTTACTAGGAATAGTTTTTCTTCTCCTTTTTGTAGGTTTTCAAGAACTTTTTTGGTGTCTGAGTGTTTGATTTCTAGTATTGGGTTGCTTCCTCCTTTGTTTTTGACGCTGTAAAGGTCTGCTTCTTGTTTTTGCAATTCTGAATTCAATTTTATAGTTAATTTTTCTATGCTGAATGGTTCTAAGTGAATGCTTAGGTCGACTTTTTCTTGCATTTTGATGATTTTATCAAGAAAGCCAAAGTTCACACTCCTAGGATAACCTACAACACTAATAACTCTTGAATAATTGTTTTCTTGTTCTAAAAAGTCTTTATTGTTCTTTATTTCGCAAGGAGCTAGAATATGGTGGGCATAATTTTCTCTTAATTCTTTGATGCTTACTTCTGCGGTTTTGTTTTTGAAGAAGTTGTTGAATACTTGAATGATTTTGTAATCTTTGAGTATTTTTGTGTTTAAGCCGCATTCTTTGAGCTTTTTTCTTACTAGGCTTACTTGTGTTGTTAAATCACTTTTTTTAGGTATTATTACAAAAAAATTTTTCTGAAAAAATTCTTGAGTATTAGTTGTTGTTATGATTTGTATTGGAAAGTCAAGACTGTTTAAGAATTTCTGAAATTGTTGAGTGATGCTTTCTTTTTGTAAGTCACTCAGTAAGTTAATACTTATTGGTTCTACTTCTAATAAACCTAGTAGAGTGTTATTGTTTAATTTTAGTGTATTTCCGTTTAAATTTTTGATGCTTAAATATTGCTTTAATGTTTCGTCTTTGCTATTTGCTTTTTTGAAACGAGAAAATTTGTATAAATTCATAAAATGTTTTTCTACTTCTAAAAATGTTACTCCGAAACCAATTAAGAATATTATGGCGGATAGTGTGATTTTTATTGGGTTTTTTAAGTCTGGAAGTAATATTGTTCCAATTATTATTGTAGTTATTACTGTTATGATTAATTGTTTTAACGTTAGTCCGAATGCGATGATTTCTTTGTATTTTAGTTTTTGTGGTACGTCGTAACCCATTCGTAACCTCCTTTGAAAAAGTTTATTGATTGATTTATTCCTGAAAGAATGCAGAATAAGGCAATTATTAGTATCATCAAGTCTATTGTTAGAAATGCACTAGTGGCGAGCAATGTTTCAAAATGTACAAACAATCCTTGTTGGCTTAATTGTGAGAATCCTGCAAGAATTATGCTTGCTAAAAAAGGAATAAACAAATTGATAAATGTTAGGTTTAGGATTAGTTTTCCATAATTCTTAGTGAATGGAATAAAGTAAAGAAATATTCCTAAAGGAAAAAATACCACTCCGATACTGGCGAAGAAATATCTTATGCTTAAGAATAATGAGGTTATTATTAAAATTCCTAAATAAAACACGTACATTAGTATTTCTTCTATTGCTTTGGTGATGTTTGAGAAGTCAATGTACAAAAATTTTTCATCAACCAAGTTCAAGCTCAGATTAGTTAATCCGCCACTAAAAGCTAGCAATGTTTGGTATAAATAAAATGATGCTGGTATGATCATTAAAACTATTAGACTATTTTTTATGAATTGTTTCGCTTTTATACGGCCTTCTAAATCATCACTTTTCAGAATCAAGTATAACCCACTAGCACTAAAAACTAAAACATATAATGCACTGAGCATTATTATAATAGTATGCCATAAATTATAGAAAACATCAATATTTGGCTGAACTTTTAAAAAACTTAAACTCAACTGAATAAAAGGAAGTAGTGGTAGATTAAAAATTCCTGCAACTACATCAATAATACATTGTTTTATGTTCATTAAACTGCATTCTTCTTTTGTAGGTTCTTCATTAACTGCAAATACTGGAGTAAGAAGTACTAAAAATATTAATAAAACAAAAAAAAATTTGTTGATTTTCATGCCATTAAGTACTGAACAAGGTATGGTGCAGCAAACACAACAGCCAAACCAACCAAAGTCAATCCTATGGCTTGTTTGCTTTGTTCTTTTTTTGCAGTGTCGTATCCTGCGGTTACGAACCCTATTCCTGCGTAGAGAATGTAGAGTACTGCTAGTGCTGTTGCTACGTAAGGTAAAGCACTTATTCCGTTTATTACTGGTTTTAGCATTTGTTTTAGCATTGCTTTGTCGTTTGAGCTTAGTGGTTCAGAAAATTCACTACTTGCGTATACTTGGTTTAATGGCAAACTTACCACTAAAAGCAACCCCAACAAATTAATCAATGTCTTGTATATTTTCTTCATTTTTTCCACCTCCAAAACTATTTTCAAAAAACTCAGGCTCGGGAATTTGTACTATTGTTCTTTTTTCACTTTTTAAGTTTGGGAAGAAGAATAAGAATGAAGTTAGTAATGGAATGCCGAATAAGCCTAGGATAAGTACTGAAAATAAATCTAGTTGTTTTGTTGAGTAGGTTACAATTAGTACTGTTATTCCTGAGTAAAAGCATGCGAATAAAAAATTAAAAAATAAAATTTCTCTAAAATTCATTTGGCACCTCCAGAATTGTAAAATTCCTTTCTGTAATTCTTTACTTCATCTAGAATAATTTTGAATTCTTGGTTTGTTGGTTTTCTTTCAAGGGTCAAGCCTGAAATGATTTCTGCGTAATTTTTGTCATCGCTAAAGTATAAATGCCAAGGGTAAGAACTGGCTTCCTTTCTAACAACTTCTCTGAGTAGTAAGTCATAATTGTTTTCACTTTGTTCTGTGGTATTTTTAAATTTGTATTTTGTTTCAGTTAATTCTTTTGTTGTTTCTTCAAGTTTTGATTCTGTTTGAACCAACTTGTTGTGTTGGTGATAACAAAAACCACTCACACCAACAATTGCTGAAAGTAACGTGGCAGAAAGGAGCTTGTTAGCTCCTTCCTGCAAATTTTCTGACACTTCTTTTTTTTCTGCTCGATGAAGAGCATTAATTTCTTTTTTCATACTAATCCTCCTCCATAATTTTGTTTGTACCAAACACGCTCAAAAAATTCTAAACACTCATCACAATACACGAAGTCAGAAATTGTTAGCACTTTGTTGCAGTTGAAACAAAAATCAAAACTGCAATTTTTTCTTTTTTGAATTTGGTATTTTTGTGTTTTCATTTCCTCCCATTAGTATATATGTAGTTCATTTTGCTAGATTTGTAATGTGTTTAGTAATGCAAAATGTAATGCAAAATTCAATTATATTCGAGAGTACAGAAATTATTATATAGAAGGAGATTTAAGTAAAAAAAGAAATAGAAATTTTGATTGCAGCGACGATCTTGTTAGCGGGACACAGGCCCGGGGCGCCACTTTAATACTTGGAAGTCATTGGTTTCAATTGATATCAAACTTTACTGGTACTGATGGTGCGAGTATCAAGGTTGATTCTGGTGTCAAAATATTACTGGGTGTCATCGAGTTGCTCATTGTCTGTTTCAGTGCTGTAAGCTTTGAACAACTAATTACTAATTCTCAATTATTTTTTTTAACTCTTCCCAGTTACTGTTTGTCCTTCAAAACTAACATGTTTTTGTATTCCATAACTAGTCATATCATTTCTCATCAGTTCTACATAAACCGTGTTAGTTCCTTTTTCTAAATCCTTGACTGTAAAAGTTGCACTTTCTTCCTCAGTCCAATTTCCGTTGTTGAGTTTATACTTGAAGTATCCTTTTCCTGGAACGTGTGTTGTGTTTAATGCTCCGAAAGTAAAGCTTGCTGAAGGAATTAATCGTACAGCAACAATATTTCCTTTAACTCCAAATCCTGGCGGTGGAAACTTGATATCAAAATCAAGACTTAAACTTTTTGCTTCAGAAGTATCGGCTGTTTCAATATTTGCTGGAGGTGTTTCAACTTTAGGAGTTTCTGTTTTTGTTTCTTCTTTTTTAACTAACTCTTTTGCTTTCTGTTCTTGTTGAACTACTTCTTCTCTTTTTATTTCTTCAGCACTTTTTAATAAAGTGAACTTTACTTTTTTAGTGTCGAGAACAGTATTCTTTTTATCCAATAATCTAATTTCTACGGTGTGTTCTCCATTTTCTAAGCTAAGAGTAAAAACATCTCCTATTTCTGTGGAATTTTTTTCTCCGTAAACTGCTAAGAATTTGGGATATTCTGTATTTTTAAGTTCCAAAACAAATTCTGCTTTACCAACAGTACTGCCTTCTTGAGGTGTTGTTATTTTAAATTGAGGATCATTAGGACCAGGACCGGTAGGTTCGGCAGGTTTATTGGTCTCTTTTGTGGTTGACGTTTCACTTGTTTTGTTTTGATTTGTATCATTATTAACTTTATTACCACTACTGCAAGAAACAATCAGTAAAAGTAATATTGTTAGCGCAATTAATTTTTTTGATGAAAAAATGTTTTTCATTTTCTATTATACCTCCCTTTCAAAATGGCCTTTTCAATAATATGCCCTTCCATTGCTTTTTCTAATTGATTTTTAGTGCTTCCTTCAGGAAGAACTAGTTTTGTGTTTAATGAATAAAGTGTAAATATATAAGTGTGCTCTTTGTCTGGAGGGCAAGGACCGCCGTATTTTTGTTTGCCCCAACTGTTTTTTCCATGAGGAACTTTTAATTCATCATTAATTTCTTTTGTTTCTGGAGGAATATTCCATAAAATCCAATGGTCCCAAATACCAACTGGAGCGTCAGGATCATCTAACACTAGAGCGAGACTAATTGTATTTTTATGAACACCAGAAATCTTTAATGGAATAATACTGTTGTCACCATCACAAGTGTACTTAGAAGGAATACTTTCCCCATCCTTAAATGCAGGACTTTCTAGCTTAATTATTTCTACCTCTGATGTGTTAATATTTTTGAAATAATCTGTATTTTTACTTTCTTTTTGATGTGTATAATTTATGTTTTGTGTGCATGCAGTTAGCAATAACAAAAGCACAACGATTGCTTTTATCATCATTAAATCGTATTAACTGGAGTTATTTAAATATTATTATGCTGAAAAATACTGATGAAAAAACGAAATTTTTTCAATAACCTTTTTAAACCACAAACCATTACTGAGGTAGTTTACAGTTTACCGTTTGCAGTTTATAGGATGACTACAAACTGTACGCTATGGACTATAAACTCCGTTTGTGAGCCCGTAACTCAGTCTGGTTAGAGTGCTGCTCTGATAAGGCAGAAGTCGTGAGTTCAAATCTCATCGGGCTCAGTTTTACTCAACACTAAAAATCGTTTGAAGTCAGAAAGGTTTCGGGGTATCTTGAGAGTTCTTGATTCCGAGGTGTTCTAGAATTTCATGAAAACTCAAAACATTCAACAAAAAACAAGCAATGATGTTGTCGATCTTGCTCTTGATACTTTTGAGAAAAATAAACAGGCTTTTATTTTTGTGAACACCAAGAGAAGTGCTGAGAAGTGTGCAGAGGATATTGCTAAAAAATTACATTCTACTCCCGCTTGTGAATTTATTGCTCAAAGAATTTTAAAAGTTTTAGGAAGTCCAACAAAACAATGCAAGAGATTAGCTGATTGTGTCAAAAAAGGGAGTGCATTTCATCATTCTGGTTTGCATAATAAGCAGAGAGAGATTGTTGAAGAAGAATTTAGATTGGGCAATATTCGTTTTATTAGTTCAACACCAACATTAGCTGCTGGAATAAGCATGCCCGCATTCCGAGCGATAATTAGAGATGTTCAAAGGTATGGAAAGAGAGGCATGGAATATATTCCTGTGTTAGAATTTCTTCAAATGGCAGGTAGAGCTGGAAGACCTGAATTTGATTCTTTTGGCGAAGCAATTGTTGTAGCAAAAAGTGATGATGAAAAAGAAGAATTAGAAGAAAAATATTTGCTAGGCGAGCCTGAAGATATTTATTCAAAATTGGCAGTAGAACCTGTATTAAGAACCTATGTTCTGTCCTTAATTAGTGCTGGGTTTGTTAATGATTTTGAAAAACTAAATAAGTTTTTCAGTGAAACTTTTTGGGCGCACCAATTCAAAGATGTTGGAGAACTAATACGTGTAATGAAAAGAATGAAAGACTTGCTAATAGAATGGGGTTTTATTCAAGAAACCGAACAAAAATTAAAAGCCACTTATGCGGGGATGAGAGTGGCAGAATTATACATTGATCCATTAACGGCTCATGAATTTGTAAAAGGATTGTTACGTGCTGAAGAAAAGATATCTCATTTGGGAATATTACACCTAATTTGTAATAGTTTAGAAATGAGGCCTTTGCTTAATGTAACAACAAAAGATTTTGAAGAGCTGCAAGAAAAAGCATTGCAGCATGATAAAGAATTTTTATCTTTAGAACCTAGTGAATTTGAGCCTGAATATGAAACATGGTTAAAAGCACTAAAAACTGCTTCAATGCTTAATGATTGGTGTGAAGAAATAAGTGAAGATGAATTATTAAAAAAATACAACGTAAGACCTGGAGAGACAAGAGCTAAACTTAATCTTGCAGACTGGTTATTATATTCATTGCACGAACTTGCAAAAATAGAACAAAAACAAAATTTACTGAGCCAAATAAATCGTGCAAGATTAAGACTAAAGTATGGAATTAAAGAAGAATTAATTCCACTGTTAAAATTTAGAGGTATTGGAAGAGTTAAAGCAAGAAAACTATTTAGTAAAGGAATTAAAGATGTTGCTGATGTGAAAAAAGCAGAATTTGAATTACTAAAAAATGTTGTTGGAGAAAAACTAGCAACAAAAGTGAAATCACAGTTAGGAGAAAAAGTAGTAATTCAGAAAAAAGGCTTCAGTTCTTTTGAAGTAACTGAATGACTTTATCACAAGTTTCTTTCAAACTATTGCAAATAGGTACTTTAGGACAGTCTTGAATTATTCTTCTTTTTATGTATCTTGATCCAGAAAAAGCACTATCAATTCCAACTACAAGCTTGACTCCATCTCTTTCATGCTTGATTTTCCACTCCGCAAGTTCAAATCTGGTAGTCTGGGCATAACACCTTTCACAATGATGTTCTCCTTCGTTTGCTAGCCAGAAAAGAATGCATCCGTTTTTTGCTGCAAGATTTAAGTGCTGAGTTTCCCAATCAACTTGTTCATCAAAATTAAATTTTTCATTATTATCATTCCAAACAGGTCTTCTAGGACAAGCAATATGAGTGTGTGGTATTTTTTCTTGGAAATATTTTATTGCTTCTTTCTGCCAGTCATTAACTCCTTGAATTGGTCCAGCAAGAAAAATAACTTGACCTGTAACTTTTTTTTGAAAAGGCGGTATTAATACTTCTCCCATGAACTTGTAATTTTTGTTTTATTAATAAAATTATCTATATACTTTAAATAAAGTAAATCGTTACTCAAATAAAAAGCCCCTGTAGTATAACGGATTCGAATGCAAGGTTGCGGTCCTTGAGATCGGGGTTCAATTCCTCGCAGGGGCGATTTTTTGATTTGTGCTTTGTTGGTAGTTCGTTGGATTGTAGCTTTTTGCGGAAATCCAACTTAAGTGCTTTCTATCAAATATTTGGCAAAGATTTGCGGCTGGTTCAATTCCTCGCAGGGGCGGCATTTTTAAAACTGGTATCAAAGAAGTCTTCTGGTGTCAGAATGTTACTTGGTATTAGGGGATAATGAGTTTCTTGATGTTGCTGAGTTTTTTTAATCGCAAACTTTGCCTCTGTTATCCCGAAACTGGTTCCGGTTTCGAAACTAGTTCCTGATTAAGTTATTCCAGACTTCTTTTGGGGTTTTGTAGTTTAGGCTCATGTGAGGTCTTGCTTCATTGTAGTGTTTGATGTATTCTTTTATGTTGTTGA